>JBGSJS010000105.1:0-40200 GCA_041741735.1 Desulfomonilaceae bacterium | reverse complement strand
ACTAATGTAATAAGTAGTAGGTAATCACATCTACTTGTCTTACTGATATGAAAGTCAATCCCAACATCATCGACCTGGTTGTTATTAGCACAAGCTATACTTCTCGCATCCTCAAACGTGATCTATCAGATGCCTATGTGGAGTTCAATTGTGGCTACAGTTATGATGAGCAAGGTGTGTTACGCGATGAGGATGGCAATCTGCCACCGAGTCCACAGGAAGTTCTCAAAAAGTTTGGTTTCTTGTATGTGAAGGACCAGCTGTGGGGTAAGAATGAGACTATTGGTGATTTTACTTGCTCTAGTGATGGTGTGTATGTTACTTCCACAGATGCGGCGGAAGTTCAGGAGGCTCAGGAGGCGCAGTCTATTGTCTCATTAGCAACAGATGATGAAGATGGCATTGTCGTACTCAGGGGCAAGTCAATAGGTGATGCCATAACTGCTGTGAAGTTTCTATCAGAATTGGATTATTGTGCTTTTTTCAAGTTGAGTACATTTGACACATTCAATATTACTGAGGTCAAAGGCAAAAAGGTGCTATATATGAGTTTTGACACTGAGAGTGGTTAGAGATGCGCTCTAACCTTAGCACCATCTACAATCTTAGTGCTCTCTACTATTTTAGTTGCTTTGGCTTCCTTTGCTGTCTCTGGTGTCTCCGTTGGTGTGTCTCCACTATCATAATCGCGCCAATCGTCTAGATGTTTTTCGTATTCTATGACGGCGAATTGGAACCATTCTCTCATTTGAGCGGGTGTGAATCTCTCAACTTGATATACTGTTCGAGGATGACCGCCATTGGATTTCCAAACTTGTTGTGAAGTAGACCATTTGATTCCCAGAAAATTACGTTTACGAGTCACATATATCAGTACTTCTGCATATGTGTGGCCAAAAGTAGTCCAGCGGACCACATAATCAGCTAGTCTACCAGTTATAATCATGTACTATAGTGTTACTAGTGTTAATAGCATAACTAATGTACATGCATATCAATTTATGCAGTTATTGATGTTAGATGCACTAAAATGAATTATAGAACGGCGTAAATAAAAATGATAATATATGTATTACAGTATGTCACCAGTTAAATTATCAGCAACATCACAAATGAGTTCCAAGTCATTGCAACCACAACAACAGCCGCAACAGCCACAACCGCAGCAACAGCAGCAACAGCAGCAACAGCAGCAGTACGGAGCGTACGGATACGGTCAGCAGGGCCAGGCCGGGTACTACGGATATCAGGACTACACTGCGGGCCAATACCAGGGCTATCAGAATTACGGCACCGCCCCGGCGGCTCGCGGTGGAGCCTCCAACTACAGTTACGGCCCTACTCAAGCCGGACGGTCAAGGTCAATGCCTCAGACCGTTGCCTATCCCTCCGCCTCTGCCGGGGAGACCACATCACGAGCCGTGGCCGTTCCCAAGGGTAAGATGGAAAGAGAAGAGATTTATTGGAACGGGCGGTACACCGTGGATGACGACGACGATTCCGGTGTTCAGGCAGCTCCCGCGCAGCCCATTCAACAAGCGCGCCCGGCGGTACGGACACCCCGAGCCGCGACACGCTCGACAGTCATTCAAAATGGGCTACCATCGGCCAAACCCAACGTCGTAACCCGACAGACCCGGCAGCCTCGCCGGACCGCTCCGGCACCTCCTCAGCGAGATGGGCTCAAATGGGGTAAGGAAGAGAAACCGGTCTCAGAGCGTAGCTTCGCATGGGGTAAGCAGCAGAAGCCCGCCATGGTGGGTGCGGAACCGAGTTCGCTGCAGGGAGCGAGAACCGAGATGCAATCTGCACCAAGTCCTCGGATAGAGACGTCTGCCCCCTCCGCGGCCGCAGATACCGCCGGCAACGACGGCAAGAAGTTCCGGTGGGGTAAGAGACAGTAAGCGGGCTCGGCTACCGAGACAGGGATGATCGCAAGGGGCAACTTTCACTGAAGAGGGTTGCCCCTTATCACTAGGTTCATGGACCGTACGGCCGGCAGTGTCCCTCAGATTTACCCGGCGTTTGTTCCCTCGGCCTCGTCCTGAATCATTGCACGGACTTTGTCCGTATACTCCGTGATCTCTTTCAGCAGCGGTCGGATCACCAGCACCCATTCCGGGTGTTGCTTTGGATCGATGCTTCCTGTCTCCAAGACCTTGGCTACCACAAAGACTTTAGTGCGCGCGTCGTAGATCTCGTCACGCACTCTCTCCATAGTCCATTTCGGTTTTTCTCCCGACATATACACCTCCGAAGGGTTGGAAGACGTCCGGTCCTCCGGAACGGCATTCCCGTACCGGAAGGCCCGTCTTCAGCAGGTCACAGGCTTTCACGGAAATGGCAGGACACCAAAGGGTGCCGTTCATCCCCCGATTGATCGGTTTTCCGATTTTCGGGGCCACTACTGTATCATTTCGTCCCCCGGAGTAACAGGCTTACGTTCGATTCTCCAAAGCCACAGATTCTTCATGCTGAACGGAAAGCGGGTACCCGAAGACCGGGTGGAGAACGAAATCGTGGGCCGGCAGATCGGATTCGTGCCAGGCTACGCCACTCTCCGCGTGTTCGTTAGTTTGAACGAAAACGTAATGTTTCCCTTGACTATGAATAAACATCCCTGTAACCTGGAAGGGAATCACGGTTGGCAATGGATGGGGTTTAGGAACCTCGGGGACCCAACACAAATCGCAAAGGAGGTTGAGGTGAAGGGAGAAAAATCGGCATTCTTCGTCGCAGTGTGCTTGATCGGGATGGCCTTGATAGCGGCCCCTGCACTGGCACAAAAACCGTCCCTGGACAAGTGGAAGCCGGCCTTCGATCCTTCAGGGGCCAAGTACAAGTGCGTCGTGTCCAATGTCTCACACCCGGTACTCAAAGGCGTCTACGCCGGATTTGCGATCCGGGATGAGCTTTGGAAGCGGACCAAAGGCCAGATCTATCTCGATTACAAACCCTTCTCCATGCTCGGAGGAGAGGTTGAAGTCCTCAACCAACTCCAGATGGGCGCCATCCAAGGCATGGCTTGCAGCTCCGTGGCAGCCACTAACTTGGGACCGAGGTTCGGGCTCATCAACCTGCCGTTTCTCATCGATTCATTTGACAAGCTGGACAAATTCGTCGCAAGCGGGAAGTTGTTCGATCATTTCATGATGGCCATGGATCATCAGGGGATCATGGGACTCGATATCACCGGTTACGGAAACTACGGCTGGGCCACCACGATACCGGTTCGATCCCTTGCGGACGCCAAGCAGGTCAAGTTTCGGGTGGCTGAAGCGGCGGTCAACCAGTTGCTCTATGAGGTCTGGGGGATCAATGCGGTTGTGATGCCGTGGCCGGACGTTCCCGTGGCTCTGAAGCAGGGAGTTATTACCGGCTTGGACCACACCCCTGCGGTCTGCAATATTACGAAGAAGTTCGAGGTAGCGAAGTACTTCACCCAGGTCAACTATGCCCAGGGACTCTTCATTTGGGTTTTCAACAAGGCTTGGTTCAACAAGCTGCCCCCTGACCTGCAGAAGACCTTCAAGGAAGTAGTGCACGAAGTTTGTGCCAAAATCCGCAAGGAAACGGTGCAGCAGGAAGCCGACGAGATCGAGAAGGCCAAAAAGAACGGTATAGAGTTCATTAAGCTCTCCGATGCCGAGATGGCCACCTTGAGAAAATTGGGGGACGCAGTTCACAAGAAGTACGCTCCGGAAATCAACAAATTGAATCCGGGAGACACTTACAAACCCGCCAACTACCTCGAAGAGGTTGAGGGCTACATCGGCTACAAGCCATAGATCCGACACAACTTAAACGGGGGCCTTGCGGCCCTCGTTCACTTTTCAGAGCTCACGGGATCAGGGAGCCTATCGCGGACGGTGGCCGTCCCGGATAGGAAAGCCCTGAGATTTCGGTATGGTATTACCGCATTACCGGATGCCGACGATCTGAAGGAATAGCCCTATGTTCGGAAAGATCCTCAACGGACTGGACAAAGTTCTCACTTTTTTCGAAGATTGGACTCTCTTCATCAGCGTGATGGCGGCACTGCTGGCGTTGTTCATAAACGTGGTGCTGAGGTACGGGTTCAACTATACCTTGGCGTGGTCGGAAGAGCTTGTGCGGGAGGTGATCATATACACCACCTTCATCGGCTGCGGCGTAGCGGTCAAGCAACGCTCAACGATCAAGATCGACGCCCTGGTGAACGTGGTCCCCAAGCTGAAGGTACCCCTGAATTTTTTCAGCAACCTGGTTACCATCATCTTTTCGGTGATGATGATCTACTACGGCTGGAAAATGGCCGCTCTTCAGGTAATGACCAACCAGAAGACCATCATCCTGGAGATCCCCCTCGTCTATCTGTATGCCATCCTACCCCTTATGGGGACCACCATGCTCATCCGTACTATCCAGGTCATGTACCAGGATGTCGGAAATCTCCTCAAAGCAGATGCCGGTGAACAGTGACGGGCGTGCTGAGGACTTCTTTGCCCGCCGTCTCGACGGACATTCCTGGACCGATGCACGATTAGGAGAAACATACGTATGGAATCGAGCCACCTCATCATCCTTCTGATTTTACTGGGCTGCATGGCGAGCTACGTCCCGGTGTTCATGTGCCTTTTCTTTACGGCAGTCCTTGGATTCGTTCTCTTTACCGACCTTCCCGTCCTCTTGCTCGCTCAGTCCCTCTTCCGGAGCCTTGATAACTTTGCACTTGTGGTGGTCCTCTTCTTCATCCTGTGCGGTAACATCATGACCTCCGGGACCATTGTTGAAAAACTTATCAAAGTGGCGAACGCTCTGGTGAGTTGGCTTCCCGGGGGGCTCGGCATGGCCGGGGTGTTGGCGTGCGGCCTTTTCGGAGCCATCTCCGGTTCGACCGTGGCCACGGTGGTGGCGCTGGGCGGCTTCATGATTCCCGCGCTCATTGAGAAGGGCTATCCCAAGCCATACGCCGTCGGGGTAATGACCACCTCCGGCAACCTTGGGGTGATCATTCCTCCAAGCATCGGGATGATCCTCTACTCGATGATCAGCAATGTTTCCCTGGAGGGGCTGTTCCTTACCGGCTTCGTGCCGGGAGTTCTCATCATGGGAATCACTTGTGCGTACACCTACATAATTTTCCGCAAGAATGAATCTATCGTGCGCACACCCATCCCCAACACTCGCGAGCTCCTGGCCATACTGAAAGAGGGTTTTTGGTCTTTGATGCTTCCGGTCATCATTTTCGGAGGCATCTTCTCAGGCGCCTTCACTGCCAACGAAGCCGCTGTGGTGGCCTGCGTCTATGCCTTTATTGTGGAGATCTTCATTCACCGTTCCATGAAGTTGAACCAGGTGAAGAAGGTGACGGTCTCTTCGGCGGTCACGTCCGCGACCCTGCTCATTATTGTGGCGGGCGCCACCTGCTTCGGCAGACTGCTGACCCTGGAAAGCATACCCGGAAAAATTACGGAAGCCGTCTTATCGGCCATTCAGTCTCCCGTCGTGTTCCTGTTGGCGATGAACGTGCTTCTGCTTGTGGTCGGGATGTTCATGGACATCATTTCAGCCACCTTGATCCTCGGCCCGGTGTTTCTGCCCATGCTTTCCGCTTTCCATGTGGACCCGGTGCACTTCGGCCTCATTTTGACGGTCAACCTGGCCATCGGGTACTGCACTCCGCCGATGGGGGTCAGCCTCTACATCACAGGGGCCATGGTGAATAAGGATTTGTTCTACGTGAGTAGGGCGGTGATTCCGTTCATTGCCATCCAAATCGGCGTGCTCATGATCATGACCTACATGCCGAATTTGGTGCTCTGGCTTCCCAGAGCCATGGGATTCATCCAGTGACTTCCGTGAAATCAAGAGGTTGATACCATTTCCCGATCAAACCGATAACACGGACGGCATGTCTCTTCAGACGGGCAAGACCTGACTTCGCTTGAGAGACAAGCCGTCCATGCAGTGGAGTTACAGCTTTGATCGGGAGTCGGTATGAAGGAATCGCCGGCGGTTGAGCAGAAAACCGCCTCTTCTTCCTGTCTCCATGGGGTGATATGTGCGCTCGCCGGGTCCCGTTCGGGCCGGATCGGTCGGGCGTCCCCGTTGTCGGTGCCTATCGGCAGGATAATGTGCAACACGTGGACAGGACGGACAGCCGCCCTGAAAAAGAAAAATCTCGCTCGGCATTGTTGAACCGGGCGAGATCGAAGTTTTCTTTGGTGGGCCGTCGGGGGCTCGAACCCCAAACCTACTGATTAAGAGTCAGTTGCTCTACCAGTTGAGCTAACGGCCCTCAGGAATTTCCTAAATTACAGACCCCGCAGGCCTTTGTCAAGCCCAATTTTGCCGTTTCCGGGGCTTTTCGGAAACGCGGTCATTCTCGCCGAACGGCCGAGACTCTCCCTTTGAGTCCGGTTTTCCCACCGAATCGACCTCCGGAAACACGAGGGAGTACCACTCACTGCAGGAATGGACGGATCCGAGGGGTTGCATACCGCCCTACGAGGAATGTATTATTACGCAACAGAGCATGAATCCTCGACGAGGTTGTTGTGGAGCAAGAAACCGGCAGACTGAGGGTAAACGTGAAGGCCTTTCTGGAGGATTGGGTGAGAGGCTTATCCGAAGAGGAATTGCTCGAGAAGCATCGGCTTACCAACTCACAACTGACGAGAGTGGTGGGGGTTCTGCGAAAGCAGCACAGGATAACCGAGGGAGAGATAGCCGAGCGAACGGAGAATCTGAAAATACGTTTCGGCAGCACGGAAGGTCCGCCCGAGCAAACCGTGTACCGAAAAGGAGAGGTGGAGCTCGACACCGGGCTGGTGCTTCATTGTCCGTCCTGCGGCGCGGCGGTGAAGCGCGGCGCGGAAAACTGCGAATACTGCGGCGCTTACCTGGATTTCGCTCTCAAAGGAAAGACGGTCCATTGTCCGGTCTGTTTCGCTACCACCCCTGCGAACAGTCGGTTCTGCATGCGGTGTGCGCGCCCCATCAAGGGACTCGTGGAAGAAGGCAAGCTCCTGGAGGATCGCCTCTGTCCGCGCTGCCGGGTCCCCATGCGCGGCAGGACCTTTGGGAAGTTCTCCGTGGCCCAGTGCTCGGAATGCTCGGGAGTTTTTGTCCCGCACGAGACTTTTGAGATGATGCAGGAAAGCAGGGATAGGGTCATCTTTCCGGCCCGTCCCATCGAGCGAGGTGAGGTGCAAACCGATGCGTACGTCAGGTACGTCAGGTGTCCCATCTGTCGCAACATGATGAATCGCACCAACTTCGCCAGGATTTCAGGGGTAATCATAGATACCTGTCGAGGGCACGGCATCTGGTTCGACCCCGGCGAGCTGGAGAGAATCATGGAATTCGTCAGTGTGGGAGGATTGGCAAAGGCCAAGGAAGTGGATCTCCGGCGCCAGAAGGACGAAGAGCAGCTCATGAGGCTACGGAACATACCCATTACCCAAGAGCGCGTCTCCCCCTATGCCTCGACCGGATTCGGGGGATACGACGAGGTGCGGGCCGGCATCGATCTTGTGGATGTGGTGAGTCGGGTATTTGGATTTCTACGAAGAACATAGGGTGGCGAGAGTACATAATGTCAGAAAAACCAATAGTTGCAGTCAAACGAACCAATCCGAAAACCGTGCTGGAAGATATAGCCGCGGCCATGGAAGCTGCCCGCTTTCGCGACTACCTCGATCCATCGACCACGGTGATTCTCAAGGACAACATTTCGTGGCATTTTCCGTTTCTCGGTGCCAACACGACCCCCTGGCAGCTTGAAGGCGTGATCCTTGCGCTTAAAGAGGCCGGATTCGACAAGATCGTGTGTGTGCAGAACGAAACCGTGGTCACTGATGCCTTCAAGGGGGAGCGGCTTAACAAGTACGTCAAGCTCTTTGAGAAATACAAAGTCCCCGTTCTTTACAACTTCAAGGAATCCGATATCAAATGGGTTCCGTTCAAGCCGAAAGCCAAAATGCGCGTCCTCGACGGCATATTTCCGGAAGGGCTGAGAATTCCCGAGTATTTCATCGGCAAGAATATCCTCCACCTTCCAACGGTCAAATGCCACATCTACACCGGTACCACCGGGTCGATGAAGAACGCCTTCGGCGGGCTCCTCAACTCTCGGCGGCACTACACCCACTCGGTGATACACGAGACCCTCAACGATCTGCTCGATATCCAGAAAGAGATCCATCCGGGGATCTTCACCGTGATGGACGGGACGATCTGCGGGAACGGTCCCGGTCCCCGCACCATGATACCCGTGGAAAAGGACTTGATCCTGGCAGCGGCGGATAGTGCGGCAATCGACGCAGTGGCGGCCAAGATGATGGGATTCGACCCCATGAGCCTGGACTTCATACGCATCGCCCATGAGTCCGGCCTCGGCAAGGGGCGCCTGGATGAGATCGAGGTGGTAGGTGAAGACATCTCAAGGGAAAACTGGGGGTTCACCGTCGGGAACAACGCGGCATCCGCGGTCGGCAAGTTCATCTGGTTCGGGCCTTTGAGGCCCATTCAGAAGCTCTTTTTCAGAACTCCTCTCGTGTACCTGTTCGTGTTCGGTTCCTTCTTCTACCACGATTTCGTATACTGGCCGCTAAAAGCAAAACCCCAAATGGAAGCCTTCAAGAAGGCCGGCAAATGGGGTGCGCTCTTCGACAACTATCCCGAATAGGTGGACCCGTGACTTACGGGCAACGCGGAATCAGGCCGCTCCGAAGAAGTGGTCCTTGAGATGATCGTTCAGTTCTCGCCTCACCTGCGAGCGAACTTTCTTGACGTCCTCGCGCCACTGCTCGACCTTCTCAAGGGCCTCAGTCTCCCAGGGGAGTCTCTGATCGGGCGTTTTGGCCAGGATGTCCCGTTCCAATTCTCGCGGCACAGGAGATTGCAGGAGCCTCTGGTAACGGCTTCTGATCCTTCGGATGGCGTGAAGGAGTCGTAGCAGATCTTCGCGGGAAAGTTGCTTGGGCTTCTGTTGGGCCGGCAGCCTCGGAATGAGGTGAAGATCTTCTAACGGTGTGCCATCTTTGAGTGCCTTGTTGATGAGCTGCTTGAGCTGACGGTAGTTGCTGTTGAAGTCCCCGGGAGGTTCGGGAGCTCCAGCGGCCGGATCGGAAAAAGGAAACAACATACCATACCTCCTACTGGAAAGTTAACAGCCGAGAGGGGTCCGACGGCCTGCCTCCCGGAAAACAATGGGCGAATAACATGTCCCGATGGCTTAGTCAAGAAATAGTTGATGCTTTTTACTTATCATGCTGATCAAAAAGAAAAAAACGAAGAGAATTATGAGCGGAGTCGCGCGCTTGCGCGCCGTTCTTGATGTAAGCCCGGGTCACGAAAATAAATCGTCTCGGTCAAGTTGAGAGCCGTCGTTTCCACGATGCGGGTGGTCCCGCCCCGTTGGAAACCGGACGAGAAATGTGCCGATACAGGCCTCATCCGGGGACGGGTCCGGTGGACGGGAGATAAGAAGACGATCCGGTCCGGGACGATTTGATTGAGTTAGGAATAGACAGTGGGTGCTAAGGAAATCATTATCCGGGGGGCGCGGGAGCACAATCTCAAGAATATCGACCTGGACATTCCGCGAGACCGTCTCGTGGTGATAACCGGGCTCTCGGGGTCCGGCAAGTCGACGCTGGCGTTTGATACCATCTATGCTGAAGGGCAGAGAAGGTATGTGGAGTCCCTATCTGCGTATGCCAGACAGTTTCTGGAGATGATGGACAAGCCCGACGTCGATCTCATCGAGGGACTTTCTCCGGCCATCAGCATCGAGCAGAAGACGACGTCGAAGAATCCCCGGTCCACGGTGGGGACCGTCACGGAGATTTACGATTACCTGCGTCTCCTCTACGCGCGTGTCGGTATCCCCCATTGCTGGGAATGCGGTAAGCCCATAGCCTCGATGACGGTTCAACAGATGGTGGACGGCGTCATGGGGCTGCCCGCGGGTGCGCGCATCAATTTGCTCGCTCCGATCGTCTCGGGAAGGAAGGGAGAGTACCGAACCGAACTGCAACACCTGGCCCGAGACGGCTTTGCTCGGGTGAAGATCGACGGCGAGCTCAAAGATCTCTCGGAGGAAATCCGACTCGACAAGAACAAAAAGCACAATATCCAAGTGGTTGTGGACAGACTGGTGGTCAAGGAGGGGATTGAGAAGCGGCTGGCCGATTCCCTGGAGACGACGGTTCGTATGGGGCAGGGGACTGCAATGGTGGAAGAGCTGGGGGGAGAGGTCCACCTGTTCAGCGAGAATTTTGCATGTCCGGAGCACGGCGTATCCATTGGAGAGATTTCCCCTCGTCTCTTCTCCTTCAACAATCCCTTCGGCGCGTGCGAGACCTGCAGCGGACTGGGGGTTCGGGTTCAGTTCGACCCGGATCTGGTGGTTCACAATCCCCGTTTGTCGATCCAAGAGGGTGCCGTCGCTCCGTGGGGTCAGCGCAAGTCCGTGTTCATGCAACAGATGTTCGACGCCCTTGCGGACCACTATAAGTTCGACCTGTCCACTCCCTTCGGCGACTTGCCCGAACGAGTGCGGGAAGTAATCCTCTACGGCTCCGGAAAGGAAGAGATCGATTTCTTTTATGAAAGGGACGGCCGCCGTCATTTCTTCAGGAAGCCATACGAGGGAGTGATACCCAACCTGGAGCGGAGGTTGCTCGAGGAGAACGGTGACGAGCTGAGCGAAGACACGATGCGTTTCATGAGCTCCGTTCCCTGCCCGTCATGCGGGGGAGCACGCTTGAAGAGGGAGGCTCGACACGTACTGGTGGGAGGGATGCCGATCCACGTGCTTACGGCCCGGTCGGTGCGGGAGGCCTCGGAATTCATGGAGGATCTCGAATTGGACGACCGCCGGGCAGAGATCGGGCGGCGAGTGATCAAGGAGATCCGTGCACGGTTGGGATTCCTGGAAAAAGTGGGCCTCGGTTACCTGTCCCTCGACAGATCCGCCGCCACTCTTTCGGGAGGCGAATCGCAGAGGATCAGGCTCGCCACCCAGGTGGGATCTTCCCTGGTCGGGGTGCTCTACATACTCGACGAGCCCAGCATCGGATTGCACCAGCGGGACAACCAGAGGCTCCTTTCCACTCTCGTGGAGCTCAGGGATCAGGGGAACTCGGTGCTCGTGGTGGAGCACGACCCGGAGACCATTCTCAGTGCGGATCACGTAATCGACATGGGACCGGGAGCCGGCAGGATGGGGGGCGAGATAGTCTTTGAGGGGAATGCCGCGGACATACTCCGATCGGAGACCTCACTCACCGGGAAGTATCTTTCCGGGAGAGAGTTCATCCCCATTCCCGTGAAGAGGCGGATTCAGGGAAAAATGAAACTGGTAATTCGGGGCGCCCGGGCCAACAACCTCAGGGGCATCGACGTGACCATACCCTTGGGGCTCCTGACCTGCGTGACCGGAGTCTCCGGATCGGGCAAGAGCTCCCTCGTGGTGGACGTTCTCTACAAGGCTTTAGCCCAGCGTCTTTACCGAAGTCGGGAGAAGCCGGGGGAGATGGATTCCATAGAAGGAATTTCTTACATCGACAAGGTGATCGACATCGACCAGAGCCCCATCGGACGGACTCCCAGATCCAATCCCGCCACGTACACCGGGGTTTTTACCTTCGTACGGGATCTTTTTGCCAACCTTCCGGAGTCTCGCATGAGAGGGTACAAGCCCGGACGGTACAGCTTCAATGTCAAAGGCGGTAGATGTGAGGCGTGCAGCGGCGACGGGATCATTAAGATAGAAATGCACTTTCTCCCCGATGTGTATGTCAAGTGTGACGTGTGCAAAGGCCGACGGTACAATCGGGAGACCCTGGAAATCAAATACAAGGGAAGAAACATAGCGGACGTTCTCGATATGACCGTCAACCAGGCAGCGGAGTTCATGGAGAACATCCCGTCGATTTACAACAAATTGAGAACCGTCCAGTCCGTTGGATTGGGCTACATCAAGCTGGGCCAAGCGGCAACCACCCTGTCCGGAGGTGAAGCGCAGAGGATCAAGCTCTCCAAGGAGCTTTCCCGAAAAAGCACCGGTAGGACCCTGTACATTCTGGACGAGCCCACCACGGGCCTCCACTTTGCAGACGTGCGCAAGCTGCTGGATGTGCTGCAGAGTCTCGTCGAGGCCGGGAACACAGCAGTGGTCATCGAGCACAATATGGACGTCATAAAGGTGGCGGACCACATCATCGATTTGGGACCCGAGGGGGGTGACGAAGGAGGAAGGATCGTTGCAGCCGGCACGCCCGAACGGTTGGCGGAGACGCCCGGTTCGTACACCGGTCTCTACCTTGCGGAGGTCCTGAGAAACGAGAGAGGATACCGTCCTTTTTCGGTTGAGCCGAGCTCAATGGTCGCCGGTGAGGTGAAGGCACCACCGGCAAAAGAGAACCCTCCAAAATCAAAGAAGAATAGCTCCAAGAAATCGGCCAAGGGCGTCAAATCCCGTAAGCCGGCCCGGCCTGCCGGAGCCTGAGCCCTGCTCCGGATTGCAATGCGGAGCAGGCGAAGGGCCGCGTCCGAAAGGGAATACTCATGAGACGAGCCGGAACGAAACCGATCGACCGGTCTTCGGTTGCCGAGCAGGAGATCCTCAAGCAGCTCCGCACCATTCCCGGAGTCGGAAAGAGTATTGCAGTGGATCTCCGAGAGCTGGGCGTCTCTTCCGTGGGGGATCTGGTAGACCGGGATCCCGAAGACTTGTACGAGAGCCTCTGCCGCCTCAAAGGGTGCCGGGTGGACCGCTGCATGCTCTATGTCTTTCGGTGTGCAGTCTATTTCGCGTCCGATTCGAGCCACGATCCCGAGCTTCTCAAATGGTGGAATTGGAAAGACAATGAAACGATCCGCTCCCGATGATCGAGCCCCGGATGCGGGCCGGAAGTGCGAGGAGATCATCCGAGGCTTGAAGTCTCTGTCCGATCCCGAGTCCGTAGCAGGGATGGCGCGCTACGGCATCAACCCCGCAACTGCCTACGGCGTATCTATCCCCAATCTTCGGGCCATGGCTCGGCGGGCGGGCAAGAGTCACGAGTTGGCTGAGCTGCTCTGGAAATCGGGAATTCATGAGGCGAGGATTTTGGCCGGTATGATCGAAGAGCCGCACGCGTTGACCGACGAACAGTTGGAGCAATGGGTGAGTGATTTCAACTCCTGGGATCTCTGCGACCAGTGCTGCAACAATGTTTTCCGGAAAGTGCCGTGGGCTCACGACAAAGCCATGGCCTGGATGTTACGGCCCGAGGAGCTCGTCAAGCGCGCGGGATTTGTACTGGCTGCGTGTCTGGCGGTCCACGACAAGGAAGCCTCGGACGAGGCATTCATCCGATTGCTTTCCTCCGTGGAGAGAGAGGCCGCGGACGGAAGGAATTTCGTCAAGAAGGCGGTCAATTGGGCGCTGAGACAGATCGGAAAAAGGAATCTCGCCCTGAATGAGCGGGCTCTGGAATGTGCATACCGCATCCGGGAAATGGACGCCCGATCGGCCAAATGGGTGGCTTCCGACGCTATTCGCGAGCTGAGCGATCCAAAAGTGAAGAGCCGGTTGAAGGCTTCCTCTCGTTGACTCCGTGGTCCAGGACCTCGTTTCGCTCTGTACAAAGCAGAAAATCTGCGGACAAATCCGCCATCGCCCAAAGTGGCCGACGCTATGGTGAAGCGCAGTAGGTCAATGTACAGACATTACCTCGATCCGGGAGTGCTGTCTCCCGTGTCCGCACTTTTCACGGCGCTCCACCATGACGCTCTTTCCGTGTTGTGTGCCTTCGGTGCTCATCCCGTTTCCCGAGCCATGAAGGATTAGTGGGGCTTTTCTGCTCCTTCCGCGACCTCCTTGGCTGCATTCTCCTGATCCATCCTGCGGAGCTCCTTGCGGAGGATTTTCCCTACCGCACTCTTGGGCAGATCGTCGACGAACACTACGTATTTGGGAACCTTGTACTTGACGAGTCCTTCCTTGCAGTAATCGATTATCTCAAGCGCGGTTGCCGTCTCGCCGGGTTTGATTACCACATAGGCCTTGATGCGCTCTCCGGAATGAGCATCCGGCACGCCGATCACGCACGCTTCAAGTATTTTCGGATGTGCGAACAATACCTCATCCACGTCTCGGGGGTAGATGTTGAAGCCGCCGGTGATGATCATGTCTTTCTTGCGATCGACGATACTGAAGTACCCTTCATCGTCCATCACGGCTATGTCACCGGTTAGGAACCATCCGTCTCTGATGGCCAGCTCGGTTTCCTCGGGACGATTGACGTATCCTTTCATCACCTGGGGTCCCTTGAGACACAATTCCCCTGCCACGTCCGAAGCCGTAATCTCCTCGTGGAAGTCGTCAACATTCACGAGCCTGGCCTCTGTGTTAGAGATGGGCAGCCCGATGGTACCCGGCTTGGTTGTTCCGCCAAAGGGATTGATATGGGTGACCGGTGAAGTCTCCGTGAGTCCGTACCCCTCACATATCTGTGCTCCGGTGAGCTCCTCAAATTTTCGTATAGTGTCCAGCGGAAGAGGGGCGCCTCCGGAGAAACATCCCTTGAGCGATTGCAGGCTGTATTTTTTCAGTTCGGGGAAATTGATCATGCCGTTGTAGAGCGTAGGCACTGCCGGCATATAGGTCGCCCGGTTCTTGTCGATGGCGTCGAGAATGGTCTTGGGCTCGGGCTTGGGAATCAAAACGTTGGCCCAGCCGTTATATATAGACATATTCATCGCCGTGGTCAGACCGAAGGAATGAAAGAACGGTAGACATCCGATGGCTATTTCCTTTCCGGCGGTGAAACCGGGGAACCATGCGAGACACTGCTGAACGTTGCTCGACAAATTTCCATGGGTGAGCGGCACTCCCTTTGACACACCAGTGGTTCCCCCGGTGTACAGGAGAACCGCCGTGTCTTCCCATTCTCGAAGGTGCGGCTTGGCCAATGGCGGATACTTCTTCACAATGTCCATGAACTCCAGGACATCGGTCTCCACAGGCGTAGGTTTGTGCATCTCCTTCTTCACGTACGGGAAGAGCTGCTTGAGGGGGAAGGGGAGGTAGTCTCGGATATGACAGGAGACGATCTTCCCGATCCGCGTTTTGGCCCTGAGCGCGATCATGCGCGGGACGAGCAGATCGAGGCATACGAGAAACGTCGATCCCGAGTCGTTGAACTGGTGCTCCAACTCCCTGTCCGTGTAAAGAGGGTTATTCAGAACCACTACCGCACCCGCCCTCATGGCGCCGTAGATGGCCACCACGGTCTGGACGATGTTCGGAAGCAGGAGAGCCACTCTGTCTCCGGGCTTCACCCCCAGATTTGCCAGTCCGAAGGCAAACCTGGAGACCAGCTCGTCCAGTTTCTTGAAGGTGATGCGATTACCCTGAAAGATCAGAGCGGGGTTGTCCGGAAACCTCTGTGCCGTCCTGGTAAGTGCTTCCGGGAGAGTGATGGCCTCAAAAGCGATCTCTGCCGGGACTTTGGCGGTGTACGATTTGAGCCAGATTTTTTCCATGAAACGCTCCTTGCTTCTATCCGGAATACGATTGTCCTCGGAGGAGGTGTGAGCTGCGACTGCCTCCCGTGCCCATGGTGTTTCCCTGTTTCTGCTCGTCTCACAACGGGAGGGGGTGGGCCGAGCAAGCCGAAGGGCCTGACGGTCGAACAACCCCTGAACAACGAGACGGATCCTGCTTGACTCTCATGTGTGCTTATCGGCCTCGGGCCGTACGGCAATGTGCCTGTCGCACGGACCGTAAACAAAGGTTCGGCCGTTGAAGTCAGTCGAGTTCTCAAGTTTACACGATTGTCGGATCGATCCCAAGAAAAAACCGCACCCAACGGTAACCATTCGCTACATCCCGGCCGAAATCTCTTCGTTTCGTTGTGAGGAACGGGGCGAAGAAGTCATCGGAGGCACAAGGACTTATGTACGGGCACATTTCTCTGCTCAACCGGAGATGACACGTAAGGACACGGAGTGCCTTCACCGCGTATGTGATCGGTAACAGAGGTTTCCCTGACGATTTGTGGGGCCAAACGTCGGGGCAGATGCTATAATGGCGACCATGTTGAGGAAAATCCTTCTGGAAATCGCAATTCTGATCCTATGCCTCGCCGTGTTTCCAGTACTGGTGCTGGCGTTTCTGGTGTACGCAGACTCGGTGAGAGCAGGTCTTGCCTTCTTGGGTCGAGAAGCGTTTTCGGGGGGTTGGGGACCTAACGGCACATCGTTGAGCCTCTGGATCAAGTTTTTCTCCCCCTATCTCATTGTGCAAGCCGCCCGCGCCTATTCGTGGGCCCGACACAGCCTCACGGGAAGACGGTGGGGCAACGCCTATTTCTGTCTGCTTGCTCTGTTCATAGGCGCTCGCTCTTTCTGGAGGGCCTGGGATATGTTTTATTTCATGTACGCCCTTGGCGACATTCCTCAGGAGCTGGGGCAATTCGTGCAACTCGAATCGGTGAGCCTCACCATCGCGTTAGTCAGTTTAGTGCTCTTCATTCATTGCCTCGCCGTGGTTGTCAACCCGAGTCGCAGCGCATCGGGGAAAAGACATCGCTGACGGCGAGGTTGAAGACGCGGTTTTTCGAGCCAATTCTCATAGGTGAGAGCACTTCGAGCAGGCACGAAACCCTGCAGTTTAATCGGGAATTCCGGGCCGGATGGGGACAAGTCGTTGTAATCTCCGGGTGTCACGTCTATAATGAAGAAGCGCGGTTGGGGGAGTGCTACGACCTCAACGGCCTATTGGCGTTTCCGCACTACAGGGCTGGTGTCGGGCTCGACCGACAGATGGGGCAAGGGTATCTCGCTCCATTTTGCCTCTATCGGGAAGGAGTTTTCATGGGTATTAGCGTACCAAACCCACCCAGAGAGTCATTTGATGTGTGCAAGACAGGCCTGAAGGAGGTGTTCAGCGGAGGAGGAGAAGCCCCGTTGTCCCTCGTCGGGGCGAAAGCCGAGGATTTCAAATTTATCTATCCCCACAAGGTCTTCGCTGTTGCTCTGGACGATCTTGCCCGTGGAGCGGGGTTGGACGAGGCCACGCTTGTCGGCTGGCGCTACCTGATGTCCCGACACAACATAATTGCCGCTTCGGTGGACGTGGCGTGCGATCCCAAAGGACAAAACCACTGCTTTGCCGGAGTGAGTGAAGGACCTTTCAACGGCGCTACCCAGGAGACCGTCATCGCTGCAGCCCAAAAGGACCTCATCAAGAAAGGGTCTTATGAGCTGTGCGTGCTCCGCATTCGAGAGCTCTATATAATGGCTTTGTGGTTGAGGGATCTCAAGGGAGCCACTGATATCATCGTTCCTCTGCATCCCACCCATGATTCGCTGCAGGCGGGAAAGGCGTATTCGCGCTCTCAGTTCGTCAAAGTTCTGGGTGACGCTGCGGCGGAAGAACAGTTGGGATTCACCCTCTGATCGGCGATCATATGACTGCCGACGGGTCGGTCGCCGGCGGTTTACGGAACGTGCAGGGAAGATCCCAAAACTCGGGTTGACCGCGTCGGTGCCCGTTCTTCCCGCCGGAAACCCCGTGATGCTCATAAGCTCGTAACGACACTCTTCTTGCCGGTCATTACGAGCTCGGTGCAGTATTCCGCTGCTCGGGCCGGTCCTCAATGTCTCACCGCATTGCCTTAGAGGAGCATTATGAAGGAGGATGCTTCTCGCTCTCCATCCTCTCAAAGAATCTTGAGCTCCTTGTCGAGCAATTTGAGCATAGCAACATTCTCGCTGTGGCCCGTCTGATGAGCAATGATCTTTCCCACAAACGGCCGCCCAAATAAATAGAAATCTCCAATAATATCCAGAATTTTGTGACGGACGAATTCGTCCGGGAACCGCAGCGGAGGGTTGACGACTTTCTCGTCGTCGAGCAGCACCACATTGGACAGCCTTCCGCCCCCGGCCAATCCCATTTCGTCCATCATTCTCATATCCTTCACGAACCCGAACGTTCTGGCAGGAGCGATCTGTTCTCTGAACTCCTCCGGACTCGTGCAGCGGAAGGACATGTGCAACTTTCCCACCGGCGGAGGATAGTCGAGAAAATACTCAACCTCCAGACAATCAGCGGGCTCGATTCTCATCCGTTTCGGTCCGGCCGGGTCGAGGGGCAGCTCCAGAGGCTCGGTTATCCTGATTTCCTCAACCGAATCTTCCTGGGGGATAATCTCGGCGCTCTCAACGAGGCGGCAAAACTCGACGGCCGATCCATCCATGATGGGCACTTCGCCGGAAATCTTGACCAGCACGTTGGTCAACCCGTACACGTGGAACACGGCCATGAGGTGCTCTATTGTTTTGGCCAAAGTTCCGTTGTTCCGCAGGCACGTGGAGAAATCGGTCGATTCCACGAAATTCAGCAACGCGGGGACAGTACCGCCGGACGTTATGTGTCCGAACATGATCCCGCCCGCCGGCGGTAACGGAGAGATGGTCAACCCGGTCTTGGCTCCCGAATGAAGCCCCTGACCGTACATGACTACCTTCCCGCGGAGGGTCTTTTGATGGCGAAGCGGACTCCCCGGGGCCGGTGTCTCCATGACGCCTGCTCCGGAACCGCCGGTTTCTCGGACGGGGAATTCAACCGCGCGGGCGATCGTTGTTCCCGTTTCCGAATCCGGAAGCCCTTCAGCCTGACTCGCTGTCCCTTTCTCTCCCGGAATAAGAAGGTCGTTCACCGTAATGAGCGTCCCCGGTGCGGTCATGACAACGTGCTCGATGAGAATCTTGAGCTCTTTGACGTTTCCCGGCCACGAATAGGAGAGAAGCCTGGCCGTAGCCTCCTCGTCCGTCCCGGCGATATTCCGGTCGAATTCTTTGACTGCTTCCTTGAGGAAATACTCAATGAAGAGGGGGATATCCTCGGGCCTTTCGCGCAGTGTGGGGAGATGAATGATCCGTTGGCCGAGCAGGTCGGCCAAGCCGCTGGGAAAGTCATCCTCAGCTACCAGGGTATCCGGATCGCTGATGGAGGTGGAGACTATTCTGAACGGGGGCGGGGACTGACGATCGATTCCGGCCTGTGGTCCGGAATGCCCTACAATCAGCTCTTCAAGGCGGGATCTCAGCGCCTTGTGCAACCTATCCACCCGGATGAGCAACAGCGTACCGTTCGAGGCCTGCTGAAACTTGCCCGGGCGACGGCGACCCGTTTCGTTTTCTTTGCCGACAAGGAGCTCCTCCATATTGGTTTCCGTCAGATCCGTGCATCGAACCTTGATGAGGCTCTGCTTGCCCTTGCCTCCCGAGTGATGAAGGATTCTGGCCAGGAATTCCTTGCCTGTTCCCTTTTCTCCGGACAGCCACACGGTACCTGTTTCCGTCCCGGCATTCTCCAGGGCGCGACGCAGGCTTGCAGCCTTCGGCGAATTACCGATAGGGCTTCCGGGCGTGCCGTTGTTTGCTTCTGCGGCTTTTGTCCTACGAGTCCGACCGGATACGCCTTTGTGAACCAGATGGAGGACGTCCTCCAGGTTGAGCGGTTTTTCCAGATAGTCGGCCGCACCGAGCTTGATGGCTTTTACGGCGGTCTCTATGGTGCCGTGGCCGCTCATCATGATCACCGAGCAGTGAGGATCGATCCTCTTGATGGCTCTCAGGGTTTGCATGCCGTCAATGCCGGGGATCCATATATCGAGGAAAACAACGTCCGGCGAGTCGCTCTGGACGATGTGCAAGGCCTCTTGTCCGTCTCGGGCGCGTATCACCTCATGTCCCTCGTCCTCGAGGATTGCGCCGAGGGATTGAAGAATTTCTTCTTGATCGTCAACGATGAGAATGCGTGCTTTGTTCATAATCGGCCAATATTAGCGTGAGCTGCTCGCACAAGCAACCAAAAAAAGTGAGAGGCCGCGATTTCGTTGCCGGTTGCAGAGCCGGCTCTTCTCGAAAAGTCCTGACCTCCGGGGTGCTGCTTGATGCAGGGCTCCGATCTCCTACCCGATCCGTACGGATGCAACGGGACTGCCGGCATGCTCCCGGGTGTAGCCGACTCCCGAGACCCCGCCGTAGCTCCTCGTTCGCCGTTTGGAGACGCAAGCTTGCCGTTCCCCTGCGCCCGTGCACGGCCGCAACCGGCCCGGTCAGTGTCTTAGGCGGCGGGCGTTCGCCTGAGGGACCGTTACGATGGGCGTGTCGGGCTCCTGGCTCTTCTGGGGCGCGAACCCATGTCTTCCCGGCGTATTGACCAAAATGGGGTGGAAACCATCGCCCTTGGCGACGTCTTTGAAAGCCTTTGGAGACCCGGCGGTCCATGTCCCACCCGATGCCACGCATGCCCCGGTCGGCAGACCGACGGCGACGACGACCAAAAACACCAATACTGCCCTCATGACAATTGACCCGGACTCCGTACCCGAGATAGAGCGGATCCCAAGCGATCCGCCGGGGATGCCATATCATAGTGTCGGAGATAATCAAGTTCTATCGCGGGCAAAATCATGCAGTTGCATGAAAAATCGTATGACCGCAGAAGACCGGTCCTTGCGAGTGCGGTGAGCCGGGCTGTCGGTTGCGATACTATTTCGCTATTAAGCAGGTGACTTCCCGGCGCGGAGGGCTTGCCGCCGAAGCGAAGTCGCCGCTTGTGGTCCGTGTTATCGGTTCGATCGCGAAATGCAATGAAATGTCGCCTCTGCATATAGAAATCTCGGGTAAGAGCTCTCCACCGGGTGAGCCGACGTATGGGGAGGTTTGGAGGAGGAGAAGAGTCTCTCCCTCCATAATGAAGAAAGGACAGCTTATCTTATAAGGGCCTCTGATTCACCCGAAGCGCAGCCACGGGCGGCATTCTCCAAGATTGTTATCTTTCGTTGTAGCTTCTCAGCCATGGGAGTTGGTTTTGATTGCCAGCCCTACCGCGGCAACGGCATCCCATGGTTCCCGCCAGGAGAAAATGAACGCATCCCGGGGAGTTGCTTTTTGTCTTGCAACCCCCGGGGGCGGCAGGTAGAATCAAAGGTCTCCTTGGTTGCCAATAATGCCTTTTCCGGACACGTTTATCGTTTCCTGGAGAATACCGCGCGGCACAAGCGCGGGACGGCTGAAAAGCCGGAAAGGATGGGAGGCAATGAGTTCATGAATCTTCACGAGTTTCAGTCCAAGAAGTTACTGGCAGCGCGAGGGGTTGCCGTGCCACGGGGGTCGGTCTGTTACGACGCCCTGGAGGCACTTATAGCAGCCCGAGCGCTCAAAACAGACAAGGTGGTCCTCAAGGCCCAGATCCATTCAGGAGGGCGGGGCAAGGCCGGTGGTGTCGCAGTCCTCACCATGGCTGACGACATACGCAGCAAGGCCGCGAGTATCTTGGAGTCCAAGCTTGTCACAAACCAGACCGGACCTCAGGGAAAGCCCGTGAGCGCTCTCCTCGTTGAGGAGGTGCTTCCGATAGATCAAGAGATCTATTTGGGGGTCATTCTCGACAGGAACAGCGGGCTGGTGACGATTATGGCGAGCGCCGAAGGCGGAGTTGAGATTGAAACCCTCGCTCGAGAGGCGCCTGAGAAGATCTTCACCGTCCAGATCGAGCCAAGAGGCCTGCGGCCGTACCAGGCACGGGGATTGGCTTACCGGCTCTCGGAGAGAAAGGTCATAGCCGAGCAGATCCTGAAGATTATTTTGGCACTGTACGAAGTCTTCATGGGATACGACTGCTCGCTGGCAGAGATCAATCCCCTCATCGTGTCCGGGGACCGGGTGATCGCCTTGGACGCCAAGATCAATCTGGAAGAGAACGCGCTCTATCGTCACCCGGAAATGGAGCAATGGCGCGACAGATCCCAGGAGGACCGGCTCGAGCTTTCTGCACGGATGGACGGGCTGAGCTACATTCGCCTGGACGGGGACATCGGATGCATCGTCAACGGAGCCGGCCTGGCCATGGCGACTCTCGACCTGATAGCCCTCCACGGAGGGATGCCCGCCAATTTTCTCGATGTGGGCGGTGGTGCAAGCGAGCAGGTCGTGGCGGATGCCATGAGCATTCTGCTTGACGATAAGAGGGTCAGAGTCGTTTTTATCAACATCTTCGGAGGAATTCTCCGGTGCGACGTATTGGCGCGGGGCGTCATAAAGGCGATCAATCAGTTCGGCATGGAGATGCCCGTCGTCGCTCGCGTCGAGGGTACCAATATCGTGGAGGGGCGTAACCTTTTCGAGAAATCCGGTCTGCCCATTCAGATGATTGCTTCCTTGGATGAGGCGGCAAAGCTTGTTGTGGAAAAGGCCAAGTCCCTTTAGGACGAGTCGCCGCAACCTGGAGAATAGAGATGTCAATCCTGGTAAATAAGAATTCACGAGTTATCTGTCAAGGAATCACCGGAAGGAACGGTACGTTCCATTCGCTGGCCTGTCGCGACTACGGGACGCACATGGTGGGAGGAGTCACTCCCGGCAAAGAGGGCGAAACCGTAGACGGCATACCTGTCTTCAACACAGTATGGAAGGCGGTGCAAGAGACCGGCGCGGACGTGTCACTGATCTTCATACCGGCCGCACATGCTATGGACCCGATACTGGAAGCCGTTGACGCGGGCATCCGACTCATCGTATGCATTACCGAGGGTATTCCCCCGCTGGATACGGCGTCGGCACTTCACACGGTTCGGCAGCACGACCGATGGCTCATCGGGCCCAACACGCCCGGGATCATCTCGCCGCCGGACAAATGCAAAGTCGGCATCATGCCCGGCTATATCCACAAGCCGGGAAATGTAGGCGTTATTTCAAGATCCGGGACCCTCACCTATGAGGTGGTGGACCAGCTTACCAAAAATGGAGTGGGACAGAGCACGTGCCTCGGCCTGGGAGGCGACCCTGTGGTCGGTTTGAGTTTTGTGGATGTCCTCAAGATGTTCCAAGAGGACCCGGACACGGAAGCCGTCGTTCTGATCGGCGAAATCGGCGGTTCCGCGGAAGAGCAGGCCGCTGCATACATAAAGGATCATTTCACCAAGCCGGTGGCTGCCTACATAGCAGGACGACTGGCGCCTCCGGGAAAACGCATGGGCCATGCAGGTGCGATCATCTCCGGTGGGTCGGGAACGGCTCAGAGCAAGATTCGGGCCCTTACGGACGCCGGTGCGAGAGTGGTTGAAAACCTCTCTCAGGTTGGGAACGTAGTCAAAGAGATGCTCAAATAGGAACACAACACTTTCCGAAGAATGGGTGAAAAAAAGATGGACACGGGAAGAGCAACGTCATGCGGTGGAATTGGGGCCCGCATGTCGCATTCTTCCGTAAATAATCCGCTACTGTCAGCTTTGCGACAGTGCGTGTGTCGGGAGGACGGACGAACCGGCCTCCGGGCAACGCATCGGGGAGAGTCGCTGCCAAGAGAATAAGGATATCGACAAGAGGAGACACATATGGCCGTGAACGAAGCAAGATTCGAAGAATTGGCACAAAGGCTCGCCGAGTCCGATGCCGGCGGCGGTCCCGACAAGATCGCCAAACACCACAAGTCCGGAAAAATGACCGCCAGGGAAAGAGTGCTGGAACTTCTGGACGAAGGCTCATTTGAAGAAATAGACAAATTCGTGGTCCATCGTTGTAACGATTTCGGTATGGAAAAGTCCCATATTCCCGGAGAGGGCGTGGTCTCGGGCTTCGGCCGTGTAAACGGCCGAGGGGTGTACGTGTTCGCACAGGATTTCACCGTGTTCGGCGGCAGCCTCTCAATGACCCATGCCCAGAAGATCTGCAAAGTTATGGACTTGGCATATCGCAACGGATTCCCGCTCATCGGCATCAACGATTCGGGCGGGGCGCGCATTCAGGAAGGTGTGGAAAGCCTCGGCGGTTACGGCGAGGTCTTTTATAGAAACGTAAGGGCGTCCGGCGTCATCCCCCAGATTTCCGTCATCATGGGACCGTGCGCCGGCGGAGCCGTCTACTCGCCTGCAGTAACAGACTTTATATTCATGGCCGAGAAGACGAGCTACATGTTCATCACGGGGCCGCAGGTGATCAAACAGGTCACCAGCGAGGATATCGATCCGGAGAGCCTGGGCGGTGCCAAGGTGCACGGCAAGGTTTCCGGTGTCTGCCATTTCCACTATCCGTCGGAAGCCGAAACACTGGGCAAGGTGAAGGAGCTCCTCTCTTTCCTCCCGGACAGCAATCGTGCCAAACCTCCCATCGTCCCGTGCGACGATCCGCCCGACAGAGTGATCCCCGAACTGGATTCGGTGATCCCCGAGTCTTCCAAGAGACCGTACGACATGAAGAAACTGATTGTCCCCGTCTTGGACGATCGGCATTTCATGGAAGTGCATCCGAACTACGCCAAGAATATCATTACCGGCTTCGGAAGGTTGAACGGACGTACAGTCGGGATCATTGCCAATCAACCGATGTGGATGGCCGGTTGTCTCGACACCGAGGCATCGGTAAAGTGTGCCCGTTTCGTGAGGTTCTGCGACGCGTTCGGCATCCCGATCTGGACACTCCTCGATGTTCCCGGTTATCTGCCCGGCACGCAGCAGGAGCATGGCGGAATCATCAAGCATGGGGCCAAGATTCTGTATGCCTATGCAGAGGCCACCGTTCCCAAGCTCACGCTCATTACCCGAAAGGCTTACGGGGGAGCGTATGTCGTTATGTCCAGCAAGCACTTGCGGGCAGACATCAACCTCGCGTATCCGACCGCGGAGATCGCTGTCATGGGGCCGGAAGGGGCGATCCAGATCTTGTTCCGCAAGGAGATCGGAGACGCCGAAGACCCTGCGGCAAGACGCACGGAGCTGATAGAAGATTACGTGGCCAAGTTTGCCAGCCCGTACCGGGCCGCTGAGCTGGGCTTTGTGGACCGGGTCATCTATCCCCGGGACACGAGGGCCGTGCTCATCAAAGCGCTGGCTCAATTGGAAAACAAGGTGGAAGAGAAGCCCGTGCGCAGGCACGGCAACATACCCCTTTGACGAAATGGAGTCTCCGTGACGACTTCCTGAGGAAGGGGACCGACCGGGGGCCGTCCTGCGGGGATCGCGGAGCTCCTATGGAAAAGTCGAGCCGGAATCTCGTTTCGGCTCGACCAATCTCGGCATGTTGAACTCCAGAGAGGATTCACCTATGGAAAAACATATAAGGGTTGTCGTTGCAAAGCCCGGGCTCGACGGCCATGACCGAGGAGCTAAAGTGGTGGCCAGGGCTCTTCGGGATGCGGGGATGGAAGTCATCTATACGGGACTGAGACAGACTCCGGAAGCGATCTTCCAGACGGTGGTGCAGGAAGACGCGGATGTGCTGTGCTTGAGCTCCCTCTCAGGTGCCCACGATTATCTGTTCCCCAAGGTGGCGGAAATTTTTAAAGAGAAGGGAGTGCGTGACGTGCTCATTCTCGGGGGAGGCATCATCCCTGAAGAAGATGTGGCGGTGCTCAAAGAAAAGGGAATCGAAGAGATTTTCGGTCCAGGAACCAGATCCGACCAGATTGTGGAGTACATCAGGTCGCACCTGAAGAAGTGAGACCGCTTGCCCGCTATTGTCGAACAGGCGTGAATCGGATTTTGGTTTAGTTCTCGGATACTCGATCGCGTCCGCCTCCATGCGACGGCGGCCGCGATCGCTCCTTGTACATGCGGAGGAAGTCCTCATAAGCTATGGCGAAACTGATCCCTTCCGCCCGGGACTTTTCCTTTGTCCATGCGACGATGCCGACCAAGGTGCCGTCAGTGGTGTAGAGTCCTCCCCCGGAATTTCCCTCGTTGATCGGTGCCTGTGTTTGGTAGAGCCTCAACCGCCTCGGTTCTTTCCCCATTTCACGGATGCCGGAAATAGCTCCTTCGGTGTAGCTCCAGCCGAGGCCGTGAGGATTGCCAACGGCAAAGACCTTGTCGCCCACCATGGGAGACTTCGGAGGCGCTGCGTCAAAGAGGGGGACACTCCCGGAGTCCGTTCCTGTGGCCAGGACAGCGAGGTCCGTCCCGTCCGGTGCCGTCCACCAGAGGCGCGCCTTCTCGCTCGATCCGTCCCAGAAGTAGGCGGTTATGGTTCCCGATCGACGGACCGGCAGAGAAGCGATGGGGCTGAAGGAGGGATCTGCAACGTGCCGGTTGGTCAGGATGAGACAGCCCTTGTCCGTGTATCCCAGGATCACTCCGGAGCCGCTGTAGGATTCCGCGCCGAGGAATGACGGCCAACGGTCCTTCGTGCCCACCAGGAACACATTGGATTCCAGAGCATGCCGAATGGGAAGGGGAGCCTGTTCCATCAGGTTCGGGGACGGCACGGTATGCTTGTCCATGGGGTAACTTGTGGGCAGGTTCACCACAGGGACGATCAGGCCTATAAGGAGCACCCAGAGGACCGTGTCGGCAAAACCCACCGCCACCGCGGCGACAGCGAGGCCCTTTCCTCGAAAGAGCGGATCGCCGCCGATCCGAGACAACGCGACGGCGGCCAAGATCGCGGCAATGGGGCCCGTTATCAGCCCCAGCAACGGGATACCTATCAACGACAAGACAAAAGCAGTGACTGCCAAAGGATGCAGCCGCACACGTGAGAGATCGGGATGCTCGGGGGAATGAGTTTTCATGCTAGGGAGCAATTCCGTATGGTCACAGGTTGTATTCCTACATGCTCATTATATTCTATCATGAGTAGCTCAAATTCTTCTTGATTTTCCGCGGCGCTTACGGTTAAGAAGTTGTGTACATTTAAACGCACTTCTGTCAAGGAGTTGCGGAAAGGAGTTAAACCATGACTTTGAAAAAAATTCGAGAGATGGCCCGAGACATGGGAATAAAGAACATCACCAGGTTCCGCAAAGAGAGCCTGATTCGGGTCATTCAGGAAAACGAGGGGAATTCACCGTGTTACAGGGGGATTCAGGGCTGTGGAGAGTCCGGTTGCCTGTGGCGTGAAGAATGCCAGGAGTGACGGGCTTTTGAAGAGCCCTTGGAGGAGAGCGAAACTTCCCGTACCGAACAGCGAATCTCCACCCCACCGATCTCGGCAGGATGCCGGGCCTTGCTGAGACGCAAGAAAGTCCGGCATCCAACTGCTCCACTTTGATCTACTCGCCCGTTGCGCCATCCAGGAACCCTGTCCCGGACGAAGTAATACCTTTTCGCAATTAAGGATGTGACTACACGACACGGACGGCATCCCTCCGCTCGCCTGCGTTCCTATGACCTCGGTCCCGCAAAGCGGTTGTGGTTCCGCGGTCAATTAATGTATGATTCTCACCGATCCATAATGCCAGCCCCACCATCTCCGCCGCTCGTGGAGACGGTGCTCTCCCCAGGTCGGCGGCTACGCCGAGTCTCGGCGAGCCGACCAAAATACTAAACACGGAGTGATCATGCCCAAGACTACCATTCAGACTTTGAGAGACAAGAAAGAGCGGAAAGAGCCTATGACGTATCTCACCGCTTACGATTACCCCTTCGCAATTTTGGAGCAACAGGCCGGAATTGACGTAATCCTGGTCGGAGATTCAATGGGTATGGTGGTTTTCGGATACAACTCGACATTGCCCGTAACCATGGATCTCATGATACCCCACGTGAAGGCGGTCCGCCTTGGAGCCCCGGATGTCTACCTCGTGGGCGACATGCCGTACATGAGTTATCAGGCGTCCAAGTCCGATGCCATTCGGAACGGGGGACGCTTCATGGCTGAGGGCCAGTGCGACGCGGTGAAGCTGGAAGGCGGTGCGGAGATGGCGGATACCATCAGGGCCATGGTGGATGCGACCATTCCGGTGATGGGCCACATGGGCCTTACCCCCCAGTCGGCAGCCCAATTGGGAGGCTTCAAGGCTCAGGGGCGCGATCTGGCCACAGCAAAGAAGCTCGTCGAAGACGCCAAGATCCTCGAAGAAGCCGGTGTGTCTACGCTCCTCCTGGAGGCCGTTCCCGCTGAAGTGGCCAAAATCATTACCCGCCGATCGTCGGTCCCGGTATTCGGCATAGGCGCGGGGCCTCATTGCGACGGCCAGGTGCTCGTGATTCACGACATGATCGGCATGTTCGACAGGCATACCCCAAAATTTGTAAAGAAGTACCGTCAGGCAGGGGCACTGATTCTTGAAGCCTTGGCCGAGTACAAGAAAGAGGTCTCGGAAGGCGCGTTCCCGGCAAAGGAGCATTGCTACGGGATGCCTCAGGAAGTGGCTGAGGAACTGGAGAAGATGTACGGCGAATGATGACTGCGGCGCCCGCGTCGCGTTACCATATCGGGGCGCGGATCAGGGAGAGTGTGACGGAACGCGGTTGCGGGCTGCCCAATCGATAAGAGAAAGGCTGTTTGTATGAGGATAGGGATCGTGGGAGCCGGTGCACTCGGCTCGGTTATAGGAAGTCTCCTGATCGAGGCGGGTCTGGAGACGATAATGATAGAGCGGGACGTGGAGCACGTCGCGCTCGTGGAGGAGAAAGGTCTGTGGTTGGAAGGCGTGTCCGGCGACCGTGTCGTCCGGCCTCGCATGGTTTCCCTGGATTGCGAGGACATAACGGTCGATCTGGCCATGGTGGTGGTGAAATCCTATGACACGAGAGCCGCTACCGAGACGGTGAAGAAAATACTCTCCGACCATGGGTGTGTCCTGACGGTGCAAAATGGCATCGGCAATTACGAAATACTCAACGAGGTTTTTCCCGGTCGCGTGCTCCTGGGGACTACCACCATGGGCGCAATGACACTGGGCCCCGGCAGATTTCGGCATACCGGCTTCGGCGTCACCAATTTCGGTGAAGCGGACGGCATTGCCCGCGAGAGGACCAAAGCGGTTGCAGAAGTGCTCGAGAAGATGAACGGCGGCCCCGTTCACGTGGTTGATAACGCGGTGGGGTGCGTCTGGTCGAAGCTCATCATCAATGCCGCGATCAACGCGCCGGCCACTCTCCTGAGGGTACGCAACGGCGACCTTCCCCGGAGCGAGGCAGGACGGGATCTCATCCACCGCGTGGTGGAAGAGTGTCTCACCATCGTACGGGCAAAAGGGCTCCATCTCATTTTCGAGGACCCCGAAGCCCACGTCTTGACCGTGTGCGAAGGAACAGCGGGGAATCTCAACTCCATGTTCCAGGACGTACTGGCCGGTCGGCGTACGGAAATCGATTTCATCAACGGTGCCCTTGCCGTGGAAGGGGAGGCCCTCGGGGTTGCGGCCCCGGTGAACCAAACGCTGGCCCTCCTCGTCAAGTGCCTGGAAGCATCGGCCGGGGTGCGCGTGCCCGACCCTCCCCGTTGACGGGAAGGGAGAGCTTCCCCCCGTCAACGGGGGGATCAGAGGGAGGTATTGTGGGGACGACCGATCCGGTCGGTCAAAGCCGGGAATCCGCAATACGTGACAGTATTTAGGAAACGGAGCACTTATTACTCGAAGAAGATGTATCGATGCACGGTCGCCGCCGGGAGGCACCGGACTGAGACAGGAGAGGGGAACGGAGAGAGAAGACCGGAAGAGCCGTCCTTCACAGGGCGGCTCTTCCGGCTCAATGTGCGGTCACGTGACGACTAGAAGAAAGAGCTGATGAACGCGAAGGGCATACCGATAATCTCCGCTGCAGTGGAGAGGAGATCGGAATCGCTCTCCTCATCAGCCGGGTTGGGGTACGATGCCGGCATAGCCGTGGGCGCCAGCCTTACGGTAACCCCGTCGCGGACGAAACGCTCGGTTGTCGGCGGCGGAGTGATCCGACGCGGTGCCGAGGCCATGTACTGTGGCTCCATGGGGCGGTATCCCTGATTCGCAGCTTGCCCGCGAGGTTTCTGAAGCCGCTGCGAGCTCACCTCGTAGCTGCGGTTGCCATAAGAGCCGGCCGGGTACGACCACGGATTTCTCGTTGTCGTTGTGGTGAGGGGATGCACCTTACGAATCGGCTTGGACGCACCTGCGTACTTGCCGTAATCCGTCGGGGACATTCTCTTCACGCGGGGTGTCGCTTTCTTCTTGGCCTTGGGCTGCTTCTCAGTCACAAGGTTTTTCTCGCGAGGCGCGGCATTGGTCTCCGAAGCGGGCTTGGACTCCATTTTTTCGGTCTGCTCATCCTTCGTCGGAGGCGGCGACATCACCAGATCCTTCGACAGATCTTCCATATCCGAATCCAGATCCGAGGCTTCTTCCCCGGCCGCGGCCAGATGAGAGGAACGGGCCGACACGCCGTTGTTCACCGCGGGCGGAGGAGCCATGGCCCTGGTTTTTCTTTCCTTGAAGGCTACCGCCGGTCTGGGTTTCACCTTGGGCTCGGCCTTTGCCGAGACTCTCTCCGGAAAGAGACTGTCGGAATCCATCTCCACATCAGAGGTCGTCTTCAGGTTCGTCCTGAACTCAGCCTTGACCACGGTTCCGGGCTTTATGTAGAGAGGCGTCGGCGCCTTGATTACCCCGGCGTCGGCCAGTACCTCGAAGTTTCCGGCGCATACCCACGAGGCCGTCAACAAAACCATGGCCACAGCAACTAAATTGATTTTTCCCATTGGGAGGTCTCCTTTCGGCAACTGATCACTCTCGGAGGAGCATTGAGCGTTATTGGGATCTTGACGGGTGGGTGTCATTTTCCCTCCTTCCCGATTACTGGGTTGGACATAGCATGAGAAAATCACCATGTCAATCGGAATGTTAGATAAAATTCTTAAAGGAAATTCTTAAAGAGTAAGCCTTTGCGACATTAAGGCTTCCATATAACTATTGGAATAAACGGGATGAATAGTGTAACTGATTTGGCGCGGCGCGCTCCCCGCCCAAGCTTCCGCGTCAATCGCCCGGTCTCAAGGCAGTGAAACCACGGATACTCCGGATCACATGGCGATCGGGGTCTTCCCGCACCACGGCCGTGGCGATCTGATAGCGGTGCGGAGTCTCCCTGCAGATAAAATGGTTGACAAAAGCCACCAGTGCGCCTAAAATCTCACGATTTCTAGTGTATTATCGGGGAGATCGCTCGCTTGGGCGGCGAGAGGGCCTCGCCGAAACTTGCCCGTCCTGCAGGCCGGCGAAAAAACGTAACTGCTCGTCGGTCGCGCCCGGCCGTTACCATATCGAAGGAGATTCCCATGAGCGAACAAGAGAAATCCAATACACGAATGTCGGAGGCGGCGGACGCCTCCGGCGATGCTGAAACGACGGCAGGAGGCGGTGAAGCCCCGGAGACCGAGAAGGTTGCCTCGGCCAGGGACATCCCGCGCCCCTCAACGTCACTGTCCGGCCGGCCGGGGAAGGATGTGGGCAAGCTTGTGGTCTCTCTCCTGGGCGAGGCTTCCCTCATCCCGGATCTGGAGGAGGTTGCACGGATGAACGAGGAACCGGGGAAGGAAGGCCGTACACCGGTCATGACGGTCATTCATGCCATTCTCAAGAAGAATGGAGGAAACATGAAGATCCAAGAGCTGGCCGTGCAAACGCGCACGTACTGGAACAGGCCGTTCCCTGCAAGTCCGTACACCCCGGAAGAATTCATCTACGTGCTGGTCAACAACTCCGACGACCTTCGTGTAAGTCTCCCGTAAGGTACTGAAAGCCGACAACTCCATTGGACAATCAACGGAGATGACGACGCGGAGTGGGGCCTTGGCTCGGATGCTCCGGTCGCCATCCACATGAAGGGGCGTTAGAAGGCGCCGTGAGAGCCGAGAGGGTCTTATGTGCTGAATATTGCGTATTTTTCGACTTGATTCTCCCGCCGTGATGTCGTCTCGTCCCCCCCTAGATGGCAACGGCGGGAAGTCCTGCCGAGGGCATACGCGTTAGGATCGTGTTTCGGAATTCGAGGGTTTATAATTAAGCTGCTAATTTTGTGGCACAAAAAAATATGAGTCGCAATTTCGCCTGCCTAAGATTTGAATCGACATCGTTCTGATTTTTGTCCTTGACACACTATATGTTGTGGCGATAAAGGTGCCTCCCACAAGATGATCCATTCACGCACCGGATCATAGGATCGTTCGTCTCTCAATTCCAGTAGGTTCTCGGGAAAGCCTAAGGTGATCCTGAGGACTCGGTCGGCAACAACTTTAAGGTATCAACGAATTCGGTGATGCTTCAAAAGGGGAAGGAAGCCAATAAGTTGTGTGAAGTAGTTGCATTTGGATGCAACAACAACGCCGTACTCAACGTTTGTGTCGAGGATCGGGAGATTGCTTCACATGGTTATGGGCAGCCGGTACCACTTGCACAGGGGTTCGATTTGATGCAAAGCAAGGGCCGAGAGCAGGGGAGCGCGAGTCCTCGCCCCCGAGGCTCCGGTAACTAACATGTGAATTCTCCGATTGACGATCGCCGACTCTTTCATACGGTCGGTTAATGACTCCACAAGGGAGATTGCAATGGCTAGCGTGGCTGAACTGAAAGAATTTAAGAAGGAGACGCCCCGGAACAACGAGACTACCGACATGGCCCTCTTTGTCCGAACTTCCAGCGAAGTTATGGACAACTGGGACCGCAGCCGGATCGTGGACGCGCTGCTTCGTGAGACGTTCATCGACGAGGGAACCGCGGAGGACATCAGCCTTGAGGTTGAAAACAACATCAAGCTGAGCGGAATCAAGGTGATAACCGCACCCCTCATTCGCGAATTGGTGAACGCGAAGCTCCTCGAGCGCGGCCTAGAAGCGGAGCGACGTCTCCACACACGTTTGGGAGTGCCTCTGTACGACGTGGATCAGCTCATTACCCGTCCCAACAAGGAAAACGCCAATGTGCCCCACGGGCCGGAGGCGACCAACCTCACTCTCGCCGAGAACATAAAGAAGGAGTTCGCCCTCCTCAACGTCTTCGACCAGACGGTGGGGGACGCTCACATGAGAGGGGACATTCACCTTCATGACCTGGGCTTCATCGACAGACCGTACTGTTCGGGTCAGTCGTTGGAATACATCAAGAAATTCGGTCTGAATCTTCCCAATTCCCTGGCCATGGCCAAGCCTGCCAAACACCCCGAGGTGCTCCTCGCGCACATGGTTAAGTTCGCCGCGGCACTTCAGAGCCATTTTGCGGGAGCCATCGGCTGGGACGCAGTGAATCTCTTTTTTGCTCCATACCTGCGGGGGCTGCCTAAGCGTGAAGTACGGCAGTTGGCACAGATGCTGATTTTCGAGTTTTCCCAGCAGGCGGTTGCGCGTGGCGGACAGGCGATATTCACCGACATCAACCTCTATTGGGAGGTTCCCAAGCATTTCGAGAATGTCCCTGCCATCGGTCCCGGCGGCGAGTTCACCGGTCATACGTACGCAGACTATCTCCCGGAAGCCCAGGAATTCGTCTGGACCCTGTTCGACATCTATAAAGAGGGCGATGGTGCGGGGCGGCCATTCTTCTTCCCGAAGCCGCTGGTGCACATTACGGAGAAATTCTTCAAGACCCCCGGCCACGAGGATTTTCTCCATCATATCTGCGATATCGCTTCGGAAAAGGGAAACACCTACTACGTATTCGACCGTGGCGAGACCGCCAAGATCTCCGAGTGCTGCCGTCTCTCCTTTAAGTTGGAGAAGAGCGACCTGGACGACGCGGTCACCCCCTGGAAAATGCGCTACTCCGCCTTGCAAAACGTCACCCTCAATCTTCCGAGAATTGCCTATGAGGCCAAAGGGGACGACACGAAGCTCTTTTCGCTGATCAACGAGCGGATCAACATTGCCGCGGAGGCTCACATACAGAAGAAGGTCTTCATCGAGCGTCTGCTGGCGTTGGGACAGACCGGCCCCCTGGCCCTGCTCACGATGGATCGGGACGGAGAGTCCTATCTGAGGATGCACAGGGTCACGTTCCTGGTGGGGATGGTGGGTCTCAACGAGATGGTTCAGTACCATACCGGCGAGGAGCTCCACGAGAGCGAGGACGCACTGAAGTTCGGTCTCAAGGTCATCGCCCACATGAACCTGGTGTGCAATAGGCTCGGCCGAAAGCACAACATGCGCTTCGTGCTTGAGCAGACCCCGGCGGAGAGCACCGCGTATCGTTTTGCCAAACTCGATATGAGGCTCTATCCGGAAGCGCAGCAGGTGGTCAAAGGCAACATGGCCGAGGACGAGATCTATTACACCAACTCGACCCTGTATAATGTGGGTGCGCCCATGGACCCAATCGACCGGGTGAAAAAGGAAGGGCTTTTCCACCCCTTGATCGAGGCCGGCTCCCTCACCCACGTCTGGCTCGGCGAAAGCCGCCCCAGCGCGGAATCTCTGGCCAATTTCGTGGTAAAGACCTTCCGCATGACCCAGAACGATCAGGTGGCCTTCTCTCCGGAGCTTACCACCTGCGTGTCGTGCGGCCGGACCACCCGAGGCTTGCACCAGGTCTGCCAGTACTGCAACTCTTCGCAGGTCGAGCAGATCACAAGGATCACAGGCTACTTCACCAAGCTCTCGAGCTGGAACAAGGGCAAGCGGGGCGAGCTCACCGACCGGTACAGAAATCTCCAGCTTGCAGGAAGCTGACGTTTGGCTGCCGACGATGGATCGGTGACAGGAGTACCGATCTATAGAATCGAGGGTGCCGGTTAGGTTCGGATGCAATTTGAAAGGTTAGCACGTGAGGAGGAAGTCATGACCTATCTATTCACCAAAGAAGGCTGCGGAAAGTGCGACTGGGTCAAGAGTAAAGTGGATCTGACGAGTCTGGAGAGCGTCCAGGTGGTCCGCCTCGGTGAGGAAGATCCCGAAGCATTGGCTCTGCTTGCGTATTACGAGTGCGTTTCCCTCTCGGAAAAGCAGCTCCCCATTTTGGTCTCCGACGACAGGGAGATCATCACGGGCGCGGCTCACATTCGGAAGCATTTGGAAGGACTAATGAACTGATCCTGATCCCAAAGGATGGGTTCGTGCGCCACCTTATGCGGCCCGAAAAAGTATCGTTTTCGGGCCGCTCGCAATAGAGTACCGTTACCTAATGATAGACGAAACCGAGGGTACACGGGTGATCGATACTACCCGGCAATGTCCGGGAAACCTTCCGGTAAGGGCTGGTTTCAAACCTGCACTGTTTAGCCCTTGCTATTGTTCCACTTTCTCAAAAGTATGGGGAATCACTGCTTGCCGTCCGTCTTTGACGTGAAATCATCTCTCAGAGCCGCGTTAGAGACATTATGGCAGGTAAGTGGCCAAAATCAGCTCACATTGAAAAAAGTAGAACACCCTTGGAAGTTTCACTTGCCAAATGCCTCGGCCCCTGCATATGTAAGGCACCATCTCGGGCCCGAAGTTAGATGAGGGCCTGACCCAGAGAATATTCATATATAATAGGGTGTTAGTGGTGGCTGTCGTGATCGAGGGGATTCGAGGGAGCCGCCGAATGTGTAATACGAATGCGCGCTCAAGAGAGGGTTATTTGATGGTCCGTGAGGTGAACGACAATGGATAGGGAGCACGGCATGACAACGGGTTTCGGAATACGAGGATTCATTTCAACGTCTTTCTTGGACTGGCCGGGCAAAGTCTCCGCCGTGATCTTCCTGTCCGGTTGTGGGTTCCGCTGCCCTGTCTGTCATAACCACAGGCTGGTTACTGACCCCGATTCCATTGCCGAGATACCCCTGAATGATGTCCTGGGCGAGCTCAAGGCCAAGAAGAGCTGGATTGACGGCGTTACCGTCACCGGCGGAGAGCCGACCATCAGGAGGAATCTCCCCGATCTCCTGGCGCTTCTCAGGGCTGAGGGGCTCAAGATCAAGCTCGATACCAACGGTTCCAATCCATCAATGCTTCGGGAGCTGATCGGCCGCAACCTCCTGGATGCGGTCTCCATGGACGTGAAGGCTCCGTTGACTCAGGACGAGTATTCCCGTGTGGCCGGTGTTCCCGTGGACGTACGGGTCATTAAGCGCAGCATAGAGCTTCTCAAGACGTCAGGGCTGGAAGTGGCCTTCCGGACCACCGCCATTCCCGACCTGGTGGAAGAGCACGAATTGGAGCGGATTGTCGCTGCTCTCGGCAACGTGAAGCGTTTCACCGTGCAAGGATTCCGTCCCGTTGAGACCTTGGACCCCGAGTTTGGTCGCCGTGAGGCATTTGGTCTGGCGCGCCTGGAAGAGATGCGCAAACGATTCGAGATGCCTTCTGCCTGTAGCCGCGTGCCTCGTCGTTTCGCCCGTGCCGGATGATGATAGGCCGGGAGCTCCTCGGAAAGACGTACCCGCTGTTTTCCACGGTACTGTCCGAGGCATTCTGCCGCGAGCTGTCCGAGCTGGTACAAACGTTTCCCCCGGTTATCCATACCGCTTCCGCCCCTCCGGTGCATTGGCCGGCGATTATGACGCGTCATGGAACAGCGTGCCTGATGCCCGTGTGGGAAGACCTCGCCATAGACCCGCTTCACGTGCGGTTGGTACGTGAAGAATTCGATTACAGCCGACCTGCCGTGTTCGGTGAGACCCTTTCAGGAAGCCTGAGCATTGAAGACGTGACCGAGCACTTCGAACCGGCTGAGGGAATGTTCCAGGCGGTTCATCTTCAGGCACGATTCGTGGACGCCGCCGGTACCCTCGTTGCAACGTACCGGTGCTCTTTCGCCTTCCCATTGGCTGTTTCAAAGACCGGAAGAAAGTCGACCGACAAATCCGTCGGCAGATGACGGAGCTCTTGCAGTCATCGACCATCCTTCCTAAACTCCTTCTTCATGAAAACCGTTCTCTTCGTGCAGCTTCCTCCTCCGCGGTTCTCCTTTCGGGAGCCCCCGACCAACATTCCCCTGGCGGCAGGTTTTCTCGCGTCCACTCTGGATCTCGCCGTTACCCGGAACGTATCCGTTGAGATCCTGGAATCAGAGGTTGCCGACGTTTTCGGCGACGCCGCGCTTATTGGGGAAGTAGCGGCCCGACGGCCGTCAGTGCTCGCATTGACCCTCTATGTTTGGAATGTGGAGAGGAGCCTCTATCTTGCGGCGAATCTCAAGCGTCGCCTGCCCGGGACCAAGGTTCTCATCGGCGGTCCCGAGGTCACTCCCGACAATCGCTGGGTGCTGGAGCATCCTGCGGTGGATGCCGGAGTCGTAGGGGAGGGCGAGTCACGCATCGCGGCCATGGTGGAGGCCCTCCTGGAAGATCGGGAGCCGCCGGCGATTCCCGGGACTTTTTTCAGAGACGGCTCGAATCTCCGGATCAATACGGAACCGGCTCCACCGTGGGATTTGGCATCCTGTCCATATCCTTACTTGACGGAAAGAATCGCTCCTTCTCTCGACGGCACGATCTTCCTGGAAAGCGTACGGGGATGCCCCTTCAGATGCGGTTATTGCTACTACCACAAGGCTTTCAAGGAGCTGAGGCCTCATCCCGCGGACGCAATGGAAGAGGTGCTCGACTTTGCCTATGGGCCGGGCTCCAAGGTTCGCAGCATTTACCTGATGGACCCCACCTTCAACGCTCGGAAAGGCTTTCGAGGGCTTCTCCGATCCATGTGTGCCCGGCGGTCCATGCCTTTCCCCACGCTTCACACGGAGCTGAGAGCCGATCTGCTGACACCCGACGATGTGGAGCTTCTCGCCCGCGCAGGTCTGGCAAGCGCGGAGGTGGGGCTGCAAACCATCAATCCTCAGGCTCTCGCCAATGCGGGCAGATCGGGAGATCCGGAAAAGACCGCGCAAGGAGTCGCATTGCTTAAGAAGGCGGCTATGGAGGTAACCACGGGCATCATTCTCGGCTTGCCCGGCGACACGCCCGATTGGTTCTCGAAAACCCTGAGCTGGCTGAAAGAGCGCGAGGCATATTCCGTTGTCCACCCTTTTGTGCTTTCGGTGCTGCCGGGGACGGATTTCAGGCAAAGGAGCCGGAGTCTGGGGCTCTCGTACGATCCGAAGCCCCCGTACTATGTGCGCGAAACGCCGACCTTTCCCCGCGACGCGTTCGCACGAGCCCTCGAAGAATGCGAGCAGGTCCTGGACATGGAGATCGACTATATCCCACCCCCTTCCCTGGTGGATCGGGGCCCGGACCTGATCCGCGGACCGGAGGCGGTCTCCTCTGTGAGCAAATGGATTCTGGACCCTCTCAACTCTTCGGTGGTACGCCTCACACCACGTGTCATGGAACGAGCCGCGGACTGCTTCACGCTCTGGTTCAGGGGCCGGAGCGGATTGCGAGCAGAAAAGGCAATGTTGGCCGTACTGGGGGAATTCGTGAGGTGCAACCCCCACGCGGTGCTCCGGGTAGTGATCGAATTCGGCACTCCGCCTCGGCTGGAGTTTTTCGATCGAGCCCTCGACGCTGCGGCCGATCCGGGTCTGTTCGTTAACCGTTCCTATCAGCCGATGTATGGAGAAGAGGAAGTGGTGACTCCGGACTTCACCATGGTGATGCCGGATCCCGGCGACCCGGGCCTCCGCGGCGAGATCGGGGAAGAGTACGGCCACCTGTCGTCCATCGTCTGGGACATTTCCTCATGGAATGACGGGCTCCTGGAGCAGTCGGAAACCCCGCTGCTCATTTCGGCCCCGATTGCTCCCCGATCGCGGACCGCGGTGGAGCTGTTCCGGGCCCTGCGATCCGTGCACGAGAAAAACGCAGAGGAGGTTCTGTTCAGAGACCCGGATCTCCGGACCGCGTGGGAATGGATGACCAGCGCGACGCCTCCTCAAGCTCGCTTGTCCGAACGCATACTGTATACCGGCTTCCCGAGCCGATCCTCTGCTACCGAGGACGGGAACGGCACCGAGTGACGGCCGAGGCCGGACATCTCGGCTGCCGTCGTTGATCAAACACCACTACACCACCTGCAATCCGCTTCCCACCTGTCAAGATCGCAAAAAGCGGAATGTTGTGCCTCCTGAGCACAGCCTGTGAAGCGCTCCTGAGATCATCCCGGAAGCAACGGTTCTCACCGGAAGTCTGTCCTCGTGTTCTCTGAAATGTGTGACGAGACGTATGTTCCGCTTCCAGAGCACGTTTCATGTAAGGAGTGCCCTGAGCTCACGGTATCTGTGGCAAGAATGAAGTGCTCCGAGGGGGGCGGCATGCGTCGCGAAATCCGACGATACTCTAGTTAAGGTTCTTTCAACATAAATGTTCCAATAGTTTGATTTACTAAATCAAAAAGTATGGGAAATGTTGGGTGTCTCGAATCCGGCGTGTTGTCCGGAGGGTTTGCTTCGATCTCTTCCTTGACTTTTCCGTGAAAATCAGGTATGTTAGCTCCACAAAAAATGCAACAAAAGGGTTTCCGTCGGATCAACTCTGTTCACGGGATGGGTGTGTTGTCGCTATGAAATCATTTAAGTCAGTGGGGAATCTCCCTGCGGTTGTTCCGATTCTTCCTCTGAGGGATATGGTTGTCTTTCCTGACGTGATGATCCCGTTGTTTCTCAAGGGCTCCCGGGTGGTAAAGCTCGCGGAGTCGGTGGCGGGAGGAGACAATCTGGTCGGACTGTTCTATCAAAAGGCTCGCAACCGGGTGAATCTTCTCCGGGAGGAGATCTCCATGGTGGGGACTCTGGCCCGCATTCAACAGGTCGTTCGTCTGGAGAGCGGCGGCGTCAAGGTGATAGCTGACGGCATCTGCAGGGTAAGGCTTGTCAAGCAGGTGCAATACGAGCCGTATCTCATGGGCGAGGTGAGTCTCATTGAGGAGACGTGTCAACCTCACGAATTAACGGATTCCTTCGTGCGCAGCGTGGCAACCCTGTTCAAGCTGAGCTTGAGCCTGGGAAGACCGGTCACGGACAATTCCATGGCCATGATCGAGCGAGCGGAAGATCCCGGCAAATTGGCCGACCTCATCGCGGTTTATCTGACGCTGACCGCTGATGTCAAACAGAGCCTCCTTGAAATCGAAGATCCGCTTGAGAGACTGAAGAAGGTTTTTTCTTATCTTACGAACGACATACAAACCCTGCAGCCGAGGATTCAGCCCGGTGCCGAGGGCGCTCCGAGTCCGCTGGCCGCTCGGCGACAGAAGGAACTGGGTCTGAGACAGCAGATGAGGTCCATGCAGCGGGATCTGAATCCCCAAGAAGAGGCCCACAACGCGGAGATCAAGGAATTCCAGGAGAAGATAAGGAATTCCGGAATGACCGAAGACGCCATGGAGGTGGCGACCAGGGAGCTTCAGAGACTGGAGCGCATTCCGCCTCATTCGCCGGAATACATCGTCTCTCGCACGTACCTTGAAGTGGTCACCAACCTTCCCTGGAGCGTAACCACCGAAGACGATCTTGACGTCAACTCCGCCCAAAAGGTGCTTGACGAGGACCACTACAACTTGGTCAAGATTAAGGATCGGATTCTCGAGTTCCTGGCGGTG
>JBGSJS010000104.1:0-105325 GCA_041741735.1 Desulfomonilaceae bacterium | reverse complement strand
CAGCCCATGCAGCGGCCTGTCAATCCGCTCGGCGGTGACCCACCGACCGGAGAGCCGTGTGCGGGAGATCCGCCTGCACGGTTCGGAGGGGGGAGCGCCGGGTAACCGAGCGTTCCTACCCCTATTTCAGGGTGCGCCCCTGCGGGGCACGAAACCGATATAAATCAGAAGTGTTCGTTAGTGCTGTTTGCCTTGGCGATTCTATTTCCCGGATTTTCTCGCGATTGCCTATCATGAATCTTTGTCTCCGATACAAGGTCTGGCTCGAAAACGAATCGGGAAAACCGATCGTAGGCGAGGGCCGACTCAAGATTTTCCATGAGATCCGCCGCACCGGCTCCATCCTCAAGGCGGCCAAGGCTCTGGGCTTGCCGTACCGGAACGTCTGGGCCAAGGTCAAGGATGCCGAGCGCCAATGCGGTTTCAAGATCGTGGAGACTACTCGCCACGGCTCGACCCTTACCCTCGAAGGTTTGGAGCTTCTCCACAAGTACGACAGCCTGCAAAGGTCATGCAGCAGATCCGCCAAGGAGAAGTTCAAGAAGCTCTTTCCTAAGGACAATTCATCCGACGCAACGAGCAACAACGATCGTGGCAGGACCGGGCCGAGCGAAGATTAGGCGCGGTGCTTCCACAGCCTTCATTCGAACCTGATGGCCCCCTATAATCAGATGCACTCGCGAATGGAACAAACGCGCTTGACATGCGGGCATCCTGATGCTAGACGCGCGGCCGTATTAGAGAATAAGAAGCGAGCGGGGTTTGTCGTAGTTCTTGGAAACAATAGCGTCGTCAAGGAGGCCCTATGGAGAAAGACGTGATAGCCAAGCTCCATGCTGATTTTGAAGAAATGGCGCGTCGCGACCAGGAGACCGGCACGGAGTTTTGGCTTGCCAGGGATCTGCAGGAACCTCTCGGATATGCAAAGTGGGAGAATTTCAATCGAGTCATTGAAAAAGCGAGAACGTCTTGCAAAACGGCCGGCTACGATCCAAACGACCATTTTCTTGACGTCAGGAAAAAGGTCTCCCTTGGTTCCGGGGCCGAAAGAGAAATCGCCGACATCGCTCTCACTCGTTATGCTGCTTATTTGATTGCCCAGAATGGAGATCCGAGCAAGGACGCCATAGCTTTTGCCCAGACCTATTTTGCCGTCCAAACCCGGAAACAGGAGATTATAGAAAAGCGGTTGGCCGAAGCGGAGCGGCTTGCCGCGAGGAAGAAGCTGACGGCGTCGGAAAAGATGCTCTCAGGGATCATTTTTGAGCGTATCGGGGACAGACAGGGATTCGCACGTATCAGGAGCAAGGGGGATCGGGCCCTTTTCGGAGGGATAACGACCCAGGGCATGAAAGAGCGACTGGAAATTCCTTCAAAACGTCCCTTGGCCGATTTCTTACCTACCATCACGATCAAGGCCAAAGACTTTGCCAATGAAATCACCAACTTCAACATAGACAAAGATAATCTCAGGTCAGAAAACGATATCACTGCCGAGCATGTGAAAAATAACAGTGACGTTCGCCAGGTGCTGACGGGCAGAGGCATAATCCCGGAGGAGCTTCCTCGGGCGGAAGACATCAAGAAGATAGAACGAAGGCATTCGGCTGAAGAGAAGAAACTCTCCAAGAAAACAGACCCCCTACAGTTGGGAGAAGATGTGGATATATAGCTTTGCCCGACAGGGCTCACGGTATACGGCCTCTTTCGACACCGGTTGACAGGTCGATGGGAGAGAGATATGGTCGGAGTCGGCACAGTAAAGGTCTTCTGACAATTTCTTTAGGGCAATCGATTTGTGACGAGGATGGGAAGAACCTGGAAAGAAGAAGTGACGACTTCACTTACTGAAGGAAACAGCATGGGTTGCCTATTCTGTACAGACTACATAACGATGACTGGATGCCCATGGAACCCCTAGACCAACTTTTGACAATTGTTGGCAAAATAGTGCTCTGGGGAGGAGGCCTGTCCCTTGTTGTCTATCAAGTCTTCAAGCGTTTGGCGTCGAGATGGTTGGACGCCAAGTTCGACAAACGGTTGCAGGACCTTAAGCATCAGCACGGCAAGGAGATTGAGCAGCTCCGCTTCAAGATCTCGGCGCTCTTGGATCGAACAACCAAACTGCACCAGCGAGAGTTTGAGGTGTTACCGGAGGCTTGGTCGAAACTCAATGATGGGTATTGGGAAGTCCGAGTCCTGGTGGCTTCAGTGCAGTCCGATCCGGACATCAATGGCATGCCGGAACCGCTGCAGGAGGAGTTCATTTCAACTTGTGAATTATCTGAATGGCAGAAGGCTGAGGTGCGAGAAGCCGAGGACAAGAATAAACGGTACCAAAAGTACATTGTCTGGCACTACCTTGGCAAGGCTGAAGACAAAATCAGGGATACACACATTTGCCTAAGAAAGAACGGAATCTTCCTGTCCGACGACATTCGGGCGAAATTTGCCGAAATAGATGACTTGATTTGGAAGGTATTCAGAGACCACCGGATGAACGTTGAACACGAACTTGAGAGGCCGGAACGCAAGCTGATTGATCAGTTCTTGAGAGATGACGGCGACAAATTGATGAAAGAACTTGAGCAACTTGTGCACGACCGGATTTGGCCGACACACGACGCAGTTCTCGACCTTCCTTCCATCACTCCGTCTCAAGATACTTCTGAACTCAAACGTTAGGCATTCAAGCGACATAAGAACTGTGAACAACGCCTATGTCGTCAGCTACAGCAAACGGGAAACCGTCCGACTGGAGCATCAGGCTGGCCCACTCCCCCGTCGTACTCCAAATACAGTGCTCAATCCTGAATGATATCACACCGAACTCAAGTGGGAAATCCAGCCAGTGGACAGATCGCACCCTCTGACGGTATGCTTGGTAAAGGGAGGGAACCATGAGAACCTCGACCGTGAATGGGCGAAAAGTAGTGGTGGTCGGAGCGGGCGCTGTTGGTGCCACATTCTGTTATGCGCTGGCGCAAAGCGGATTGGCCGACGAGATAGCACTGATCGACATGAACGAGAACCTCGCACAAGGGCAGGTCCTGGATCTGCTCCACGGCCGGCCGTTCTTTCCGACGGTTTCCATTCGTGTCGGGAGCTCCTCCGACTACACCGATGCCGACGTCATCGTGATCACCGCCGGCGCGGCGCAGCGTCCCGGTGAAACACGGCTCCAACTTCTTCAGAAGAACGCGGCGGTCGTGCACGCCATCACCGAGGAGATCCAAGACCGGAGCGCGTCGGGAGTCATCCTGGTCGTCACCAATCCTGTTGATGTCATGACCTACGTGGCTCTCAAGAGCACGGGGTGGGACAGAGGACGCGTCATGGGATCGGGCACCGTTCTGGACAGCGCTCGGCTCAGGCATTATCTCAGCGTAACCTGCGGGATTGACGTTCACAACGTGCACGGGTACATTCTCGGCGAGCACGGTGATTCGGAATTTGCCGCGTGGTCGATGGCCTATGTGGGCGGCATGCAGATCGACGCACAGTGTCCGATCTGCGGTCGATGCGAGGACTGGGCCGGAGAGCGCAAACGCATCGAGCAGAAGGTGCGGGACTCGGCCTATCACATCATCGATTACAAGGGAGCGACCAACTTTGCCGTGGGTTTGGCGCTCGTGAGAATTACCGGAGCCATTTTGCGCGGTCAGAACAGTGTGGTCACGGTTTCATCCATGCTCGACGGCGAGTTCGGACTCCGGGACGTCTGCCTCAGCGTCCCCTGTATCGTATCGGGCAAGGGCGTGGAGAGGATCATCGAGAGCACCCTTCCGGAACACGAGCATGCGGCGCTCTCTGCGTCGGCCGCGACTCTGAAGGCGGCTATCGAGCAACTCGGTATGTGAGCACTATAGGCAGGCCGGAAATCTCAAGGGCTGGAATCACGCAAGTGGCTCGCTGCGTGGAGTACTGAGGATGTCGTCCGGATAAAGCCTATAATCCCCGGGCATACACTGTCTCCTGCAGAATAGTTGACCGAATTCTCGGCTTGATATTGTCTTTAATCACGAGATCGACCTTACGGCCGAACAGGCCTTCCAGGAAGAATTTCAGATCGAAATAATTATCAAAAGTGGCCCGCTCGAACTCTACGAGGAAGTCCATATCACTGGCCTCGCTTTGATCACCGCGGGCAGAGAAAGGGGTGTCGCTTCGCTTGACATGGATGATGCGAAGCTGGAAGATCGGACCGCGCAGGTAATGACGAAAGGAAACACCCGGCAGGAAGCCTTTACCGTGCCGCGACCGACGCACCGCAGTTCTCCGGACACAAAAACCTGAAGACTTTGCAGGTGTACATCGACTCCGTCGAAAGCTGCCAGGCGAAGATTGCCGATCCGGTTGCCGGATAAAGGATAACTCCTTTTGGAGAATTGATGAAAAGAGCCGCTCTTATCCAACACTTGAAAAAACATGGGGCATATCTTCTGCGAGAAGGTCGGCGGCATAGTATCTTTCTTAAAGGGAGTCTCAAAACACAGGTGCCTCGGCATACCGAAATCGTTGATGACTTGGCACGAAAGATCTGCAAAGATCTCTCAATCCCCTTTGTGAGGTAGGCCATGAAGTTTCGAGCCGTTATCAAGAAATCAGAAGACTGGTGGATCGGCTGGCTTGTTGATCTTCCCGGCGTCAACGCACAGGAAAAGACCAAAGAAGAACTGCTGGAATCTCTCCGTATCGGAGCGGAAGACATGCTGGCGACAGAAATCCCTTTTGAATCGGAAGCCCAGATGACGACGATCGAAGTGCCTGAACCTGCATGGAGCCACATATCCGAGTACTGAAACAGGCCCGGAAGAGTCCCCTGCTGCATGAAAGAGACCGCTCACCGGCTTACTTGAGAGTCTTGCTCAGAAACGAAACGCGCCGTTCCCGTCCACAGGAAAAAGAACGAACCCCCGCGAAAAAATCTTGTCACATTCTCCGGGGTCTTGGTACTTATTGGGCTTAAGAAGATAGAGACTCCGTTCCGCCCTCCCGGAACATAAGCGCGCGGCGCTCTTCGCATCGGCAGCCACTCTGAAACGGGCTATTGAACAACTCGGAGTGTAAATGCGATAACCAGGTGGGCAATAATTTCGTACGGCGCCAGTCACTGAACGAGAAAGGTACCATGAACGACTCATACGTACACGGATACGGCACGCGGGAGAACGTGCGCCTTCAGGATCAGGCCGGGACGCTCGTTGACCTGCTCCATTCGGACACCTCGTACCCCGCGGGGAGCCTCGTCCTCGAAGCAGGATGCGGCGTCGGCGCCCAAACGGTGACGCTCGCCCGCAACAGTCCGGAAGCACGCATTATCTCGGTGGATATCTCCCCGCAGTCGGTTGCGGAAGCCAAGCGCAAGATCGAAGCCGCGGGCTTCACCAACGTGGAGTTCCGACAGGGCGACATCTTCGCGTTGCCATTTGACCCGGAATCTTTCGATCACATCTTCGTCTGTTTCGTCCTGGAGCACCTCGCCAAGCCGGTCGAAGCCCTGGCCACGCTGAAGAGACTTCTCAAGCCGGGCGGCACCATGACGGTCATCGAAGGCGACCACGGCTCGGCCTATTTCCATCCCGACAGCGACACGGCTCGCAGAGTCATCCAATGCCAGATCGACTTGCAGCGGGCCGCGGGCGGCAATGCCCTGATCGGCCGGCAACTCTACCCACTCATGGTAGCTGCGGGTTTTGACGGGGTTCATGTCTCGCCGAGAATGGTCTACGTGGATTGGAGCAGACCCCATTTCGTGGACGGCTTCACCAAGAAGACATTCACTGCTATGATCGAAGGAGTACGAGAATCTGCGCTCGCAGCCGGCATCATCGAGCCGGAAGCTTTCGACGCGGGCATTCGCGATCTCTACCGAACAGCCGAAGCAGACGGCGTTTTCTGCTACACGTTCTTCAAGGCCGTGGCTGAAAGGAAGCCGGGAGCCTGAGATGGGATCGATACGGACCGGAAAACATTTGCCGGCCCGTTTTAGGTTGACCGTCCCAAGAAGGAGGGTAAGATAGGGACCAGAACACTTCAGGAAGTAGACCAGCGGACCTCATGAAACCAAAACGCGTCAACGCAAATAAGCCGCACCTTTGGAAGGCCGACATCGCGGCCTCGGTTGATGGATTCAACCAGTGGTTCATGCGTTTCGCACCCGCCGCTTTCCGTTCGACCAGAGTAGAAACGACCGAACATGTCAAAACAGCCCTTTTGGCGACGAACGATTTACGAAACCTGGACGCTGCCACCCTCAAAGCCAACCCAGGTGCCCTGCCGACCCTCCGGATGTGCACCGCCCCACCCCTCGCAGTCGACCGCCTGATCGGCTTGGCTGAGGTAGGTAAGAATATTGTCAACCGGATGGAGAAAGGTAAACTACCCTCAAGGATGCAGTCCTCGGTTCTCCACGCCGAGTTGAAAAAAATTTGTCACATTCTTTCCAGGCTGTTGGACCGGGACATCTTTCCCTGGCTTGATCAAGGGACGGACCCGACCGACCACGAGCGCGACCGAGCCTCAACAATAGTGGCCGATCGTCTCTGCACTGCGGTTGCCAATCCGATTGTACGTAACGCACAGGAACAGCGGCAGCTTACCTTGATTGGCGATTATCTTGAGAAAAAGGGCTACCGAAAGCAAGTGCACCCGCCGGGCAAACCTCTTACAGAGATGGCAACGGGTACGTATGCCTGTCGGATGAACCTGGCTGTCGGAAAAAGTCTGAAGGTCAATATTCCTGTTGACGTTGTGATTCAGCCAAAAAGAGTCCGCAAGGACCGTCTGCCAATACTCATCGAAGCCAAATCTGCCGGGGATTTCACGAACACAAACAAGCGACGAAAGGAGGAGGCAACGAAGATTCATCAGTTGCAGGCCGCCTATGGATCAAGCGTCGTCTTTGTGCTATTCCTCTGCGGATATTTCGGAAGTGACTATTTGGGTTACGAAGCTGCCGAAGGAATCGACTGGGTATGGGAGCACCGAATTGACGACCTCTCCAAACTGGGGTTGTGACACCGATGATCGGCAAAAACGAGAATTCCATTGAAGCCCGTAGGCAAGTGATTCAGATAGAGCTCGATGCAAGGAAATCGCCTGCTGAAAGGAATCGCTTGGGACAATTCGCGACTCCCAACGCTCTGGCAATTGAGATTGCCGGGTATGTCCGATCAATCGCGGGCGGCCAACTTGGAAAGATTCGTTTTGCTGATCCAGCCATCGGCACCGGCAGTTTCTATTCGGCGGCGCTTACTGTCTTCGGCCTCAGCCAAATCGAAAGCTCCGTTGGTATAGAACTTGATACCGATTTTTGCAATGCCGCAACAAACCTGTGGGAGCATGCAGGTCTTGCGGTGGTGCAGGGCGACTTCACGCGTATCGTCGCCGGCAACAACCGCCCTGCCGCTCCCAACCTTATCCTCGCCAACCCGCCGTACGTCAGGCACCATCACCTGGAACGCGAGGATAAGGAGCGCCTGCAAGGGCTTGTCCATCAAATGGACGGCGTCAAAATCAGCGGTCTTGCCGGCCTGTACGTTTATTTTCTCATTCTTGCTACCGCTTGGATGGAAGAGGACGGCTATGCCGGGTGGCTTATCCCGGCAGAGTTTATGGACGTTAATTATGGCACGGCACTCAAGCGATACCTCGCGGATCGTGTGACGCTGATTCGGGCTCATCGGTTCGATCCTGATGACGTTCAGTTCGGAGATGCTCTGGTTTCTTCGGCTGTTCTCGTTTTCCGCAAGACGAGTCCGCCGTTCGGACACTCTGTCGAGTTTACGTTTGGCGGCACGTTAACCGAGCCGCGAGCTGAGGAATTGGTTTCCCTGGAAAATCTGCGCGCGGTGCGGAAGTGGTCTAAGTTCCCCCGCCACGCCAGGAGCGATAGAAGCACTCTGAGCGATGTTGAAGATTGGACATTGGGAAACTTCTTTCGTATTCAGCGGGGCATCGCTACAGGTAGCAACAAGTTTTTTGTGCTCGACCGCAGCGAAGCAGAACGACGCGGATTTCCGAAGCACTACTTACGGCCCATTTTACCCAGTCCACGCTTTCTCAAGACAACCGTCATCGACGCAGACGAAGACGGTTACCCTCTCATCGAGCGCCGGCTATGCGTCATCGACTGCCACCTCCCTGAAAGCGTTTTGAGAGAGCGCCATTCGGAGTTGTGGGAATATCTCCAGACCGCAGAGCAGCTCGGAGTCAAGGACGGCTATCTAGTCAGCAAGCGCACTCCCTGGTATAAGCAGGAGCAGCGCGAACCGGCACCGTTCCTTTGCACGTACATGGGACGCGGTTCCGGGGATAAGCAGCCATTCCGCTTCATCTGGAATCGTTCTCAAGCAATTGGAAGCAATCTTTACCTCATGCTGTACCCCAGGAAGGCCCTCGCCGGAATGTTGGCAGACAACCCGGATCGCATGGCCGATATCTTTGCCCTTCTCGGGCAGATAACCGGCGACGAGTTGCGGGGCGAAGGACGAGTGTACGGTGGGGGGTTGAACAAGATCGAACCAAAAGAACTCGGTCGCGTTTCAGCAAAGGCTTTTGTACAGCGGTGGCCCGAACTTTTGTCTACAGTTCGGCAACAAGGCGAATTATTCCCTGAGCTGTCGATTGGAATAAGTTCCTGACAAAGGGATCGAGGCAGGTGCCAGAGCGTTTCAACGCCAAGCATCTGAAATAACATGGACGAATATACCTCCGTTTATTACTTATCGCTGATGGTAGGGGTCATTTTCACCTCTGTCGGCGTAGGAATCTCTCTCGCTGGATGGGTGAAGCGAAAGAACACGCTTTCCGGTATTCTTTACGTCTGTCTGGGAGGTGTTTTTTTCTGGTCGGTCTCACAATTTCGGTCGGCATGCTTCACGCACCCAAAGCAGTGGAGAACCGCAGGCACGATAGAGAGATCCTTAGCCTGACCGCGCGGGACGTGCGTTCCGTTGTTCTCGATCGCGAATACAAGAACGAAGCAGTGAAGCAAAGCGTCAATCTGGTTCACAAACCCATTACGGTAACCGACAGGGAAGAAGTAGCATCCATCTGTGAGGCTCTTCGATCCGCAAAGATGGTGTCCCCCAATCATCCAACCGGGAGGTGGTACTGCGCGCTGACCCTCGTCACGAGCAACGGTCACATCGAAATCCGGGTTGAGAGAACGACCGGCCAAGGCGTGATCTTGTGGCTACGTAAGTCTTTCAGATGTGACGAGATGGGCACCGTTCTGGAATCAATCGCAAGAAAACACGATTTCGGTAAACTGACACCGGCTGAAGCTGAAGAGCGTCAAAGGAATTCGTGTCGCGAAATTGAAGACTGCGCAGCGATCTTTCCGGCCATTCTCGTGGCCGGAGCAGCTTTCATCTTCTTCGTCGTTCCCGTGATACCGATGTGGAACATCTGTCGGCGTGTCGGCTTTTCCCCATCCATATCACTTCTCATGCTCGTGCCCTTTGCCAACATTGTCTTGCTCTTCATCATAGGACTTCGACAGTGGCCGATCGACAGGCATTTGGAAAAGCTGAGTGGGTGTGATCAGACCAAAGCAGGAGACAAAAGATAGCCGGCCAAGCCTGATGGGACAAGATAGGAGCTTTGGGCACACTGTTCCCGGGTTGGCCATTCTGCGCCAAGTGCCAGTGCTTCTCTGAACGACCGGACCAGTTCTTGACGACAACGCTGCCTAAACCTCACTGGCTTTCAACTCGAACAGCGTCCGGAGTTCGAGGACCAGGACCATGATATTGGGAGAAACACGAAAGATGATTGCAGCAAAGAGGGGGATAATCAAGTGGGAAGAATACTGCTGACATTCGATTCGGGGTATGGGGCTACTGCGGCTGTAGCGGAGATTGTAGCGGAGACTCTACGCGAAAAGGAAATGGAGATCGATTATCATCCGGTCGGCCCGAACGATTCTCTCCCCGGAGACTTTTCCAAGTACGATGGGGTGGTCGTAGGGAGTCCCATTCGTCTCGGTCGGTGTACACCTAAAATAAGGAAGTTCCTCGCCGGCCGCCGTACCGAGCTCGCGTCTACGCAGGTAGCCTTCTTCTTTACCTGTATGAGTGTAACCGGTAATGAGTCGACACAGAGATTTCCCCTGTACATAGATCCGTCGTTCAATGATCCTGACAGACCGCATGCCCGGATACGAATGATGGAAAAGAACCACGCCGTCTCATACTACTTGAAGCATTTCCTGAAACTCATTCCCGGGATTACGCCCCTCGCTATTTCCTTCTTCAAAGGGAATCTCAATACGGAGAAATTGAGCTATTTCCATCAATTGATAATGCGGTTCGCGATGTTCGCTCTGCCCGAGATTCGGAAGGGCGACTTCGTGAACTCAGCGGTTGTACGATCGTGGGCAGAAAGCCTTGTCTCGCGGATGGACAGGGCGTAGCATTCCGCCGCGTTCCGGCTGGAGACAACTCGGGAATCTTCCAGATACCGAAAAGTGGAACAGGGCTACAAATCCATGAAGATCTTCTTTCTTGTCGGTGTCATGATCGCCTTGCTGATCGCGACCCGCGCTGTCCTTCGATCGCGAAGACCTCGTGAAGGTTCAGCCATTGAGAGTACCCCTCAGGCTCCAAGAAATGAGTTGTCCGAGAGATTGGGCTACTCCGCCTCGTGCAAGTATCTTCAGGAAGTAGGCGTCCTAGCGCAAGGCCCAATCCCGGAAATGCCGGACCACAGACCACTTCATGACGATGAAGAGCCCCTTGGTGTCTGTCTCTTCCGAACCATTCTGGAGGGCATACATCTCAACAATCTGACACTCCCTCGGACATATTGCGCCCGATCCGAAATCAGCAAGGTCTCCTTCCGCGCTTCGGACTTTTCGGAATCCACATTGTGCTGGAACGATTTCCTCAAGGTTGACTTCGAGGGAGCGAATCTTGCGTCGTCAGACCTTCGAGCTTCTCACTACATAGACGTGTCATTTAAGGACGCCGACCTGAGAAATTCGGATTTGAGGCACTCCTACTTTGAAAACTGCCTGTTCCGCGGCGCCAGTATGGAACAAGTAAAACTGACGAGAACCGGCGCCGCCCATTTGGGACTTTCGGACGAACAACTTGATTCGATCGACTGGCAGTCCTTGGAAGGCGAAGAACCCGATGGTGGTTAATGGAGCGCTATGAGAACTGCGGGAAACGCAGAGAGCTTCCGGGTCATCAGAAGGCCTACGGATAGCCTCCTGCGCTCCGCTATCATGTCTCCCAGCGCGTCTCGCCGGTCCTTATGACTTGCCGTCCACCAGTTGGGCGAGCCCCAATTCCTCGACCTTCCCCCTCAAGGGGATTCCCGTCTCTTTGTCCCAGCCTCTCAACGAGTAGTACTCGTCTTTCATCTGTTCAAACTTCGCGCGATCGAGCACGGCGCCTTCATACTTCCCCTTGGACAGAGGTTGCGTGAAGAACTTCTTCGGTAAAATGTCGTCAGCCCTGCGCAACCCTTGCCGTACGTCGAAGAGTCGCTCGAGGTTTCGGATTCTCTCGGCAATGGCGAGCAGATGCTCCACAGGCCAATCCTTCCCGGTCGCGAGGTTGAAGAACCGGGCGGCCTTCTCTACGTTGTGAAAAATGAAGAGGGTATACGGCCACGTACAGATACCCAGACTGTCCGCGACACGCTCGTTGTGCTCGGAGATGATTGCGGACTGAGCTTTGCCGCCGTACGAATAGGGAATGGCCGCCTCAGCGTTGCCGTACTGTGCCTTGGCCACCTGCTCGAACCACTCGGGAGCATTGTGCCACTCGAACTCGATAAGACTCCCCCGCAGAGGTAAAGGATCTCCCCTGTGGCCGACGGCCTGCATCAACGCGGAGCCGTGGTACGCTCGAAACTCGTACGGATGCGGCGCAAGCCCTTTCACCATATCAACCTTTTCGACGGCCTCGGGTCCGAAATGCTTTGCCGCGGCCATCTGCCCTTCCGCCAGCAGGTCCCCGTAACCCTCCCGCATTCCGATCTTACGAATGGTCTCCAGGATCGCCTCTCTGCTTCCCCGCTCCATGGCAATGCCGTCGGTATCCTTGGCGGTGATGATTCCGTCCCGGTAAAGCTCCATCAACAGACCGATACAGGCACAGGTCTCGGTGGAATCGATCCCCAACCGGTTGGCAAGGAGGATGCCCTCCCAGAAGACGTCCATGTCAAGGTTCCAGACCGATCCGGTGAGACCGCTCCACGGCTCGCAGGTGGTGAAGCCTTTGCCGATCTCGGGCACCACGAGGAAATTCTTGCACCTGACCGGACACGCGAAGCACCCGATATTCTTCAACCCATGTTGCTCGACGAACGCGGGACCACCGAAATTGTTGATGATCTCCTCCCAATGAACGTCCTCGAAGTAGCCGACGGGGAAAAAGCTCAACTGGTACATCATCGCGACGAAACGAACCACGCCGTACTGGGAAAGCTCCTTACACGCGGGATGCTCCCGAATCTCCTGATTGACCTCCAGGGAAAGAGCGAGCATTTCATCGGGGTGAGCAACAGGGACCGATCCCGATCCTCTGACCGCTATGGCTTTCAGGTTTTTCGAGCCCATGACCGCGCCCATTCCCGTCCTTGCCGCGGCGCCGGCCACCTCGGTGATGAGGCACGCAAATCGCACCAGCTTCTCACCCGCGGGTCCGATGCAGACCACCTTAATTTCCGGATCTCCCAGCTCATCCTGAATGGCCTTCTGCGTCTCGAAAGTGTCCTTGCCCCACACATGGCGGGCGTCGCGAATCTCGACCTCACCGTCTCGTATCCAGACATAACAGGGCGTTTCGGACTTGCCTCGTACGACGATGTGGTCGAACCCGGCGTATTTGGCCTCCGGACCCCAATAACCGCCGAAGTTGGACTTGGCCCGCAGGTTGCTCATGGGGGAGAGAGCGGTCACGTCGGTCCTGCCCGATGAAGGCATGGCCGTCCCGGTGAGCGGCCCCATGCTGAAGATGAGGGGATTGCCCGGATCGAAGGCATCGGTCCCCGGAATATATTTCTCGTAGATAAGTCTCACGCCGATACCGCGACCGCCCAGATAAGAATCGATATATCGTTCGGTCGGCTCAATTTCGATCCGTCGGTCGGTGAGATCGATATCAAGTATGTTGCCTGTCCATCCGTACACGTCCCTGGCTCCTTTCAGCATGTGCGATCTGCGTGCGTCATCGCTTCCCGGTCGAGAAGTTGTCCGCCGTTTCAGCGGAGCTTCTCGGCCTACCGAGTCGCGGCAGACCTTATGATTCGTTTGGGATTGAAAGGGCTCATCCGGTCGGTGTGCGACATCCCGGAGGACGGCGAATCACTGCCCGACGTCAGGGGGAACGATCAATGCGCAATGGCAGAAGAGGTATTAGTCCGAGGACTTAGCGACAGAATTTCCGGCAATACTCTCCGCATGGGCATCGATGTGAGGCTGATCCGTCGAACTAGGCTTCGGCTTCGGGAGCACCACACATACCTCGTCTCTTTTCGGACGAGCCGACAATGTGCTGTGGAGAGAACGTCGTAGAGGTTATGTCGTGTCTGACATAGGGACCGGGTTCTTGTCAAGAGAATTTTGCCGATAGACCTCCGGCGGCAAGTCCCGCGGGACGCCGGGCCCGTCGATGTCGGAGCAGCCGCCAAATGGAGCCGAAAAATTGACCGGCGTGGCATTGCTTTCCGGATTCCGGCGTGAGCGGGGACGACTCCTCAGGGTCAATTTATTTTGCGGAGCCCCGGAAATCCTGATGAAAGGGATGGGAAAACCCCTCCATATGTCCGAGGTGACTTATGCCTGACCAGACACAAATATTCCTTGACAGCCGAGGGACCCCGGATTATCATGAATTCATCCTCAAGACGCCTGTCTCCAAATTCCAATGACTTAACCCCCAGTTCTGCGGAACTCATCGCGATCTCGGGGTAGGTGCCGGTGATTCGCGCGACTTTCGGAGAGCTTGGCCGGTCGAGCCGGAGATCCGAACGACGCGTCTGGTCGTACAAACCGCCAAGGTGTTTGAAATAGTATCGATTTCTCAAATAGGGTCACGTGCCCGTTCTCGGGGACCTGGGAAATGAGAGAATTCCGCCGGCTTCGATGGGTGCTGCTCCGGGCTTGTCCGGTTGCACCGATCGGACGACGCTCCCGCGGAGCCGACAGCGGAATTCTCCGGTTCGGGAGTCCCTCCCGGGGCGCCGGGCAGTCACCGAACTTTGATAAGGAGATATTGAGTTCGAGCACTGGAATCACCGTGTTCCTTCCCGCCGAGAGAGCGACAAACAATGGAGTCGGAGTTGATGAGAAAAATGGTTCCTGTTCGTGACTCGGTTGGAATGGTCCTATGTCACGACATAACGGAGGTCGTCCCGGGTCGGTTCAAGGGAAGAGCCTTCCGAAAAGGGCATGTGGTTGGTCCTGAGGACATTGCCAGGCTTTTGGACCTGGGAAAGGAAAACCTCTATGCCCTGTCTCTCGAAGCGGGGTTCGTTCATGAGGACGACGCGGCGATGCGGATCGGTAAGGCCGCTGCCGGACCCGGAGTCACCGTGAGCGAGCCGGAAGAGGGACGAGTGAACCTGACCGCTCGTGCCAATGGGCTGCTGAAAGTCAACGTGGAGGCGCTGACGCGGATAAATACCATCGAGGAAATAGTTTTCGGTTCGCTGCACACGAATCAACGGGTGGTTTCAGGCCGTGTGGTGGCTGCAACGAGAATTATTCCACTGGTCACGGACGAGGGACGAATCCGGCAAGTGGAACGACTCTGTCGGGATTTCTCTCCTCTTGTCCACATAAAGCCGTTCAGGCCCTTGAAAGTGGGGCTCGTCACTACCGGTAGCGAGGTTTTTCACGGCCGCATCCAGGACGGCTTCGGCCCGGTGCTCCGGGCCAAGTTTGCCGAGCTCGGCTGCGAGCTCATGGGGCAGGCTTTTGTCTCAGATGATGCATCCAGGACCGTCCAGGCAATGCGGGACTTTCTCACGGACGGTGCGGAAATGATAGCGGTGACGGGAGGTATGTCCGTAGATCCGGACGACCAGACTCCCGCTGCCATCCGGGCTACCGGGGCCCGGGTCGTCAGTTATGGTGCCGCAACCTTTCCCGGTGCAATGTTCATGCTGGCCTATCTGGGAGAAGTGCCGGTGGTGGGTTTGCCCGCGTGCGTCATGTACTACAGGGCAAGTGTATTCGACCTCATCGTTCCCCGGATTGTGGCCGGTGAAACGATAACTCGGGCGGATGTAGCTTCACTGGGACATGGCGGCCTCTGCGCCTTGTGTCCGGAGTGCAGGTATCCACTATGTGGTTTCGGTAAGGGCGCATAAAAGCCCTGAGCAAACGGTTACGAAGGTATCGTACCAGGAGGGAAGAATGATTAAAAAGACGTTCAACATTAACGGAACAATGAAGACAGTCATCTCCGAAGCCGACTCGTCCCTGGCGGATGTGCTCAGGGAACAGCTCGGCCTCACGGGCACCAAAGTCGGGTGCGGCAAGGGCCAATGCGGGTCGTGCTCGGTGATCATGAACGGGAAACTGATCAAATCGTGCCTCACGAAGATGAAGAGCCTTCCGGATATGGCTTGCGTGACCACCATTGAAGGTATGGGAACGCCGAACAATCTCCATCCCCTGCAACTGGCCTGGACAGTCCACGGCGGAGCACAGTGCGGGTTCTGCTCCCCCGGCTTCATCGTTTCGGCAAAGGCGTTGCTGGACCAGAATACCTCTCCCACGAGGGAAGATGTGCGGGACTGGTTCCAAAAGAATCGGAACGCTTGCCGTTGCACGGGCTACAAACCGCTCGTCGATGCAGTCATGGACGCGGCAAAGGTAATTCGTGGTGAAATGACCGCTGAGGAATTGGCTTTCAAACTGCCGGCGGACGGAAGAATCTGGGGCTCGAAGTATCCGAGGCCCACGGCCATAGCCAAGGTGACGGGAACCATCGACTACGGTGCGGATGTCGGTGCCAAGATGCCTGCGGGGACGCTGCGACTTGCGCTGGTGCAAGCCAAGGTCTCCCATGCCAAGATCCTCTCCATCGACACATCCGAAGCCGAGAAGATGCCCGGCGTGGAGAAAGTGGTCACTCACAAGGACGTCAAAGGCAAGAACCGGATCACCGGTCTCATCACCTTCCCCACCAACAAAGGCGACGGATGGGATCGACCCATCCTTTGCGATGAGAAGGTGTTCCAGTTTGGAGACGCGATAGCCATCGTGTGTGCAGACACGGAGGCCAATGCCAGAGCGGCCGCGGAGAAGGTCAAGGTGACGCTTGAAGAGCTTCCCGCGTACATGAGTGCACCCGCAGCAATGGCCGACGATGCCATCGAGATCCATCCCGGAACACCCAATATCTATTATGAACAAAATCGCGCCAAAGGAGAAGACACAAAACCTCTGATGGCATCGGCAGCTCACGTGGTCGAGGGAGACTATTATCTCCAGCGTCAGCCGCACCTCACCATGGAACCGGATGTGGGCTTGGCCTTCTTCGATGACGAGGGAAGACTTACCATTCAGTCCAAGAGCATCGGTATCCATCTGCATCATGCCATGATCTGCCCGGGCCTGGGTATCGAGCCGGAAAAGCTTCGTATCGTCCAGAACCCCGCAGGCGGGACCTTCGGATACAAGTTCAGTCCCACCATGGAAGCGCTGCTCGGCGTCGCGGCCATGGCTACCGACAAGCCCGTATCGCTAAAGTACGATTACTTTCAGCATATTACGTACACCGGCAAGCGTTCGCCTTTCTTCATCAAGCTCAAGTACGGAGCGGACAAAGACGGTAAGATCGTCGCGATGGAAGGCGATTGGATTGTCGATCACGGCCCCTATTCGGAATTTGGAGACCTCCTCACCGTGCGAGGCGCCCAGTTCATAGGAGCCGGGTACGGCATTCCCAATGTCCGCGGCAAGGGCCAAACCGTGTGTACCAACCATGCATGGGGCTCGGCATTTCGCGCCTATGGATCCCCGCAGAGCTTCATGGCCTCGGAAAGCCTCATGGACGAGTTGGCCGCCAAGATGGGAGTCGATCCGCTGGAGCTCCGGTACAAGAACGTGTACCGTAAAGGTGACACCACTCCTACCGGGCAGACCCCGGAAGTCTTGAGCCTCCCCGACCTGATCGACAAGTTGCGGCCGCGCTATCAGGAGGCATTGGCCAAAGCCAAGAAGGAGTCCACCCCGGAAAAGAAGAAAGGGGTAGGGGTTTCCATCGGGATATACGGCTGCGGACTCGATGGACCCGACGGATCGGAAGTCAACTTGGAGCTTACCCCCGAAGGAGTCACCTTGACCTGTTCCTGGGAGGATCACGGCCAAGGCGCGGACAGCGGAGCCTTGGGGACCTGCCACGAGGGTTTGCGGCCGTTGGGCATCGCACCGGAAAAGATCAAACTGGTGATGAACGACACCGCGATCACCCCCAACAGCGGACCTTCGGGAGGCAGCCGCCAGCAGGTGATGACCGGCAACGCCATCAAGAACGGTTGCGAAATGCTGGTCAATGCCATGCGCAAACCGGATGGCTCCTTCCGTACGTATGATGAAATGAAGGCCGAAAACATTCCGCTGCGCTATGATGGAAAATGGGCGGCCTCCATGTGCACCCCGTGCGACGAAAACGGCCAGGGGAATCCGTTCCCCGTTTACATGTACGGCGCCTTCATGGCTGAAGTGACTGTTGACACTGCCACCGGCAAGACCCAGGTTGATGGGTACACTGCGGTGGCCGATATCGGCAAGATCAACAACAGGCTTACCGTGGACGGTCAGATGTACGGCGGCATCGCTCAAGGCATCGGTCTTGCCCTGACGGAAGACTTCGAGGATCTGCAGAAGCACACGAGCCTTGTGGCCTGCGGTCTGCCGTACACCAAAGACATTCCCGACAAATTAGACGTCCTATACGTAGAGAATCCTCGGGAGCACGGGCCCTTCGGTGCGGCCGGCGTGGGAGAGCTGCCGCTCACTTCTTCCCACGTAGCCGTGGTCAATGCCATCTACAACGCCACCGGCGTCCGGATCCGGGAGCTTCCCGCTCTGCCGGAGAAGGTGCTGGCCGGGCTCAAAGCCCTTTAGAGGGCATTCCTAAGCCGTAGGGGGCGGCGCCTGCAAGGGCGTCTCCCCCTTTTTCATCTGTAATCCTCCACAAGGACGCTTGTCGTTATACGACGCAATGGATCAAAAAGAGCTACACGAACTGGAGAGTCACTGCATTCAGGAGTGTGCACCGTGGTGCAGCGCCCGATGCCCGGTACATGTGGACGTACGGGCCATGAATGCGGCGATCGGCAAAGGTGACTTTGCCCTTGCGGCAAAGGTGCTGCGAAAAAAGGTACCCTTCCCGGGTATTATCAGCCACATCTGCGACCACCCCTGTGAGGACGCGTGCAGGCGCAACGCCGTGGACGATGCCGTCTCCATACGAGAATTGGAGAAAGCCGCCATGGTCCATTCTCAGTCCTCGGAAGAGCGACTGATGCTCCTCAAGGGCAAGGGAAAACGGGTCGCGGTTGTGGGTACAGGCTTGAGCGGTCTGACGGCTTGTCTGGACCTGGCCAAGAAAGGGCTCGGTCCGGTCCTGTTCGAGGCATCGGATCGCTTGGGGGGGACGCTTTGGGACTATCCCGAGGCCGAGCTGCCTCGGGACGTCCTTGGGCGCGACCTGGAGCTCATGGTGAAGCTGTCGGTGGAGATTCGTTTCCGTACTACTCTGGGCTCCGATGTCTCCCTTTCGGAGCTCAAGACTGAGTTTGACGCGGTGTACCTGGGCGTAGGGAGCAAAGCCCCTTCGGTGGGTGAGATAGAGCTGGACAACGACGGCCGTATCATCGTTGACCCGGTAACATTTCAAACCAGCGTCGAAGGCGTCTTTGCAGGCGGCAGCGCTCTTTCGGGATCGACCGGTCGATCTCCCATCAGATCCATTTCCGGAGGCCGACGCGCGGCAATTTCCATAGATCGATACATGCAAAAGGTCTCACTCGGCGCTTCCCGGGAGAATGAAGGCTCCTTTGAAACGAGACTCTTCACCAGCGTGGAAGGAGTAAAGCCTGAGAGACGTGTCCCTGTACGCGATCCTGTCGGTGGTTACTCGTCGGAGAATGCCGTCCGGGAGGCCGGTCGCTGCCTCCAATGCGAGTGCCTGGAGTGTGTCAAGGTATGTCAGTACCTCGCTGATTTCAAAGGGTATCCAAAGAAGTATATAAGGCAGATTTACAACAATCTCTCTATTGTGGCGGGGCACCGTCACGCAAATCTCCTCATCAATTCCTGCTCTCTCTGCGGACTTTGCAAAGAGGTCTGTCCCGAGGACCTTCACATGGGTGAGATCTGTAAGACGGCACGAAAGCTCATGGTGAGCCAAAAGAGAATGCCGCCCTCGGCTCACGAGTTTGCCCTGCATGATATGGCGTTCAGCAACAGCGACACCTGCGTGCTTGCCCGTCATGAGCCCGGAAAAACGGCGAGCGCCTATCTCTTCTTTCCGGGATGCCGGCTCGCGGGGTCGGCTCCCGAGCACGTGACCGAGACCTACGCCTATTTGAGGGATAAGATTCCGGAAGGTGTGGCGCTCATGCTACGATGCTGCGGAGCACCCGCGGACTGGAGCGGAAGGCAGGATTTGTTCGACGAGACAATGTGCGGTTTCCGGAGCCAATGGGAGGAGCTGGGCAGCCCGACTGTCATCACCGCGTGCTCTACGTGTTATTCAGTGTTCAGTGAACAACTCGGCGAAGGCGCGGTCGTCTCTCTGTGGGAAACGATCGATCGCCTGGGCTTGCCCGAAGGAGCACCCAAGGCGGACCCCAATCCCATAACACTGCACGATCCTTGCACCGCGAGGAACGAGTCCGGCATTTTGGACGGCGTACGGAACATACTTCACAAATTGGGATACAATATTCACGAATTGCCCCTGAGCAGAGACAAGACCGAGTGTTGCGGCTTCGGCGGCTTAATGAGCTTCGCCAACCGCGACCTCGCGGAAAAGGTAGTCGAAAGACGAATCGCAGAGACACCCGAACCGATGCTGGCCTATTGTGCAATGTGCCGGGACCGCTTCGCCTCCCTCGGTAAACCGACCCGTCATCTCCTCGATCTCTTATTCGGAGGCGGTGAAGCGGGAGAATCGGCGATGAAGGGGCCTGATTATTCGCAACACCGGGAGAACAGGGCCCGTCTGAAAAGGTCGCTTCTGCGGGAGGTATGGAAAGAGGAGAACGTGGGATTCGAAAAGGCAAAGACTATCACCCTCCAGGTGAGCGATGACGTCCGTGCACTGATGGAAAAGAGAATGATCCTGGTGGAGGACGTGCGGGAAGTGGTGGAATGGGCTGAGAAGACGGGCAATCGTCTCGTCAATCGGACGACGAGCCATCTCCTCACCCATTACCGGCCGGGCACGGTCACCTTCTGGGTTGAATACTCGCCGGCCGACGAGGGGTATGCCATTCACAACGTTTACTGTCACAGGATGCAGGTCCTGGAGGAAATCAAACGGTGACTCACAAGATAGACCTCACAGGTGCGGACGAATGGTTGTGCGCCTCGTGCGGCGTCGAACTGGAATTGGGCACGGTGGAAGTCGCGTACATGGGGAGCAAGTATCCGGTGGAATTACCCAAGTGTCCCAAATGCGGCATCGTATTTGTCCCGGAGAACCTGGCCATCGGCAAGATGGCCGAAATAGAGAAGATCCTGGAAGACAAGTGACGTTGAATGGTACTGTCGGCCTCCAGCACTGTTTACGAACAACTCGGCACAACTGCCTCGGCCGCGGACGGAATTCGCCCCGGAGGGTCGGCATTGACGGAACGGGCTCTCCGTTATTGCGGATTCGCACCTCAGTCCCGGATTCTTGACATCGGCTGCGGTAACGGCGCAACCCTTGCGCATGTACAAGAGGAACATGGACTGCAAGCGGTGGGAATCGACCTGTCGCCTGTGCTCCTCGATGAAGCACGGCGGCGACACAGATCTCTAACGGTCATTCTTGGGACCGGAGAGACGCTCCCTTTTTCCGGAGCGAGCTTTGACGGTGTTGTGCTCGAATGCACGCTCTCTCTCATAAAAAACGGCCTAACGGCACTCCGGGAATGTCATCGTGTCCTCAGACCGGGAGGGCGCATCATCATCAGTGACCTCTACCTCAGGAACGAAAATGCCGTCGCCCCGCTGAAGAGTTTTCCCGCTGACTGTTGTCTGAAAGGGGCCCAAAGCAGAGACAGCCTAACGGGAGATCTCGAAACGGTCGGTTTCGAGGTGCTTTTCTGGGAAGATCATTCCGCACTGCTCAAAGAGTTTGTAGTGAAGCTCGTCTGGTCCTACGGCTCGATCCCCGACTTCCTCGGATTGAGCCATGCTCAAGAACCGGTGCAGGAAGAGGCGAGGGCCTCGATTCGTGACTGTCGGCCCGGTTATTTCCTCCTCGTGGGAAGGAAGAAGCGAGACTGTCATGAAGAGGATTCCCCAAGACGATAATCGGCATCCAAAGGAAGCGACGACCCATGAACGACGAAACCTTTCGGATGATTGAACTGGCCGGCCAAGGCTTCTATTGCAGCCAAATCCTTATGTTCCTCGGCCTGGAAGCCCAAGGTAAAGAGAACGCGGATCTCATCAGGGTCATGACGGCCCTTGCTGGAGGCATCGGGTTTACCGGAGATTGTTGCGGAGCCCTTACCGGCGGGGCCTGCTTGTTGGGGCTTTATGCGGGTCGCGGCCACGCGGACGAAGAAGAAGACCCGAGACTCAACCTCATGATCGGCGAGTTGGTCAACTGGTTCACCGAGGAGCATTCGGCAGCCTACGGCGGAATTCGTTGCGCGGACATCGTGGGTGACGATCCGGCAAATCAGAAGATCCGATGCCCCGGCATCGTCACGAACACCTACGAAATGGTTAAATCGCTCCTGGTCGAAAACGGCTTCGACCTCACGGAAGGGAGATAACGGGCCCTTGGCTGCCATCACGTTCTGGGAGACGAGAAGTCTGTGTCCGGTATGCCTGCGACCGGTATCGGCCGTCCGGTTCGGGCGGGGCCATGACCTGTACATGAGAAAGTCATGCCCCGATCACGGGTCCTTTCTCGTGATACTGTGGCGAGGCGAGCCTTCCCATACGGATTGGGTACGCCCCAAAGTTCCCTTGCACCCTCCTGCCCCCGCAACCGCTGTCGAGAAGGGATGCCCCTTCGATTGCGGCCTCTGTCCCGATCATCGACAGCAAACCTGCACGGCCCTCATCGAGGTGACGCAACGCTGCAACCTCGCGTGCTCGTTTTGCTTCGCCAGGTCCGGGGAAAATCCTGCCCCCGATCCGGAGATCGAGGAGATTCGGCAGCGATTGCAGCCACTCGCGGCAAGCGGGACACAGTACAACATTCAACTTTCCGGAGGAGAGCCGACTCTCCGAAACGATCTCCCCGAGATCGTGGCCATGGTGCGCTCGCTTGGGTTCGAATTCGTCCAGGTCAACACCAACGGCGTCCGTCTCGGAACAGATCCGGGATACGCGCAGAAACTTGCGGAGGCGGGTCTCTCTTCGATTTTTCTCCAATTTGACGGATTGGATGACAATGTTTACGGCAAGTTGCGGGGCGGTCCTCTCCTGGCGAAGAAAATCGCCGCCATTGAGAACTGCGGGGAACAGGAGATCGGCGTGGTGCTCGTGCCCACGCTGGTGCCCGGGATCAACGACGAACAGATAGGTGAGATTGTGCAGTTTGGGATGAGCCATCTCCCGATAGTTCGCGGAGTTCATTTTCAGCCGGTCAGTTATTTCGGACGCTACCCGCAACCCCCCGCGGACGCTCACAGAATCACCATTCCCGAGGTCATTCGCTACCTGGAAGCCCAGACGGGGGGTCTCGTCAACACCTCCGACTTCAGCCCGCCGAGCTGCGAGCATGCACGCTGCTCCTTTCACGGCACCTTCATCGTGATGCCGGACGGTGAGCTGAAATCAATCGCACGCAGCGAATCCTCGTGTTGCTCATGCGCGGAACCGAAAGCGGAAGACGGAGCCGCGCAAGCAAGACGCTTCGTGGCACGCCAATGGGCCAAACCCGACGAATCGTCCTGCTGCGGTCAAGAAGATTCTCACCCGTTCGGGCAATGGGATATCCTTTTGGATCGAGCCCGTACCCACACGTTTTCCATATCGGGGATGGCTTTTCAGGACGCGTGGAACATCGATCTGGAACGCTTGAAAGAATGCTGCATCCATGTGGTCGAGCGCGACGGGCGACTCGTGCCCTTTTGCGCCTACAATCTTACCGGATCGTCAGGATTGTCACTCTACCCCAGGGGAGGCGATCGGTGAGAATAACTCCCTTGGAAGCTTGGATTGCCTCGAAGATTCCCGACGAGTCCCGTGAGAGGATCTCGCAGGAGAAAATTCGGCGGCATCAGCTCGAGAGGATACGGGAAACCGTCGAATACGCCCGCGAGAAAAGCCCTTTCTACAGAAAGCGGCTGAAAAGCTATCGAGCCGATTCAATCCGCGATCTCGATGACCTGGCAACGATCCCTTTTACCACAGGGAACGACGTAACGAACGAGGGCCTCGGATTCCTCTGCGTTTCCCAAAGTGCCGTCGAGCGTGTGGTCACACTCCTGGTTCCCGGGACGGAAGACCGGCCCCGACGGGTCTTCTTCACATCGGAAGACCTGGAGCTTACCATCGATTTTTTTCACCACGGAATGTCCACCCTGGTCGAGCCCGGTCAAAAGGTTCTCATACTCTTGCCGGGAGAAAGACCGGGAAGCGTCGGAGATCTCCTCGTCAAGGCCCTGGAGAGGATGGACGTGGAGGGAATCGTCCATGGCATCGTATTGCACCCGGCAAAGGCCATCCAGGACATCATTGCCCTGCGGACGGACGCGCTCGTGGGCATCCCGGCACAGTTGCTTTCCATTGCAAGACATCCCCTTGCCATGGAGATACCTCCGGGAGCCATTAAGAGCATTCTCCTCACGACGGACTACGTTCCATCCGCTATTGTGGGAGAACTGCAGAGACTATGGCGTTGCCCGGTATTCAATCATTACGGAACTACGGAAATGGGCCTGGGCGGAGGGGTCGAATGCGAAGCCCTGAACGGGTACCACTTACGGGAGGCCGACCTCTACGTGGAGATTGTGGACCCGGATTCCGGCGATCCTTTACCTCCGAGAGTCGCCGGTGAAATCGTCTTCACGACCTTGACCCGGAAAGGGATGCCGCTCATTCGTTACCGGACCGGCGATCTGGCTGCGTTCTTGACCGAACCGTGTCCGTGCGGTACTTCATTACGAAGGTTGGGGAAAGTGAGGGGAAGAATCCGGGACATGGTCCGTCTCAAAACGGGCCAACGATTGGGAACCCCCGATCTTGACGAGGCTCTCTTTCCGGTACCCGGAATCGTCAACTACACGGCGACCCTGGTATCCCGCAAGGATGTGGATTCTCTGGAGATCTCAATCTACCCCGGCCCGGAAGCTCGCGAGCCTCGACAGGCGTCCGTAGGGGTTGCGCTGATGTCGGTTCCCGAAATCAACCGGGCAGTCGCCGAGGGATGCCTCAGGATCAAACCGTACAGGTTGACCGCAGAAAACTGGATGACCACCGGTGTCGCGAAGAGGGCCATCCTCAGGCGAACCGAGGAGGAGTAATTGAATGGGTAGGTTGGAAAACACCGTATGCTCGCTGCTGGAACAGGGAGAAGACCTCGTCATGGCGACGATTCTCAGTCATGAAGGCTCTACACCTCGAACTGCGGGCACCAAAATGATAGTCCGCCGAGGAGGCGACACCATAGCAACCGTGGGCGGCGGCCTCGTTGAAGGTGAGGTGATCAAGGCCGCGGAGGAAGTGTTTCAAGCTCGAAGCGCCCAGGTAAGGGCTTTTGACCTGAGCGGGACAAATGTGGAAAGCATGGATCTGGTGTGCGGAGGCAACCTGGAGATCCTCGTGGAATTTGTTGCGGCAGACGGCGAAAACCCCCGTATATTCAAGGAGCTGGTAGCTGCCAAGAGAAACAGAAAGAAGAGTCTGCTCGTGGCGGACCTGGGCAGAGAAGACAGTCCACCCAAACAGGTGAGACGATGTCTGGTAGTCGACAATAGCCGAGCTTGCGGCGATCTGGATCTGCCGGAGCCTCTGGCTGATGCCATCGCAAGGGGGGCCTTCAGAGAGCGATATCCGGTGGTGGTCAACCTGTTGGAGCGACGATACCTCGTGGAGCCCTCGTTGCTTCTCGGCACGGCCTTCCTCTTCGGCGCGGGACATGTATCTCAACAGGTGGCTCCCTTGGTAAAGATGGTGGATTTCTCCACGGTGGTGATCGACGATCGATCGGAGTTCGCGAATCGCGAACGTTTCCCCGGAGCGGATGAGGTCCGAGTCATCTCTTCTTTTGAGCGTGCTTTCGAGGGGTTGGACATGGACGAAGACGCTTTTATCGTCATTCTGACCAGAGGGCATCTCCACGACAAGACGGTCCTCCGAGAGGCCCTGAAGACGGAAGCGCACTATATCGGCATGATAGGAAGCCGTCGCAAGAGAGACAGGATCTTCGACGACCTAAAGAGAGAAGGCTTCACGGACAAGGATCTTGCAAGAGTTCATGCGCCCATCGGTACGGAGATTCTCGCGGAGACTCCCGAGGAGATCGGCATAAGCATCGTGGGCGAGATGATCAGAGAAAGAGTCCGATTGCATTCATGACAAAACCCGAAGAGATATCCGCCATTATTTTGGCAGCAGGCTACTCATCACGGATGGGAGATTTCAAGCCGCTGCTGAAGTACGGCCCCCGCACGGTACTGGAGCGCTCCGTGCGTCTCTTCCAAGAGGCCGGCGTGGAAGATGTGCTGGTTGTGGTGGGATATCGTCGTGACGATCTGATCCCGTTGCTTCGGCAATGGAATGCAAGATGGGCGATCAACGAGCGTTTCGACGATGGAATGTTCTCGTCGATCCGGACCGGCATCGGTGCCCTCGAACCTTCAAGGAAGGCTTTCTTTCTCTTGCCGGTGGACGTACCTCTGGTTCGATCGACCACGGTCCGGGATCTCATAGAGGTTTTCGGAAGAAGCGCTCCCCACGCCACCTATCCGTGCTTTCTCGGCCGACGTGGGCATCCGCCTCTCATCTCCACCGAGTTGCGCGAAGGCATCCTGAATTGGCACGGAAACGGAGGGCTCAGATCGTTCCTTAACACCGAGCCGCTCCGATCCGTTGAAGTCGAGGTGGCGGACGAGCACGTGGTGCTGAACGCCAACACGCCCGAGCACTACCGGGCTTTGTGCGGCAGAATTCCGGATTACGATATCCCTTCGCCGGCTGAATGCATGGTCGTGCTGGTGGAAAAGTGCTTCGTGAGCAAAAAAGTCTTGGCCCACTGTTGCAAGGTGGCGGAGGTTGCCTCTTCGCTGGCGGCAGCCCTGAAAGGGCTCGGATGGGACATCAACGAGCCGCTGGTTGTTGCGGCCGCCTTACTCCACGACATGGCCAAAGGGAGACCCAATCACGCGACCACGGCGGAATCCATGCTGAGAAAGCTCGGTTACCCGCGGGTGGCGGAGCTTGTGGGTGCTCATATGAGCACGGCGGTGCGTGACGATCGTGCCGTGGACGAGCTGGATGTCGTCAGGCTCTCGGACAGGGTGGTCGAAGAAGACCGGGTGGTCCGCCTCGAGCATAAATTCGAAATCAAGATGCAGCGACACAAGACCGATCGCAAAGTGGCGGCAGCCATTCGCGAGAGATTCGACCAGTGTCGGATGCTGAGGCAGAAAGTCGAGAACGTCCTTGGGGAGCCGGTGGATAGTGTGCTTTCCGAATGTTCGGGGCTGTACCGCGAGGTAAAATCGGATGATCTACTTGCTCAGACATGGTGAGATCGACAACGTCGAACCCAAACGGTTCATGGGTCAAACCGATGTGCCTCTCACCGATAGAGGAATCGAGCAGGCATACTGGTGGCGGCGCCAATGGTCGAAGATCCGATTCAACGGAATATGGTGCAGCGATCTCGAGCGATCTCGTCAAACGGCTGAAATAATGAGGGAACAGTTTGAATGCACCCTCAAGGTGACCCCGAGCCTACGGGAGATCGACCTGGGGGAATGGGACGGAATGCCCGTGGAGGCCATCCGGTCAGAATTTTCCGACGAATGGGCCGCACGGGGCCGCGACATGGCAGGGTACCGACCTCCCGGAGGTGAGAGCTTCGCCGATCTGCAGGCTCGAATTGTCCCGGTGTTTGAAGAAATAGCTCGCGATGCGACCGGCAATGTGCTGATCACGGCACATTCGGGAGTCAACCGAGTGATTCTCTGTCATCTGCTCGGAATGCCGTTGGGCAACCTGTTTCGCTTGGGCCAGGACTTCAGCGCACTCAACCTTATTGAGTACGCAAACGGCAATTTTGTCGTCAAGCTCCTCAACGGAAGGCCCGATGTTCAGTGATTGACGGCATCTGATGTTCCCGGAAGTACCCGCAACCGGCGCCTCGGCAAAATGCTCTTGGCGCTGGAGACTCATGCCCTGAAAGGGCAGACCAACAATAGCCGTCGGTTTCAACCGACGGTAAGAAGCCGGCATGAGCTGCGTGGATTTGCCGTGGGTTAAAACCCACGTCTACTGCTGGTGCGTCCCAGCGGGGCGCGGAAAATTCTGCCCTGAAAGGGCGGACCAACAATAGCCGTCGGTTTCAACCGACGGAAACGGGCTTCCAACAGCTTCTAAAGACTGAGAAAAGTTACCCTTATGAGTGAAAATACCAACCCGTCGAGAACCGATCACCCGCCTGTTCTCCAATTGGAAGAGATCAGGCGGGCAAGGAAATCCCCTGACGCAAATCCTCAACTCGTCCGCATCAAAGTGGAGGTCGCCTGCGACGAGCCTGTGGGAGCAATCATACGGAATCGTCTTGCATCGACATTTGAATCCAAGGGTTGCCTCGTCGTGGCAGACGACAAACCGGATTGGATTCTCTCAGTAATAGCGTTCGGTCACGGCAACCTCGTCGAGCTTTCCATCGTGCTGCGACGTCTGTTCAGATCGACGGTACCGGGAACCGAAGTGGACGAAGTAGACGCAGAGGGGCGGACACGTCTCCGTGAAGGAGGATGGCTTTAAGAGTCGTTACGGTTTCACGGACTGTTCGGCGTTCCCAGGACGGACCTGGAACCGTTTCTGGCTCAAATGGTCACGGATTTTGCCAAACGCCACTGGGAAGGACAAATCCCGGCCGCACACCGCCAGTGAGCGGTACGGAGGACGGGACCCTTCATTTCCGCAACTTCGGAAACGCTCGTCTATAATCCCCTCATTAATCCTCTGAGCTGCTGATACCGTCTGCGGACAGCGAGCCCCAGCCGCACATACGGATGATTCTCCAACTTGCTCAACTTTTCCTGACATGCTCTCAGGTTCTCTTGAGACCGGAATCTCGAAGAGATCTCCTTGTTCACGGTCTTGTCGGCATACGCAATTGCAACCCAGGTTTGCTGATACGGATGCGGCCAGTCCAGGAGGGTCATCCACATGCCGTGCTCTCGTACGAGACTCTCAAGAAACTCAAGGGTGTACGTCACGCACCCCGGATAGACCCACGCTGTTCCTGAATAATTTTCCGGTCCCTGCACAAAGGTGGCACAAAAGATTGACTGAGGGTGCATCACCTTTGCAGCCTCTTCCATACACCGGTGGATTTGCAACCGGGACGCATGGGAGAAGATCGATTGGGCGACTAAGAAATCGAATTTTCTCCCAAAAGCCGAAAGAGCGAAATTCCGGTCGTTACCGAACGTCGGTCTCTTGATCTCCACGAGGGATCGGCCTATTTCGTTTTCAATTCCTTCTTCAACAAGCCATTCCTCGGGCTCAATGCCAAAATACCGGTCGGGCAGCAGATACGGTATAAGGAGCTTACCTGCTCGAAGCGACCCGCAGCCTATGTCCAGAAGACTGTGGTGCTCTCTCAAACCGAGAAGAGTCAGCAAGTTGAACTGCATTGCGCAGACGAGATCAAAATTCTGGGGCGGCCCGACAAAAGCTCTGTAGTGGCGCGCTCCAACAGGCAGATGCAGACCCAGTCCCGCCTCGTCCGTCTTACTCATGGTCTAATAGCCTCCAGACCTTGCGTGGCTGTTCTAGCGAAACGCCGGCGGCTGTCCGTAGACCTTCCGATGGCCCCAAAGCTCTCCGTGTTTCCCGCAATGTTGAAAGCGCTCCACTAGAACGGGTCCCGCGTGCTCCGATCAACTCGGTCAGTTTACCATGCGAACATTGTCGTGGTCGCGTCTTTTCGTCATCAAAACGGGATACCACAAATTCACTGACTTTTTTTCTTGAGGCCGACACTGCCGACGACCTATAATTTGTTAAAAGATCGTTAGGCATCTGCCTGCTGACTCCAGGGTTTTCGCCTCTGCCGGCCGGGATGGATGTACCGATCCAGATCACTCCGGCTCGATCGTGCCGGATTTAAGGAGCCTCACATGAAAAGAATTTTCCTGCTCGTCCTTTTCCTTATTATGACGACCTGGGAGGGCACCACGGCGTGGGCTGAGATCCAAATCGGAATCCTCGCTCGCCGCGGAGCGGACGTGGCGGAAAAGGAATGGTCGGCCCTCGGCGACTATCTCAGCAGCCAAATGGGCGACAAGGTGACGTTTCGGCCGCTGAAATTCACTGAGGTCATGGATTTCTGCTCGAATAACCGGCAGCAGTTTGTCTTTGCAAACTCTTGGTTTTACGTGCGTGCCAAGGTGATCTACGGCGCTAAAGCACTGGTGACCGTCAAGAACCAGGGCTCCGGGGTTCTCTTCGGCGGCGTTATCTTCGCGAAGAACGGCGGAGATGTCCGTACCGTTAAGGATATTCCGGGGAAAATACTCATGTGTCCGAAATTCTCGTCAGCCGGGGGGTGGCTCTTTGAGAAAGGCGTCATGGTGAAAGAGGGTATCGTACCCGAAAAGGTTTGTACCAAGCTCCTGGAAGGACAAACCCATGACGCCGTGGTGGAGGCGGTGCTCAAGGGGACGGCGGACGTAGGAACGGTACGTACCAATATTATTGAGAATATGCAGAGGGAACGCAAAATAGATTCCAGGGACTTAGTGATCATTCATGCGATGCGTCACGAGAACTTCCCGGAATACTGCAGCACGCCTCTGTACCCCACGTGGCCGATAGCAGCCCTCGGCAAGACGGACCCCGGTATCGCCGAAAAACTCAAACAGGTCCTCCTGGGAATTCCTACAAATCACCCGGCTCTGGCGCCATGCAAAGTAGAACGATTCGTTGAAGCTCAGGACTACGGACCTCTCGAGGAACTGCTGAAATTCCTCAAAGTCACTCCTTTTCGGAGCGTTGTCGATCGTTCCGAAAAATAGGAAGATGCCGGAAGGACTGAAACGTCCCCGTGCGGAGTGCTCTTGAAATCACCTGACGAGTGGTTTCTCAAGAGCACTCGCAGGGACTGTCCGGTAGTAGAACCCACTGAATCCGTCCGAGGCGCGGAAATTGGTTTAACATCTGTTGATAACATTTTCATTTGACAGGATATCTATGATCTGTTAAAGCATCCGGAGAACGCTTTCCGGAGTATGGCATGTTTTCCATTCTCTCAGGACGCTCCAGCGAAACGGTGAAATTGCCCAATCACACGCTGCTGTATGGGATAATTCTCACGGCGCTGGGAGTGCTTGTAATCCTTGGGTCATTGACTCGCCTGTACGAGTTGCGGGAGTTTTTTCCTCTCCGGCTTCCCGAGCAAGTCAATCAGTTCATCCTGAACTACATTCCCTTTATTTTGGGTACCTTCATCACGACGGTAGCAGCCATGGCAGGCGTGATTGTGGGCCTGAGCTGGCTTTTCGGCGGCCTGCGGTTTATGGCAAGGCTTCACCTGTTGCTGGGGTGCCCCGGCGATTACTATCGCCCGGAAGGCGTCTCTCTCGGTCTTAAGGAAGGGCGTCTCCGCTCGTACGACCGGGCGCCGTCACTGGTCTTCTTCATTCTGGGCCGACTGTGGTCCAACGCGCGGTACATAGCGGAAATCCCCGGGGAGATCATTCGCCGGAATTTTCGGTTCATCTGGAAAGCGGCTTTTGCCGGAGTCATCATTCATTTTCTCTTCAAATTACTCGAATACCTGCCTCCTTATCTGGAGAACCTCGGTTTGGGGACGGGGTATGTCCTGCCCTCGCCAAATGCCTTCTACAATCTTCTTGGTGCCGTGTGCGTGTGCAAGTTTGTCATTTCATTAAGCCTCATCCCGTTGAAGAAGCCCGGCGCAAGCCGTGAGATGGATTCGATGATCGTCGAGGGCAAAGGGCATCCTTCGATCTTTTTCGCGGTCCTGGAAGAGGGCTCCAAGATGTTTGCCCATAGGGGCTTTCCCAACCGAATCTCCCGGTCCAAACCGGTCGTGTGCGATGACGGAGAGACACTCATCGGGACCATCGTAGAGAGCTTCCCCGCGTACGTGAGGACCTCGTGTCGGCCGGCGGCTCTCATGTGTTTGCTTCTCGGATCGGCGATGGTTCTCTTCGGATTCCTGCAGATTGTGCTCATGCAATATCCCAGTTTTTCAGTTAGTTATGAAGACTTCTTCCGCATGTATCTTCTCGGGCTTATTGCGGATGTGTTTCTCAATGTCACCTTGATTCTCCTCGGCAAGAATTTCCTGGATCAGGCACGTTCGCTCATGTCGATTTACCGGTTCAGATCGAGCCTGGTCTATGTCGAGGCCAAAGGGGATTTCGAGCGCAAGGTGCTTCCCGATCTCAAGGGAATAGTGGCGCCGGAGAGGCTGTTTAACCCGTTGAGCTCGTGCGCGTTCAACGTCCGTTTCTTCTCGGCTGAAGCGATCTCGGAAGCGGTGACTCCGGAAGGAGTGAGGGAATTGGTTGGTCTCGAGACTTCCGGACGTCTTGCCAAAGACGTGGGCAGGCTAAAATTCCTGCCGTTCCAGATCAATTTTGTCGAGCGTTATCCCTCGGCATGGCAGGCATACGAAGAAGAAGGCGCCGAGCCCCTGGAAGAAGACGAAGTGATAGCCGCGACCCCGGTGGGTGAAGAGCTTCACGAGGAAATCACCGCCAAGAGTGCGGCCCCCTCAGGTGCATAATGATGTGGAGACACGGGATAGTCCTCCTCTCTTTGGGCAGCCTGTTGTCCGGCGCAGTGGAAAACGTTTTCGCGGACAGGCGGACTCCCTCGCGACGGGACATGAGGCCTATCATGGAGGCGCAAACCAACATGCCGTCCACCGATATGGGTGAGACCCTATGGAAGCATCGAGAGCTTGCACGGGTGGCCGGTGTGGTGAGATCCCTCGGAGGCAGTCCCCATCACGCACCCATCTTCCTCGCCGCAGCAAAGGAGTACGAGATCGATCCTGCTTTCATCGCATCCGTGGCATTTGTGGAATCAAGCTTCAGAACCCGAGCCGTGTCGAACTGCGGGGCTCGCGGTCTCATGCAGATCAGACCCCTCGTGATGAAGATCATGGGAGTAACCGATCCCTGGGACCCCTATCAAAACGTCATGGCAGGAGCCGGGTACCTGCGTTACTGTTTCGAACGGTATCGAAGCCATTCCAACTCAACCTATCTCGCCCTCGCCGCGTACAATATCGGCCCCGGGCGAGTGAAAAAGCTTACGGGCTCGGACCCGGCCAAACGGTTCGTCCGAAAGGTCATGGGGGTCTACTCCAAAGTAAGCGGTACACGCGCTTCGGCTCCCTCTGCTTCGGACTCCGGACGCCCTCGGCTCAAGGGGTACGCATCACTGGTCGGGACGGGGAGTCGGTAATGAGGCCGACCTGTTCCGGACCGGCTCATCGGGCTTAGAACCCCGGCGAGGGATTTGGAAACTCGGCTGCCACCGGCCGACGGAAGGCCAAGTGTAGCCGGTGACTTGACCTTGAATAGCAAAATGCTATGATAAAGTGGAGTTACGGATTTGCCCGGTTACTTGAGGGCATTGGCATCGGCGCGTGGAGATCGGCTTAAGCCGCAAGGCTCAACCGAATCTATGACCGCCTTTCGCCGGGAAACGCCGGAACACGCCGGCGCCCCACGGGTCCTAATCGGACAGATAGCCGTGGAGCCTGCGTTTCCCCTCTTTTTCGAACCGGCTTCCCGGAGGTCCGGCGGTCGTATTGAGAGCTCGACCCTGTCGTCTCTCTCCCAAGTATCGATCCACGCTCCCGCTCCGCAGGGGACGAGGTGACCAGATGAGATCATCTTTGCTTTCGATTGTTGTTATCGTGCTCGGAGTTGTACTCCTCGCGACTGTCGTGCCCGGATTCGGGGACGATTACCTGGTTATCAAGAGAAAGGACGGGTCAACCCAGAAGGTTCCCCTGAAATTCAATCCGGACCAGATCGAGTCGTTTCAGGTTGAGTCCGCCGGACCCGCGGGGACAGCGGTCAAGCCCGGGGGAGAAGAGTCCCAAAGGCCAGGTGGAACCACTGAAAGGGCACCGCAGCAGACTTCTCCGACCGACCGACCGTCCGGCCCCTTCGGTCTTAAGCCGGAAGGTCAACCACGGGTAGGCCCCGGCATTTCCGAGAGAGGCCCGGCCGAAAGTCAGGCGAAACCCAAGGAAGAGGGTGCTCCTGCTCAACCGGTTCCGAGAGGTCCCGTCGCTGCGATGGCTCCGGGCGGGAAAGGGGTTTTCACGGTCAACCTGTACAAGCTCCCGGAAGATATTACAGCTCTCCCTGATTACAGTGCCTTTCGCCCCACAGGATCGGTCACGTCGAACAGAATCGACCTCGATCCCGCGCAGGGAGAGAAAGAACCGGCGGGCATCCCCTCGAAAGCCGAAGCGCTGGGAATGCGGTTCATGGGGATGTTTCTCGTTGCAGGGGAGGGAATATTCAAATGGAGGCTCCAGAGCAAGGACGGAGCCCGTATGCATATAGACGACAAGACCCTCATCGAGAATGACGGCGTTCACGCTCCCTCTTCCAAGAACGGGTACGCTCATCTCTCCGAAGGGGTCCACAGCATAATTGTGGATAGCTTCAACGCCAAAGGCAATCCGGTTCTCAAGCTCTTCGTACAGCCCCCCTTGGGGCCCGAGCAGGTTTTCGATATAGGCAAAGGGCTTGCCGGTTGGAAAGAGCCCGCGAAACCGTACGACGTCCTCTGGGGTCAGGTCTATTTCGTTCCCAAGGGCAACTACCCCACCGGTCCCGATCTCAGCCGCCTGAGCCCCATCGGAAGACTCATCGCGCCGGAATTGAATATCTCCGGCAGCGACGGGATACCCGGATTGCCGGGTAGGAAAGAAATGGTGGGTGTGAACTATCAAGGGTTCTTCCAGGTCAAAGGAGCGGGGATTTTCGCTTTCAGGCTCGTTGCCGACGACGTTGCCAAGGTCGTTATCGGCAAACACGTGGTCGCCGAGACCGAGAGAGGCTCGAAGGCCGATGCCAAAGGGAAGCTCGGATGGGCTTTTCTCCAGGAAGGGAGCTATCCCATTTCCGTGGACTATTTCAATGCCGCGGGCGATCCGAAGCTCCAGCTCTATATGACTCCGCCCAGAGGCGACGAGGCCCTCTTCGCACCGGCGAGACCCCTGCAGGGCTTCTCCTCGGAAGAGGGGAACCTGAGCCAGATTCCCGCGTTCGTCTACTTCCTCAAGCCCGGGACAAAGCGATTGCCCAATTTCAACAAGCTTTCTCCCTCCGGGATGTTTTTTACCAATGCCATTGACTATCCTCTTGACAGGGGGTCCCAAGAATTCCCCGGGGTGCCGCAGCGAGAGGATTGGCTGGGACTGAGGTTCTACGTAAAGTTCACCCTTACGAATGAGGAAGCCGGGGCATACAAATTCCGAATCGTGTGCAATGACGGAGCGCGCCTGATTCTCGGCAAGAATCTGGTGGTGGATGCATCGGGTCCCGGCAAGCATATCGATAAATCGGGTACCGTCGAAATGAAAGCGGGAAGTCATGAGATGTTTCTCGATTATTTTCAGACCACCGGTCCCAACGGAATCCAGCTCTTCATAACTCCTCCGGGAGGAGAGGAGAAGGTCTTCGCATTCAAATGAAGCATAGGGGGCCCGGGTCTCTATCGGCACGGCCCCGGTGATTCGCTTATACATGCGGCGCCCGTCACTCGTGGTACTTGTGCCGAACGGCAGCACCGTTCCCTCAGGTGCGCCGGATTGAGCGCGAGTCGATCTCAACCGGTGCGGCAGTCGCCCGAGAAGGCGCAACACTTGTTGCATTAGGCTGAGGGACTGTGATAGACTGCGTCACATTCAACGAGAACGGGTAGTGCAATGAGCCTGTCAAAGAGAGCAGCGGTTCTGTTCCTCGCGGCGGTTTTGTCGGTAGGATGGTGTTTGCCCGCGGCCGCGGTGCAGGTTTGGACCAAATGTCACGTGACTTGTCGCTGCCTCAATGATGGCTCCGTAGCCAACTTCTCCTTTGTCATACCCATCGACAAGTCCCCGGATATTGGCTACGAGGCTGATTTGGCATGCAAGAGTTACGGCCATCGGACGTGCTCCGATTGCTGCAACGGCATAAAGTTCTCGTACACCTACCAGGTAACCAGCCCCTGACCCCTGTTGCAAGGCCATCAGTCCCACATGGCATCGGATAACCTATCCGAACATGGACGCATGCCCCGCGAGAGGCGACTGCATCTCCGGACTCCTATCCCTCTTTGATACCAACTCCCATAGCCGAGACGCTACAGCGAAGGATAACAATCTTGGAGAAAGCCGCCCGTGGCTGCGCCTCGGGTGAATCAGAGGCTTTTATGATGCGCAAGGGTATCAACAGGCGGGCATTCGGTAGCGTTCTCTTTCTTTGTGCTTGACATGAGGGGGCAATAAGTTTACCTGTTTAGACATGTCAACGTATACCTCAGATGAGCTCCAACGATTCGCGGAAATATTCAAGGCACTCTCCAACCCCCATCGCTTGACCATTTTCCTGCGGCTGCTGACGAATTGTCCGCCGGGAGCCACTTGTGCCTTTGACGACGAAATAAAGGAGTGCGTTGGCGATGTGGGTAAGGATCTGGGGATCGCCCGGACCACCGTGTCCCATCACGTGAAGGAGCTCCGGAGAGCGGGACTGCTTCGGGTCGAAAGGCGCGGAAGGAACATCGACTGCAGGCTCGGCGACGAAACGGTACGCACGCTGATCGATCTTTTGTCCGGGCGGCCTGTGCAATGATGTTCTTTTGACAATCCGGTACCGATCGACGCGGAAAAGTCCGGTGAACCATCCCTGCGGAGTCGTCCGGTCCGACACGAAGGCCGATTGTTGTGGGAGAGCTCGATGAGGCACACTCTGTCCCGGGAGGTAGGCCATGGCCGTCACTGAAGCTTGCATTACCAAGGAGCCCAAGGGCTTGTCACTCTTCGAGAGGTACCTGTCGCTGTGGGTGCTCCTCTGTATAGCGGCAGGCATCGTTCTCGGCAAAGCCGCGCCCGGGGTGGCTCAATACCTCGATGGGCTGGCCATATACGTCAACGAGGCACCGGTAGTATCGATACCGATTGCCGTCTGCCTGTTTTTCATGATGTATCCCATCATGGTGAAGATCGATTTCGCCGAGGTCCTTCAGGCGGGAAAAAGCGTGAAGCCCGTCTGTCTCACCCTGTTCTTTAACTGGGCCGTGAAGCCGTTCACCATGTACGCCATCTCCGTTTTCTTCCTCGGCACATTGTTTCTCGCGTTCATCGGGCCTCATGCCGTGGATTACGTGAAAATGCCGCTGGGTTTGGATTTACCCGTGGGTGCGGCCCATGGGGTGGGCAAAGTGGTTCTCTTCAAAGGCGCCAAAATGCTCGAGGTGCCTCTGTGGCGCAGCTACCTGGCCGGATGCATCCTGTTGGGGATCGCGCCGTGCACCGCCATGGTCTTGGTATGGGGATTTCTGGCCAAGGGAAACGACGGCCATACCCTGGTAATGGTGGCCGTGAATTCACTGACCATGCTCTTCCTCTACGGACCGCTCGGCGGATTTCTGTTGGGCGTAGGAAGACTGCCGGTCCCGTGGCAGGCGCTGCTCCTCTCCATAGGGATTTACGTGGCGCTGCCCTTGATCGCGGGCTATTTTTCCCGGCGATTGATCGTACAGGCCAAGGGAGAGAAATGGTTTAAGGAAGAGTTTCTCCATATCCTTACCCCCATAACCATCGTGGCCCTGTTGATCACCCTGGTGCTCCTCTTCTCGTTCAAGGGAGAAGTCATCGTATCCAACCCCCTCACAATCCTTTGGATCGCCATTCCTCTCTTCATACAAACAAACCTGATCTTTTGGCTCACTTACGGCGCGGCTCGATTACTGAAGCTCACGTACGACGATGCGGCCCCGTCCGCCATGATAGGCGCGTCGAACCACTTCGAGGTGGCCATCGCAACGTCCACCATGCTCTTCGGGTTGTCGTCCGGCGCGTCTTTGGCAACGGTGGTAGGGGTTCTCATCGAGGTCCCCGTCATGTTGATGCTTGTGAAAATCTGCCTGAGAACGACCCATTGGTTTGCTCTCACCGGGCCGAGCGCGGTCGAAGCGAAGGGGCCGAAACCGTCCCGGTGATATTGGCTCGCTCGGTTCACCGTGGTAAGGTTGAAGGGGGTTGCCGCCCGAAGAACCTGAAGTGTTTGATATCGCGCTTTTTCCCTTGACAGAGATTCGGTCCGGTGCTTTAATGGCTTGTTATCGTTCAGGAGGCTAGAACATGTACGCCATCGTTCAAACCGGCGGAAAGCAATACAAGGTTCAGACCGGCGATCAGCTCAAGGTCGAGAAGGTCGTGGGAGACCCCGGAACTCAGGTCGACCTCGATCAGGTCCTCGCTTTGACGACCGCTGAAGGCATCCGCCTCGGAACCCCGATGATCGAAGACGCAACGGTGAAGGCCACCATCGTCCGCACGGCCCGTGACCGCAAGATCGTCGTCTTCAAGAAGAAACGCCGTAAGGGCTACCACAAAAAGCAGGGGCATCGTCAATGGTACACGTTGCTCAGAATAGACGACATTGTCGGTTCGGCTCCTGCATTGTCCGCGGATCGACCTGTCGAAACCGCACCGGACCAAACCGCTGAGGCGTAGAGTATAGGAGGAAGACCATGGCCCACAAAAAGGCAGGAGGAAGTTCCAGGAACGGTCGGGACTCCCCTGGTCAGAGACTCGGTGTCAAGCGTTTTGCCGGGCAGACGGTACGGGCAGGCTCCATCCTGGTCCGCCAAAAAGGCACGGCAATTCATCCCGGAGAAAACGTCGGCATGGGCCGGGATTACACCCTCTTCGCAAAAATTGACGGGATCGTAAAGTTCGAGCGCAAAGACCGCAATCGCAAACGCGTCGTAATCGTCCCGGCTGCGGAGTAAATTATCTCGCCCTCGTACGGTTCCCCAATCCCTGTTCGGTCCGATCCCGGCGGCAATGTTGCCGGGGACGGGCTCCTGGGATGGGCGGACCTCGTCGTCGTTCCCGGTAACCCAACGCCCTGTGGGCTGCCCGAGTTGGCCCGGCGTATTCCGCGGCCACAACCGCCCCCGATATCACCTTGAAATTCGTAGATCAAGCCCGTATCACAGTTGTCTCCGGCAACGGCGGCAACGGGTGTCTCAGTTTTCGCCGGGAGGCCTATGTGCCGAAAGGTGGTCCTGACGGCGGTGACGGCGGAAAAGGCGGCGACATAATCTTTCTCGCTGTTGAGTCCCTCAACACGCTCCTGGACTGCCAGTACCGGCAGCTCTTCCGGGCGAAACGGGGGGTTCACGGCAAAGGGAAGGACATGCACGGTCGCTCCGCGGCTGACCTCGTGGTCAAGGTGCCGGTGGGCACGGTCTTGTGGGACGACGATTCGGGCGAATTGATAGCGGATCTCGATCGACCCGGAGCTCGAGTGGTGGCTGCCAAAGGCGGCGACGGCGGAAGAGGTAATGCCCGGTTTGCCACGTCGCGGGATCGGGCGCCCAGACGCCACGAGGAAGGCTGGCCCGGCCAAGAGCGTCATGTCAGGCTGGAGCTCAAGCTTATTGCCGACGTGGGCTTGATTGGACTGCCCAACGCGGGGAAATCCACCCTGATTTCCGTGATAAGCAATGCCCGGCCCAAAATAGCCGACTATCCGTTCACCACTAAGGTTCCCGGCTTGGGCGTGGTTCGAGGTCCGGGCGGTGTCGATTTTGTCGTCGCCGACATACCCGGACTTATTCAAGACGCGCACAAGGGCGCGGGAATGGGGCACCGCTTTCTCCGTCACGTGGAGCGAACGAGGGTTCTGCTCCATCTCGTGGACCCGGCGCCCGACTTGAGTCCCTCCGCGACGGAGCGGTTTGAAATTATCATGCAAGAGCTGAAATCATACGATTCCACCCTGGCGGACACCCCCATGTTGGTGGTAATCACGAAGATGGATGTGCCCGAAAATCGGGAGGCCGCGGCCGGCCTCAAGGAGTCGCTCGTCAAGAGACGTCTGCCGGTTCTTGAGATATCTGCGGCCACGGGAGAAGGCGTTAAAGAGCTGGTTGCCCGCACGGCCAGATTGTTGAAACGCATGCGCAGGTCTTCATGAATACCGCACTCGCAAGAAAAGGCATGCTCTCCTCGGTAAGACGGATCGTCCTGAAACTGGGCTCCAGTGTGGTGACCACCGAGCACGGTCTGGATTTCGAGATCATCGGCGGTCTCGTCGATGACGTCTGCCGGTACAAGAGGGCCGGCAAGGAATTCATCATCGTGTCATCAGGGGCCATCGCGGCCGGAGTCCGCCACATCAACCTCAAAGAAGGGGCGAGGACCATTCCTCAGAAACAGGCCGCCGCGTCGGTGGGACAGAGCAGGCTCATGGCCGCCTACGAAGACGCCTTCGGGAAGCACGGTATGCGTGTCGGTCAGATGCTCCTCACCAAGGACGATCTCGCGCACAGGCGCCGGTACCTCAATGCCCGTAATACGCTCATCACGCTCCTCTCCTGGGATGTGGTCCCAATCATCAATGAAAACGATACCGTCGTCGTGGAAGAGATCAAGCTGGGAGACAACGATAATCTCTCGGCTCTGGTAGCCACTCTAGCCGATGCCGACCTCCTGTTGACCCTCACCGACATAGAGGGGGTGATGGACTGCGATCCGAGAATCAACGAGAACGCGTGCCTGATTCCGGTCATAGAGGATATTACTCCCGAAATCATGTGTTTGGCCGGCGACACGTCGTCCCGATCGGGCAGGGGCGGTATGGCTTCCAAATTGGAGGCGGCCGGGAAGGTGAGGATATCGGGCATTCCCATGATCATCGCCAAGGGCAAGACGCCCGAGATAATAGCGCGCACCCTGGAAGGCGACATGTGCGGCACCATTATCCTCCCGGCAAAAGAGACGATATCCTCGAGAAAGCATTGGATTCGGTACAACCTCGAACCCGAGGGGGAAGTCATCGTCGATGCAGGGGCGGCTCGCGCCTTAAACTCCAGCGGAAAGAGCTTGTTGCCCATCGGTGTGTCCGATGTGGTGGGACATTTCGAGCATGGCGCTGCGGTGCGGGTTCTGGACCAGGGCAAGAGACCGATAGCCTTGGGGCTGATCAACTATTCGTCCGATGAAATGGACAAGATCAAGGGCCATCAGACCGCGGAGATAGACTGGATTCTCGGTTATCGTCGCAACGAAGAAGCGATCCATGTGGACAATATGGTGCTCCTGGAGATTTAGCGGTAAATTTCATGAGCAATTTCCCGTGGGTTGAAACCCACGTCTATTCACGGTGCGCCTCTGCGGGACGCGGTTGCTGCGTCAGGTCCGGGAGATCAACCATGAAGCAGCTGACGCACGTGACCGGAGTGGGTGTCGCGTCACTTCCCGACAGGGATGCGGCTCTTAACATGCTGTTGCACAAATGTCCGCGACATTCTCATTTCCTTCCTTCCTGCTCCCCGGGACCGAGTTCAGCTTGACAGTGCGCGGTCCTCATACCCATATTACTGAAAAGAAGAGCAAGGGGATTCAGTATGTCTGTACGCTCCATCGTGGTGGTTCCCCACGAAGCATTGAAGAAGAAGGCTGCAGAGATCGCCGATATTGACGATAGTGTGCGGGAGCTTGCTCTTGATATGGCTGAGACCATGTACAAGGCTCCCGGCATAGGGTTGGCGGCCAACCAGGTCGGACACGCCGTTCAATTGGTTGTGGTGGACGTGGCCTACGCGTATGCCGAACCCAAGGACAAGAAGAAAGCTCCTATCATCCTGATCAATCCTCAAATTTGCGGGTGCGAGGGAGAGGATTTCAGAGAAGAAGGATGCCTCAGCGTTCCCGAGCTTGAAGTGGAGGTAAAGAGGGCCACGCACGTCCAGGTCAAGGCGCTTGACCTCGACGGCCATCCGGTAACCATCGAGACCGACGGTCTGCTCGCCAGGGTTCTTCAGCACGAGATAGACCATCTCCAAGGTACCACCATCCTGGACCACGCGTCCGCACTCAAAAGAGGTCTCTACAACCGACGTATCAAGAAGGCCGGCAGGAGGGGTAAGTGACGGTTCGTGTGGGGTTCATGGGCTCCCCCGAATTCGCCGTTCCTACCTTGAGGGCGCTGAACGCCCATTTCCTCGTCACCGGCGTCGTGACGCAACCGGACAAACAGCGGGGTCGGGGCCGAAAAACGGTCCCGACCGAAGTCAAAGCCGCGGCCCTGGAGATCGGTCTGCAGGTGCTCCAGCCCGAAAAAATGGCGTCCCCCGAGGTCATCCGGGCGGTGAACGACTGGTCGGCCGATTTCATCGTGGTGGTGGCCTATGGCAAACTCCTCCCGCAGACTATCCTGGACGCACCGCGCTTGGGTTGTGTGAACCTCCACGGTTCTCTCCTGCCTCGTCATCGGGGGGCTTCACCGATCGCGGGGGCCATTCTGGCCGGCGACCGGGTCACCGGCGTGACGACCATGTTCATGGATCGGGGAATGGATACGGGAGACATGCTGCTCAAACGGGAAGTGCCCATCGAGCCCCGGGACACCACAGGGTCACTCCACGACAAACTCAAGGAACTTGGGGCCGATCTGGTGGTCGAAACGCTTAAAGGCTTGCTCGACGGCACTGTAAAGCCTTCTCCTCAGGATCATTCCATGGCCACGTACACAAGCCTGTTGACAAAACAAGACGGACGACTCAAATGGAATTTGGATGCTGAGTACCTTGACCGGCAGGTGAGGGCCATGAACCCCTGGCCGGGGGCTTTCGTGAGTCTTTCCGGAGAGATCGTCAAAGTCTGGAAGGCCGAGGCCCGAGAAGGGAAAGGGACGCCGGGACGGATCGAAGAGGTCTCCGGTGAAGCCATCGTGGCAGGAACCGGAAACGGGCTTCTGGCACTGAAGGAAGTGCAGGCGGCCGGGAAGAGTCGTATCGCCGCGGCTGCATTTGCGCGAGGCCGCCGTTTGAAAATCGGTGACTATTTCGAGTGAGACGTTGTCGAAACATGGCGGAGCCGGCGGCCTCGGTACCACTGTGATCCAAGTGCCGCGTGTATGAGAGAAAGATCCTTTGTCGAGCGCACAAAGAACGTAAGCGGGGACAACATATGAACCAAGTCAAGACGGTAGTACTCTTGGCCGCTCTGGGCGGCCTCTTGGTGGTCATCGGCGGCTACATGGGCGGCAGGAGCGGGGCCACAATCGCCCTGGTCATTGCGCTGGTCCTCAATTTCGGCAGCTACTGGTTCAGCGATAAGATAGTACTGAGAATGTACAACGCTCAAGAGGTCACGGAACAAGAAGCGCCCGATCTGTACAATCTCGTTCGAGATCTGTCTTCCCGAGCCGGCTTGCCCATGCCGAGGGTCTACATCATTCCCGATCCCTCGCCCAACGCATTTGCCACGGGCCGCAATCCGTCCCACGCCGCTGTGGCATGCACGGAAGGCATCTTGCGGCTCCTGTCATGGGAAGAGCTTGCAGGAGTGATCGGACACGAGCTGGGACACGTGAAGCACCGGGATATTCTCATCCAGAGCGTCGCTGCAACCATCGGTACGGCCATAACCTACGTGGCTCAGTTTGCTTTTCTCTTCGGAGGATCGCGCTCCGACGACGAGGAAGGGGGACGCGGCTCCATTGTAGGGATGATCCTCATGATGATTCTAGCGCCGTTGGCGGCAAGCATCATTCAGATGGCCATCTCTCGATCCAGAGAGTACCTGGCGGACGATGCCGGAGCCGAAATCTGCGGCCACCCCATGTGGCTGGCCTATGCCCTGGACAAGCTGCGACGCGGCACCGAGGCGGTTCCCATGGACGCAAACCAGGCCACGGCCCACATGTTCATCGTCAGTCCTCTTTTTGGCGGTGGAATCGCAGGTCTCTTCTCAACCCACCCTCCCATTGAAGAGCGCATTGCTCGACTCCAAGCCAAGGCGGGCTACTGAAAACCACAGGGAAGCGAACAAGTCAGGCCGGCGCGTCCAGGGAAGCAGCCCTGGACGTGCTGGACACGGTACGAGGAGGCCGCTTTGCGGAACCTGTTCTGGCGGAGACGCTGGACGCACGGGGGCTCTCCCGGGAAGATCGAGCACTCGCCACCGAGCTGGTGTACGGCGTGTTGCGCTGGAGGCTCCGACTTGACGCGGTCATAGACCGATTGCTGGACAAGCCCCAGCGCGGATTCCCGCCTCTCCTGAGAGACATTCTTCGAATCGCCCTGTACCAGTTGATCCTTCTCGATCGTATTCCCAGCCATGCAGCGGTCAATGAGGCGGTGATCCAGGCCAAAGGACGCTTCCCGGGCCGTGACGGCTTTGTGAACGCGATCCTGAGACGCGCTATAAGGGACGTGGAGACGCTGGATCTGACCCCGGGAGACGACCCTGAATCTCTTTCCTCTTACTACTCGCACCCTCTCTGGCTGGTGGAGCGGTGGATTGACGAGCTGGGGCCGGAGACCACTCGGGTGGCTCTGGAGTTCAATAATTCACGGGCGCCGCTGATAGTGCGGGTCAACCGTATCAAGATCGATTCCGACGGCCTCCTGGAGCTCTTTTCCCGGGCAGAGGTGCAGGCCGCGCGATCGTTGCACGATCCCGACGCGCTCAGCATCACTTCTTCCGGGGGACCGGTGCATGAAATGCCCGGTTTTCGTCAAGGGCTCTTTGCCGTTCAGGAGAGAGCCTCCCAAATGATCGCCCCTCTTCTGGGCGCACTCCCCGGTGAAAGAATTCTCGACGCGTGCGCTGCGCCGGGGGGGAAAACAGCTCACTTGGCTGCTCTTCTGGACAACGCATTGTCCCTGACAGCCATGGATTCGGATCCTCCACGTTTGCGGGAGACCAAAAAGAATCTGAAACGGCTCGGAGTAACCGGTTTCGAGGCCAAGCGCGGAGACGCCCGGGACGAGGGAGTCATCTCGGGGCTCGGTCTCTTCGACCGCATCCTTGTGGACGCACCGTGCACCAACCTCGGGGTTCTTCGGCACAATCCCGAAGTCAAGTATCGAATCCGCCCGGAAGATCCCGCGGCTTCGGCGCACAGGCAGTTGCAGATCCTCAGATCGACCTCCAAGGCACTCAAATCGGGAGGAACGCTCCTCTATTCGGTGTGCACGGTTTCCAGAGAGGAGACGGACGAAGTGATCCGGCAATTCCTCGCCGAAGCGCCGGACTACGAGGTCTCACCCATAAAACCCGAAGAGGTCTGCTTAGAGAATGCGGTGGACCGGGATGGATTTCTTCGGACGTTTCCCCCTCGGGGGGAGGCACCGGACGGTTTTTTCGCAGCGCGCATGAAGAGACGTTGAAGAGGGCTTCCGGAAAATTTTCTTCCGAAGCAAATACACTATATCTTCATGGAGAGGCCCGGAAGCTTCGCGAAATCCCGACACTGTTGATTATTCCAACAGGTTGGATGGAATCCCGGCCGAAAATCCCTCAGATGTCACCAATAAAAGAGTATCGCTTTCCGATGGGGCTCTGACGTCGACGGGCGTTGGAGAGCGCGGAGCTCGACGGGCGCCAAAGTTGCCGCTTTCGGAAGCGCTACTGGCAATAAACCGTTCCGAGCCTGCGATTCAACGCTCTGCCGGAACCGACGCGTCATGGTCCGGTTTCTTCGACTCAGCACAACCGGGCCATGGATGTCCGGTCCGCCGCGTTGCACCGGCGTAGCAACTATCATAAGATTTCGCGCGCTTAAACGGCAAACTGCGAAGAAACTTCTCACCTCGCGTGATCAACCCACACAGGTGTGAAAAAATTACCCAGTCAACAACGGACGGAGGGGCACATATTTTCAGGGGCCTCAATGGTTACGGGTTGTTATTGCGTTGGCATGCTGCTTGCTATGTAAAAAGGCGAACAACGACTCCTAACCATACCCTCTTAGCAATCCTCCTCATTGGATTGCTTTTTTTTTGCCCGTAACCCTGCCACCACAGTCATCACCCCGTAGCTCCCGATCATTTTCGAGATCGTCGCAACCCCCACACCCACGGCCAGGTCTATCGCATCCAGTGCAATGTCCGCCAACCCGAGAGTCCTTTTGACCTCCGTCAGCCAGTCGGTCAGGTTACCTTTGACCTGACGGTTCCGGAGGAGCTTTACCGATTTGTTTTCATAGCGAGTGCAGTGCTTCTCGCCGGACCTCAGTCGGTGCCATGCGTAGCGCACGAGTCCGAAAGGATACGATGTGTACAGGGCATCGTTGTGAAAAACGGTCTTGGCTTCCATCCCGAACTTGTTGAGATACCCGTCCACCCCTCTCGGAGAAAAGAGATTCAGATGCCTGGGAACATCCTCTGTGCAGGAGATTCTCATTCCGGGCGCTTCGAAGTTGGGAACCACGAAGACGAAGCAACCGTCTTCTTTGAGCAGGCTCGCAACCTTCCGGAAGAAAAGCGAAGGTCTCCGCGCGTGCTCCAGGACAGCCCATGCGGTGATAACATCGTAGCATTGTTCATTGAAATCCATTGTGAAAAAGTTTCCCACCCGTATGGGAACCCGGTGCGGAGTCTCCCATGCCAGGAGATCCACGCCTTCCGCGTCCCAGCCTCGGCTCGACGCGCACCGAATGAAATCCCCGCGACCGCAACCAATGTCCAGCAAGGTGCCCCGCGTGTCCCGGGGCAGGAAGGTCAACATTCGCTGGTACAGGTCATCCACATGCCCTTTATCCTTGAGGTAATCCTCAGGGTACAGGGAGGGGACGGATTTTTCCGTGGGCATGGGATTCACGAAGGCCATGCCGCAGCGGCATTCCACGAGGTTGAATTCTTGGCGGGTGATCGAATCCAGCTTGGAGTACAGAAGAACCTGGTCGTCGGAGCCGCACAAGTCACAATTCACATATTCGGTCACAACGGGACGTACGGTCATGGCGACCCCTAATTAGATCCCGGCATTCACGCGTTCGGCAATATCGTTATTCGGAACGGCAGCCTACATATCACTCCGATCTTACAAAATAAAGATGAAACTTACTCCCCAGCGGCCTTTGATCGAAAGGCGGCCACGAAAGCCTGCCTCAGAGAATTCTATCGTCCCGGTGGTCGCCGGCTCGGTCAGGCATTGGACCACAGGATTGGAAACCGTTGACATATCGTCGTCTCTGCCCTACTACGGAAGACACAAGCCGAACATAATATGGGAACTGCCGTCCGGATCGTGAAGATTCGGCCGTCGCCGAAACGGGTTAAATTGCGAGGTGAGCCGTGAGGTATCGAGTCATCGTTCTTCTGGCTGTCGTGGGGGCCCTTCTTGTGCCTTCCATCGGCGCGGGACAAGGGCTGCCGTCCTTTCAGGGTTGGGACGGTTATTACTTGGAAGGAGTTCAGGTCGTGCCGTCGGTCAAGATCGGGTACCAACTCATGGCGGTTAACATAAACCTTCCCGTTCCTACCAATCCGGCCCTTGTGGGAATACCCGGGCTTTGGGGCTTTTTTTACTCGGCAGGTGGGCTCGATTTGAAATTGCAAAAAACCGGATTTTGGACGGGTGAAGTACGACTGGAGGCTCGTCGCAACGGAGTGGGGGTCTTCGCTGCAGCGCAGGGACTCACGCGCAAGTCCGCCGACGTCCTTACCTCGTCCGAACCGTTCTGGGCAGGTAACAACCCGGTCTCTTGGAGAGGCTCCCGCATTGAAGGGTGGACTCTCGAAGGGGGAGGATCGGTCGATGTGTGGAACGATTTAGCCGTGGTGGCTGGATTCAGGGCTGAGCATCTGTCGTTCAATCTGACCGGACCGAACGATCCCACCGGCTTGATCGGGGATTATCATGGAGAGTACGGCGATCGGTATTCCGCGGATCTGCAGATAAAATTTCAGGAACCGTACATCGGACTGCGCGTCGGCGGCCTCAATTACACGGGAGCTCTCATTTTCAGCCCGTACATGTGGGCCAACGTAAAGATTCCGTTCAGATACCTGACTGTGTGGACTCCTTCGGTCCTCTACAACTACGAAGACGCTCGTTACCTCTTCAAACGCAACGGACTTCTTCTGGAGGCGAATCTCGATTATCGGGTCAGGACGACATCCAACTTCGGTTGCGAGATATGGCTGAAAGGTAAGTGGTGCCGGATTCGAGGCGGAGGAGATGAGGATTATCAACTCGATACTACGTTCCTGAACGCGTCAGTTTTTTCTTACGGCTCTTCCAGTTCGGGAGCGGGAAGCCTGACGTCGTATGTCTTGGCCGGCGGTCTCACGTTCCTGTACGCATTTTGACAGGCCCTATAACAACAGCGGCGAGAAATCCGAATCGGAGAATCGGTTCCCACCGCTGCCGCCCCTCGCCCGGCGCGCCTAGGAAATTCGGATCAGGAAGCGGCTTGGCAAAACCGATCGTCATTGTCTGCATGCCGGCTGGGGGCGGTAGTATTTCGTCATGACGAATTGCCAGACCTGGATGCTGCGAGCTCGGAATGCCCCCGCGCATGAAAGCAGGTAGTACTCCCACATTCGCTTGAAGCGCTCGCCATATTTCCCGTTGAGCGTCGGCCAGGATTTCCGGAACCGTTCGTGCCACGCCATGAGGGTTTTGTCGTAATGGGGACCGAGATTGTGCACGTCTTCGATGACGAAGAGACCCTCCACCGCTTTACTGATCTGGGCTATGCTCGGGAGCTCTCCGTTGGGGAAAATGTACTTGGTGATCCAGGGGTCCGACGCCACCTGCGATTCGTTGCACCCGATGGTGTGGAGGAGGAAAATTCCCTCATCCCGGAGACAGCGGTGAACCACTCCCATGAACGGCCGATGGTTCTTTCTTCCCACATGCTCGAACATCCCCACGGAAACGATCTTGTCGAACGTGCCGCGGACATCCCGGTAGTCGCAATGGAGGATTTCAATGGGCAGATCCTTGCAAAAATCCTTTGCATAATCGACCTGTTCGTCCGAAATATTCACCCCCGTCACCGAACACCGGTGATTCTCGGCAACGTAACGAGCCAAGCCTCCCCAACCGAACCCGATGTCCAGGACGTGATCGCCTGCGCTGAGCTCCAGCTTCCGGGATATGAGATCGAGCTTGTTGCGTTGCGCTTGATTCAGGTCGTCGGTGTCTCGGAAATAGGCACAACTGTACTGATTGTAGGGATCCAGGAATGAAAGGAAGAGATCGTTTCCCAGATCGTAGTGACGTTCCGCAACCTCTTGTGAACGGGACTTGTTCTGCCCGTTGAAGAGCAAGGCCCGCACAAAGGGAACGAGAAGCTTTAGTCCCCCATGAACCCTCTCATCCAGTCTGGTTGAGAGAATGCGACACATGAGCTCGTCGATGCGCGGACAGTCCCACCAACCGTCCATGTAGCATTCTCCGAGTCCCAAGTTCTTGCCCCGCAGGACTCGAGGGTAGAGCCTCTCGTCATTGACTTTGATGTCCCAAGGATTGCTCCCGTTTATGGTGACGCCGCATCCGGAGAGCAAATCTTCCATCACGTGTCTTTCTCTGGTCATACCCACCCCCGGCAACCATTGTCGGAAACCCCTATGGAAAGCCCCTCGCGTTGCACACGGGAGACTTCAATGTCAAAGAATCATCGCTCCTCTCGGAGCCTGGGAATAACTCCCCCGGAACCACGTCGGACGGCAGGGCCCCAGGACCGGCGCGATGGGGCGTGCCGGTTTCACTGGACGGTTTTCTGCAGCCGGAACGCGCAGAGACAAATGAGAATGTGTGCGATCGGCCTGGGGGCCGCCCCCTCTGGCTGACTTACGGTATCGTCGGCACCCGATGAAATGCCGCCCAAGGGCGATTCATGTCCCTTGGGGTCTTCCCTGTAGAGGTCGGGACCGGTGCAGTGCCCAACCGTCATGGAACCTTTTGTAGAGAGTTGATTCGAGCATACGCCGGATTACACAACAAAATCAAGCCTGAATTCCATTTTTTGGGAGAGGCCGAGCTCCGTTGCGAAATCGGACGGATTGCGGATCGTTTTCACCTTCTGCCGGGAGCACGTTCTCCCCGTGGGGGGGAGCGGAAGGGCAGAATCCGGCAGGATGGAGGAAGAAAACCGGAGAGTATTTTTCTTGTTCTTCGGAATATTATCACTGAAAAGACAATATGTTATCATAATAGCCTAGTGTCGTCTCTTATTTTTTCTCAGTTTCTAGTTCAAAAAAACTTGACAACATATTCATTGTGTGGTCTTTTCAGCCCCAGCGACAAACCAAACCTAATCCTTCCTTTCGCCCGTTTACGAACGGGCTTTTTTTTTGCCCTTCTTCTTCGGAGAGCATACTATCCTATTGTAGCGGGAAGCCTTGAATAGTGCGGGAAACGCAGGGAGCCCCGCGGTCATTGAAGCGCAGCCAGAGATGAAGGGAGATGTACGTTGGCGGACAAAAAAATATCCATGGACGAGCTCATCGCTCGCGTCAAGGCCCATCCGAATTTCGCCAAGGCCGGTATGATCCTCTGTCACAACGGGGTCGTGCGGGGGGTGGATCGTGCGGGGGCCAAAGGGGTGCAAAAACTGTATGTGGAGGTCGTGCCCGAGAAGATCCGCGAGATCCTCTCCTGGGGCGAGACTCTTCCCGGTGTCGTTGCAGTGCTTGCTGAAGCCCTCGAAGGCGAGTTCAAGGTGGGGGACGATGTTCTCTACGTGGTCGTGGCCGGAGACATCAGAGAGAACGTCCTTGATGCCATGAGGCAAATATTGGACCGACTCAAGTCCGAAGGATTTAAGAAGAGAGAGATCTATCGCGATTGACTCTCTCCAGGGACCGGGGACGGCACCGTTGGGGCCAATGTCCATATCTTGTTGACCGGGCGGTCGCCGGCGCTATAATACGATCAACAGGCGAGCATTTTCTCCAGTGAGTCCGGGTTCTCTTGCGAAAGGGGCCCGGACTCGCGCGTTCCGGCCCTCGCGTCAGGTACGGACACACACTCCGCATCGGAAGGCGGTGGGAAGAGCGAGGTCCCGTGAAAGATCTCCGTGGAGATCTTCAGTAAGCCCGCGAGGGGGAGGGCCGCATTGAACCGGACATTTTCTCTCCGCAACCCTTGGACTTTGACACGATACGGTATATGTTCGAACACAGATGCGCGTTGAAACCGGACGCACGCAATTGGTGTCACGACATGGTGCCGGCCCGTCCCTGATGGCCGAGACCCTCTCATTTTTAGCGCGAAAAGGTGCGTCGTGGGGATCGGCCCTGAAGACGAGCAGTGTGATCGACTCCTTTCGGTCCTTGCATGCCGACTTATATCCCGAAACGCATGATCCGTTGCGGCAAGCCATGTGGCTAATTACAGCCGTCGGACCCGTTGAGCGGGAGGTGTATCATGATTGACTTTCACACCCATACCTTTTTCAGTGACGGAGTGCTCAATCCCAGCGAACTGGTGCGTCGGGCCTCCGTAAAGGGGTACAGGGCCATTGGATTGGCAGATCACGTGGACGGGTCCAATCTGGCATCCGTCGTCACTGCAATTCGTAGGGCGGCCAAAGATCTGAACCGTTTTCAAGAGACTTTCGTCATACCCGGAGTGGAGATTACCCACGCGCCGCCGGGACAAATTCCGGGGCTCATTGCCGAGGCGAGATCCGTCGGCGCGGTATTGGTGATCGTTCACGGCGAATCCCCGGTTGAGCCGGTGGCCCCGGGTACGAATCGTGCGGGAATCGAGGGGGGTGCCGACATCATTGCCCATCCGGGGTTCATTACCGAGGAAGAGGCGCGGATGGCGGCCGAGGCCGGGGTCTTTCTGGAGATCACCGCTCGGCACGGGCACAGCCTTACGAACGGCCACGTCGCTCGGATGGCCATGGCGGTCGGGGCTCGAATGGTTATCGACACCGACGCCCACACGCCGGACAATCTGATCTCCCGTGACCGGGCTTTTCAGATTCTCGTGGGAGCCGGATTGACCGACAGCATGGCCGAAACGGTCCTCGCCAACAACGAGGATCTCTTCAATACGTTGCGAAGCCGTTTCAAAGGGGAATAAGAATCGCCGATGTTTCGTTTCCTCGGAAAAGGAGCTCGTTTTAACCCGCTGATAACCATTGTGGTGGCGGGGGTTTGGCTCGTTCTGATGGGGGCCCTGGTTCGCGACCGGTACATGCCGGCGTCCGAGAGTGTGGTGGACGCGGTCAGGATCGCTGCGGCGGAGACAGACGACTGGTTTGTCATACGCATGCGCGGGACGTACGCGGGATTCGGCCGTTCTCGACAGTTCCGATCGGGTGACAACTGGTCTCTGAGAGACGACCTGAACATTTCGTTAAACATCCAGGGGTTGGTCAAGCCTCTTCGTATTGCCAGTCAGGCAAAGGTGGATCAAGATTTTCGACTCGTTTCATTCAATGTGAAGGTCTCGTCGGGCATCATTAGTTTCGAGCACAAGGGCCATATGGAAGGAAAGACGCTCGTGCTCCAATTACCCCGGTCTCAGGGAGGCGGGACCAAGAAGCTCAGGCTCGCCGAGGTCCCGCGCATGTCCCGTTCTCTGGGATTACCGGTTCCGCTCACGGGTCTCAAGGTCGGCGAGACCATTCGAATGCCGATCTTCGATCCGATCGACGGGCAGAAATGGGATGCGATCATAAACGTCATGGAGAAGGTGGACATCGACATTTCCGGAAAGCCTGTTCCGGCATGGCGCGTGCGGGCTGAGTTTCGGACCGTGGAAGCCTTCATGTGGATAGACGACGAAGGACGACTGCTCAAAGGTCTCATGCCGTTGAGCATTACCGTGGTGCGCTCGACGAGGCAGGAGATCGCGGCGGAGATGAAGGGAGCACGGGAATTGCCCGAGCTCGTTTCCCTCACCTCGGTCCCGTACGAAGGATCGATTCCCGAAGGGAAAGATCTCAAAATCGTACGATTAAAGCTGGAGGGTCCTCCCAACCTCTCGGTTCCGTCGAACGATTTTCGGCAAACGTTCAAGGACGGTGAAGTTACCGTCACCAAAGAAACGCTCCCCAAAGCCACGTACACCCTCCCGTGCACCGATCCCAAAATGAGCGCGGATCTCGCGCCTTCCCGCTTCATCAGGAGCGATCATCCCGACATCATCGCCAAGGCCAAGGAAATCCTGGGAGAGGAAAAGGACCCCATAAAGGCCGCGAAATTGATAAACTCCTGGGTATTCAATTACTTGAAAAAGGTACCGACTCCGTCGGTTCCGGACGGGTATTCGGTCCTAGTGAGCAAGCAGGGGGATTGCAACGAGCACGCGGTGTTGGCGGCGTCGCTGGCTCGGGCAGTAGGATTGCCCGCACGAATGGTCGTGGGATTGGTTCATTCGGGGGACGGATTCTTCTATCACGCGTGGGTGGAGTATTGGGCAGGCACCACGTGGTTCACCGGAGACCCCCTCATGAACCAGCTCCCGGTGGGACCGCTTCACGTGGCCCTTCTTTACGGAGACATCGGAAAGCACATCAACGTCATCTCTTTCCTCGGACGGTTGAAGATGAAAGTCGTGGAGGCGCGTTGATCGAAACAAGTTTTTTGGAGGGAGAAGGGGCCCCGGGCATCGTAGGCATGCTCTGATTTCCGGGGGGTGATTCGGCGAATCGACGATTCGGGAAATCCAATGTTGGAACGGTTAACCGCTGTGGAGGCAATTGACTGAGCTATGATACGAGTCAAGGATTTATCGAAGAAATTCTTGCGAACCCAGGCCGTGGACCACATCGATCTTCACGTCCCCGCGGGCGAGGTCATGGGATTCCTTGGACCCAACGGGGCCGGAAAGACGACCACGATTCGCATGATAGCGGGTCTCATGAAACCGGACACGGGCACGATAGTCCTTGCCGGCCATGATTCGGCCACGGAGCAGGAAAAGGCAAAGGCGCTGACGGGATTCGTCCCGGACAGGCCGTACCTCTATGAAAAACTCACCGGATGGGAATTCCTGGAGTTCATAGCCGGTCTCTACCGGGTTGAGGAAAGCGAACTGAAGAAACTCGGTATGCATTACCTCGACATTTTCGAGCTCCTCGATTGGAAAGACGAGCTGATCGAAGGCTATTCCCACGGCATGAAACAGCGGTTGATCATCACCTCCGCTCTCCTGCACAAACCCAAGATCTTCATTATCGACGAACCCATGGTGGGTCTCGATCCCCGCGGAGTGAGACTGGTGAAGGACCTTTTCTCAGAGATGGCCAAGGTTCGCGAAATGGCGGTATTCCTTTCCACACACACCCTGGCCGTTGCCGAGGAGATCTGCTCTCTCATCACCATCATTCACCGGGGCAAGATCATCGCGTCGGATACCCCGGCCAACATCAAGAACACCATTGCCCGTACCGGCAGCAACCTGGAAAAAGCATTCCTCAAGCTCACAGGGCATGAGGAGATAGACAGCCTCCGAGGCAGCCTGGGTGTAAAGGCTGTGGGTCCGGATGTGAATTGAGCGTCGGGGCCGTCCCTGAGGGGCCGGAGTGCCTTCCGCCCGCATTCAGCGGTAACGTTCCGCCGGTGCATATCTTGCGGGGGAGAGTGAATTCTGTTAAGGTTTGGCACCTTCAGGGATCGGAACAGGCAATGTATTGATATTAATGCCTAATAGCGACACAGGAGATGCCGATGAAGAAATCCAGGACGGGCCGCGCCATCCTGTTCATCGTTCTTGTCGTGGGGGCCTTTCTCGTGCTGAGTCTTACTGCGGCGCGCATGTTCGGCAAAGAAGATGACGGCGCCGGATGGAAAGACTGGCTCGGTCAAGGTGACAAAATAGGGGTCATTCGACTGGAAGGCGTCATGGCGTCTTCCGACGAGACTCTCAAGCGATTGAGGAAGTTTCGGAAGAGCTCCTCGATCAAGGCCATTTTGATCCGGATTAATTCTCCCGGCGGCACCGTGGCCCCTGCCCAGGAGATTTACCGGGAGATCCTCCGCACGAAGCGGAAGAAGCCCGTTGTGGTGTCCATGGAAACCGTGGCGGCTTCGGCGGCATACTATGTAGCCAGTGCCTCGAACAGGATCGTCTGTTCCAAGGGGACGATCACCGGGAGCATCGGGGTCATTATGATGATGGCGGACATCCACTCGGTCATCGAGAAGATCGGAGTGAACGTCAATGTCATCAAGGCGGGCAAGTACAAGGATATCGGTTCGGGGGTCAGACCTTTGACCGATGAGGAACGGAATATACTCGAAGGTTTTGCACGAGAGATTCACGAGCAGTTCATCGCGGACGTTTTGGCCGGACGAAAGGGCAAGATCGACGAAGCGAAACTCCGGACCATAGCGGACGGAAGATTCTTTTCCGGCGAGAAGGCGAAAGAGCTCGGCCTCGTGGACAACATCGGCAACTTCTATGATGCGGTGAAGATTGCCGCGGAGCTCGGCGGGATCAAGACCGAGCCCACGCTGGTCTATCCTGAGAAGAAATGGGAAAATTACCTTGATCTACTCACTGAATCGGCCGCACAATCGGCGGTGAAGGCCATGGACCGGCTCAAGGTCTTTCAGAGGACGCCTCTGGCGCAATAGCCGGAGAGGCTCAGCACATGGCACCGGTTTGGATTTCATGCCGGAGCCGCATGATACGGGGTGTGGGGATACTTTCATCCTCAGTCTATTTGGGTGCCGGCACCCACTTTTCGTTGAATGGAGACGGTCGTATGACTATTAAGGAATCGTTGACTTTTGATGATGTCTTGCTCGTTCCCAAGTTCTCGGAGATCCTTCCTACCGATGTTGACGTCCAAACGAAGCTCACCAGGGACATCTACCTGAACATTCCGATGGTCAGTGCGGCAATGGACACGGTTACGGAATCCGAGATGGCCATAAGCCTCGCTCGCCAGGGAGGAATAGGGATTATCCACCGGAACCTTCCGATCAAGGAGCAGGCCCGGGGAGTGGACCGTGTGAAAAGATCGGAATCGGGGATGATCGTGGACCCGATCACCATCGCCCCGGATCAGAGAATAGGCGACGCGCTCGCCATAATGAAAAAGTACCACATTTCCGGCGTCCCTGTTACGGTGGACGGGTACCTGAAAGGAATCCTGACCAATCGTGATCTGCGCTTCGTCGAGGATTTGGACCTGAAGGTCGAACAGGTCATGACCAAGGAGAATCTCGTTACCGTGGACGAGCGCATCGGCATCGAAGAGTCCAAGGCTCTTCTGCACAAGCACCGGATCGAGAAGCTCCTCGTGGTTGACAGAAGTAACCGACTCAAGGGTCTTATCACCATCAAAGACATCCAGAAGGCCATCCAATTCCCCAATTCGGCCAAGGATTCCATGGGACGCCTTCGCGTGGGCGCTGCCGTGGGTGTGGGGCCGGATCGGGAAGAGCGTGTGGAAGCTCTTATCCGGCGAGGCGTAGACGTGATCGTGGTTGACACGGCCCACGGTCATTCCAAGAACGTCCTGGAAGCCATCGCGGACATAAAACGCACCTATCAGGATATCTCCGTGATAGGCGGCAACGTTGCCACCGCGGAATCGGTGGAGGACCTCGTCAAAGCCGGAGCGGACGGGATAAAACTGGGCGTAGGGCCCGGCTCGATCTGCACCACCCGTATCGTGGCCGGCGTTGGAATGCCCCAGATCAGCGCCATCATGGAGTGTGCCGAAAGGGCTGCAAAGCATGGGGTTCCCATCATAGCGGACGGCGGTATCAAGTTCTCGGGCGACATTACCAAGGCTTTGGCCGCAGGAGCCGACACGGTCATGATCGGCGGCCTCTTGGCCGGGACCGATGAAAGTCCGGGTGAAACGGTCCTCTATCAAGGGCGCTCGTACAAGTCGTACAGAGGAATGGGCTCTCTGGAGGCCATGCGGGAAGGCTCCCGCGACAGGTACGGTCAGCATGAAGGGGTTACCGAAGAAAAGCTGGTGCCGGAAGGAATCGTTGGTATGGTGCCCGCCAAAGGGCCGGTAGAGCGAGCGATCAACCAGCTCATCGGAGGGCTCAGGGCAGGCATGGGCTACCTGGGTGCCAAAACCTTGGAAGAGCTCAAGGCGAAGGCGGAATTCATCCGCATCACCGCGGCGGGCCTGAAGGAGTCTCACGTTCACGACGTGGTCATAACCAAGGAAGCCCCCAATTATCGCATTGATTCCTGAAGGGTCTCGGGACGGATATCATGATCAAGGCACTTATTCTCGGCGCGACCGGGTACACCGGTCTGGAGCTTACCAGGATTCTCTCGACCCATCCCGAGGTGGTTGTGGTGGCGGGAAGCTCGAGGAAATACGCGGGCAAGAGGGTCTCGGAGATCCTCCCTTACGTCCCGAAACACCGGGATTTTTCATTGGAGTCATTGGAGCATATCCTTTCCGCTCCCGCGGCCGAAGTAGCTTTTCTGGCTCTCCCCCACGGCGATTCAGCGTGCGCGATCAGACCTTTGTTGGACGCCGGACTCAAAGTAATCGATCTCTCGGCAGATTGCAGACTCAAGGCGGCTGAGATCTACTGCGAGTGGTACGGCGAGCACAAAGATCCCGAGCTTCTGGAGAGGGCTGTGTACGGTTTGCCCGAGCTTCATCGAGAAGCGATACGGAAAGCGGATCTGGTCGCCAATCCGGGATGTTACCCTACCACGGTAATCCTGGGCTTGGCACCGCTGGTGAACCGAAAGGACGTTGACACCGATCTGCCCATTGTTGACTCCAAGTCGGGCATTTCCGGGGCAGGGAGGGGAGCGAAGCTCATCACGAGTTTTTGTGAAGCGGGCGAGGGATTCAAGCCTTACGGTGTGGTGGGTCACCGCCATATTCCCGAGATGGAGCAGGAGCTCTCCCTTCTTGCCGGCCGCGAGATCAAGGTGAGGTTTACCCCGCATCTCATCCCGGTGAGCCGCGGGATGGTGAGCACCATGTACCTGCCGCTCAAGGAAGAGGTGACCGCCGAAACTCTGCGAGAGGCGTACACCGATTACTACAGCGCGGAGCCCTTTGTTACCGTGCTGCCGGCCGGAGTGTTCCCGGACACGGCCCGCGTGCGAGGATCGAATCAGTGTCACGTCCAAGTGGAGGTTGACCATAGAACCGGTCTGGTTGTGGCCATGACCGCCATCGACAACTTGACCAAGGGCGCGTCCGGCACCGCGGTGCAAAACATGAACGTGATGATGGGGCTGGAAGAGACTGCCGGATTGGAAGGTCTCCCCCTGTTTCCCTGAGAGCTCTTTTTCGTTACCTCGGTTGTGCACCTTCATAGGTCGGTCAGGATAACAAATCGCAAACAGCGAGGCTTAGTGCATGATGGCCTGAGTACGGTGATGAATCCACAGGCCACCCCGGCCCTCCCCGTCCACGGGGAGGGAGAGCTTCCCCCCGTGGGCGGGGGTATCAGAGGGAGGCATTGGGATGAAGATGGACCGTCGAATCCGGTAGCAGGAACCGGCGACGAATACGTGACCGAATCTAGGAGAGGGAGCTTATAGGCCTTGTTCGGCCCCCTTGGATCTAACGGGAGGACACCATGTCGCCTCAAAAGAAGGAAGTCGGCTTGGACCTCGGTTTGACGGATGACGAGAAGAAGCGGCTTCATCAGATCGTACGAACCGTCATAGAGTGTAAGGCACGAAAACAGAAGATACCGCAATTCCCGGCTCCCACGGAAAAGCTGGCAGAGAAGCGGGGAGCGTTTGTCACTCTTTACAAGAAAGGGATGTTGAGGGGTTGCATTGGCAGTCTCGATGCCAAGGCTCCTCTTCACCGGGTGGTGGAGGAAATGGCCGAAGCCGCTGCCTTCCGTGACCCGCGATTCCGTCCTTTGACAGAAGAGGAGCTACCGACACTGGAGCAGGAAATCTCGGTGCTCACTCCCCTTGAGAGAGTCAAGGACCCTGAAGAGATTCAAGTGGGTCGGCACGGCATTGTTATACGCAAAGGGCTCCAATCGGGCCTTCTCTTGCCGCAGGTGGCCACGGAGCGCAACTGGGACCGTACGACGTTCCTCAGAGAAACCTGTAGGAAAGCCGGCCTGCCCAAGGAAGCCTGGCAGGATCCCGACACGGAGATCTATGTCTTTTCAGCCGATGTATTCTGATCAGCTCCCCACAACCCGTGCATTCAACAAGAAGGCTGTGGCCCTCTTTTCCGGCGGATTGGATTCCGCTCTGGCCGTGCACCTGGTGAAACGTCAAGGAGTGGACGTAACGGCCGTCCATTTCACGTCCTTCTTTGCTCCACTGGATCTTACGGATGAGAATTCACCGGTGCCGGCCGTCATACGACAGCTCGACGTGCCATTGGTGCTTTTGCGCAAAGGGGAGGATTTTCTTGACCTGATCCGCAAACCGCGATTCGGTCACGGCAAGAATCTCAACCCTTGCATCGACTGTCGAATCTACACCTTCGTCAAAGCGAAAGCGTTCATGGAAGAGATCGGCGCGTCATTCCTCGTCACCGGCGAGGTTGTCGGTCAGAGACCCATGTCCCAGCGCAGGGACGCCATCAGACTCATAGAGAAGCAGGCCGACTGCGACGGTATCGTCGTCCGGCCCCTCTCCGCGAAGGTCTTGCCGCCGACCCTGCCGGAGGAGGCGGGGGTTATAGACCGGGAGCAGCTTCTCGACGTCACGGGCAGAGGAAGAAAGATACAGCTCCGACTGGCCGCGGAATTGGGCTTGACCGGCTACTCTTCGCCGGCCGGGGGATGTCTGCTGACCGACAAGATCTTTTCCCGCAAACTCCGGGATCTGCTTGAAGGGGCGGAAGAAGTCGGCGAGGCCGAGCTCATGATGCTCCACATCGGCAGGCACATACGTCTGCGCCCCGGTCTCAAGATTGTCGTGGCCCGGAATGAGGCGGAAGATTATCGGCTGGAAGATTTCGAGACCGCAGGCACGATGTATGCTCCCGTGGATTTTCCCGGGCCGTTGGTGCTGGCCGTGGGAATGCCGGACCCGGAGGAGGATCGAATCATCGGGAGCATTCTGCTGCGGTATTCCAAAGAGGCGACCCGGGGAGACATCATTGAAATCCGGCACCCCGATTCCGGAGCACGACGCATCAGTGTTTCCCAACCGGCTGAAAACGACTGGATTGCCGATCGAATGATCTGAACCCCCGAGTTGCCTGCGGTCCTTTCGGACCAGCGTGTTTCAAGAGATGGAAGAGATCGCTCACGGCCCGATCGGATGCGACAACAGTGAGCGGAAGTTGTTTGCCGATTGAGCATCGGTGCCGGGCTGTGGTCCTGCGAGAAAGGAAAGTACGGTGAATTGTCCCCACTGCGGTGAAGAATTCGTCCCCATTGAGGGGCAGCTTTTTTGCTCGTTCTGCGGAGGAGAGCTGGCACAAGGTCGAACCGACCACGGGGGGCCGACTACGGAGAGCTCTGCAAACGCGTGGAAGGAATCGGATTCTTCTTCACCCTCCACCGAACCGGTCGAGCGATACTCGCCCTGGGAGGATTACGATAATCTCGGGTTTATGGATGCTCTCGTCCAAACGGTCAAACAAAGCCTTTTGGAGCCCAGAAGATTTTTCTCCCGCATGCCCGTCGAGGGTGGATTGCTCAATCCGTTACTGTTCGGGCTGATTATTACGGTTTTCGGAAATATGATCGGTTACTTTTGGAGCCTGGTGTTTCCCAATCCCCTGCTCCCCAAGTCGGGTACTTCCGGACCGACCATTGCGCTCATCGGTGTTCTCATTCCCTGCCTCTCCGTTATCGGGCTGTTCGTGGGAAGCCTGCTTACCCACGCGTGTCTCTTTCTTGTGGGTGGGGCAACCAGGAATTTTGAGGCGACGTTTCGAACGGTGTGTTACGCGTCCGGGCCCGAGGTTCTTAACGCCGTTCCCGTAGTGGGATGGGTCGTGGCTGCGATCTGGAAAGTGGTCAACACCGTGATCGGGTTGAGCGAGGCTCACAACATCAGTGCCGCGCGGGCAGCCACAGCGGTATTCTTACCTCTGATCCTCTGTTGCGGGGTGAGCATCGGGGCCATTATTTTGGGTGCCTTCGGAGCCGGTAACTGATACCAACTCCCATAGCTGAGAAGCTACAACGAAAGATAAAAATCTTGGAGAATGCCGCCCGTCTGCGCGTCGGGTGAATCAGAGGCCCTTATAAGATACGTTGTTCTTTCTTCATTTCGGAGGGGGAGACTCTTCTCTCCCTCCAAACCTCCCCCATACGTTGGCTCACCGGGTAGAGAGCTCTTACGCGAGATTTTTATATGATTTCGCGATTAACAATGTGACTTCACGACACGGACGGCAAGTTTCTGAAGCGAAGTCAGGTCGTGCCGTTCGCAGCGGAAGGGACATGCCGTCCGACTTACCTGTTGAACCGCGAAACGGTATGAGAAGTTCCGGAAATCTTTGGTGGCGGACATTAGGACAGACGCCCCGTCAACTGTTGTATGCCGCTGAGCCGGTCGGTTGACCCGGCTTCCGTATGATGGGACGACGGCCCCCTTCCAAACCGGTAGCGACCACCGAGCCGTCTCGTATGCGAATGACCCGGTCACAGGATTGGCCGATTTCTTCTTCGTGGGTGACCAGAACCACGGTGAACCCTTGGGCCGTCAGCTCTCGTAGCTGATTAATAACGATTTCCGTGTTCTTCTGGTCCAACTGACCGGTGGGCTCGTCTCCGAGGATGAGAGACGGGTTGTTCACCAAAGCCCTCGCGATTGCCGCACGCTGACGTTCTCCACCCGAAAGACGGTTGGCCCAATGGTCCACCCGATGGGAGAGCCCGACTCTGTCCAGGGCTTGGAGAATCTTCTTGCGCCGGATACCACGCTCGGCTTCGGCATAAATCAGGGGGAGCTCCAGGTTTTCGAAAACCGTCGAATTCGCAAGGAGGTCGCAGGTCTGGAAGACGAAACCGAGCTCTCGATTTCGAAAGTTTGCCTGTTCCTCTCTCGAGTAGTCGAGCATGTTTTGGCCTTTGAAGAGGTAGACTCCGCCGGTTGGAGGGTGCAGCAGCCCAAGGACGTAGAGAAGGGTCGATTTTCCCGAGCCCGAAGGTCCCATTATGCCGACCATTTCGCCTCGGTAGATCTCAAGATTCGCATCCTTGAGCGCGTGAATGACGTTCCCTCCGTCGAAGTAGTCCTTTTGCAGATCTATTGTCTCAATAATTAGGTCTTCTTTCATCACCGTCGGCCGCTCTTTTCGATCTCGTTTTCCGGTCAGTATGCCGGTAGTATACCTCAAGCTCGTCTCAATGCCTATAGCAGTTGCCGGAACAAATACAAAGACCGGCCTGCCGTACGCCGTGCGGGGGACGTCGCCTTTCGATGCTGTTTGTCGTGGAGAGCACATCCGGACAATCCTCCACGCCTCAAGAGGGGATTGCATCCCGGTTCCTCCCCCGATAACGACCAGGTTGGCGGAACGGCCCCCTATAACCCAGCGATCCCCCATGCCGGAGATTTTGGGTCATTTTTTCTTGTGGCTGTGGTATAGTCGCGGGATGTTTCGAATAGCCAAACAGGCCGAAGGATACAATGGTTCTTTCGTCCGGCTGGTCCGGCTCGACACGGAAGACTTTACGGTCATCATTCGACGTCCCGAAGACGGAAGACTCCAGAATAAATACATCGGGCCCGATCCGGTGAAAGCGGAAGAAGTCTTCCATGTGGAGGCCGCCAAGCTGGCTGCCGGCGGACGTGAACATTAGCCGGTGTCGCCGACGTAAACCCGTGGGGCGCCGGGACGGCGGCCGCAGGACGAGGGTGATCGTTCCCGGGGTAACTCCTCGCATGGTCCCATGATGGAATCGACAAATCCTGTATCCCTTCCCGGTGCGTGGTGAAAGCCGTATGCCGCCGGGCGATCGGCCTGGGGAGGGTAGGGGATCGCTTTCCGAAGCTCACCCTTAGCACATCTTCCATGTGAAGCTCCCTCATGACGTCCCAGGCAACGGGCGAGAGTAATTCCCTGATTGAGGGTGTAAAGACCATGCAGGGAAAGTCTCTGCCGTGCGGGACGGGGTCCGGCGTTTCTCGGCCGGTGTTTGCAGGCGAGGACTCTTGGTCGCAAGGGAATGGGCGATCGGTGCTTTCCCAATGGGACAAAGCGTTCCAGCCGCGTTCATAATTCGTATCTCGTGTTTCAGGAGTGTCCGGCATGTCGAAGCCGCGTTTGGAAAAAGAATGGAAATTGTGGGCCTCTTGCGGAGTTCTGCTCTTCTTGGTGGCAGCATACCTCTACTACGTGAGTCGCCCACCCACTGAAGGTGGGGAGCCGCTGTGGAAGGTGATCAAGATTGTCGATGGGACCGTTCTCACACTAAAAGGGTCCGGCAAAGAAATGAAGGTGCGATTGGTGGCCTTGATCCTTCCCGACTCCGAGAAGGAAGTGGCGCAGAATTTCTTGACCAAAGCCCTCATCGATCAGTGGGTCCGGTTCAAGCCTCTCCGCGACGGACCTCAGGGCGTCAAAGAGGGATTTGTCCTGCTCGAGGGGGAAGACCTCCATGCGAGGCTGATAAGGCAGGGGATGGCAAAGATCGACAAAGAAGAGAGAGCCTTCGACATAAGACCCTACCTTGAACAGGAACGGGAAGCCCGGAGAGAGAAAAGGGGCTTGTGGGGCCGATCCGATCAAGGAGCGAAATGAGATGAAGATACTGATTGTGGGTTCGGGGGGGCGCGAGCATACGCTGGCTTGGAAGATGGCGCAGTCCGATTTGGTCACCGAAGTGCTGGCCGCCCCGGGAAATGTGGGCATAGCAGCCGAGCCGAAGTGCCGCATGGCGGACGTCTCATCGGACGATGTAGAAGGGCTGCGGAAGCTGGCGGAGACCGAGAAGGTGGACCTTACCGTAGTCGGCCCGGAGGCTCCGTTGGTCGCAGGCCTGGTGGACGTTTTTCAGACCGCGGGCCTCAGGGTCTTCGGACCGTCAGCCAAGGCGTCGGCTCTTGAGGGCAGCAAGGTTTTCACCAAACGCCTTTTGGAGAGATATGGGATTCCTTCGGCAGGCTTCCGGGTGTTCGAGGATTTCGATGCCGCAAGCGCTCACGTGGAAGACAGAGCGGGCAACATGGTCGTCAAGGCGGACGGACTCGCCGCAGGAAAGGGAGTATTCGTCTGTCGCAGCCGCGGGGAAGCCCATGAGGCACTCGACGTCATCATGAAGCAGAGGGCTTTCGGAGATGCCGGGAATACCGTGGTAATCGAGGATTGCCTGGAAGGCGAAGAAGCGTCGTTCATCGCGTTCACCGACGGACGGACGGTACTCCCGCTGGCCGGCTCCCAAGACCATAAGCCGATTTTCGATGACGATCTCGGACCCAACACCGGAGGCATGGGGGCGTACTCGCCCGCTCCGGTGGTCACCCCGGAAATCCATGAAAAGATCATGGAGCAGGTCATGGTTCCGGTGGTCAGGGCCATGGAAAGTGAGGGCAACCCCTATGTGGGATTCCTCTACGCAGGGCTCATGATCAAGGACGGGCTGCCCCAGGTGCTGGAATTTAACGTGAGGATGGGCGATCCCGAGGCTCAGCCTCTTCTCTTCAGAATGAAGAGCGATCCGGTACCCCTGATGATCGCCGCACTCGAAGGCAAATTGGCCGGTAAAGAGATTCAATGGATTGACGAAGACGCGGTTTGCGTGGTCATGGCCTCCGGCGGGTATCCGGGATCTTACGAGAAAGGCAAGCTCATCTCCGGAATCGAAGAGGCCGAATCCATGGACGGGGTCAAGGTTTTTCACGCCGGCACCAAAATGGGGCCGCAAGGCTTCGTCACCGCCGGGGGCCGTGTCCTGGGTGTGACCGCTGCGGCGCCGGGCATTTCCGAGGCCATTGACAGGGTCTATCGAGCCGTGGAGAAAATCCGGTGGGAGGGGGTCCATTTCCGCCGGGACATAGGCAAGAAAGCTTTGAACAGGGGATAGTCCTTTTATTAAGGCCGCAAAGATGCAGCCAAAGACAAGGCTGCGCCGGTGTTCTGATCGATATTTGAGAAGTAGATGAGGGAAAGCTCCCAAGCTTGGCGATCAATTGCATAAGATCCGTCACGGATTCCACCCCCGGCGGCTCTGCCAAGGTATTTGTGCAAGATCGAAACCTCTCTCCGTCATTCCCGCGGTGGCAGAAATCCAGGCTCTTCCGAACACCCTGGACCCCGGCTTTCGCTCGGGGTGACGACTTGGGACCGTCAGGGGTTATTTTGGAATCCCTTGCCTTCCGGCACCGTATTCAGGAGATGAAGAACTCAGGAAGAGCCCGGCCGGGGCCGGCTATTCAAAAAGTGCTTTGCCTGCACAAGGATTTTATTCTAGTATCGGCTTCAACGGAGAGATCTGGACAACGAGTGTCGTATCCTGCATACTGCGCGTGTGCAAACGGCTTCGGATCTCGAAAATAATGGGGGCGACGCGTTACGAGCATCGGCTGCCACTTTCCGACGACAGACCTTGTCGCGATTGAGACGGTACCAGGATGGAAAAGAAAGAAGCCCGGATAAAATGCCACGGCTGCGGGACGACGTTCAAGCTCAAGGTCCCGGTCAGCGACAAACCGATCAATTTCACGTGCAAGAAATGCGGCAAGGTCCTCAAGATCAAGCTGAAGGCCTCACCGACCGAGGCGCCGGCTCCGCCGCCTAAGCCGAAAGCTTCCCAGCCGGTCATCGAATCGAACCAGATGGGTGATTTCGCAGACGATGACTTCGGGAGCCTCGACTCCAACCAGATGCCGTCCGGCGAGCATGAGGTGGCCCCTCAGTTTGACGATACGCCTATCTCCTCCGAGGACAGGAAAAAATTCGAGACCACACAATTGCCGGAATTCGAGGACGGGGAGGATGCCGGAGTTGACCTTTCGGCTCCACCACCATCCCAGTTTGAAACGGGCCCGCTGGATGACCTGGAGCTGACCCAACTCCCCGATCAGGGACCATATCAGAATACGGCCGGTTCGCCTCCATTGGCAACACAGGCCCCTGACGACTCCCAAGAGGCTGTCGCTGCCGGCGACGGCAACAGGCGGTGGATAGTTCTTGACGAAGACCTGATCAAGGGGCCGTTTTCCGATGAAGAGATCCTGGAAATGATCCAGCAGGGAGAAGTGAGGGCCGATACATCGCTTCGTATGGGTGAGAGGCCCTGGATCAAGGCTTCCGAAATAGCCAATTTCCGTAAATACTTTCATGTTGAGCCGAGACCGAGCGCGGATTCTCGCCTGGCACAGTTTTCCCTCTTGGATCAGGAGCCCGAAGATGCCGTCCATGGGGGCTCCGGGAAACCGTTTTACACGGAATTGGGCTCCATATTGCCTTACCCCGTCGGCCGCGGCAACCCGGTGCCTCTGGCAATTTTTGCAGGGATTGTGTTTGTTCTCTCCACCATCCTGTCGTTGGAATTTCTCATCGCTTTACCAATCAACCTTATCGGTTGGATCATTCTCTATGGGTACCTTTCTCAGCTCATGAACTACAGCAAGCAGTACCCGGCCAAGGCTCCGCCGGCTTGGGATTTCTCCCGAGTCAAAGAGATGGGAGCCGGCGGCATCATGGTGCTGTTGGTGCTGTTGGTCTATTCTCTTGTTCCGGTCACCGTCTCTCTGCTTTTGATGATCTTCTTCTTCTTGAACTCCATGGCAGAGCTCGGGTACGCGTTTATCGGACTTACGGTGATTTTCTACGTGGCTTCCCTCTACTTCGTGCCCGCGTCACTTCTGATCGTCGAGCATTCCGGAAATCTTGGCGCAGCTCTTAATCCCATGAAAATCCTGGCCGTGATTCGAAAAGGGGGAAAACCCTATCGTATGCTGGCCGCGGTTTCCATTGCAGCGGGATTGGCTTGTATGGCGATAACCATACTCGCCGTTTTCCTCACGGACATCCCTGCAGCGGGATTCGTCGTGGCCGGACTCCTCATGGCGCTCGTCTTGTCATACGCGCATTTCATCTGGTTCCACGTTCTCGGGCGGTTCTCCTCGGAGAACAAGCAGCTCCTCGGCGGGCGAAGCGCCGCGTGATTCTGAGGTTTCAGAACTTTGGTTCCGTCAATGAAGCGTGAGGGCCGAAGTCTTCCGTCGAGTTTGTGTACGGTTGCCCTCATTGCGGGGTTTCTCGTTTGTGCGTGCGACGCGTGGTCTTCAGATGTCTTCGATCTGGTCCGCAACGTAATAGACGCCCCGCGATTTAAAGGAAAGGACGCTATCACCAGCCTGGGACTTGCCGCTGAACTTCTGCGTACCGGCAAGGTCAAACAGGCGGACATGGCGTTCATGCTTCTCGATTGGGGGGATCGGTACCTGAGAGAGCCCCGAGAACCTTTGGAACGGTTGCGCCGATGGGCCAAGCTCAATAGCGACGAGACTTTGAGCAGACTCAAGATGCCGCGGGACTATCTCAACCGCATGATTCTGGCCGAGTACCTCGTACGGCACAAATCGTACATGAAAGGTACACCGGAGAAAAAACTCGAGATTGTCGGCACATTGGAACGAGAGAATCTCGTCGATTGGTCGGTGGCTTTGGCATATGCCAGGCTTTACGCGGGCGCAATTATCTCCGGGGCTACCGCGTACAGGATCCCACAGCCCTCGGAAAGCCTGATCGCTCTGAAAAAGCTTAAAGAAAGAGGATTGGTGGGGTGGCATTACCGAGTGCCGACCGAGGCCGTGCTTGTTGCCGAGACATTGGCGTTGGATTCGAAATTCCAAAAAGCCGGCCCCTATGAGCGCCTCGTCATACTGAAGGGTCTCAAGTCGCAAGGGCTCATAACCTCGGTCACCAAAAAAGAGCTGGAAAAACTGCCCGTCTGGAGGGTGCTCGTTGCCGATCGGGCATTTCTCAAGGCCGATCCCGAGGCAAAACGAACACTCCTTGCCAGGCTGAAATCGGACGGGTTGATTTCACCTTCAACCTGTTCGGACCTCGAAGGAATCTTCCGCCCCCCGCCCTCAACGACCGCGAAATCCGCACCGTCGCCACTCCCGGACAAGATCGTTCCGAAAGGAAGCCCCCTCAAAGCGAAGGATCTTTTTTCCCGGCCGGGACGAAAAAGCCCTTGATTCAAGGGTCCCGTCTCTTCGTCCCCAGGGCCTCATCTTCCCGGCGCGGCGTATGATTCGCTTTCCGACACCGTAGCCTCCCATCATGACTCCGTTTTGCAATCAAGGACATGCCTCCGTGTTATCGGTTTGATCGCGAAATGATGAGACACAACCGACGGAGGAGGGAGTCTTGTGCGCTCTCCCCCTGTTTCGGGCAGGTTGCGCGGTGGGAGCCTTCCTTGACACAGGGCACAGCTCGTTTATGCTGGAGGTCCCCGGAGAGTAGTGATAAGAAATGATGGCCTCGGGCCTGTCGATCTTCAGACTCCCCTCGGGGAGACACGGTCGGCCACGGCATCCTCGCCGTGGTGCGGAAGAAGACCCGATGGTCTACTCGATACGAGACAATCGTCGCGCGCGCTCCAGGTTATTCGCTGCGTTGAGGATTGTATTTGAAAGGATCGGTTCGTGTGCGGAATAGCCGGTTTCATTAGTAACGAAAAATGGCGAGGAACACCCGATTTCTCATGGCTGAACGCCGTAGTCTCCCAGATACGGAAATTCGCTGTGGATTCAGGGTCTCCGAATGATCTGGAGCGACCGCTCCAAGATCTCGTGGACAGATTCGACGACCTCATGTCGTTCGGTTTGCATGCCGAGTTGCATGAAGGTGCCGGTACCCTGCAGTTGACGTCCGATCTCGCAGAACTCCTGGATCGGGCCCTGAATCGAATCGGCCGCATCATGGCGGAGCAGGGCCCCAATGAACGCCTGGAACAGCTTGCCGAGATGACGAGGGATTGCGCCTGGCAAATCAGGGAAGAAGTCCTGAGAAATGTGGAGCGCGTCAACAGCCTCCTGCCTACAGCCCCCCCCGAGAACGGTGCCGTCCGTCCCCGCCATTTTGTGGCCTGGGCGGTGGAGCTTGTCATGGAAAACCTGGACCGCCTGGAGGTCCGGGGACGCGATTCGGCGGGCATAGCGGTACAGTGCTCGATCCCCTCCGACCGGCCTCTCGGCGGCTCCGTTCTGGAGCGCTTTGCCGCGAGAAAGACGGGATCCGTCGTCAACGGGGTTCGCCGAGAGGTAAATAAGGCAATGGCCGACGACGGCGGGACCGTCCTGACGTTTCTGTACAAGATCGCCAACCTCGTGGGACGCCTGGGAGACAACACAGCCGGTCTCAGGAACGCGCTGCGGGGCGACGATGTCTTGTGGGAAGTTGCCTCGTTCACCGATCGCGTCAGCATCATGGCGCACACCCGATGGGCCTCCAACGGCATCATCAGCCTTGCCAATTGCCATCCCGCGGACGGCAGCCTTTCGGGAGCGGACCCGGAGCTTGCCCGTGACGATCGGGATGCTCTATTTGTGCTCAACGGAGATGTGGACAACTACCACGAGCTCGTGGCGACCTATGTGCACGGCAAGGGACTTGAGATAGATCCGACCGTCACTACCGATGCGAAGATCCTCCCTCTCTTTTTTCGCCTGGGCACCCATTGCCCTTCGGGCCCGTCCGCTCGATTTGTCGCCTTGATGAACAATTGTGACGGTTCCCTCGCCGTGGTAATGCAACACCCCCGTTTTCCCCGTAAACTCTTTCTCGGCCAAAAGGGAAGCGGCCAAAGTCTTTTCGTGGGCGCTGTTCAGGACGGACTCATGCTGGCGTCGGAGGTGTATGGGCTGGCATCCCGGACCCGAAGGTCCTACGCGCTGGTGGGAACGGAGAAGGGAGGCACTCACGTGACCCTCGTCGCTGATGAGGCCCCTGAGTCCCTTGAAGGCCGGTACCTTGCCGTGGCGGAGCCGTTCCGGCTCAAAGCGGAACCGATCTATATTCATTCCCGGGACATCTATCGGGGAAGCTTTGATTACTACTTCGAAAAAGAAATCAACGAGGCACCCGCCAGCGTTCGGAAAACAATCAAGGGAAAATACCGAAAGGTCGAAGGGAAGATAGTATTCAATGTGGACGGACGGGGAACCTTGGGAGGCCTCCTGGGCCGTCTCAGAGATCCCGGGCTGCCTCCGATTCGGCGCATCATGGTCATCGGGCAGGGAACGGCTTCCGTGGCCGCCCAAGGAGTCGCCTATCTTCTCGAGCGGGCCCTGGCAAGGACACGGGTCAGTGTCGCATCCTCCAAGGCCTCGGAAATGTCCGGATTTCTCTCGGATCAATCTCTTTCGGACATGCTCCTCATTGCCATCTCCCAGAGCGGCACCACCACGGACACTAATCGTACCGTGGATGTGGCCGGGTCCCAAGGTGCGTGGATACACGCCATCGTGAACCGTCGGAGCTCGCCCCTGGTGAGCAAGTCCGATTCACACTTTTACACGAGTGACGGACGAGATGTGGAAATGGCCGTCGCGTCGACGAAGGCCTTCTATTCGCAGATAGCCGCGGGTAAGCTCGTGTCGCTGCTTTTGGGTCAAGAGATGAAGAGCCTTTCCGAAAAGGAGGTGGCTCTTGAGATTGAAGAGCTTGAGAGACTACCCTCGGACATCGAGTGGGTACTCGACCAAAGCGAGATCGTCCGCGAATGCGCGGAAGCGTTCGGTCCCGGCAGCAGAAACTGGGCCGTGGTCGGAAACGGCCCCAACAAGATCGCAGCAGATGAGATACGCATCAAGTTGAGCGAGCTCTGCTACAAATCGATCCCCTGTGATTTCACCGAAGACAAGAAGCATATCGACCTGTCCACCGAGCCCGTGACCATCGTGGTCGCCAACGACCTCCCAGAACAGATCATTCAGGACACGGTCAAGGAGGTTGCCATTTTCAAGGCTCACAACGGCAAGCCCATCGTCTTTTGCGCCCGAGGCGAGGAACGGTTCCGGGAGCACGCCGAGCGGGTCATCGAGCTTCCGCTTACCGGCGCGGGCCTCGGTTTTGTCACGGCAACGGTAGCCGGTCACTTGTGGGGATTCTATGCCGCCAAAGCAATCGACGCCGGCGCGGAAGAGCTTCGCAACCTTCGTGCCGTTCTCGGCAACATGCTGGAGCGGCTCGACGCCTTTGACATCACGGAGCTGAAATCGGGATTGGATGAGGTGATTAAGGTCATTGCCACAGGGGAAATGAACGCGTCTCTCCCCGCTTCCACAGCGGCCTCCCTGGCCATGTTCCGGTCTTCCCTGTCCGAGGAGTCCGGCGAGATCCGTGACCCTTGGAATATTGTCGGACGCGGGATCGGCATACTCAATCAAGCCGTTGAGGAGATGACGAGACCCATTGATACCATTCGTCATCAGGCCAAGACGGTGACCGTGGGGATCTCGCGACCTCAGGAGGTCTTGCCGCCCCTGCTGGTCAGGGCCTTGCGAGAACTGTCGGTTTCTCCGTCGGAGATCCGGGAAACGGACAGACGACTGCTTGGAACGGTATCGTCAATCATCTCCCAGGTGGAAGGCGGCCTGCTCTACGAAATCGTACGGGCTGCCGATGGAGCGCCGCTCGGTGCAACCGCGGAAACGCCCTACATCAGGCTGGCCAAGAGGTCCGGTGTTTGCGAAGGGAAGCCTTCCCGATACGATGAGCCGAGGCAGGTAGGGGGCAGCAAGCGGACGGCGTTGCGGTTGGAGAGGTGCGTGTGGACTTCGGGACGCTCGGGCCTGGAGAATCTGGTTATCATCCCCCTGTTCGACGAGCTGGGCGTCGAGTGTCGGAGCATTGTCCTCTTCCATCTCGGCTTCGCCCCCCAAAGCCCGGTTCAACAAAAGCTCGGCATCCTCAGGGCACTGGGCAATCGCTACGACGAAGTAATCGAGAGGTTGGGGGAACTGTCTCCTACCAGCAGTCTGGAAAATTTCCTGGAAGGTGTTTCGCCGAGAGATCTCGTGCTCGCTCCTGTCGACACCTTTGAGGTGTAAAAAGATGGATTCGCCGCGCGGCCGGGACGGACTCGGCCGCGCACAACCCGGTGCTCCGTTTCATAAGCTTGCCGGCTGCACAGTCAAACAAACGACCTCACCGACCGTTGTCCGGGGTACGCCCCTTTCATAGGACCGACATAGCCTGACCTTGCTTCCGCGATCCGCCTGAGACACCAACTCTGCCAATACTCATACCGTTTCGCAATCAAAGATGTGACTTACCGGAAATGACGGCTTGTCTCTGAAGTGGAGTCGGTTTTTGCCGTGCCGGGCGGGAAAGAAATGCCGTCCGTGTTGTCGGTTGATGGGAAGATGGCATGAACGGAGATTCCGACCCTCGATCGTCAATCGGGGCAATCCTCGTCGAGGGAACGGCAGAGGCTCGGGTTTCGGCGGAGGGAACGTCGGTTCCAACGGGTTCACAGGCAAAAGGAGGCGGGTTGGAAGGCCAAAGACATGATAGTTCGGATTAGCTTCTCGTTCCAACTTACCGTGACAACGACAGATTTCAGAGGAAATAGGTCTTGACAAGACGGCGCAAAAACTATATAACGAAACGAGAGTTTTAGGATGCCTAGTTAAACAAGATTGTTGGAACTGAGTTGTGGAGGCTTTTATGTTCAGGAAAAATGTCCTTCTCGTGTTGGCGGTGGTCGGCGCCGTCACCATTCCCTGCCTCCAACACGGTGTGAGTGCCTTCGAGATCTTCCCTCGGCCGGAAGGCCAGTACACGGTCCAGAGAGGTGACACGCTCTATGGGATCTCAGGATACTATTACCTGAATTCCGCTCTCTGGCCTTTTTTGTGGAACCAGAATCCGGCGATCAAGGTCCCCGTCTCGGGAGGATCGCCTGAAAAACAGCCCCTCACACCGGGATCGCGCGTCGATCTGTATCACACAAGGCAGTCCTCACGGCTGTTCCAGCAAACCTACGTGCCTCCGAACAGCAACACGGACGACCTGACCTTTCTGATTCAGAAGAATCCGTACAAGGGTTATCCTTACGACAAGAAGTACTTCCGATACAAACTGACCCCCAGGGCGACCAAACTTTGGGGCTACATCGTATGCGCGGTAGATGAAGGAAAAGACCATATCCTTGAAAGAGATCTGGTCTACATTCGCTTCAGGCCGTCAAAGAAACAGGTGGTACTGGTAGGGGACCGTTTCGGCATTTATCGGGACAAGGGCCCGCTAACCCACCCGTTGAATCCCGACCGAGAAATCGGATACATGACTGAAATCGTCGGAGAGATTGAAATCACGAGCACAGGTCATGATCTGACCACGGCCATCGTCTTGGACGGATACGTGGAGATCCAGAGAGGCGACAAGGTATGTCTCTATACTCCCAGAGAACGTGAGCTTGTTCCGGCCAAGACCCATCGACTGCTGACGGGGACAATCCTCTATTCGGCCACCAGAGAGACCTATTACGCCAGAAACCACAATCTGGAGAACGACATCGTATTCATAGACAGAGGAGAATGCGACGGGATGTCCGACGGAATGCTCCTCAACATATACCGACCCAGTCATCCGGTGGCCGATCCCTATTTCGGGCGACGAGTTGCCATCCCCGATCGGTACATCGGCGAAGGAATGGTCCTGAAAGCCTTCGAAAAGAACGCCACGGTACTCATCACGAAAGGTCGCGAAGAGGTGGAGCCCGGAGACGTTATCAAGTCTGTTTCGGACTGACGGGCACGCAATTATCGTCCTCCCCCTCCTTTCCACAAAAACCGTCCGTTGAACGGCCCCTTGCATCGAAACACTCGGAGCAGGGGCCGTTGCCTTTTGAATCGGATGCTCCGGGCAAGAGAATCTCTGCCGGGCGCTACCAAAAAGGGTTTATCCGTCGGTGATGGGCACCATTTAAGTTCTCGATCGTATTTATGAAAACCGCTACTAAGGACCGAAAGTCCTTGACAGGCCACCCCCCCTGCTCTAAGTTACCGCGGATGTTGCGCGCATGAGAGGATCGGCTTCCGGCAGACGAAGCTTTCGATTCCGAAAGATACTCCTTAACCCCGGTCCACAGTGTTCATGATACGTTCGGAGGAGAGAGCCGTCGTGTGTTCTCTCAAGAGTTGCTGGAATTCCGGCCTATGGCTGACCCGGCTCACATCGCTGACATACCCCTCTTTGACTGGCTTTCGTTGGAAAGGGCCCCGCGCGTCGGTCCCTTGACCATGGCACGACTCCTGGATGCGTTCGAGACTCCCGGAGCGGCTCTGGAAGCAGGACCGGAAGAGATTGTGCGCCGTGCGGGCCTCGGAGAGAAACATGCACGCGCCATTGCGTCCTTCTCGCCGCCGAAAGAGGCCATCCTCCGCGATATGGAAACCTTGGAGGGCCTTGGCGTTCGGGTCATCAGCCGGTGGCACTCCGATTACCCGGCCAATCTGAAAGACATTTACGACCCCCCGGCCCTGCTCTTCGTCAGAGGCTCCATTCAACCGGAGGACGCCAGGGCCGTAGCCGTGGTCGGTACTCGGGAGCCCACCCGTTACGGCCTTGAGGTGACCGAGCAGATCACCCGTGATCTCGCACGGGCCGGGGTGACCACGGTAAGCGGTCTGGCCAGGGGTATTGACACGGCGTGTCACAAGGCGACACTCAAAGAAAGGGGGAGGACCCTGGGCATCCTCGGATGCGGTATCGACGTGGTCTACCCCCGAGAGAACAAATCTCTTATGGCAGAGATGGCTGAATCAGGAGCGGTGATCACCGAGTTCCGGCCCGGGATCGAACCTCTGGGCACGAACTTCTATCGTCGGAACCGGGTGGTTTCGGGGCTGGCCAAAGGGGTTCTCGTGGTCGAAGCCTCTCTCAAGAGCGGGTCCCTCATCACAGCGGGCCACTCGGCGGATCAGAACCGTGATGTGTTGGCTATCCCCGGGAGCATTATGAACAGAAGGTCCCAGGGACCCCATCATCTGCTGAAACAGGGTGCCTGCCTCGTCGAGTCTGCCGACGATGTTCTCCGGGCGCTCTTTTCCCAGGAGGCAACCCCCTATCAGCAGTCACTTCCGGAGCTCCACGAAGACCGAGAGGAGCTCTCCGAGACCGCTCGCGAGGTATTACAGGCGATCGATCCCGATCCCGTCTCCATCGACACACTGTGCGAGGCATTGAAAATGAAGCCGGGTAGTCTGGCCGGTCTGCTGTTGGAGCTGGAATTGAGCGGCTTGATCCGACAGTACCCGGGCAAGATGTTCGGCCGGGTATTTCGCTAGGGATTATAGTGGAGCGCTTTGAAAATTGCGAGTAACGCAGAGAGCCCTGTGGTCATCGGGAGGCTTACGGATGGCCTCTTGCGCTCCGCTATCGGGTCTGCCATAAGTCTCAAGCATGCGCCGCCGAGCTTGGAAAGACCGGGCGGATCTCCGGCGATAGTGTTGTCGAAGGCTCATTGGCCTTCAACTGGAAGAATGCCGCGAATTTCAATGAGCGGCACGATGGTTTTTAGAAAAGACCCTGAGACAAGGAAACAATTTCACAGGCTTGACCGAACGGCCGGGTGGCTCTCACCCGGTTGCTCTACCGACCGGGACGGAATTCTGACGATCCCTTCGAGTAGATCGGTCGAAGGAATTTCCCGCTCACGGTCCATGCTCCGGTTGTTGGGACATTGCGCCGGCAGATGGAAGCCGTGCCCTTGACAAGTGACTTCACGGTACCGAACCTTGAGTCAATGCCTGTTGTCGAAAAGTTCGGTCGAGTGCGTATCCGAAAGGAAAAGTCTTTATGGATAAAACGCTGGTAGTGGTCGAATCGCCCGCCAAGGCGAAGACCATTAAGAAATACCTCGGTCCCGGATTTGAGGTTAAGGCTTCTGTGGGACACATAAAGGATCTCCCCATGAAGGCGGAGAGGCCTGCGAAGGGAGCTCCCGCCAACGGGGGCTCCGTGCTCGGAGTCGAGGTTGACAACGGTTTCGTTCCCCGTTACGAGATCATCCCCGGTAAGGAAAAGGTGATCAAGGAGCTCCGAGACGCGGCGCAAAGGACCAAAAGGGTGTTGCTGGCAACAGACCCCGACCGCGAAGGAGAGGCGATAGCCTGGCATCTGAGCGAAGAGCTGCACAGGCCTCAGGAGGAGGTCTTCCGTGTTCTCTTCAATGAGCTCACGGAAAGGACCATCAAAGAGGCAGTCGCATCTCCTACCAGGTTGGACCCAAACAAGTACAACGCGCAACAGACGCGGCGCATCCTCGATCGGATCGTCGGATACCAACTGAGTCCTCTGCTGTGGGAGAAGGTGCAGTCGGGGCTCAGTGCCGGACGAGTGCAATCGGTAGCCTTGAGACTCATTGTCGACCGTCAGAATGCCATAGATATCTTCGTGCCCCAGGAGTACTGGACGGTGACGGCGACACTGGATGCCGACGTTCCCCCGCCGTTTGACGCGAAGCTCGTGGAAGCGGACGGCAAAAAGGTCAACATCGAAGACATGGGGACAGCCGCAGACCTTGTCCGAAAGGCTCGAGAAAACACGTTCGAGGTTGCCGACGTCAAGCGTCGCGAGCGGGCACGAAAAGCCGCTCCGCCTTTTATCACCTCCACCCTGCAGCAGGAAGCATCGAGAAAGCTCAAGATGCCGAGCAATCGGACCATGCGGATCGCTCAGCAACTGTACGAGGGGATTGAGCTCGGCCAACAGGGGAGCGTCGGTCTCATCACGTACATGAGGACGGATTCTCCGCGGGTCGCACCCGAAGCCCTCGAGGCTGTGCGAGCTTTCATCGGCAAGACGTTTGGGGCTGCCTATCTCCCCGAGCGTCCCAATCTGTACAAAGGACGGAAGACCGCCCAGGAAGCCCACGAATGTATTCGTCCCACCTCTATGGAGCTCTCTCCGGATAAGGTAGCCCAATTTCTGGACAAACAGCAGTTGGCGCTCTATACGCTCATCTGGAACAGATTTGTGGCGAGTCAGACAACGCCTGCCCTCTTCGACATGACCACGGCCAATATCCGCTCGGGAGATCTCGTATTTCGAGTCACCGGATCGGTGATGAAGTTTGACGGTTTCATGAGGATTTACGGATTAGGCAAAGAGGAGGAGGTCGAATCCGGAGAGAACGACAAAGACGATACCGATCGTCAGTTGCCGCCCCTGAAGACAGGAGACGTTCTCACCCTGAACGCGCTTTCCCCGCGTCAGCACTTCACCCAGCCCCCCCCTGCCTTCAACGAGGCCTCTCTCATTAAGGAATTAGAAGAACAGGGGATAGGACGTCCCTCCACCTACGCGGAAATCGTCACGACAATTCAGAAGAGGAAATATGTGGAGCTTCTGGAAAAGAAGTTCCGTCCCACCTTGCTCGGCCGGGTCATTGCGGGACTCCTCATGGACAGTTTTCCCAATCTGCTCAGTTCGTCTTTCACTGCGGAGATGGAGTCTTCGCTGGACCTTATAGAAGATGGGGCCGTTTCCTGGACCCAGACGCTTGAAGGCTTTTACGAACCGTTTCGCTTGGCTCTCCAGCGTGCCAAGAAAAGCATGAAGAATATCAAGAGGGACGGCATTCCCACTCGGGAGGAATGCCCTGACTGCGGAGAGCCTCTCCTGGTCCGAGCGGGGCGTTTCGGCCTCTTCATGGGGTGCTCCGCGTATCCCGAATGCGGCTACACAAGGAATATCTCTACCGATAAGGCGCCGGCCAAAGAGCCCATTCCCACTGACGAGAAATGCACATGCGGAGCCAACATGGTCATCCGGGAGGGAAGGACCGGGCCGTTCCTTTCATGCTCGCGGTATCCCGAATGCAAGGAGGCCCGACCCCTGGGAACGGGCGTCCCCTGCCCGAAATGCGGACAAGGAGAGTTGGCCCATCGTCGCACCAAGAGGGGCAAGCCCTTCTATTCGTGCAATCGTTACCCCGCATGTGACTTTTCGCTGTGGAATCGACCGGTGGCGCAACCCTGCCCCAACCCCGACTGCGACTCCCCCATCATGGAGGAGCGATTCACGAAAAATGCCGGAGCTTATCTCCAGTGCCCCAAGTGTAAGGGCAAACCCGCCAAAGACGAGGCCGGAGACAAGAGCTAGCCTGAGCTCGGCACCCGTCGAGCTCACTTCTTTGACTTCGCATGGGTATGGGACGACTTCAGCCGGAGGCCGTACTTCGGGAATCTGTATGCCGGACCGTCTTGAGTCCGAAGTGTTCGATTTCATGAGCTCGGTCGCGTGTTTGACCTCTGGCGGCGCTACCGAGGAATTTGTTCAAGATCGAACCCTCTCTCGGTCATTTCTGCGGAGGCTAGAAACCAGACCCTTTCGAACACCCTGGACCCCGGCTTTCGCTCGGGGTGACGACTTGGAGCCATTCGTGGTCATCCTGAAATCGACTGCCTTCCGGTACCGCATTTAGGAAATGAAGTCCTGAGCCGACCGAATTCCGTGGGAAGACCAATTGCCGGCAAGAGCGTCGGCGGTTATCTTCGAGCAGCTCGGGGCAGAATGGGGGGAGCGGGGGGTATTTCCCGCATTTGCACCGATTCGAAGGGGTTCTCTCCCGCGGGAGCGCTGGCAGGCTTTGCCACCGGCCTTGAGCTGAAATCTCTCAACCTGGCCCGCACGAACGATTCCGCCTTGTCGATGGGATAGCTCAACACCTGGCCGAGCAACCAGAAGACGTACATCTGATCGCGGGGGGAAGGCAACGGGGGAGATTGAGGGTCGAGCGCCGCCGGTGCAGGCGCGGGGGTCGGGACCGTAGATGTCTCTCCATAGGCGGGTGTTACCGGGATGAGCTTCTTTTCCGCTTTTTCTGCCCGGCAGATGCAGGTCGCCGAGACGAAAACAGCGAAAATGACGAGCATCACAGTAGTTTTGGCCATGAGTACCACCTCGGAACGTAAATGTTCCGAGTCCCTCTATCACACCATTTCGAAAAAGCCAGTTCTTTTTACACTTGCCGGTTGCCGTTTCCGTTTCGGCAAGTCTGCCGCGGGCCGGCACACAAAATAGAAAACCCCTCTGTGAGCCGGCCCGCGCCGGTTCGACCACATCGATTTCTCACGTCCAGTCCAAGCGTTTGGAGCTCTTTTCTTTCTCCTCCCGATGAGATGGCGTGGGGGATGTGTCCTTCTTCTTGAAAGGACCGCGCACCGTCGTGTCCATCACCGTTGTTCCGAGGAATCCCCGGGCCGCGCGCGTTGAGTATTCGTATCCATTCCTTACGAAAATAATCACCGGGTTGATCTTCTCCCGCCGCGTCATCGCGCAAAGGGCGAGATACTTATCCGTGGTAAGGTCGCGGACCCCGTTGTATTCGATGATGACGTCACCCTTGGCCAATCCGGCCTTCTTGCCGTCGGACTTGGGGGTAAGAGCCAGGATCAGCACGCCTTTATGAACCGGCGGATTGATCACCTGGGGCTGGGAGGGAGTGGAGGCTGTTTCCGCCGGCTTGGCCTTGTTGCGCCGTTCCTGCTCCTTGGCCACGGCCACGGCTACTTCTCGCTGGTCCTGTCCCGGCACCCACTCTCGGCTAAGGAAATTTTCGGCGAAGTGAAACGGACGAAAGGGTGTAGCAAAGTCTACGGCCACGCGAAAACCCGTGTTGTTGAAGGCCATCTCCGGCCTGGACCAGCCCCTGAAAGCACATCGGAGGCTCACCGGTCCGAAGGACCAGTCCCCTCCCTTGGTCACGCGATTTTCCCCGTGGCCGGGACCCTCGGGATCGATCTCGGGAGTGTACCGATAATAGTCCTCGCCGTAATGGTCCCTGACCCATTCCAGGACGTTTCCCGCCATGTCGTAAAGGCCGTACCCGTTCGCCTCATAGCTCCCTACAGGCGCGACGTACTTGTACCCGTCGTCGATATTCCGATCACGCCATTCAAAGTCGGTGTTCTTATCCGCGAAATTTGCCTTGCGCCCATCCACCGGAGTTTCACCCCAGGGAAAGGTGGCCATGGGGCGCCCGCCTCTGGCGGCGTACTCCCATTGAGCCTCCGTAGGAAGCTTGTACGGTAATTTTTCTTTTGCAGTGAGCCATTCGACAAACGCCTTGGCATCGTCGTACGAAACCACGGTCACCGGCTGGTCCGGCGCAATGGTCCAGCCGGGATTCTTCCACGACGTCCCGGCCTTACGCTCAAAGCGGTTGTCCTTGGTGTCGTACGCCCGGCCTCCGCCCTGATCCACCGCGTCGGTGACATATCCCGTCTCGTCCGCGAACGCCTTGAATTGCTCGACGGTGACCTCGGTACTCGACAGGTAGAAAGGTCGCGTGATACGTATCTTGTGGAAGGGAAACTCGTTTTCCAGCGAAATGGGCTGACCCTGAGCCAAGCTTGTCATGGCCCAGGCGATGTCGGCTTCCGAGCTGCCCATCACGAAAGCTCCGGAGGGAATCCTCACCATCTTCATGCCCAGGGAATTCTTGAAGTACTCCATAGACTTATCTTTGGTGAGATCGATTGTGGAGTCGAGCACTTTCCGAACAAAGCCCACCGGATCGTCAACACCCTCGGTCTGTCGAGAATTGGCGCTCACCCATTGCTCCACCTTTCGCCGGGCCTCGAGGCGCCGGCCCTGTGCCGTCAACGATTTCACATCTTCGAGAAGTTTCCTGATTTCCTCTTCGTTGATCGTCGATTGGCCCGCGGCTCCGGACGTCCTCTTCACCACCGGTTTGTCTCCAGGTCCGGCCGCCGCGGCCACCCTGAATCCGGCCACATCGACGCAGAGATCCGAATCGATCCCCGCGCGGAAGGCATTTCGCGCTATCCCCGCACCAAAAGCCCAGTTTCCACCGCGGACAACTCGCTTTTTGCCCCGAGCAGGGCCGCCGGGATCGGTGGTGACCGCGGAATCCTTGCCCTGGTAGGCCCGTGGGTCGTAATAGTCAGCGCAGAGCTGCCACACATTACCTACCATGTCATACAGCCAGAAACCGTTTGGCTGATAACTTCCGACCGGAGAAGGACCCTCGTACCCGTCATCGACGGTACGATCGGCCCATGGCATCGGGGACCGGCGGTCGGCGATGTTCAGCTTCCTCCCGTCCGGGTAGTCGTTGCCCCAGGGAAACCGCCGCCCGTTCTTTCCCGACCGGGCCGCGTACTCCCATTGAGCTTCAGTCGGCAGCGAATACTTGCGTCCTTCTTTTTGACTCAGCCAATTGCAGAAGGCCTCCGCATCGGCATAACAGACCAACGTCACAGGATAGTCGTCCCCTGTCGGAGTACCCGGATTGCGCCAGGAAACGCCGCTCTTTTTGACCCAGTGCTTTTTTCCCCGATCGTACACCCACCCCCAGCCCTGTCCTTCCGCCACGGTCCGATATCCCGTTTCCTCCGCAAACATCCTGAACCGGCCGACGGTAACGGGGTACTTCCCAAGAAGGTACGTTCCGCTGATATCCACTTTGTGAGCGGGCTGTTCCGTGCGAAGGAGATCCTCGGGTATCGTCCACTCATTCAGTAGTCGTCGGGCTTCCGCTTCACTACTCCCCATGGTGAAGCTTCCCGACGGGACGATCACCATGCTCATACCGATCGAATTGGCGATCTCTCCCGGAACGGCCGATGTTCTCGATGATCCGGCAGCTTTGCGCTTGGCAGTGTCAATCATCTTGTCCAGCCGCGCCGCTTCATTGGTCGAGGTCAGAACGGAGTCCTTCTTGGACGCCCTTTCCAGCGACGGCAGAGCCAGGTTCCATTCACCCCGTTGCATCCGGGACCGAGCGAGATCCTTTTGTTGCTCGACTATTCGCTGAGGCTCCGGATCGGCCGGCTGAACGGCCTTCAGTTCCCTCCGTTGCTCCTTGGTCCGGCGGAGCTCACTCTTCTCCCGTTGGGCATCCTTACCCCGGATGCCGTCGAGAAATCCGGAGATCGACTCATAGAGTCGAGCCGGCCTCGACGTCCGGCCTTCGGTGGAACCGGGAGCGGCAACGGGGCTTCCTGCCGGGCCGTCCTCCCGCCCGAGCACAACCGTCTGCGAAGTGAGGAAGAAAAGGACGAGCATTACCAGACCTATAGGCTCATACCCGATCCGAGCTCGCCTTTTAAGGGTCGGCTTCATTTGGCATCCCCCAAGACGTTGAAGGGGTCGTATGGTTCGTGTGGTGTGCGATGAATTTTCGTGACTCTCATCCGGTGCCGTTCGAGATCCAAGGGTCTTCAGAACCGCAATCCCCCCGCCGCTCTCTTTCGTCGGGGAGGGGGTGGGGGGGACTGCCTCGGAGCCGTTGGGCGGACTCTTGGCGATGTTATTTTATCACCACGGAAATGGACTTTTTTGCTTCTTCCGTGAGCTTCTTATGGAGCTCGGCGTTCTTCTGATCCTGCAGCCGATTCTTAATGAATCCCCTGACCTGCACGAACGCGGGGGTACTGGGTTGCCGACGATTCTCCACCTTCAGGATGTGCCAACCAAACTGTGACTTGACGGGTCCGCCTATCTTCCCTTTTTCAACACCGAACAGAACGTGCTCGAAACCCTTCTCAAAAGACCCGCGGGGGAGCCAATCTCTGCCGTCCATCAACTCCAGCCGCCCCCCTTTTGCCGCTGTCGGGTCTATGGAGTATTTCTTGGCAAGCTCGGAGAAGTCGGCACCTTTCTTGAGCTCGTCGAGGATCTTGTTTGCCTGTGCTTCGGTCTTGACGAGGATGTGCCTCGCCATGATCTCTTCGGGCGGTTTGAACTCGCTCAGATGACTATTATAGTAGGCTTTGAGATCTTCTTCGGATACCGGCGGTTCTTTGGCGAGCTTGCGTCTGAAGTACTCTCTCGCCAAGTATTCCGTGCGCACATAATCCAACCGGGTTTTGACCGCGGGTTCCCGGTCGATACCATCCTTGCGCGCAGCCTCGGCAAAAAGTGTGAAGGAAACCACTTCGTCCAGGATCTTCTTGCGGCCGTCGGGGGTCAGAAACGGAACTCTGTTTTCCTCAGGGATGGTGGCGATAATATTGTCCAGGGTGTCCCTGGTGATCTCGAAATTCCCCACTTTTGCCAGAACATTGCCGGGGGCTCCCGATTCAGCCCAAGCGCTCGCACTCAGCATCGTAATCGAGATCAGCAGGGACGCAATCCACTTCATGTTCTCAACCTCGTCGTGTGTGGTTATATGGCCGTTGCCAAGATCGATGACCCATATGGCAAAACGGCTCCGCGAACATCCTCCACTCCCCGTCTGCAAGGGATTGGGGGAAGGACAATACGAGGGCCTCGGAATTGCCGCCTGAATGAGACGTTGCCGGGGTTGTCCGCGACTTCCGGATCGCTTCGTCGTCCCGCCTGCGGTCCCTTTACGCGTGGGGAGGCTCCTCCTTGACTCGGTTGAGTAATAGGATAGCATGAGGGAAAAAGCAAGCGCTGGATCGTCTTATGCCGACGCGGATGCCAACGGGGATCTCCCGTTGACTTTCCGGCCTCCAGGCGGGAACGGCTCACTCTCTGTGCCGCATCACTCCGTCACAGGCTTCTCATCTTCCGATGAAGCATCCCCCTGGTTGTCCGGCGAGACGAGCTGCAGACGAGGTTTGCCTCCCATTGCACGGGGCGGACCGAACTTGAGTCTCGCTTGGGCAATCAATTCGGAGAATTTGACAAAATCAGCGGGGAGGAACTTCAGACTGCAATGCGCCAGGTTGACGTGGACAACTCCTCCGGCGCAAACCGTCACCGATCCGAAATTTTCCTCGCTCGCAAGAATCTGATCGTCCAATGGAGCCTCCTCCTCGTAGTCCTTTTGTCTCATTCTAGGGGTGGACACTCTTTTTTGCAACCGAATTCGGGCTTCGGGGGTGCCCTCTCCCCACCGACGAGTGCCCCGAGGTTTGACAACTCCCTCTCCTTGAGTTCCCCATAGAATCTGGACGCTTCCGGCTGATTTAGAAGGCAAAAGGTCAATAGGCGTGGCAGGGAACCGCGTCGGGAACAAGGCCCGTACTCAGATTACTCTAACATTTTCGTCTCGCCCCGGATCAAGCATGAAGAAGGGATTATAAGCGGCTTCCCAAGCCACACTATTTCGAATGAAAGTTCCTTGAATTCCGGAATGTCACCCCTCTGCCGTCGTCACGGACGCAGATGCCGATAATAATAGCGATTCTCGGCAAACGCATATTGACCGGAGATGCGTTTTCTGCTATGGTCACACCAAGACGGTTCATACCACTTGGGGGAAGGAAGATGTTGAGAATACCGGTCACGCTGGTCGTGCTGATGGTATGCTTTTGCCAATATGCATCGGCAAAGCAATTTGACCCACAAGATCTCGTAATTCGTAATCTTCTCTTGGAAGCGTTCAAGACGGTAAGTCCGCAGCAACGCAAGGCCAAATTGGAAGAGATCCTCAAGAAGAGTCCGGAAAATTATCACGCGTTGGTTAAGATGGCCGAAATCGAGGAGAGTCGAGGTGCGTCCGGTTTGCTCGACGCAAGAGAATTTCTCCTTCGCGCGGCACTGCAGCAGCCGGATCGGCCCGAGGCGTACTTGGCGCTTGCTCAGTCGTACTACCAACGGGGAGATGTTCCCGACGGCGACCGTTATATGATGATGGGGCTCAGAGGGCCTTACGGGAAGCTCTCGTACGAGGGAGTATGCCTTCAAGGACAACTCGAGCTGGACACGTGCAATTACTATGCGGCTGTCACCACGTTCGGTAAGGCGGCGCTTTCTCCTCAATCGCCATACAGAAACGACCCGTATCTCCTTCGAAAACTCTATTATGCCGCGGGTATGTCCAAGCCGCCTTCGTACTATTCGAACGATTATTGGGTACCGTACGTCTATGCCAAGCTTCTCAATCAATCGTACGGTCTGGACGACGACAGGTTTTACCAGGAGGTTCTGAAGGATCTCCGCAGGGTAGCGGCGAAAATACGATCTCGATATCCGCAGTTACCCCCTTACGTGATAGAAAAAGTTCTCAACATGGTGATGTACAACAAGGTCATGGCGACTCTGCGGAATCGCGTGGGTGCAACGCACTGGATAGAAGCCATCGGCCACGAGCGGTTCACTCTTCCCGACAACTTCTACAATTTTGGCGTCTGTCCTCAGGAAGAGGTGGCAATGCTCCAACCGGACCTCGATTTGTACGACGTCTTCATCGAGGCCTCGGTGTCCGATCCCCAAGAGCGTGCCGTCATCAAGAAGAAGCTCATGGCAGTCAGGGACAAAGCCATGGCGGCAGTGGCCGGGATAAAGGACCCTGTGGAGAAGGGGAAGAAGCTCTTCCAATGGTTGCGGAACAATCTCATAAAAGAATATGACGCAGTGGACGGCATCACGGCGCAGGGTGTGGTGAACGACCACAAGTACCTCTGCCTCAGCGGAGCCATCGTGTACACTCTCATGGGGAGGGATGCCGGACTTGACGTCAATGGGTTTGTGCAGCCCGGACACGCCTATGCCGTGCTTCATGACAACAAAGGCGACAAGATAAACGTTGAGACCACCTATCCGGTACGTGAGACCGCCGAATTCCCGGCGGGCTTCGGTGCTTCCAGCAGACTCGCCGGGATGAGAGGAGCCACGCTACGGGCAACTCCCGATATCGTCGGCGAGGTGAGCCCCATAGACCTGGTTTCCTATCAGTACATCAATGTGGGCCTCAACAAGCTGGACAATCTCACCCTCAACAAATACAACTCCCTCTTGCGAGAAGTTCTCAAGGAAGCAGGCTATTCTCAGGTCCGTATCAACGAGTTCATTCGCGATTGGCGCAATGCAACGCTTCCCCCGGGAATGCAATTCGCGATCATGGCCACGATGAGTGTAGGCTCCGACAAGACCGACGAGACAGTCAAGAAACAGATGGAGAAGTATCATGCCGAGTTGATGAGAGAAATCGACGGCATGATGGATGACCACGGTCGAGCCAGGGCCTTCAACCCCTTTAATAAGGAATTCATGACTCGTTTGGAGAGCATTGCTTCGCTGTATACGCACTTGTTGCTCACCAGACCTGCCTCTGCCATGGTGAAAAGGCTTAAAGACAAGATGGATGAAGAGCGTCGCAAGGCGCGCAACAACATGGAGCAGGAGGCGACAGACCAAGGCTCGCGTGAGGGGAAGAAGGAAAAAGAGAAGGATAAGAAAGCAGAAGAGAAAAAAGCGGAAGAGAAGAAAAAAGGCGTAGCTTCAGGGGAAAAATCAGAAGAAAATACCGCTGCGGTATCTACTGCCGAATCGGGAGAACCTGCGGCCCAGCCTCAGCCGAGTCTGTCTACGGGCGAGCAAGCCGGAGACCGCGAGGTGCGGCAGTGGGCTAAAGAGAAGAAGATTTGGCTGCATAGTCTTGCCAAACTCGAAGGAGTGGTCAGAGCTCATCCGTGCAGCGAACGGCTCAAGCGAAATTTGGCCGAGCACTGTTTGAGTGTTGTGAAAGTCCTCGCGCTTGCCAAGATGCTGAACAGCATGCGCGAACATGGTGCGAAGATGGATTACAGCGACTTGGTCGGCGAGCTGAATCGAATCAGGACGGAATATTTTGCCGGCGATACCGACGTCTCGGTTCGGTTGGGAAACGCCATAAGCCAGGCGCTCTAAAGAAGTGAATGTGACCGGGAGCCTGTCCCTCCAATGACGGGGCAGGCATCTCCCGGGTTGGGGTGACATCGCCCCTCCGATAGGGGGAGAACCGCTAGGAAACAGATTGGGTGAAATGTTGAGGAGGTGCGTGATGAAGAAGTTCATGGCGTTGGGGGTTTGGTGTGCCTTGATGGCGGGATTGGCCGGCGTGTTACCCGCCTGGGCTGCCGACGACGGCGATTCTGTCTGTGAGGCGCCCAATTGCTTCACGATAAGGATATTCAAAGAGAAGCTTACGGTTGAACCGGAAACCTCAATCCCGGGGAGATTCATCTTGTACTGGGAGGTATTCGTCACCGTCGTTCGTGAAAGCGGCGGAGAGTGCCCGACTACGCCTGTGAAGCTATTCGGAGCCTGTGCCCTTACGCCTCTGGGACGATGGTCTTTGGCCGCGGCTTCACGCTTTTCGGAGCAATCCCTCAAGGTCGGGCGCAATGTGTCATACCAGAAGATTCCTCTGGCGAGCATAGACCTTCGCGATTCCAAGTACGAAGACGGCGCCAAGCCCATGTTCAGCAGCTTGTTTGACAAGGGTCAAACGGTAAATGTTGAACTGCAAGTTCGGCACCTCGCATCCGGAACGAGTGCTCGATGTCTCCAGAAGAGGGCCTACGATCTCAAGCCTCTGACGTACGGTATGGTCGCAGCCGCTTCGGAGGGCAATCTGGCTGAAGTGAGGGAGGCACTGGACAAAGGTGCCGATGTAAATGCCAAGACGTGGGAAAACTGGACCGCGTTGATGGCCGCCTGCAGTTCGGGATCTACGGAGCTGGTGAAGCTCCTGGTAGACAAGGGGGCCGACGTCAATATGAGGAACAAGGGTTTTCCCGTGTCTACATCATCGCTGGGCTCCCGACAGCCTTCCGGAGGTACGGCCCTGATGGTGGCGGCGCTGAAAGGGGAACCGGAGATGGTCAGGATTCTGCTTAAAGCAGGAGCCAAACTCGACCTTCTCCAGACCGACCGATGGACCGCGGTGACGGCAGCAGCGTACACGGGCAACCCGGAAGTCATGCAACTTCTCCTCGACGCCGGTGCCGACCCCAACGTTGTGGAAGAATCGGGTTATTCCCCCCTGGCGCTGGCTTTTATCAACGGCAATTCCGCTGCGGTTCGAGCCCTGAAAGCCAATCAGGGTATTGTTAGGGTACCCTGGGACACCTTTGACTGAAAAGAAGCGGAGCATGGAAGGCGTATGCGTTGTCCCCAGGGGGCGGCGCAATTAAGCTCATGTTGACTTTCGGCTGCAATCTAGTGTATAATATTATTGATTCCCGACACGTCCAGGTTTTTTCAGACGTACTCGCCGGTCATGCCGGTAAGGAGAGTATCCAATGAGAAGGACAACACTCTTTTTGCTGTCTTCACTATGCCTCATCGTCCTGGCAGCATCTCTGAGCTGTTTCGCCGCACCTCCGGCAGGCAAGAAAGAGGAAAGAAAACGCGACGGTCTCTTCGAAATCTTCCTGAAGGACGGTAACGGCAAAAGGATGACCGTAGAGGAGCTGGTCCGGGACAGGGACCTGAATCCGGGCTATCTGTACCGGGTCAAGACCGGCGGCTACTTGGGATTCGAAGAAGCGGACTGGGTTGAAAAACTCGAATTCAAAGTCTTCGACCGACCGGTCACGGAGATGACCGAATATCAAAGATTCGCGGATCTCCTTGTCGAGATCAACGCTCGCATATTTGCCATCCGGGAAACATTGGAGCGGTACGATCTCGCGGCCCTGAGCTTGATGAACGTGGGAGAGCGGCATGAATTTGCTTCGTTGCAGGCTATTGACGACAACATTCATCGTCAGCTTGAAGTTTACCGAAAGCTGATCTTATTGAAAGCCCTGACGGTAAACGCACTCAATCGCGTCATTAAAGATCGGTCGGTACGGGATGTGTACGCCGATTATAAAAAGACCTTGGACAGGTACGCGACTCAACTCACCGAGTTGACCAAGAACTACCAGCTCTTGTCCAGGCGTGTCACTGCAGTGGTTAAGGCGACCTCCGATTCGGGCAGCCGCCCCGCCGCGGTACCCGCGGCAAAGGACATCAAGCGCTGAGGAAGAGAGAGCAACGACCGCCAAGTGAGCCATCGTTCCTCAAAGGATGAGAATCTGTCTCTCTGTGCATACAGTGCGACCATGGCATGGGCAGTCTCCGGAACACTCGGGGGCTGCCGTCAACTCCGGCCGAATTCTGACTCACTTTCCGGATCTCCTGCTCTCACGATCGATACCGTCCTCCACCTCCCTGTTCGGGGGGGTCGAGGGTTTTCTCCCCAATAAACGTGTACACAGTGGAATAGTCCCGGCGACTGAGCCGATGTGGTACATCATTACACGTTGCGATGAACACGAAGGATCAATGACGGCAAAACCGGCAAAGAAGCCATTGAAAAGGCACTCATTTCTTCCGTTACCGATCGGCATTGCCCATGCCGCCCACCATCATGACTGAACATGATTCGTACAGGAGAGAGACTTCCTCTTCGGTCTGCGGAGTCATTCTTGCGGGCGGAAAATCCCGACGAATGGGAGGCCGCAACAAAGCTCTCGTAGAGGTCGGAGGTCGTCGGGTGATCGAGAGGGCATCGGACATGCTCCGACGAGTCGTGCGCGATGTTATTGTCATTACCAATTCACCGGAAGATTACGAGTTTCTTGCCCTACCCATGTTTCGTGACCTTATCCCGGGGTATGGAGCGCTCGGCGGACTGTACACCGGCTTGAAGGTGTGCAGCCGCTCCCACGGTCTCTTCGTGGCGTGCGACATGCCCTTTCTCAACGAGAAGGTGTTGGCTCACATGGTCGCTCTCGTCGACGGCGGCCATGACATCGTCATACCGCGTATAAAAGGACTATTGGAGCCCCTGCATGCGATCTATGCGACCACCTGCCTGCCGTATGTCGAACAGCTCATGAAAACGGGAGATTTGAAGATCGTCAACATGTATCCATTCGTCAGCATCCTCGAAGTGCCTGAAAGCGACCTTCGGGTTTTCGATCCCACATTTCGCTTCATCATGAACGTCAACACACCCGATGACCTCGAGAAGGCCCGGCTGCCCGAACCGTCGGAGAGGTGACGGTCGTAAGGTGCCCGAGCAGTGTTGCCGGCGTTGACACCCCTGATAATTCGGGTCGTTATCCCATGTGTCTCAGGCCGTCGGCTATGACCAGACGACTCACCCTGACCGCGGGGGGAAGGGCCGCGGCCAGTCCCACCAGAAGCGAGACAATGAGAATAAGCGTGATAGTGAGCCCGCTCACCTCGAACACCGGGAGGAATGCTTCGAGCCTGGCCTGAAAAACCTTGCCGCCGGGAACGGTCAACAAGGCCCCCGCGCCGCCGCCGATCAACGCAATGGCGACCGATTCTCCCGCGATGAGAGCGAAGAGAAACCAGGGGCCGAATCCGAGGGTCTTAAGGACCGCATATTCCGAGGACCTCTCCCGGGCGGTCATTGCCATGGTGTTGGCCAGAACGATGAGAATGATTGCGATGACCACAATGGAAATGATCCGGATCGCCACCACGATAGCCTCGGTCATGGCCACGAATCCCATTTGGAACGCTTTTTCGGTCTCCGTCAGAGTTTCGGCCAAGGAACTTGCGAAGAGTGCGTCGATCTCTTGCGCGATCTCTGCCGCCCGGTCCGGGTCCTTGACTCGCACGAGGTACCATCCGGCTTTGTCGGCCCTGTCGGGAGAGGTCTTCTTCAACTGCTCGTTGAGATAGTCGTACCGAAAAAAGAACGCGGTCTCGTCCACGTTCCTCCTGGCTCCACGATAGATTCCTCGAAGAACCAGCTCGATGTTTCCGGGATAGATCGTCCCTTGTAACGGTATGACGTCCCCGATCTTCCACCCGAACCTCCGGGCCACTTTTTGCCCGGCGATCGCCGCGTTCCTCTCCGTGTCAAAGTCTTTCTTTTCCTTCTCCGACAAGAGAAATTCCGGGTACAAGTTGAGGTAGTCGCTTCCGCTTATGGCAAACTGGGGAAAGAAGTTCTTCTTTTCCTTGTAAACCCCTCCGTACCACATTCCATAGGCAATGCCGTTGACTCCCGGAACCTGGAGTATCCTGTTCCGATATGCAACCGGGAGCGAGTAGATGAGCGAGGTCTTGTTTCTCGTCACCAGGCGATTAGCTTCAGAGGCTTCCACTCCTACGTACCATGCCTCGACGAGAGTTCTCAAAATCCCGAATGAAAGCATGGCCACGGCCACCCCGAGTATGGTCAGGATGGATCTCAACTTATGACGAAAGACGTTTCTCAGGATGAGCTTCAAGAGATCCATGACCCACCGCAGTCTTCGTCGGATAGAGTGACGACAGCTCTCCTCACGAAGCCTTCTCCCCTTGTCGCAGTCGGGAAATGGGAGGCGATCCCTTGAGATCGGCAGATCCGAAAGCGGACGTCAGCTTGTTCAGACGATCGATGTCTCGGCTTATCTTTTCCAGGGTATCTCTTCTCTGCGCCTGTATCCTCGTGCAGCCGGCGTCCAGGCTTTCTTCCAGCCCGGTGAGTGCGGATCGCGCGAGCTTCGCTGCATCTCTTTCAAGCTTTCCCCTGCGCCTCGCTCCCCAAAAGCCGATGAGAAGACCTTCACAGATGAGGAAGACGACAAGTCCTATGAGGCCCTCAGCCCCGAAGAGAGACGTCAGGAGAGCCAAGAGCATGTTCAGGGCACCGGAAAACGTCGGATCGCTCACCCAGGCCTCGATACGTTCGTGGCCTATGAGTTTGGTCCCCAGAAGCACCGCGGGCAAGAAGAGCACGATCTTCTGCCGCCATCGTCTCAGCCTGGAAAACGGCCCACCGAGGGACCGCCTCCTCTTTTCCAGATCCCGCTGAAACATTAGCGTCCCCGCCTTTACCGCCCGGGCGACCAGTTGATCGGGCCCGTCCATACCCCGCACCGACGCGCTATGGGGAAATGCCAGGAGCAATTCCGAATCCATGTGAGCAGCGATCTTCTCCAGGTGCCTCCGTCTCTCCCTGCCGAGGATTCCGGCTGATTCCTCCAGCACCTCCTCCAATCGATTCCCCGAGAGCGACGGCGAAGAGCGACGTCCCAGGGAGAGCAGCCGCATGGCTCCCCTAACCGGTCCGATGGAGGCATCTTCTGCGGTGAGAAGAGAAAGAACGGCCGCGGTCAATTCCCGTACCAATCGAGGCCGGGCCAAATCGGGGAGGTTTTCTTGGCGCCCACTGTCCGGTGAGGTCTCGGCAATGACGCGTATGGCTTCGGCCTTCTCGCGCGGCCGGACGTCCGAGCTCACATAGGCCAAGAGATGCCGGGTCTCCTCAACGAGGTTCACCGTCTTGACCGACGCGATCTCCTTGGCATTCCGCCGGACCATCAAAAAATCCCGGAATCGCCCGAACTCCTGTGCCGGCAGATCTTCTCCCGTGGAGCCTTCACACTCCCGGAAAGCGGAGAGGCTGAACATTCGGGGCTCTTGGATACCGACATCATGCTTGAGGCGAAAGGTGAGATCGCCCAGCACCTCTTTCAGTCTTCCGTAGGGATGTGGCGCTCCCTCGTCGATCAACTCGTCGGTCTTGTTGAGCACAAACGTAAAGTTGTCCCTGTGCAGAGCGGTTGCGGCCACCAGCTCGTAGAAGGCCGCGTCCGCGTACTTCTCAGGGCTCACCACCCACACCACTGCGTCCAACGAAGGGAGAATCCTCTCCACTGCGCGCCTGTTTTCAGGTTCGACACTGTCAAAGTCCGGCAGATCCAGAAGCACGAGGTCCCTGATCCCGTCAATGTCATGGACTGCGTCCCGGTCGCGGATGAACCCTTCCAGTCCCGAAAGCCCCCTGGGAGTATCTCTGTGACGATAAACCACCGCGCGATCGGTGAACGGCCTTCGGTCGGAGGGATCCGAGATGCGGGCCCGGGCCAGGGCGTTGATGAGGGTGGATTTGCCCACCCCCGTTCCCCCGAGAATGCCTACGTACAAAACCTCACCGGGTTCTCCGGCCTTGGCGAGCAATCGTTCGGCCTCCGCCAGGTGGGATTCCCTCGAGTCTTCCGCGAGGAGAGCCCCTCCTTCGGATTGCAAAAAGCTCCGGAGCTCCTCCAGAGTAGCGGCCACGGCTTTACGGTTCACCGAATCTCCTGTTTCTCCGGACGGGTCCCTGTTGCCGTTCCGGGGTTCGGGCGACTACGGTCAGATTACGCGTCCAAGGAGCGAGTGTTTCAATCCCTTGGTGATGCTCACCCTTACCACGTCACCCTCTTTCAATCCTTCGGCGGCATCCACGTTGACGATCTTGTTGGTGCGGGTCCTCCCGAAGGGTTGTCCCGATCGATCCCTGATTCCTTCGATGAGGATTTCTTCCTCCGTCCCTACCGCACCGAGGTGGTACTCGTCGGTTATCCTCTCCTGAAGCGCCTGTACCTCTGCCAGTCGTTCCGCTTTGACCTCGTCGGAGATGCGGTGGGGCAACTTGCGGGCCGAGGTTCCGGGACGAACGGAATACTTGAACGAAAAGATCTGATCGTATCGGATGGTCGCCAGAGCTTCCATGGTCTGTTGAAAATCTTCGTCGGTCTCTCCCGGGAATCCCACGATAATATCCGTGGTCAGTGCAACGCCCGGGAGTTTGTCTCTCAGGGCAGCGATCTTTGCGAGGTATTCGTCGAGGGTATAGCCTCTCCGCATCGCCTTGAGTATTCCGTCGGACCCGCTCTGGAGGGGAAGATGAATATGTTCGCACACCTTTCCCAGGCTTGCCATGGCCTCAATCAAATCCTCGTGGAAATCCCGCGGGTGCGACGTGGTGAATCGGATGCGCTCAAGCCCCTCCACACGGTCCAGTCTTCCCAGGAGCTCTGCAAAGGAGCAACCGGCTTCCTTGTGTTTTCCGTACGCGTTGACGTTCTGACCGAGGAGGGTTACCTCTTTCACACCGGCGGCCGCCAGACGTTGCACCTCTTCAACGATCTCATGCTCGTTACGGCTTTGCTCGGGTCCCCGCGTATAGGGAACGACGCAATAGGAGCAGAAATTTGAACAGCCCTGCATGATGGTGACGTACGAACAGACCGGGCTGGAACCTTTGCTCGGCGCGGCAAGGTGAAGCGATTCGGTACGGGGGGAGAACCCCGTTCGGGCGACGCGATCCCGCTCCAGCCTGATTTGCTCGACCAGACCGGGAAGGTCGGCAATGCAATGGGTCCCGATCACTGCATCGAGATGGGGCACTCTCTTTAGAAGTCGCTCCTTTTCCTGCTGGGCGACGCACCCGGCCACCACGGCCACCAGCCCCGGATTCCTCCCCTTGAGGGATTTCAGCCTGCCCAGGGAGCTGTAGACCTTGTGCTCGGCCTTCTCTCGTATGGAGCAGGTGTTGACGACCATGACTTCGGCCGCTTCAGGCGAATCGGCCCGGGTCAAGCCGAGACCTTCCAGCATGGCGGCCATCTTCTCGGAGTCGTGATCGTTCATCTGGCATCCGTACGTTTCTATGTAATACGTTCCTTCAATCAAACCGTTCACCCGTCCTCACGAGGGAAATCGTCGTGAATCATTCGTTTGCAGGCCTACAGAGGAGGAATTCGGAATCGCATCCATGCATCGGTCCGGGAAACATTTCTCCTGCTGCAATTATGGGAAAATCGAAGCCTCACGGTTGCGGTTTCTCGCGCGTCCCGCCCCAAGGGCTCTTCCCGCAATCATGGTGCCACATAAGAGAAATCTTTGAAAGACCTTTCCGGTCTGCTCCGCTGCTCTCATCTCACACCACGTCGATGTGGCGGAACCTATCGGGTGCTGCGAAAAAACTACTCGCGCGGGAGCGGAGAGGGCGCTGAGGGAAAAGCGACGTCAACACAAGGGGTTGGCATCGCCGCCTTCGGAACGGAACGACGAGCTTTTGATAACGAATTCAACTCGTTATTCTCATAATCACTCTTATGGACCTCACGAGGCCGAGGTGAGAAAAAATTGTCCGGTAATGGAGGTTTCGTTGATGGATGAATGTGCCGGGCCCAGTTTCAAGGGATTGAAAAAACGGGCAAAAAAATAGCCCGCCTTTTTGGAGGAGGGCTGAGGGTATGGTTAAAGGAGTTGTTGTTATCTTATTCTGATGCAATTGGTATGCCACTATGCACGCCACTCTCTTTTTCCCTGCCTCTTATTGCACCCCCCTATGGAAGGAATAGGAAGTTCGCCGGTCCAGGAGCGGCATTCCACGCTGAGCTTGACCTGTTGCGCACGAAGCCGTATGCTTTAACTGAGAGGAGGGTTCTGTTTGTTGTTGAACTGTTCACAAAAGTCGGATATACCTGCGGGGGCATCGATCTGAAAGCACAAGAGAACCCTCGGGCCTGCCGTTAGGCCCGTCTCTCGTGCGGATACCGGCCGGCAAACAAAATACTGGTTCGTCATGAGATCGGCCTGCTGCTTGACGGGCCGATATTCGCATAAGGGGAATGACATGCGTTAAATGCTCAAGTCGAGACAGGGCCATGAAAAAGTTGTGCGAGCGCGTCCACGGACCCGCCGCTCCTTGCACCGGTTGACCTTGCCATGAATCGAGAGAAGCTCATGAACGAAAGGGATATACCACTGCCCGGGAGTGAACTTGAACGGTCTACGGAACCCGATTTTCTGCAAAACCGCGAAACGCTTACTCAGTCAATCGACTTGGATCGCCTTTTCACCAAGGATGTGACCACTTCCGGGAGTTTCGATCTCCGGAGGATTCGGGACATATCGTTCGGTAAGCTCCTTGAGGCCATCCCCATTGCTACCGTCCTTATCGATTCCGACCAGAAAATCATTTTTTCCAATCAGGCAGTGGGTAAGGTATCTTCGGGAGGAGCGAACCTGCTCGGAGCAGATTTTTCCTCTCTCTTCGTGGACGAAATAGAGAGCTGGAAGGCGTGGACGGCCATCGACGAGATCTTTCGCGATCGGCGGACACGGATTCTTGAAGGATTGTTGCGTATCAACAGCACGACCTTATGGTGCCGGGTCCATTTGCGATCGGTCAGATTCAGGAACCAGAGGTCGGTCATTGCCCTTGTCGAGGATTTGACTGCCGAGAAACGGCAGCTTATTCTTAATGAGAAATATCAACAACTGGTACAGATCTTTCCCATAGGAATTGCCGAGTTTTCCCTGAAGATGTCCGTATCGATCGACGCACCGGTGAGTGCAATAATTTCCGCTGTGGCCGATGCCGAGCTGTTCGGCGGCAATTACGAATTCGCCGGGATGCACGGAAGCTCGGACATTGTCGCCTTGAGAGGGATGAAACTCAGCGAGCTGTTTCCCTTTGAGGGCAAAGACCTCGGCATGTATCGCTCATGGATCGAGGATGGCTTTCCGGTCCGCTCCTTCGAGACGGAAGAATCCGGAGAGCAGGCCACGCGTTATTTCGAAAACACCCTCGTGGGAAATGTGAAGAACGAATCCCTGGTCGGCTTGTGGGGAATGCGACAGGACATCACGGCGCGCAAAGAATCGGAAGCCGCCTTGAGGGCCGCCCGAGACGAGCTCGAGGAGAAGGTGAATGAAAGAACCGCCGAGCTTAGCCATGCCAACGAGCAGTTGTTGATGGAGATTTCCGTGCGGCGTCAGGCCGAGCGACAACTGGAGACCATGGTGGAGCAGCTCAAGGAAGCCCTCACCAAGGTAAAGACTTTGAGCGGTCTGCTGCCAATCTGCGCCTCATGCAAGAAGATTCGTGACGATCGAGGTTACTGGACACAAGTGGAAGTCTACGTCCGAGACCATTCCGAGGCCGATTTCACGCACAGTATTTGTCCGGAGTGTGCGGCGAAGCTCTATCCCGATTTTTACAACCCGAATTCTTTTGGAGACGGACGATAGGCCGTATCCGCTGCTTCCGGGGGAATTTTCTAATCTGCGCGGTTGCAGATGTCTTGCCGACCCCGGTACCTCGGATACGTAACCGAACCTATGAGCCGTCAATTACTCTCCCGAGGACATTCAAATGAGAACCGCAAATCCCGCATTGAACGACGACACATTCCGTAACTACGCCGGAGCAATCACCCCCGACCAAGTCATGACCGTTCAAGGAACGGTCAACAAAACCGCCATCCTGTTACTCTGCGTGGTGATAACTGCCGGCTGGACATGGAGCCAATTCTTTTCGTCCGTGGAGCCGAACCCTGCCTCGGTGACGCCGTGGATGATCGGGGGGGCCATCGGTGGATTCGTTCTTGCTCTTATTACCACCTTCAAACCACAATGGGCCGGCGTTACGGCACCGCTGTACGCGCTGCTGGAGGGCCTGTTCATCGGCGGCATCTCCGCCCTGATGGAAATGCGTTTCCCCGGCATCGTCATTCAAGCGGTGGGCCTTACCTTTGGGACCTGTTTGGCTCTCCTGATGGCGTACAAGTCCGGACTCGTTCGGGCCACGGAGAAGTTCAAGCTCGGGGTGATGGCGGCCACCGGAGGCATCTTCCTGGTCTATCTTGCATCCATGGTCCTGGGGCTTTTCGGGGTGAGAATCCCCCTCATTCACGACAGCGGCCTGTTCGGCATAGGATTCAGCGTATTCGTGGTCATCGTTGCAGCCCTTAATCTGGTGCTCGATTTCGATTTCATCGAGACAGGCGCGGCGCAGCGGGCACCCAAGTATATGGAATGGTACGGCGCATTTGCCCTGATGGTGACCCTTGTCTGGCTCTACATTGAGATTCTTCGCCTTCTCTCCAAATTGCGGGGACGCGATTAGGGTTCCCCTGGCCGTCCGTTCTTTTCTCCAACACCATAAGTCGGCATTGCATCGTTCCGGGTATCACCTCGGGCGATGCAGTGCGCCCTTGCCGTGAAGTCACATTCTTGGTTTCGAAATAGTATCGGGCCCCCCGCAGGCAATAGTCGCTCTCCGCTCAGATCTTAATGTCCACCTACAGGCCATATGCTCATCCCCGTCATTTGTAGGTACTTTTAGGTTCAGTGCATAAAAACACTTGTCCTCCCAAGCGACAAGAGATATAAGCTCGTGCCAGCTCGGTTGCCGAGAAATAACCTCAGATGATAAGAGGTCTTTTTTATGCGCCTTCTCTACATCGTGGCCCTGGCGGCGATTGCTCTCCTCCCCCTGCTCACCTCCTGTACGGCGCTGGGACCGGGCAAGGCGGTCAAGGCCGGCTTCGAGCTGCAGGAAGAAGAGGGGTGGGCCTCCAGATACATTCCGGGGGTGAGGGCGATCTCCAAGTTCGTTCCTCCGCCCACGGAAGCCAGACTCGAATGGGACAAGCGGATGAAGAGACAGACCGACCCGGTGGATTCCGAATTCCAGAGCGGCTTCTGACCCCAAACTCCCGTGAAAATGCTCCCGGCGGCCTCCAGGGGAAACCTTTCGGAGGTCGTCCGGTAGGATTGACCGCCCTCATACCATTTCGTGGTTCAAAGGTAACACGAACGGCCCGACCTGACTTCGCTTTAGAGACATGCCGTCCGTGTCGTGAAGTCACATTTTTATTTGCGAAATGGTATCAGTTGACTCCCGATCCCGTACCCCGTATGGAAAGGTCAGCACGTGTCCCATCCCCTTTCTTCGGAGCAATCCTGGCAAACCAAGCCGACCGATCGCTTTGTTCTCAAATGGATAAAAGTCACGCTGTCCGCTCGCATTACCCCGCATTTGACGGAGATCAAGTGGCTTCGTCCCTGGATGATCACTCTCTGTTCCATGATCGTGGGAATGATCGCGGGAGCGATCTTCGGAGCAGGATGGGGCTGGACGGCAGGGGTCTTCGCGGGTATCTCCCAGATTCTCGACGGCGTGGACGGTCAATTCGCTCGCCTTACGGGACAACAGAGCGAGGCGGGTGCCTTTCTGGATTCTGTTCTCGACCGGTACACCGACGGTGCGCTCGTCATCGGCTTGACGGTCTTTGTCTTCAGGTCGGGGGAGCTGTCACCGTGGACGGCGTCGATCGTCGGCACTATGGCACTCATTGGAAGCGGTCTGATCAGCTATTCCACCGCGCGGGCTGAAACCCTCGGGATTGGTTTGGGAGGGCCGACTCTTGGGAGCAAAGGGACCAGGACAACCGTAACGGTCGTGAGCGGCCTTCTGAGCCCTCTATCCTCCTTCTTTCCGGTCCTTGCACTTCTCTATCTTGCCCTGCACACCAACGGGGAGGTTCTGTACCGGATTCTCCAGGCATTTCGACAGGCTCCTAAGGTCGGACCCTGCTAATACCAACTCCCAATTCAACATGTAATTCGGACGGCATCCTCCTGCGCCGCGAACGGTACCGCCTGACTGCGCAACGGAGGATGCCCGACTTCGGAGCTTCAAAGAGGTGTGAATGTAACGGGGAGACAGGATGCGGGTTCACCACATGGGGGAACGTCAAGCCTGTCTGAAGTAAGATCCTGACCGAATCAGAGCAGCTTCTTCACTGCCTGGAGAGCGGCATCGTAATCGGGCTCGGAGGCGATCTCCTTGACGAGCTCGAAGTGCTTGACCTGTCCAACCCGATCGACCACGAGAACCGCCCTGGAGAGCAGCCGCGCCTCTTTGATGAGAAGACCGTAGTTCAGGCCGAAAGCCGCTTCCTTGTGATCGGAAACCGTTATGACCCTCTCGACCCCTGCGGCCCCGCACCATCGCGCTTGTGCGAAAGGAAGGTCCATGCTGACGGTCAGGATGACCACGTCGGCGCCGAGACCAGCCGCTTCTTCATTGAATTTTCGAGTGGACATGTCACAGACGGGAGTGTCCAGAGACGGGACCGAAGAGATCAACACGATCTTGTCCCGAAACGACGAGAAACTCACGGGGGAAAGATCGTTTCCCACTGCAGTGAAGTCCGGGGCCGAATCGCCCATTTTGATCTCTTCACCAAGAAGGGTAATTGGATTGCCCTTCATTGTAACCAGTCCTGTTCTTTCTTTCATTGCATAGTTCCTTTCCGACGTACAGTCTGCAAAAGTCCCTCCCCGATAAGGAAGGGACGGCCGCAGGGATCATCTTTCACTTCATGAATTTCATGGTACTTCTTGCATATTCGCCGGCACGGCGGCCTCAGTAGGACTCCTCCGACAAAAGCCGTTCCTCGGTAATCTCTTCCCTGAATATATGATGCCCAAAGATGCCTGGATCAAGAGGCAGTTCTTAGAAATGTGTCCGCCCACCGGTAATGACCGCACAGAACGCTCGACAACCCCGCGGGAACCTTTTTCATTTTGGCCTATTTCACAAGCTTTAGGGCCACAGCTTCGTACAGATTTCCCCAAATTCGGCGGCACACTGCACCTGCGGCGATGCTTCCACGGTATCTACTCACCTCGAACCCTCTCTTCGTCATTCCTGCGGAAGCATGGAATCCAGTCGGTTCCGAATATCCGGACCCCGGCTTTCGCTCGGGGTGACGACTCGGGATCATTTGCGGACATTCCGACATCGGTTGCCTTCCGGAACCGTATTTCAGAAGAGGATTACTCAGTCTTCATTTCAGATTGTCGATACCATCCACCTGACGAGATAGGCCGCAAGCATTGTTGCCGAGAGCCCCCCAAGCCAGAGTCCGACAAACCACAGCCACTGACGTCGTTTTTCAGTAAGCGCCTTCATGAGAGGCCTTACCCCTGAACAGATAGTAGCAGAAGGCGGTGTACGTCAGCACCACCGGTAGCATGATCGCTGTGCCGACGAGCAACAACGATTGCGAAGGCCCTGCCGCCGCTGCTTGCCGAAAGGTAACGCTAAAGGGAACCAGCCAGGGCCACAGGCTTACCACAAGCCCGATGTAGCCCATGAGAAAGACGAGGAGACTGAAGAAGAAGGGGCGATACTCGCTGGTACCTTGCAGATCGCGCCGGATGAAAAAGAAAAGGACTGCAGTTGCAACGGGCATGGGCAGGAGATAGAAAAAAGTGGGCAGACTGAACCACAACGCATGAACAGCCTTATTCATCATCGGCATGCTGATGCTGACAATTACGAGGAACAGGCCGACCCCGGCCAGGACGTACGATGCGTACTTTCGTGCCCATTCCTGGGTGACCCCCTCGGTCTTCATCACCAGCCAGGTGGCTCCAAGGAGCGCATAACCGAACACCAGGGCAATTCCCGTCATGACACTGTACGCGTTAAGCCAGTCAAAAGATCCCCCGGCAAAGCTTCGACCGTTGACCTGAACCCCGCGCACGAGAGCTCCCAGTATCATACCTTGCATCATAGCGGCCAGAAGAGACCCAAAATGGAAGGCATGATCCCAGAGGCGGCGGGACCTGTCGGCCTTGAAACGGAACTCAAAGGCCACTCCTCTGAAAATGAGTCCCAGGAGCATTAAGATCACCGGTATATAGAGCGCCGGCATGAGAATTGCGTACGCCAGGGGAAACGCTGCAAAGAGTCCGCCGCCACCCAGAACCAGCCATGTTTCATTGGCGTCCCAGAACGGCGCGATGGAATTCATCATCCGATCCCGGCATTGATCCGTGGGGGCAAAAGGAAAGAGCACGCCCACACCCAAGTCAAAGCCGTCCAGCAGGACGTACAGAAAGATTGCGGTTCCAATTAGGCCGAACCATATGAGAGGCAGATCCAGGAAGCTCTCGAAGCTAAACATGCGGACCTCCGTTTTCTGAGACCAGACCCGTCAACAGCGGCGGCTTCTTGACTCCGTGAGAACCGTAGACTTCTTCTTCGGTATCCGGGCCCTTTCGGATGAGCTTCAAAATATAATAGCTTCCGGCACCGAAGATGAAGACATAGGTGAGAATAAAGGCTGTAACGGACATGGCTATAGGGGAAGCCGATATCGGCGAAACAGCCTCTGTCGATCTCATTACGCCGTAGATTATGTACGGCTGCCTGCCGACTTCCGTTACAAACCATCCCGCAAGCACGGCGACAAAACCGGCCGGAGTCATGGCCATGCACCAGTAGTGAAACCACTTGGCCTCAAACAATCGTTTCTTCAAGTAAAGAACGAGTGCAGCCAAGCCGGTACAGATCATCAATGTGCCGAGCCCTACCATGATACGAAATGCCCAAAAAACCACCAGCACCGGCGGACGGTCTTCTCTGGGCCACGCCTTTAACCCCACGACCTTGCCATTGAGGCTATGAGTGAGAATAAGGCTGGAAAGTTTGGGGATCTCGACTGCATACTTTGTTGTTTCCGCTTGCTGATCGGGCCATCCAAACAGTTTGAGGGGCGCTCCGCTCGTGGTTTCCCAAAGGCCTTCCATGGCCGCTACTTTTGCCGGCTGGTGCTTCAAGGTGTTCAGACCGTGCTGGTCTCCGAGGAAAAATTGCAGCGGGGCAACAAAGACGGCCATAATCATTGCCATCCCAAACATCACTCGAGCACATTTTACATGGCGGCCACACGCCAGGTAGAAGGCACCTATGCCTCCTACAACAAAGGCTGTGGTGAGGTACGCTGCAGTGACCATGTGGACAAAGCGGTAGGGGAACGAAGGATTGAAGATAACTTCCCACCAGTTTACGGGATAGAGGAGGCCTGCTTCTCCAATGCGATAACCCTGGGGCGTTTGCATCCAGCTATTGGCGGACAAGATCCAGAATGCAGAGATAACGGTACCGGCTGCGACAATGATAGTCGAGGCAAAATGCATCCGTGGGCTGACACGGTTCCATCCGAACAGCATGACCCCCAGGAAGGATGCCTCGAGAAAAAATGCGGTGAGAACCTCGTAGCCCAACAACGGGCCGATCACGTTTCCGGCCTTATCCGAGAATGCCGCCCAATTGGTACCGAACTGGAAGGACATGACCACCCCGGAGACCACTCCCATGCCGAATGTTACGGCAAAAATCTTGATCCACATGCGGTACGTCTCTGCATAGGAGGAGTTGCCTGTTGCCATCCATCGCCATTCGAGGACCGCCAACCAGCTTGCCAAACCTATGGTAAAGGACGGGAAAAGAATGTGAAACGAGATGGTGAAAGCGAACTGGATGCGTGACAGAAAAACCGGATCGAGGTGTTCAATCATGATATGACCCCTTGACGACGAAACTCCTGAAGCATGACCCAAGATGAGGCGAAACGGTTATCAAGCCCGGCAACTCAAATTGATATGGAGCTATGCAGCTTAGCGCCATTCCACAAGTCTTCGGCACTGAGAGGCGTTTCGATGGGGCATTTACGTCACCAATGACCCAAGCTTCTTCCTAGCCTCAATTACAACACTGTTTTCCTAATTCCGGGATGTTTCTCTCTAGATCAGGTCTCATCCGTGTGCTCCTGCCGTCTGCAACGACTCCGAATGGTGTCTCGAAAGGCAAGAGGACGGCAAGACCGTCATAATGTTACTGAAAAAGCGTCTCTTATCCGTGTCTTGAGCGTACCTTACCGAGCACCACTCCGTCAACCGTTTTTTCCGCCGCGGCCGTCACCCGAGCACAGGCCGGTTTGGACTCCGGAGCACAACTCCGCAGCGTTTTTGACGAGACGGGCACCGTGAAATCGATTGACATCATGACGCTCAGAATGAATATGGCCAGGATTGAAAAGATAAAAAGCCTTTTGGCCCAGAGCCGCTCATCGCACGCCTTATAGCCCGACAAGGCCAGATACAGCCAGGACAGGCCCAACACGGTCGCCACCGCAAAGGTGCTGTAACCGGTGTACCCTCCGAAGGTCAGCATCAGGGTAGCGGCTGTAAAGGCCAAGATATAACCGACAATGTGCTTTCTTGCCGCCGCGGTTCCCTGCTTGACCGGCAGAACCGGGATTGCCGCAGCAGCGTAATCGTCGGATCGAAAAACAGCAATGGCGTAACAGTGGGGCATCTGCCATAGGCTGAAGATCGACAATAATATCACTGCGCCCATGTCCAGGCAACCGGTGACTGCGCAGTATCCCGCAAGGGGAGGTGCGGCTCCCGCCAGACTGCCGATCAACGTGCTGTAGACGGAATTGCGCTTCATGTACAGGCTGTACACCCCCACATAAATCACAAAGCCCGCCAGCACGATGACTACGGTGAGCGGGTTTGTTGCCGCCCGGAGCATTGCTATGCCCGCAATGCCCAAAACCGATGCGTAGGATACGGCGATCTTCAGTGAGACGGACTCCTCGGCCAGCGCCCGGTTGCGTGTCCGGATCATTTTTCGGTCTATTTTTCTATCGATACAGTTGTTGAAGACGCAACCGGAAGCGACAACCAGGGATATGCCCATGAGAGTCGCCGGGAGAGCAAGACCGTCAACGCGCCCTTTGGAGGCAAGAAAAAAGCCGGCTGCCGCGGAGATCAGGTTGCCGAAAACGATCCCCGGTTTGGCGACGAGCACAAAATTTTTGATCCTTTCAATCATTCTCACATCATTCGGTAATTCAGATCGGACATGATCCAGAGAGTTCCTCCGACAAAGAGAGCCATGATCAATAACGTGAAAATCATGGCCGGCAGGTTCCAGCGCTCCTCCGATGAAGTGTCCAGATGCAGGAAGTAATGCAAGTGCACCAGAATCTGTATGATGCCCGCACTGAATATGCCTGCCAGGGCAGCCGAGGAGGAAAAGGTACCGCTCATCACCAGTGCAAACGGAATAGCGGTAAGAATGAGGGAAAGAACAAATCCCGTGAGGTACGATTTGAGACTTCCCCTGTCGGCGCCGGTGCCGGCGATAGGTGCATCACTCATTTACATAACTCCCATCAGGTAGACCAGACTGAATATGCCGATCCAGATGACATCGAGAAAATGCCAGAACATACTCAGACGCATCAGCCGTGATTGAACGGGGGAGGTCAACCCTTTGACGGCCACCTGAGCTATCATGACCGCTATCCAGATCAGCCCGAAAGTCACGTGGGCTCCGTGAGTCCCCACCAGAGTGAAGAAGCTGGAAAGAAAGGCGCTGCGGTCCGGCCCATGGCCCTCGGCAATCAAGCTGTGAAACTCCTTGATTTCCATGAAAACAAATCCAAGCCCCAACAGAAAAGTAACGGCGAGTCCGATCAGAACCCACTTCTTCTTGCCGTCGTGCAGGGCAACCATGACCAGACCGTAGGTTACGCTGCTGAACAGCAGGAGCAGGGTTTCGCCCAACACGAAAGGCAGGTCAAACAATTCTTTCCCCGTCGGTCCGCCGGCATAGTTGCGGCCCAAGACGGCATAGGTGGCGAAGAGCGTCGCAAAGAGGATGAGGTCGCTCATGAGGTAGAGCCAGAACCCCAATGTCTGCATCGCGACGGTATCGTGATGTTCGACTTCTTCGCTATGATCGATGCCGATGGTCGAAGCTTCCCTTGTCAGCATGTATATCTCCGCTACAGGTTTTGTCGCAATCCGTTCGTCTGCGAGACCTTATGGCGCCACGGAGGCCAACTGCCGGTAGCGTTCGTCTTCGATCCGTTTGACCTCGGCAGCGGGTACGATGTAATGGATGTCGTCATCCATTGAGCGGGCGATGACCGCGAAAATTATACCCAGAGCGGCCGGTACGGCCAGCCACCAGATGTACCAGATCATGGCGAATCCGAGCACGAAAGCCAACGCGCCGATGATAAGGCCGTGCGGCGCGTCTTTGGGCATCTCGATATCGTCATATCGATCCGGCCGCTGATATGCGATGCCTTTTTCCTTCATTTCCATGAAAGCATCGATTTCATCTACGACGGGTATCTTTGCGAAGTTATAAACCGGTGGAGGAGAAGAGGTCATCCACTCCAATGTACGGCCGTCCCAGGGATCGCCGGTGGGGTCATCGAGGGCACGGCGCTCCATAATGCTGACGATCAACTGAATTCCCTGAAAGAGTATGCCGAGCGCGATAACGGCCACACCCAATGCGGCGACGAGGAGATAGGGATGCCAGGTGGGGGTGGAATAATACGCCAGGCGGCGGGGCATGCCCATGAAGCCCAGCACGTACAGGGGAATGAAGGCAAGATAGAAGCCGATTATCCAACACCAGAAAGCGCGTTTGCCCCAATTTTCCTTCAAGCGAAAGCCGACGGCCTTTGGAAACCAGTAATAATAACCTGCAAAGGCGCCGAACAGCGCACCGGGGATTATCACGTTATGGAAATGCGCGACCAGAAACAGGCTGTTGTGGAGCACGTAATCGGCTGGTGGTATAGCCAACAGCACGCCGGCAGCCCCGCCGACGGCGAAGGTCACGATGAACCCCAGGGCCCAGTACATCGGCGTCGTAAACCTTACGCGGCCACGATACATGGTGAAAAGCCAGTTGAAAGTCTTCACTCCGGTGGGGACGGCAATGATCATGGTCGCAATCCCGAAAAAGAGGTTGACGTTCGGGCTGGCCCCCATGGTGAAAAAATGGTGCACCCAGACCGAAAAGGAGAGAACCGTGATCACAGCGGTGGCATAGACCATGGATCCATAACCGAACAGCCGTTTTCCTGAAAAAGTGGCGACGACCTCCGAAAAGACCCCGAAAGCCGGGAGGATCAGGATATAGACCTCAGGATGCCCCCAGGTCCAAAACAGGTTGGCGTACATCATCATGTTGCCGCCGAGCGTG
>JBGSJS010000103.1:0-36685 GCA_041741735.1 Desulfomonilaceae bacterium | reverse complement strand
TGCTCTTTAGCACATATTGGAAGAAGTCGCTCGATCCCTGCCTCGCGAGATCGCGCGCTTATCGCTCCGTCCCGTCTAACTTGAAGACCAAGAACCGTTGATCGTGGCACGATTCTGTATGCTTTGGGAGTTGTGCGACAGGCTCCTAGATAGCCCAGTTCCAGCCCGCCCATCAAAGGGAGGAGCAGGAAAGGGTATTGTTTATCAGGAGACGCATGCGAAAACTGAGTCTTAGGCCTGAGACGACTGTATCCAGCGTCGGAGGGCAGGCAATTCCTTGGTCTCCCATTCATTGGAAGTCCTGATGGCGAGAAAGTACTCGAACAACGAGTCGATCGCCTCCATCCCTTCTTCGATGAGGTAGACCTTCTCCAGGAAAGCTCCCTCGGGGCCTTCATCCTGCTCGGCTTCCCCTGCGGGGAGGGTCGGAGGCGTCCTGAACGAACCGAAAGAAAACCACGTCCCCTTCACGATGGTAGTGAAATCGTTTTCGCCGCTCTTGACGGTAATCCGTGCCTCTTCGATCTTCTTGCCTTCCTTGAGTGCGGCCAGGCCCTCTCTCAACTCCGACTGCTCCCCTTTCAAAGCCACCGTCTGGGGCGTTTCCGCGTCGGGCAGATCCAGAGTCATGCGGTCCAGGAAGAAGATATCCACCACCTTCTTTCCCGGTACCTCGATGCTGCCTCCGGAAACATCGGATTTAAACCAGAGCCACGTGAGGAACTCTCGTCCCAGGAAGGCCTTCTCTCGTAGTATGTCCAGAAAATCCATAGACGTTTAATCCTTCTGTAAGCGTTCACCGAGAGGGTAACGGAATGCACGGCGAGGACGCAAAGCTGTGAAACCTTGTTCACGCCGGTTCAATTGCCTGAACCTCAGCCTCACGGCACCATCGAGCACGGGGTCAGCCTCTCCAGCTCGTGCCGGGCCGCCTCGTCTTTCATAAACTCCTGGCCGCGGATGAAAGGAATAAGCGGTATGAGAGTCAGCCCGAAGCTCTTCTTGAAATGGTCCTCAATCCGTTCCCGAGCCCTGACCGACAAGCTTCCGAAATAGACGACCTCCCCCGCGGTATCCCAGATGAGATCGAATACCTGGATCGAAGGGAGGACTCGCACTTTCAAGACTTCTTTCACGCGGTCCTTGAGCTCGCGGCGTTGGGCCGCCGACAGCCGTTGCCGCCCGGTCTCCTGGAGCACTTTCTTGGTCTCCTTCTTCAGCTCCATTTCCAGAATCCGTGCAGGCACCCGTACCATGTCGATACGGAGGCTCAGGCCAACATAGTTCCCGCGTACGTAAGAAGCCCCGGCGAGCTCGGTGTCGGTGAAATCGTCTATAGATGTCCAGCCCATGCCGACTTCTTCTCCCGAGCTTTCCCGCGGCCGGAACGAATTCTTGCGTATACCCTCGTCCACCGCATCCCAAAAGGGCCCTTCAATTTGTCCTTTGACCCGGTATCTGATCATGGACACGGAGCGTGATGCGAATCCCATCGTTGCTTCTCCCTCGGGGAAATTTCAGCGCTCGGGAAGGATAGAGCAAAAGGAGGCACGGGGCAAGAGTTATGGCGGAACGATACGGGAATTGCAGAAGAACAAAGCGAAACCATAATCCCTCCGGAAATCCATGGACAGTCCCTTTGGCTTCACTGAATGAGAATTTCAATGACCTCATGGTAGGACGAGTCTCGAAACTGGGGCGACGGAGATGAAGAAGTGAAGACGATCAGGGACGTGATGAGTGGGCTCGCTGGCTAGGACTCCATGAAAGCAGGCGGCTAGCCCTACTCTACATTCTGCTCCGTGTCCATGCTCTTCCGAAGCCAATCATTCACTATCTTGTCGATATCAAGTCCTTTTTTCTCCGCCAACTCTTGCATGAGCTCCTCTACGTCCGGATCAAGGTAAACGGGCAAATTCAATTCGATGTCCGGGTGATGGAATTTGCCTCGCTCGCCTTTGGAGAAATCGTACTCATTTCTCATGGACTTCACTCCTCGTACTGGGCTCTTTCTCTCTTCGTGGCCTTGCGAGCAGGAATAATTCGGATTTCGGATGCTGATTCATCAATCCTTCGGAAGGTATGGGCCATGACCAAGATAGTCCCTCTGTCGTCTGTTCCCATAGTAACCCAGCGATCCTCTTCCCCGCTGTGCTCTTCATCGAATATCGACACGGCGTACGGGTCTTTCAAGATCGTGGCTGCCCGTCGGAAGCTCACTCCATGCTTTTGAAGGTTTTGTTCCGCTTTTGCCGGGTCCCACTCAAAATCGTAACGCAATGGCTGCCTCGCTCTCTAAATGAGCTTTCCCCTACACGACACGTTCTTTCTGACTCTGTCTTTAGCTTCCGCCCAGCCGGAGACGGTCGCTCTTCCCGTAGCCAAAGCCTCCTCTCGATCTCTCAGTACATCCACATGCCGGCACGGCGACTCAAGGGTTTGCTCGTGCCCGATCAGGTCGTCCCAAATGGCCTCCATGAGGTTGAGCTTCTACGCAAGGGTGAGCTCCGACAGCGGTAAATCGACACTTTTCATGTTGTTTCCCGATCTTGAGGAAACCTCATCATAAGCTGAAATCAGTGTGGCCGATGATTTCCTTGGTGTCAAGCGACGCCGGACCGGGTACGAGCTGCTCAGAGAGGAACGAGCGCATGGGTCCCTATGGAACGAGAGTTGGGTATGGCTCAGAAGTCTATGGTAGAATAGCCGGAGGAGACAGCTCCGGGAAGATAACAGGAGACGGTTCCATGGAAATGGCTTTCAACGGCCGAGGGGTCAAGTCTATTCTTGACTCATAAGGCGCTCGATCTCCTTCACTTTCCTCATCATGCTGCCGTCGTTCGCGATTCTTTCCCTCATTGGACCAATCGCGCTCTTCACGCGTGCGTGATGTACCGGCCGTACCTCTAGTCCGTGCTTGGCAAGAGCATACTTTCCCATCGTCCTGTCTTTTCTCCTCAAGGAGCGGGACCACTTTTGAAACAAAAGGCTTGCAGCGAAAGAGTGGTGCGTTATACTCGAAGACGGGACAAGAGACGGTCTTGGGGCTACGCAAAATCGTGTTTGCGTCTGCCGGAACCTTAGGAGCGTTCCGAGTAATCGGATGGAATTCCGCTCCATGAAGCGCGTATCATACCAACTTGGCACTCACAACGGAGGGAGATATGAGCGATCGGGAGAATGCCGAAACCACCTCGGATGATAAGCCTCTGTTTGTGCTCAAGTATCGGGAGAACGCGGTCCTCATCATGGTAATGGGAATATCCCTCATCACCCTATTGTTCGGGATGGCCTTGTTCGCAATGCCGCTGGATCGCTCATCGCTCGTGTGGTCATTGTTGGGCAAGCTTGTGTGCGGTCTCGTGGTCTTAGCATTCCCTTTCGCACTCATCGAGCTCCTTTTGTTTGATGAAATTAGATTATACAGCGACAGAATCGTCAAAGCCCGGCGTATCCTACGTGACATAGAGGTTGATCTGGCTGATGCGAAGTATAGAGTTGACGGAAATGCAGTAGTGATACTGAGCCGAAACGCCGGCAAGTTCCGGCAGCTATTTCAAGGGGTGGTCTATTCCTGCGGGTTAGTGAATCCGGAGGACCACAAAAAGACGATTTTTTTGTTGGCACGTTTGTCAGGAAGGACCACCGAAGAGTTTGTGTGGGCACGGGGACTGTTTTCCTCTGGGGAATTTCTCGAAAAGGGGACCGCTCTGCGCTCCATCGACATGGATACGGCAGAGAAAGACTTCCAACGTCACCAAGCACGAGACAAGGAGTTCGACCGAGTTGCAACAATTGGGCTTGTCGTGGTCATTGCAATACTGTCATTGGGATTGCTGCCGTTCGTGTATTTCATGGTGTGGAAACCCGCGGCCAAAGTGCTGTGGTGAAGCCGGCTGTGTCTCTATTTCCTACTTGGGCCAAGAGCAGACTTGACCCCTCTTTCTCTTTCCTCTTAAGATCAGCCGATTGGACGATGCTATCGGTTTCGGCCATACTCGGCTCGTCCTGCTGCTTGCTCACGATAGTTGGCTGAACAAAACCCTCGAGATCAGTCAAGTCCTTCTTCATTCGTTCTGCTGAATCCGAATACAGTGGGTGCAACTTATCTCGAATCATGTTGCCCAACCCCGCCACAACAACATTCATTTTGCTTGTCTTTTTCCGAAAAGCGTCGAACCTTCGTAAGAGCGACGGGTCCGCTTCTATGGTGAACGTCAGGCTCTGAATCACCCTATCGTGATGAGCGTCTCTCGAAGCCCGGTATCCACAAGCTGCCAATGCTGCCGTTGCCGCCTGCAGAGCGGCATTATAGGCGATATTGAGTTTCCATTCGGCACTGAGCCCTTGTACACGGCAATCAACCAAGTCTCGATCCGCTATGGCAAGCAGGTCGGAGATCTCCGCAAGGCTGGTCTTGTGTTCAACCAGCCAACCGTTTCTCAGCCAGTCTTCCAAAGACATCCTCGTCTCCAATGAGGAAGATTTTCGGCTCTCCAGCCAGGGAAGTGACAAAATGATGTCCATCCGCTACCTTTGTCACAAACTCCTCGACCGGGTACACGGAAGGGTTCACTTCTCGACCGATTGATTCCTGCGCAGAAGCCAAGGCGTCCACTACTTCCGAGAACGACGCGTCTCCTATAACCAGGACATCTACGTCACTGTCGGCTCTTTCCGCTCCCTTTGCGAACGAACCATAGATGAATGCCGTTCTTATTCGCCCCAAAGGCATCAACGCTTCTCGAAGGACGTCGGCTACTCCGGCGGTCTTGACCATCAGAGACTTGAGCTCGGCAAAAATGGGGGATTTCGGATTAGCTTGATAGTGGACCTGGTTACCCTGTTTGCGTCGGAAGACGAGACCGACATTGACAAGATTCTCCAACTCTCGTTGAACCGCTCCGCGCCCCATACCAACGGATCGTTCCATTTCTCGAAAATAAAAGGATTTTTCGCTGTGACAAAAGAGCAGGGAGAGTAAGGAAGACCGAACTCTGCCGAATAACGTAGAGCTCAAGCTATCTGCCTGTGTCCCCATAATGGGGCCTATCATACCCATATTGGGGACAGACTGCAAGGCTTCTTTCTTTCAGAGACTCATCCTTCACCCTTTCTTACTCACACCCACGGCTGCAGACCCGCTGTACCGATCCTTGGGAATAGGGGCACGTCTACTCTTGACTCGTGCCTTTTAACGAGTGCCCCCTCGCGCGCCTCTTGTCGATGATGAGATGCAAATGGAATCGTCGGCGACTACTTCCGGCCCTTGGCTCCCATGGTCAGTTCCAAGGCCAGTTTCTGCACAATCTTGTCTACCATGGTATCCATGAGCCTTTCGGAAAGCCTCTCCACAACCCGGTCCACAATGCGGTCGGCGATCGCGTCAAAGGACTGCTCTTCCAGCACTTCAACTTCGGCGTCTCCCACACCGGGCTCCGGAGTCTCGGGCTCGGGTTTTGGTTTGAGCTGAGGCTGTTCCCGGGACGCAGATCCTTTAGGCCCTCCCAGCGACTCGAACGGCGTTTCGTACGGTAAGGGCTCGAAGTCGTCCAACATGGTAGGCTGTGGCGCGCCTTTGCTCGCAGGCGCCGGAGGGCGTACGGGCGGCCGGACCGGGACAGGTCGGGGGACCGGGCCCTTCCTTTCCACCGGTTGGCTTGGCTCCAGAAATTCCAGAAGATCTTCGCTGTCGCTGATCTCTCGCTCGTCCGAATGCGCCTGAGCGACATCAAGAGTGCGCTCGGAAGCAACTTCCGGTTGGCTGGGTTGATCGCTGAACGCAGCCGCGGCCTGTCGGTTGCGCAGATTCAGTTTCTCGAAGTCCTCCACTGTGTACCGGAAGTCTGCATTGATGAACTTGACTCGGCACAGCCCCCCTTGTGAAGAAACCTTGCAATTAGACGTTTCCGGCAACCGGAGCATTGCATCCACCTTGGTAGGGGTTTTGCACTGAAAGTGGTTGCCTATTTTGTTGAGCAGACTTTCCATCCATTGAGCGTCCTCTATCTCCACAACGTCCTGCAACAGCCAGTAAAGGTGCATGCCCACACCCGACTCCACAACGATGGACGGAGGCAAGGGAAAACTTCGCACCGCTTTGGCTGCAAGAGGTTTGCTGAAAAAATAGAGATCTTTGCCCGAGTACCCGTCTCCGTTGAGATCGAGCCCCGCCCAAAAAGCCGTTATATAACGCACATGCCGCTGGTCCGGCTTCATGGTTTCACGCGGGCACACCCCGAAAAAGACGTTCTGGTCCTCTTGATACTGCTCCTTGGAAAGGATCTCAATGTTGGGGAAAAATCTGGTACCCACCCGCGGATCCAGGTGCTTCCCCGTCCTGACCATGATGAATCCGTCCCGTTTGGAAAAGTAGTCTTTGAAGAGGACTTCGAGAAACTCTTTGCGGCTGAATGAGCTCATTTTGGTCAAACGCCTTCAGCATGGGAATGAGGCCAAATTATTCTATTTTTAATGATCGCGGATGTCAACAATTTGGGTACGAAATCACCCGTTCTTCTTCAATGTCTTCCGGGACGTACCCGATACCGCCACCGGTCAAAGCCTGGAACCCACCGGCGGTCTTTCCCCGCAGACGGGAGCTCGCCCTTCAGCGAGCTTCCGACCGCCCTCCCCTAACGACGGCCGAAATCTACTCAAAGCTTATGGAATGGCGACCGAACGCGTCGTCCACCTCGGTCATGAGTGCTTCCGAGGCCTCACAACTGAATGAAGGGAGATGGACGATCGTCTCGGTTCGGTTGGGGATCACCACGTGGAGTCTGACGGGGACACGTCCACGGTGGCGAGTCAGAATGGTCTTGAGATCTTGAATCCGGGTCGGATCGGTCCCCCGAGCGAGTATCTTGATCCTGATATTCTTGCTGAAGTGGCGAGGTGCTTCCTTCAGCAGGTGGATCTCGTGAACGAGCAGCTTGGGAGTCTCCTTGTCGCCTTCTTTCGTCCCGCACAGCACCAGGGGCTCGCCCGAGTTGAGCAAGTCGCGGTTCGGAAGATACACGTCGGAAAATACGGTGACCTCAATGAGGCCCTCCAGGTCCTCTACGGCGACAAAAGCCATCCGTTCGCCCTTTTTCGTCGTGATCTCTTTGATCTTCTTTATGAGTCCCGCCATCCTGACCTGCGAGTTGGTCGGGAAAGAGCCGAGATTGGCTGTGGTTGCGTTGGTGAACTTCTTGATGAGGGCCTCGTAATTGGTGAGCGGATGGCCTGTTATGTAGAAGCCCATCATATCTTTTTCGTAGGAGAGCTTCTCCAGGTCTTCCCACTCGGGCAGGTCCTCGATGGGGGTGTCGGCAAAGCCAGATGCTTCTCCCAACACGCACTCGCCCGCAAAGAGGTTGAACTGTCCCTCGCTCTTTTCCCGCTGGAAGCTCGAACCTTGATCGAGGACCGAGTCCAGGGCTTCGTGCATCGCACGACGGGACGGGCCCAGGCCGTCAAAGGCTCCGCATTTGATGAGGCTTTCCACCACTTTCTTGTTAACCTTGCGCAGATCCACCCGTCTGGCGAAGTCGTGGAAAGAGCAGAACGGCCCTGCCTCATTTCGTGCATCAATAATGGAAATGACGGCCCCTTCTCCCACGTTCTTCACCGCACCGAGACCGAAGACGATCTTGCCGTCCACCACGTGAAATCCCTCCCGGGACTCGTTCACATGCGGAGGCAGAATCTCTATGCCCACTTCACGGCAAGCGCTGATGTACAGGGTCACTTTGTCGGTATTCCCCGCTTCACAGCTTAGTTGTGCAGCCATAAATTCCGCAGGGTAATGGGTCTTGAGATAACCGGTCTGGTAGGTAACCATGGCGTAGGCCGCGGAATGGGACTTGTTGAATCCGTATCCCGCAAATTTTTCCATGAGATCGAATATGTAGGCTGCCTTCTCCGGATCTATCTTGTTCTTTTCAGCCCCTTTCTGGAAACGGCTCTTCTGTTCGGCCATTTCTTCGGCTTTTTTCTTGCCCATGGCCCGTCGCAACAGGTCCGCTTCTCCCAGGGTGTAGGCTGCAAGAGTTGTGGAGATGCTCATGACCTGTTCCTGGTACACGATAACACCGTATGTTTCCTTGAGGATGGGCTCCAGCTGGGGCAACGGATACTCGATGGGAGTGCGACCGTGCTTGCGGTTGATGAAGTCGTCCACCATTCCCGATTCCAGAGGACCGGGCCGGTACAGGGCAAGGATTGCTATGAGATCCTCAAAGACCGACGGCTTGAACTTGGTGAGCACGTCCCTCATACCCGACGACTCAAGCTGAAAGATACCCAGCGTGTCTCCTCGGGAGAGCATCTCGAACGTCTTTGCGTCGTCCAGGGGGATGGAGCCCAAATCAAGGATTATATCCCGCGACTTTTCCAGCAATTTGATGGTCTGGTCGATCACGGTCAGGGTCTTGAGACCGAGAAAATCAAACTTCACCAGTCCGATCTTCTCCACCCACGTCATGTCGAACTGGGTGACCGTCTCCTTGTTTGTTCCCAGGTAGAGCGGCAGGTGCTCCACCAACGGCCTGTCCGAAATGACAATGCCGGCGGCATGGGTGGATGCGTGCCTGGTAAGCCCTTCCAGGGCGCGAGCGGTGTCAAGGAGCTCCTTGATCTCCGATGAGGCGTTCATCTGCTCCTTCAGCCGCGGCTCCTCCTTGAGCGCTTTGTCCAGTGTCATCTTCAGCGCATCGGGAATCAACTTGGCGATCCGGTCCGCGTCGGCGTACGGAAAACCCAGCACCCGGGCCACGTCCCGCACAACGGCCTTGGCCTGCATTCGCCCGAAGGTGATGATTTGTGCCACCTTGTCTTTGCCGTACTTCTGCGAGACGTATTCGATGACTTTGTCCCGCCCCTGCGTGCAGAAATCGACGTCAATATCAGGCATGCTCTTGCGCTCAGGATTCAGGAACCGCTCGAAGAGCAGTTTGTACTTGATCGGATCGATGTCGGTAATACCCAGGCTGAACGCGGCGAGCGACCCCGCGGCCGAGCCGCGACCGGGTCCCACCGGAATGTTGTTGCGTCGAGCGTACCCGATGAAGTCGGCGACGATGAGAAAGTAGCCGGAGAAGCCCATGTCCTGAATCAGGTGAATCTCCAGGTCGAGCCGCTCACGGTATTTGCCCTCGGTCTCCTCGCTGAGCCCTTCCTTCTCCCGGAGCCGCCCCAAACGCACCTCAAAGCCTGCCCGAGCATCTTTGTCGAAACGTTCCCGCAGCGTCTCTCCGGTCCCCAGGTCAAAACGTGGCATGTGAATCTGACCGAGCTCCAGCAGGAGAGAGCATCTCTCGGCTATGGTGCGGGTGGTCTTCAGCGATTCGGGGACTTCACGAAAATCGTGGGCCATCTGCTCCGGCGATTTGAAGAAGAACTGATTCGTGCTGAAGCTCATCCTGTTGACATCGTCGATCTTCTTGCCCGTCTGGATGCATAAGAGGACCTCATGGGCCCGATGATCCGCTTGGTTGAGATAGTGGCAGTCGTTGGTTGCCACCACATCGAGGTCCAGCTTCTTGGCGAGATCGATGAGGCCCCGGTTCACCTTGCGCTGCTCGGGAATCCCGTTCTCCTGGAGCTCCAGATAGTAACGGTCTCGGCCGAAAAGATCCCGATACCATGCGGCACGCTCGTAGGCCCCCTTCTCATCCCCCGCAAGGAGTCGAGAGGGAATTTCTCCCGACAGACAGGCGCTCAAACAGACGAGACCCTCATGGTGCTCCTGAAGCAGTTCGGTGTCGATTCGCGGCTTGTAGTAAAATCCTTCCAGGAAGCCTGCCGTGACCAGCTTGCAGAGATTGCGATAGCCTTTCTCGTTCTCGCACAACAGGATCAGGTGATGGGCGGTGGTCTGCCCCACCCTTGCCCCCTGATCGAACCGCGAGCCGGGTGCCACGTAGACCTCACAGCCTATGATAGGCTTGATGCCGCTTGCCTTGACCTGGGTGTAGAATTCCATGGCACCGAAGAGGTTGCCGTGATCCGTCACCGCAAGGGCCGACATCTTGAATTCCTTGGCCTTGGCAATGAGATCGGGGATACGGATGGCTCCGTCGAGGAGAGAAAACTGGCTGTGAAGATGGAGGTGCACGAAATCCCTGTGAGACATGGCTATTCCCTATCTATTCGACATTATTACATATTTTCACTACCAAAAGACCACCATATCATTCTGCGAGAGCCTACGCAATGCCTTTTCGGCTTGAGGCCCCGGGAATCTCAATTTGGGGAGGCGGAGGATTCAGAATGTTCTCAGTCCGTTGGAAACAATATTAAATCCATGTCCTGAATGATTTGGCTTATCAGAAAGATATTGACATTTCTTAAAAAGCTGGATTAAAATGTGTAAGCCGGTAGTACCTGACCCGCAACGGGTTCTTGCTTACGCATTTGGCGACAGAGGCGAGAAACCCGGCGGATCTTATGCCGGGCAGGTCGTCGTGTGCGAAGGGCGTCATCGGCGGGAACGGGCCGGTGGAGTGTTGCTTAACGGAAATTCAGTGCCTCACCGATTGTTGGTGCGGTCTGGTCGCAGGGTTGCCTGATTGAAGTCTTCAGGATTTATGGATTCCACAGTGGCGGCTTTCATGGATGCATTTCGCGCCTTCTTTGCGGACGTGGGGCGGATCGTCATCCTTCTGGGGCAGACCGTCATTTGGCTGGTCAGGCCTCCTTTTCGGTTCAGAGAGTTTGTAAGGCAACTTGATTTTGTGGGAGCTCAGTCGGTTTTTCTCATGGTCCTGACCGGTGCCTTCACGGGAATGGTCATGGGCTTGCAGACATACAACGGTCTTCACCGTTATGGAGCCGAATCCGTTGTGGGAGCCATGGTTGCTCTGGCGATGACCAGAGAGCTGGGACCGGTTCTCAGCGCTTTGCTGGTTGCGGGAAGGGTCGGCTCGGCAATGACCGCGGAATTGGGAAGCATGCGCAACACCCAGCAAATAGATGCCCTTGCCGGCATGGCGGTGGAGCCCGTCCAATATCTCGTGGCTCCTCGGGTATTTGCAGCAACGGCGGTGTTGCCCGTTTTGGCTGGAATCTTCGGTTTCTCTGGAATGTTGGGATCTTATCTGGTCTGTGTCGAATATTTGAAAGTCGATGCCGGGACGTTCATGAGCGGCATTCAGTACTATTTGGACCCGTCGGATATTACCCAGGGGCTGATCAAGGCGGTCGTTTTCGGGCTGATCGTGTCGTTGGTAGCCTGCTACAAAGGATTTTACGCAACCGGTGGGGCTCGGGGAGTCGGGATGTCCACGACCAAGTCGGTGGTCGTCTCGTCGGTCTTGATCCTGATTTTCGATTACATCATGACCACGTTAATGTTCGGTTCCTCATAGGCCTCTTACGGCTCGAGACTGTGTATGATCAGACTGGAGGATGTTTACAAACGTTACGGCAAGCAACAGGTGCTGAACGGAGTAAGCTTCGAGATTCGTTCCGGATCGGTGACGACGATCATGGGACGCTCGGGGTCGGGCAAGTCCTTGTTGCTGAGACTCATGATCGGGCTGGAAAGACCGGATAGTGGAGCGATTCTCATTGACGGAGCCGACATCGTGGAGATGGGCTCCAAAGAGCTGAACAAGACTCGGCGACGATTCGGGGTGCTCTTTCAAGACGGAGCCCTCTTCGATTCGCTTTCGGTAGGCGAAAACGTCGCCTTTCCGATACGTGAGCACGTGAAGCTTTCGGAGAAGGAGATTCAGGATCTGGTTGACAGAAAGCTCGAAAAGGTTGGGTTGCGCGGTCACCGGAAGAAGTTTCCCTCAGAGCTCTCCGGCGGCATGCGCAAGAGGGTCGGCTTGGCGAGGGCCTTAGCCCTCGACCCGGAAATCGTCTTTTTCGACGAGCCGACTACCGGGCTGGACCCGATCACCAAGGCGGCGATCTACCGCTTGATCAGGGAGACCCATGCCGCTCGTATGACCTATGTGCTCGTCAGCCACGACATGCGAGGCATCTTGTCGATCTCGGATGAGATCTTGATGCTCCACGAGGGAAAGATTCAAGCCAGGGGAACGACCCAGGAAATTTGGGAAAGTCGAGACCCTGCGGTACGGCAATTCATGAGCGGTTCGGCCAGCGGCCCGCTCGCCGTCGATTAAGAGGCTCGAGAGGATAATCTCTCTATGAACGGACATTCTGCAGAAGTGAAGGTGGGTATCTTCTTCTTGGCGGCTCTGGCCATCTTCGCGTACGTCTGGTTCAGGGTGCTCGATTTCGGCACCAAAGAGGGATTTATGCTCACGACGCATTTCCAGTCGGTGGAAGGATTGGTCAAGGGAGCCCAGGTGCAGATCGCCGGCGTAAGGATCGGTAAGGTCAAAGACATCCGGTTCGACGCTGAAACGGGCAAGGCCCTTGTGGAGATGGCAATCAACGATGCGTACAGGAACGCCATCCCGGAGGGATCGCGGGTCACTCTCAAGACCAAGGGTATGCTCGGCGACAAGTACATTGTCATCGAGCCCGGCAAGCCGAACGCCCGGAAACTCAAGGACGGCGAAGAGATCAATCTCGTCTTCGAGCCTACAGACACGGAAAAGGTGCTCGACAACATGGGGGTGATTTCTCAGAACCTCCAGGTGCTGACGAGAGAAGCCCGCAAGCAGATCATCGACGAGCATGGGTCCAAGAAGATTGCCAGCATCATCGACAACTCCGATGCAGTCTTCAAGAGCGTCCGCGGCCTGCTCTCGCGAAATGCGGAGAAGATCGATCAGAGCGTTGACAGCGCCGACAAGGCCCTGAAGGACATCCGCGAGATCGTTGCCAGAAACAAGAAGAAGCTGAACCGTACCGTGGACGGGATGGAGAAGTTTTCCGGGGACATGGGAAAATTCTCGGCAAAAATGGATAAGACCGGCGGGAAGTTCTCAAAGGTGGCCACGGATCTGGACATTATCACCAGAGACATCCGCGCGGGAAAAGGGACTTTGGGCAAGCTCGTAACGGACGATTCGCTCTATCGCGATGCCCATAGTCTCGTCAGAGAAGTCAAGGGAGTTGCCGATCGCATTCAAAACGGCCCCGGCACCGTGGGAAGACTCATCAACGATCCGGAAATCTATTTCGAGGCTCGACGGGCGATCCGGAACATGAACAAGACAGCAGAGGACGTCTCCGAGGCCACGCCTGTCAGCACGTTGGCCATCATCCTGGGGTCTGTGTTCAGGTAAAAAGGCTCGGCCGAAATGGGACCGTCATATGCAGCGGATTTTCTCACGGGCCTTGTCGAGGGCCGGGTGTGCCGGTGCTCGATCCGGAATCGGAGAAAGTCTTCCGTTCGACACGGTGCGGCATTTCTTGCCGTATTCGCTGTCATAGTAATTTCCCTTGTCGATCCCAGACCGGGAACCGCTTCTGCCTATGATTTCCTCCGATTGACCACCCCCAACACCCTCTTCGCTATCGACCCTGACCTGGCTATCCGGAGAATTCATCCCGCGGCCCCTTCGGACACCTGGACGCTGGGTGAAGGCTGGGGACTGCCGCCTCTCTTCTTTCACTCAAAAGTTCCCGGGCTCTACGACAGGGTGGACTTCTTCTATCCCCTGGGGAGCCGGGAAGAAACGTTATTCCGGAGTAAGCTCAAGTTCGGGCCGTTCTTCGAGAGCCGCTGGTCCAAGCTGCCCCCGTACGACGGATACGCACGATGCCTCACGTTCTTCAGGGGGCGGTCCGATCTGGGCCGGGAGTATTGGGGAGTTTTTCCCTTTTACGGGTACACCCACCGGCGTTACGGCGTGGACCACAACTTTTTCTTTCTTTTTCCGCTCTATTACGAGAGCACTGACGACCATGTCCGTACATTTCGCTTCTTGTGGCCCATCGTGACCTATGCCGACAGTCCGGCGAGGTCCACCCTCAAGGTATGGCCCCTGTTCGGCACCGACACGATCCGCAACGAGTACCGCAACGCGTTCTTTCTCTGGCCCCTTTTCCAGCGGACGGAGAAGCATGCCGGCACGGAGCAGGCATCTTCGTTTCTGGCTTTGCCCTTCCCTCTTTACGTGCGTCAGACCGATTGCTACTCGTCCACGACAAATCTACTGTGGCCGCTTCTCAGCTACTATCACCACTACAAGACGGGACACGAGCGGTACAGCTTTCGCCCTCTCTTCACGTACGGCACGGGAGGCGGCATAGAAGAGTTGAGCATCCTCTTCTTCTACTCCTCGAAGAAGGACCGGAGGAAAGTATCAACATCGAGCGGCTCGGACGGGTACGTCTCGGTGGGAGGTGACGAGGTCGTCACCCAAAAAAGCTTTCTCATGCTGAGCACCATCAAGAAGATCTACCGGAAAGGCACTCTGGTCTACTCCAAGTATCGATTCTGGCCGTTCGCGGAATACACCTGGGATCTTGCAAAGGGAAGCCGGTTCACCATGCCGGAAATCATCCCGGTAAAGAACGATTGGTGGGACCTGAATCTGGGCAGGCTCCTCCGGCTGGTGGATCTGAGAGACACTCCCATCACCAGAGAGCTCAGTACTCTGTTCGGGCTTCGCCGCACCACCCACATCAAGGCGGCTCCGTACATCACCCCACCGCCAAAACCCGGCGATGACGACTGGGCCGAGATGATCGCGGGCTCGTTCGGCAACCGTTAGGCTCACTGCACTGATTTAGCTGAAAAGGGCACACCTTCGAAGCCACCGAGGGGCATTCCGTCCCCCGGAAGAATGCTGTTCTATTTTTCACCGGCACCTGTTATGATTGATATGGGGGCTGATTCAACAGCCTGCGGAAGCCTTGAGACGGGTGGCACTCCATGTGCCGGATCGCTCTGAAGGCCCGGGGCTCGATGTCGATATAAGAAGCGATCCCAATTCGACGGTCTTCCCGGCCGCAGATGACAAACCGAACTTCAATCAACGTGATCTATCCACATCAGCAACCGCTGCAACCGCCACGGCGTACGGCAGGGCAAAGCACCGGATCTTAAAGCAGCAACCTCTTCCCGAAGGGGACGTCGCTCATGGAAAAGCTCAGAGCCCTCTTGAGGCAAACCGAGTTTCAGGTGCTGCTTGTCTTTGTTTGCCTGGTTCTCTTCGGCTGGCCGGTGGTCTCTTTTGGGGACGTGGAGAGGCTCGAAGTCATGTTCCTGTATCTCTTCACCGCGTGGGCCATCGTCATACTTGTCTTGTTTCTCGTGTGTAGAAGCCAGGAAATCACCACCCAAACCGAAAAGAGAGGAACCGAACAAAACTAGGAGTTTGGGATGCTCGACTCCTTAGCGGTGATCACGGTTTTCTGTCTGTACATGGGACTTCTCTTTCTCACCGCACTCTGGGTGGAACGGAGATCCGCTGAGGGGAAGAGCCTCGTCAATAATCCCCTCGTCTATTCACTTTCTTTGGCCGTCTACTGCACGGGATGGACCTACTACGGAAGCGTGGGGAAGGCTGCCACGTCCGGGCTGCTCTTCCTACCCATCTACCTGGGTCCTACCATCGCCATCGTCCTGTGGTGGACGGTCCTCCGCAAGATGGTGCGTATCAAGACGACCCACCATATTACCAGCATCGCCGACTTCATCTCCGCCCGGTACAACAAGTCGCAGTCAGTGGCCGCTGTGGCCACTCTGATAGCACTCTTCGGGACCACCCCGTACATTGCCCTCCAGTTCAAGGCCGTGATCAGTACCTTTGCCATCGTGACCAGTGCCGGCGAAGGGACCACCAGCGCCTGGATCGCCAATCATTTGGGTCCTGTTATAGTGGCGCTCATGATCGTCTTCACCATTATCCTGGGAATCAGGCGGCTCGACCCCACGGAACGGCACCCCGGGTTGATCATGGCGGTGGCGGTGGAATGTCTCGTGAAGCTCGTGGCGTTTCTCGCCGCAGGGATCTTCGTAACCTATTTCATGTTCGACGGCTTCGGAGACATCTTCCTTCGAATTGCGGAGCATCCGCCGGCAGTGTCAACCAATCTCTGGAAACAGGACGGCTCTTCCGGGGTGGTCTGGATGACGTACCTGATTCTGGCCATGTCCGCCATCATGTTTCTACCGCGACAGTTTCACGTTACGGTGGTGGAAAACTTCGACGAGAAACACATTCGCACGGCGATGTGGCTCTTTCCGGTCTACATGGTCCTTATCAACATATTTGTTTTTCCCATTGCCATGGCCGGTTTGCTGAAAGGATATGCAGCCCACCAGGCGGACACCTTCGTCCTGGCACTCCCTCTCAATTCGGGCCAGAAATGGCTGTCGGTAATGGTCTTCCTCGGTGGAGGCTCCGCCGCGACCGGCATGATCATGATCAGCTCGATTACCGTTGCCACCATGATAACCAACCATCTGTTGCTCCCCGTGGTCGGATGGTTCAAAGGCCTCGCATTCTTGAGGAGGCAGCTTCTCAAATGCCGATGGGTGGCGGTTGCCGGCGTCATCATGATCGGGTACTGGTTTGAGCGCCAAGTGGGCGAGTCCTACATGCTGGTCAACATCGGCATGATCGCGTTTGCCGCTGCGATGCAATTCGCTCCGGTCATTCTCGGCGGGATCTTCTGGCGGCGCGGAAACGAGAAGGGCGCTCTCATGGGGCTTACCGGAGGCTTTGTCGTGTGGTTCTACACGATGCTTGTCCCCGCGTTTGTCAGAAGCGGCTGGATATCCGACAAGCTCCTCTCGAACGGCCCCTGGGGAATTGCCATTCTCAATCCTGACAGGCTCTTCGGGGTACTCACTCTGCCGCCGCTGACCCATGCGGTATTCTGGTCCATGGTCTTCAACGTGGGCTTGTACATCCTGGGCTCGCTCTATTTCAGGCAAAATGAAGAGGAGCAAAGCCTCGCGGAGGATTTCGTCGGTGCCCTCACCACAAGCCCTACCCTCAGCCAATCCCGACACCGGGAGTCATATATTGAAACGGAGACGAAGAGGGGCATGATCGAGGAGCTCCTCGGTCAATATTTCGAAGAGGGCGAATCCAAGGCCATGACCGAGAAATGCCTGTACTCAGCGGGCATAGAGGCCCAAGGGAGGATTTCCATAGTGGAGCTGGCAGGCCTCCACAATGAGGTGGAACGGGTTCTGGCCGGATCCATCGGAGCGGCCGCCGCACACAAAGCTCTCACCCAGGCCTCCATTTTCACCGAGAGCGAGGCAAGGGAGCTCTCGGAGATGTACGCCGAAATACTCGCGGGCCTCAAACTCAATCCCATAGAGCTTGAACGGAAGATTGACTATTACCAGGAGAGAGAAACCCTTCTCACCCAGCATGCAGCGGAGTTGGAAGAAAAGGTCCAAGCGCGAACCCGCGATTTGGAGGCGGCCCAGGAGGAGCTTATCAAGAGCGAACGGTTGTCCGTCTTGGGCAAGTTGACCGCCATAGTGAGTCACGAGCTTCGCAATCCCCTGGGAGTCATCCGCTCTTCCGTCTTTTACCTGACCAGGAAGCTTGACTCCGCTGACGCTAAAACCACCAAACATCTGGACAGAATCGAACAGCAGGTAGGATTGTGCGACTCGATTATCGGCGAGCTCCTCGAATACACCCGGGGGAGACGGTCCACCGGGGTGCAGGGAGAGATCAACCCCTGGCTCGATGAAGTTCTCGATCAGGTAGCCACACAGGACGGAGCACTTGTCTCACGGGCCCTCTCGCCTCTTTTGCCCATCGTCCAATTCGACAGGGAAAAGATGCGGCGCGTCATCATCAATCTCGTCGAGAACGCCATTCAAGCCGTGCTGGCCCGACAGGCGGCTAAGGCTGAGGCTAACGATCCCTATCGCCCCAAAGTCAAGGTTACCACGTCCATTGCGGGCCGAGGCGTCCGTATCGACGTGAATGACAACGGAATCGGGATGGACGAGCAGACCGCCTCCCGAGCATTTGAGCCTCTGTTCACCACCCGGGCCAGAGGAACGGGACTGGGGCTCGCCATCGTGAGAAAAATCGTGGAGGAGCACGGCGGTACCGTCACCCTGGAGAGCCGCCCCGATAACGGCACCACGGTGACCGTGGTGATCCCCGGCAACGCTCACGTTGAAGGAAATATGGCCCGATGAGTCCACGAGTACGAGCATGTGGTGATTAGGACCTCTCGAGAGCCGTTTCCGGGGACGAGTGAGGTCCGATTTGATGGGCGCTGCAATCGGCCGCGCCTATCTGATGCAATGAAGAGCCTTCATGGAGCGACATCGAAGGAGGATCAGCCGTGAAAGGGCGATTGCTGCTCGTTGACGACAATGAAGCCTATCTCGATAGCACGAGAGATGTGATGGAAGATGAAGGCTACGAGGTCGTCACTGCGGCCGGAGGGAAAGAGGCCGTTCAATTGGTTGCGTCTCAGCAATTCGACGTGGTGGTCATGGACATCAAGATGCCGGGCATGAACGGCGTTGAAAGTTTCATTGAAATGAAGAAGCTCGATCCCGAAGTGAAAGTGATCATGTGCACGGCATACATCGTTGAGCACATGATCCGACAGGCCCTGGAACAGGGAGCCCTTGCCGTGCTGAACAAGCCGTTCGAAATGGGGCTCCTGCTCAAGACCATCGAAAACGTCATGGAGGAGCGGCACAAGGGTAGCATTCTTCTTGGGGACAGAGACGAGGAGCTTTGCACTGCGCTTGCCGGCATCCTCCGTGCGCGGGGCCACAAGGTGGAGGCGGTCCACAACGGACGAGACGCATTGGGCAAGGCCTCGGTTCAGGATTTTGACATTCTCCTGCTCGAAATGAATCTGCCCGTGGTAAACGGAATGGAGGTCTATCACAGGATCAAGGCAATGCAGGGAAAAATCCTTGCAGCGATCCTGATAGGTTTTCAGGAGGAAATAGACGCTGCCGGCCTGCGGCGACTCAAGCGGGAGGAAGGGGCTTTGTGCCTTACAAAGCCTCTGGATACGGTCCAACTGCTGGATCTGCTGGCGACCATATTCGCTGCCAAACAATAGGAATGCCAATAACAACGGGAGAAGAACCGGTCATGAAAGCTAAGACATTTTTCAGAAAGCTGTTCTCGCGGGACAGGCAACCGGATGAGACGACAAATCGGATTCTCATCGTAGATGATGATGAAGGGCTGTGCGATAACCTCAAGGACATCCTTGAAGGAGAAGGGTACGAGGCCTATTGCGCGGCCACAAGCGCAGAGGGGACAAAGCTGGCGAAAGAGCTCAGGCCGTGCACGGCTCTCGTGGACCTCAAGCTGCCCGATCGGCCCGGAACGGCCCTTCTGTCCGAGCTGAAGAGCATGAATCCCGATTGCGTATGCATTCTCATGACTGCCTATGCGGATGTGGATTCAGCCGTGGTCGCCCTGGAGAAAGGGGCTTTCTACTACCTGCAAAAGCCCATAAGACCTGCGGAATTGGTGGAGCTCGTAGAGCTCGCCTTCGAGACCATACGGCTCAAGGAAGAGAAACGGCAGTCCGAAGAAGAGCTGCGAGCCAGGAATAGAGAGCTGGAGGAAACGATCGCACGGTTGCGCAAGATCATTGATTAAGCGGACCGATGAAAAGAGCCGGCGGCACGAACAAGGCGGTACGGTCTCAACTATTTCGTGTGGGAGGTGTGAGGAATGACCGGAGGCAGCTTCTTCACGGAAGCTTCCTCCGGTGACTTCTTGCCCGAGGCTCCCCGGTTGAGGGGTCCACGGAAGCGGAATCAGTTCGAGCGAGGTCTACCAGCCGCAACCCCAAGGCACCACGACCCTGACCGATACCGGCGGCAAACAAAAAGGCGGCGGAGGCGGCGGGCACAGCAGAGGAGGCGGAGGCGGACAAACCGCCACGCAGGGTGCCGGATAACAAACCACCGGAGCCGGGGCGCACACTGGGGCACACACTGGAGCGCACACGGGGGCGCAGACCACCCGGGCGCGAGGGTAGCAGCCCCACGCAAAGACGTTTCCGGCGAGCATGGCCACGCAAATGGCCGTCGCCATGGCTACGACAAATACCTTACCTGTTCTTTTCATTTTTTTCCCCATAATCCCTTTCAATGTTATGACACAACACTCAGGTGTTATTATACACGATTCAAAAGCCGGGTAACAGGAAAATCATCCACTTGCAGCTTCAGTCCACACGGCGGTAATGCCCGTCGGTCTCTTCCACGAGGCCGTCTCTCATGAGAAGGGCAAGATTCTTCGATATCATGGCCCTTTCAAACACGTGCTGAACGACCCGGTCCGGAAGTCCGTTCCTGAAATAGGGAGAAGCCTCGACCATTTCTTGAAACGTTGCCTGTTTTTCGCACATCTCCAGGACCACACCCTTCTGACGGTCAAAGGCATCGAGAAACGCCTGAAACCGATCCGTGGCATCCCCTTCCACCGGCGGTTTGTGAGAAGAGCAGACACGACTGTACGGCAGTTTCATGACCTTTTCCACGCTCTGTCGAAAGGTCTCCACATCCGATTCCGGATTGCCGTACCACGGGCCGAAGGATGTGAAGTCGATGTCGGTGGAGAGGAGCGTCCCGCTTCGATGCTCAAGGAAACAATAGTGATCGTCCAGGTGACCCGGCGCTCGGATCGCCTCGATCTCGGCCCCCGCCAGTTTCAAAACCTGAGCGTCCTCAAACCGTTCGTCCGGCAACCTCATGGGGCGAACACCAAAACGCTCCTTAGCGAGCATGGCCCAGTGCTCGGCTCCCTCCGCGGTGTCCGTGAAGCGTTCGGCGAGGAGTTGAATATCGGTCACCGACTCGGGGGTTTCCCTGGGCATGAGAATGAACCTGTCCTCGAGAAGGTGCCAATAGCGGATGTGGTCGGGGTGCGAATGACTGACGATCAGGACGTCTATACGGTGCTCTTTATCGATCTCTCTTATCTTCTCTTCACCCATGCCGGCGTCGATAAGGACAGTCTCCTTGTTCGTCAGGAGAAAACCGTTACAGGAGGGGAATCGCCCATTACCTTCTCCTCGTACGAAGAAGAAATTGTCTCCAAGCTGTTGAAATTCGTTCCCGGTCATAATTGGGTCAGTCTCCTTGTACCGGAGTGTAGAGGTTTCGCAGATCCCTCTACGCTCTGCCGTGATGCGGAGATGATACCCGTGTACGCCCGGAGAAGCAACAGACGCCGGTTCAGAGCCGAAGCCCTGCCGGCAGGCTTGGATTTGGGGTATGAAGAGGGGGAATCGGGGACCGGTTGGGCCGCTTACAAGAACGAGAACCGGATCAATTACTCATTTTCCGAAATACGTTTCCGTATTGTGCGGCAATCTCTCGGGTCACGTCCGCAGGCTGCGATAGGGGTACCCGCCCTGAAAGGAGGCCGCAACCGCGCCCTGAAGGGGCGCACCATGAATAGGCGTGGGTTTCAACCCACGGGGGAGGACCAAGTCCCCATTATCGAGTGCGACCCTGAACGGGTCGTCCAACACGAGTTGCCTCTGACGACCCCCGGCGGACCTCCTCGGAGTCCACACGCCTTTATTTATTGCCGTTTTCCGTAGGTTAAAACCTACGACTATTGTTGGTCTGCCCTTTCAGGGCATGAGCTTCTCTCGCCCCAACACCCTTTTGTCGACGAGCCGATTGTGGATACTTCACGGCACATCAGATGCTGTCGGCGCTCATGACCGATCGAAACGGAATCCGCGACTGAACTTATGAAATCGAATACTTAGGGCTTCCAGGTCTCCATCACCTTGTACTGTGCATTCTCGATGCCGACGATGGAGATCGGTTTCACGGGAACCCGGCTTGGTCTTGTGTAAGAAATGTCTCCGGTGACTCCTTGGAAATCCTTCGTTGCAGCCAAAGCCTCCGTGAGATCCTTGGGATCGCTGCTCCCGGCTCGACGGGCTGCATCCGCTATGAGACTCACCGCGTCATAACCCAAGGCGGCGAAGGCATTCTCCGGCTCCCGGCCGTACTCTCTCTTGTACTCTTCGATGAAAGAGGTCACCCGCCTACTGTGCACACCCCGATAAACGTGGGTCGCAAAATAGATATGCGTGCACACGTCGGGGGATCGAAGCTTCGTGGTAAGATCCGCGTCAAATCCGTCTCCGCTGAGAATCGGAAGTTTGAGCCCTGCTTTCCGTAACTGACTGACGGTCGTTACAGCCTCCTGCGGGACAGCGGAGACGAAAATCGCGTCCGGCTTGGGCGTGAGCCCCTTCAGGCGTTTGATTTGAGCAGAAAAATCGGTGTCGCCATGCTTGAAGTAATCCTCGTCGATCACCTTGCCGCCCAGACCCTCGAATCGCTCCCTGAAAAATCCTGCCAAGAGACGGGTAAACGCCATGGAATCATCGGTCCAGATCACCACACGGCGAATCTTCAGGGTCTTGCGCGCGTAGTCGGCAATGGCAAATGCCTGGTCGTTGTCACCGTAGGCGACCATGAAGAGACAGGGGCCGATCCGCGCGGGTAATTGAGGATCGGTGGCTCCGGAAGTGACGAAAGGTATCCCCTTTTGCTGAAAGTACGGAGCCGCTTCCAGGACGTAATTGGTGTCGCCGTACCCCAATCCCGCGTCAATTCCTTTTGCCAGGAGTTTTTCCGTCTCTCCGAAGACCGTGTTGAGATCCGTCCTCGTATTGACCCGTATCAACTGAAGACGTCTGCCGTTCACCCCACCCGTTTCGTTGATGAGCTTCGCGGCCAGTTTGGCCCCGTTGTAAGCCGGGAGGTCTATGGGCGCCATCCCGCCTGTGAGGTTGTACATGGCTCCCAGCTTCATGGTCGGCTGCTCCGCGGCGAACAGGGGATGGATTGCAGCGATGACGAGACAAAGGGCCGGCAGCAATGACGATCTCATGATTCTCACCTCTCAAAGTCTTTTACTCTGCTACAGGGAGCCAAGCAGCCGGCATCCTCCCGAACATGCCGAAATTGTGATGACATCGAAAATCCAAGGAAGGAGTGTGTAGTGGAGCTAGTACTCCTTTCCCAAAATACTGTTCCGGCAGGCAGTCGATTTCAGGTTGACTCCGAATGGTCACGTGTCGTCACCCCGAGCGCAGGCCGGGGTCCAGAGTGTTCGGAAAAGGCTGGATTCCTGCTCCCGCAGGAATGACGGGGAGAGCGCTCGTTGATGAACAGATACGTTGGCAGCTTGGCCAAGGCTGAAATGCGCCACCGAATTTATGAAATCGAATACTTGGGCAGCCTATCCCTGGGCTTCGAACCGAGCGAATGGTTTCGCTTCTTTCTTCCGCAATTCTCGGAGCGCTGCACTAAACAACGAGGGGTACCGATCGCCCCTCGTCGCGTGTGCTACCACATGCGCTTTACCGCGGGCCGATCGGTTGCGGATTCCGGCGTAACCGACCTGAGAATGCGGAGCGGATCGGGGGGACGCGAGGCCTTGAGAAGGTCCTCGGTTTCAGCCAGCAGACGTTTCACCGCATCCACTCGGGAGGGTTTCTTGAGCAGCTTCAGGGCCGAACGGAAATCCTTGATGGCTGCCGTGTAATCCCCCTTGTCCTTTAACGCCACCCCGCGATTGGCAAACGCGAGGCCGTACGTCGGCTGCATCTTCACGATCTCGTTAAACACGTCGATTGCCGCGTCGAGCTTTCCGGTGACCAGATATGCCTTCCCCAAATTGTACCGGACGTCCGCATCCGCCGAACCGGGATCGGCTTTGACGGCCGCCGAGATGTCCCGGATCGCCTCGGGGTAGGACTTCAGGCCCACGTGGGCCAGACCTCTTTGAACCAAAAGCCAAGGATTCTCCGGATCTGCTTCAAGAGCCGCGTTTAGATCCGCCAAGGCCTCCTTGTCCCGGCCCAGCTTGACCTTGACCTCCCCACGCAGTGCGAGAATCGAGGGATCCCGCGGCATGGCTTCCAGGGCACGATCGAAGTCTTCGAGGGCTTCTTTGGGGTTACCCTTGTCCATTCTGAGCCGGCCTCTGGCCACGAGGGCTGCCGGATCGGTCGGATTCAGCACAATCAGACGACTGTAGTCGGCCAGGGCATCGTCGGCACGCTTCATCGTCAGATATGTTGCGGCCCTGTTGGAGAGCGCCGTAGCAAACTTGGGATCGAGTTGGAGAGCTCGGGTAAAATCCTTGATTGCCGCTTCCCGATTCCCCTCCTCCGCCAGAACCCACCCGCGATTGTTGAGCGCTTCCGGATTGTCGGGGTCGAGGGCGATGGCCTTGCGGTAATTCTCCAATGCATCGCTCTTCCTGCCCTCCGCAAACATGAGATTGCCCCGCTTCAGCCACGCATCCACGCGCTTGGAGTTGATCTCCAGGGTCCTGTCCAGATCGGCGAGGGCCTTGGCAGGCTGCTTAAGATCGGCATGCGCCACTGCACGCAGATAGTAGGATTCGCTGTCCTGAGGGTAGAGCTTGAGCGCTTCACTGAGATCTTCCAGGGCCGCGTCGGGCTTTCCGAGGGCCAGCTCGGCTTCGGCACGAACTTTGAGCGCCCCGGCATGTTTCGGTTCCTGTTTGAGTACCCGATTGGAGTCTTCCAGGGCCTTGTCGTACTCCTTCAGGTGGAGGTGAATGAGCCCCCTCCCGTACCAGGCGTCCTGAATGGCAGGGTCCAACTCCACGGCCTTGATGAAATCGGCGAGGGCCCGTTCCTCATCTCCTTTGGAGCGATATGCCACGCCTCGATTGAAAAAGGCTCTTGCGTTCTTCCCGTCCAATCCTATGACCTGCGTGTACAGCCGAATGGCATCATCAAGGTTCCATTTCCAATGGGCGTCCACGGCTTGAGCATAGAGACTCTCGGCGTCCTGGGCGGCAAAGGTCAACGGGACCTGCAGAATTCCCAGCGAAGAGATCAGCGTGATCAATGAAAAAAACCGCACCAACATGCGCATTGTTTGTCGTAGTGGGGAATCGCCGATGGACGCGAGCCGCCGGGACAACCCGTATGTGGAATAGTCCTCGCACCCCGGGTTCGAGATCGATACCGGGGGGCTGCCGGATCCGCCGCCCTCGCATGAGCTTGAATTGTGTACTGACAAGGAACTGCTCTCTATCATATAGCCGACACCGGACGGCTCGCCTACTTGGCCGACATCATTTCTTTCAAACGAGCCGTGTCGACCGGCTGCCTTAATGAAAGGGTGTCCGGTTTGGTTTCAGGAAGGCCGAGCGCTTTCTTGAAATCGGCCTCTGCGCGAACCCGATCGCCGATAAATTCGAAAGCTGTGGCCCGTTTTATGTACGCTTCCCGGTTTGAAGGCTCCACCTCGACGGCACGGGTGAGCTCAGCTATGGCACTCCTCATCTTCCCCTGTTTTGCCAGGGAAATCCCGAGGTTGAAATGAGATTCCGCGTTGTCGGGCCGGAGGGTCGTCAACTTGGTAAAGAGCTTCACGGAAGAATCGTAGTCTCCCGCCATCTCTTTCAAAGTCCCCAGGAGCAGAAGAGTCTCAGGGTTTTCTCCATCGAGCTTCATGGCCCGCACCAGGTCTTTTTCCGCCTCTCCGGGTCTGCCTGTTTCCAGATAGCACGAAGCGCGGTACACATACACGGATGGATTTCCCGGCTCGAGCTCCAGAGCCCGGTTGAAATCCGTAATGGCTTTGTTGTACTGGCCGCGATCCTTCAAAATCCAGCCTCTGTTGGCATAAGCCCTGGCCAAATCCGGTTTCAGGGAGACGGCCTTTTGGATGTCTCTCAAAGCCTGGGCCACGTTCCCCTTCTTGAAGAAAGCCCACCCTCTGTTGTTGTACAGGTCGGGGAACCGAGGGTTGAGGAGGGCTGCTTTGTTATAGTCCTCGATGGCTTTGTCCAGGTCGTTGTTTCGGAAGTGCGCATTACCTCTCTGGTAAAAGGCCAGAGCGTATTTCGGGTTGAGCTCCAGGGCATGGGTGAAGTCCTTGATCGCGCCGCCGCGGTCGCCGCTCCTCAAACGCGCATTACCCCTGTTGTAATAGGCAAGGCTGTAATTCGGATTGAGCTGCAAGGCCTTATCGAAATCTTTGATAGCCTCGTCCAGTTTATTCTCCTGCAGATACGCCCAGCCCCGATTGTTGAACACATCCGGGTCCGTCGGATCGATCCGCACTGCTTCTGAGAAATCATGAATGGAGCGACCGAGATCGCCCTTCCCGTGGTATGCGTTCCCCCTATTGTAGAAGGCCAGGGCATACGACGGATTCAACGCTATGGCACTGCTGTAGTCCTCAATCGCCTTGTCGAATTGGCCCATGCGGTAGTAAACGCTTCCCCGATTGTTGAACGCGGTCTCCAGCCGGGGGTTGAGCTTAACAGCTCGGGTATAATCCACGATGGCCTTCTGGTTGTCCCCGAGCTTTTCATAGACCAGACCGCGGCGAAAATGGGTGTCCGCGTCTTCCGCACCAGCACGAATGGCTTTTGTATAGAGGTCAACGGCCTGTTGGTATTCTCCCGATCTCTGAGCGAGCTTGGCGTTCTCGAGGAGATTCCTCGCCGCCTGATCTAGAGCGACGGCCTGAGTGCAAATTAAGAGAGTCAAGCATGTGAGCGCCCAGATCGTCCGTAACGTGTGCATTTAAAATCTCCCTCGATTAACGGGGACATGGTGATTTTAATGTTAGCATAATTTCAACATCGCTGTCTAGCCATAAGTTACTTCAGACAATTTTGTCATCACAAAGAAAGGGCGGAGGGCCGACTCAACATTTCATCTCTCGACAATGGCGGCCCTTCTTCAGTTCCCATGCCAAAAAAGACATCCCATCGGCCCGTTTGTTCCTCCAACCCTCTATTCACGGGCTCTCGAAGAGGGGTTGTCCCAGCGGGCTCTCACCCCCGATGCCGATGCCTGTTCAGAGAGTTGGTACCCGAGGATCGGAAAGGCAGGCGGCGAAGTCACTTCTCCGGCTGCTCGCCCACGTGTCGAAAAGACGTTCCAGGGTGCGGCATGAGCGAGAGGGATCGGGGGTCCCTCCTGAAGAAGGGCCCCCGGTTACCTACCTGAGGAGAAATTCCGGCGATTCCGTCGGAGGTGGCCTACGTCCGCAACCGGTCGGGTACCGGCCGCGGCGCGGCTTTCGCCATGCACTACTTACGGTTCAATCTTTGTGCCGAGGACGTCGAGGAATTTCTTGAGCCATTCGGGATGTCCCGGCCAGGCCTGGGCCGTGACGAGGTTCCCGTTGACATGGGCTTTGTCGATACCCACGTCAACCCATTCCCCTCCCGCGCAATGGACATCCGGGCCTACCGCCGGATACGCGGTGCAGGCTTTGCCCTGCAACACCCCCGCGGCTGCGAGCACCTGGGCGCCGTGACAGACGGCTGCAATGGGCTTCTTGGCTTCGGCAAAGTGCTTTACCGCTGCTATCACTGCCGGGAACAGCCGGATGTACTCCGGAGCCCTACCTCCCGGGATCACCAGCGCGTCGTAGTCTTCGGCCTTTACGTCTGCAAAGGTTGCATTGAGAGTGAAATTGTGACCGCGTTTTTCGGTGTACGTCTGGTCTCCCTCAAAATCGTGGATGGCGGTTCGCACGATGTCTCCGTCCTTCTTGTCCGGACAGACCGCATGAACCGTATGGCCCACCATTTGGAGCGCCTGAAAAGGTACCATGACTTCGTAGTCTTCCACGAAGTCGCCCACGAGCATCAAGATCTTCTTGACTCCCATTTCATTCTCCTTCCGGTCAGCAATGGCCCCGTCCAGCGGCTTTCGGCAACAACGCCCGGCCTCTGCGACGGAGCTTCATGTAAGCAAATTACCCTTCTTCTCTCGCATGAACAGCTCGAAATCTCGGTAACTTTCCGGGGTACCGATGTCAAAGAACGGTCTGTCCAGACACATGCCGGCTATGCCGCCGGTCCTCGCCAGGGACGGAAAGATGTCGCGTTCCATGGAAAACGGTTTCCCCTGAGGCAGATCATGGATCGTATCCAGGGACAACAGGGACAGTCCGGCATTGATCAAACCCTGGCCGGACCGGCCTTCCGCCTTCTCCTTGAATCCTCGGACCATGCCCCCGTCGTCCACCTCAACCGAACCGTAGCGGCCGACCTCATCCACCCGAAAGAGCGACAGGGTCACCTTGGCCCTCTTCTCACCATGAAAGCGGTACAGCTCGTCCAAGTCGCCGTCGAAGAAGGTATCCCCATTTACCAGCAACGTGGGGTCCGTGGCCCACTGCTCGGCATGCTTGACCGGCCCGCCCGTTCCCAAAGGGATTTCTTCGCGGGAGAACCTGATGGTGATACCTCTTTGAGAGGCCCGGCAGAAGTGCTCCTCAATCATTTCTCCCAGGTACCCCGTCAGGACCACAAATTTCCGGACGCCCTTCTCCGCGAGAGACTCTATGAGTATTTCCAGAAAGGGTACGCCATCGACCAATGCCATGGGCTTGGGTCTGTCGGAGACCACCGAGCGGAGACGTGTCCCCAAGCCTCCTGCCAGCACGAACGCGACGAATGGTAATGTTGGTGCCGTCACCGCGGTAAACCGCCTTTTTCCCAAGGAGTAGAGAATTCGTATCGAATCACCTTCTGCATCGACAATGCGGGTCGGGCTCCACAGGGGCCTCATGGTACATATTGTTCCAGAAGTCCATGACGAGAAGCCCCCTCAGGATATTTTCCCGGCAGCCCACGAGAATTTTGATCGCCTCGGTCACCTCTACGGAAGCCACTGCCGTAGCAGCGGACGAGAGAACCCCCACCGAGGACGCCCTCGCGTGGTCGGCCACAGCCGCGGGATCGGGCCAAAGGCATCGAAGGCACGGGGTTTCGCCGGGTATGATGGTCATGACATTGCCCACGGTTTCCACCGCCCCGCCAAAAACATAGGGGATGCGTCGCTCCAGGATTGCATCGTTTATGGGAAACCGGGCGGTTGCGCTGTCCAGGGCGTCCACCACCAAATCGACACCATCGGTGAGCTCCCAGGCATTGTCAGGGCCGATGACGGTATGAACCGCCTCAATTTCCACACTGGAGCATGCCGCCCGAAGACGCTTCTCGGCCGCTTCCGCCTTTGAGAGTCCCGCAGCAACGTCCGACTCGTCGTACAGCAGTTGTCTGTGGAGGTTATGGAGCTCGGGAGCGTCCATGTCGACGATCCGTAGAAAGCCCACTCCCGCCCGGGCGAGCAAATCCGCGATGAGAGAGCCCAGGGCACCGAGACCCGCCACAAGGACCCTCGAACGAGCAATCCTCTCCTGTCCCTGCTCTCCCATTACTCTGAGAAGCACGTGACGACTGAAACGAGGGACGTGGGTTTCCATGGTTTCCTCCGGCTCACCCGACGATCTTCGTGATTCTCGATGGGTTGGCGAGTCGGTCCGGGTCCGTACGCAGAAGGGTCGTATCCTGCAATTTCGCTGACATAAACGAGATGTGCAGATCTTTCGGGAACGACCTTGGATGCCGGGCTTTTCCGGCTCTGGAGCGATTCCCGGGCGCTTCAATGATATTGTCCCACAAATCGGGGGCTCCTGCAAATCCCGGACGCCGACAATCTCCCTTTTTCTTGCCGATTAGGCTACAATGATTTAGAAAATTAATGAAGTAGCGATGCGAAGCAATCGGGGCGATACCGTGCACGTCAAGGATCTCATCAGACAAGTCGGCGAGCGGGAACCTCTCAACCCATACCAGGCCGCAGGAATGGCCGCGGTCATCAACCGGTGCGGTCCCCGATACGATGACGACACGAGATTGGTCGTCGAGGACATGGACCGGGTCCTCATGGTTCTCGACCGAGCCGGCGGAGAGGCATCCCCGTACCTCATCGACCTGCAGCATGTCGATTCTCGTCTCATTCTTTTCCCAAGATTTTCCGCAGCATCACTCGACGATTTGGTCCACCTTACCCCGTTCCAGGGTCGGCAAGACGCGATACGCGAGCATCTCATCCCTGTCCTGAGGGACATCCCCAATTGGCTGGATCTCGTCCGCATCCTCTCCCGGTACTCCCTGGATCGGGACGATGCTTGTCTGTCTTCCAAACTGGACCGGGTCATGGACATCATGTTCAGCTACTTCTATGCAGCGACCCTCCAGCCGTTCGACGGGCAGGCTCGATCCGAGGGAGAATACGGGATATCCCGCCTCATGGAGAGCATTCTCAAATCGGCCGGCGAAGATGCGATGGGCAGGTACCTCCCCTTCTTACGACAGGGGGTTGAGTTCCTCGCCGGCACGCCTTTCGTCTCGCCGATCAATTCCTTTGAGCGCCGGACACTGGAAGTCTCGGGCATCAGGGCGGCCCTGAAGAAGAGCTCGGAACCGATACGGGACCTCCTGCAGGACGGCGTAGACCTGATGGCCGCACAGGCGCTCATCACCGCCCTGGGGGAAATCAGCCCGTGTCCGGACGACCTCGTGGAGCGCCTCGACAATGCCGTTACCGAGCAGAATTTTCCCTCACAGGAGCGATTTCGCAAGGCCGTCATCGAGAGAATTCGGCAGCACGGCCGGGAGGAGATCGGGCGGCGTCTCGACACGCTCCGGGCGGTTGTGGAAGGACGGGAAAAGGTCTCTGAGAACGTGTTCTCCGAAGCGGTCGCCTTTGTCAAAAGCCTCGGCGATGAGTGGCGGGCGATCATCGAGGTCTTTCGGGAGACCATAGATGTGCTGCCGGCCGGAGTTCAAGCCGCCTTCGCAGAGATTCTCACCGACCGCATCCTGGAGATAGACAAGCCGGAGGTTAAGGAGCTTCTCATTGAAGGGCTCTGCGGCATCGTCATCCACCTGGAGAAGACGGGAAAGAGGGCATCCAAAGATCTGGTGAACACCTTTGCTTCACTCTTTCTCGAACGTGCCTTTTCTTCGAAGGATTCAGACGAGGTAATCTCCTCACTCAACGCCCTGGAATCACTGGGCAGAACACTAGGACACGCTCGCTATTTTCTCATGGCACAGGAGCTGCTCGATCATCTCCTCAGACGGCCCCTGATCCGTCCCGAGGAGAGAAAATACACCATCGAGGACGACGACACCGGCGAGCCTCTCGTGCTTGCCGAAGATGCGGCCTCGTTCAAGGCCCACGCACAGCACATCAAGAGCCTCCTTGCAATCGTGGCTTCCGACCCGAGGATCATGCACGGTCTTATGCCGTACCTCGTGGTGCAGATAGAAATCGGCGGGTGTCGCCTCTGTGACGAAGATCTCATCCAGTACTCCATTTCCCGGCTCCTCAGGTCCAACTGTTCGGTAACCCATTTCCTCGTAAGGACCCTGATAAAAGCCATTCCCTACTCGTTCAAAGATATCGGACCCTTGGACACGTTGCGACTCACCGCGGCAGGGTTGGCCAAAGAGTTGGCCAACCGAGGAGTCAAGCCGATCGGAAACTTCCTCGGCAAGCTCCGAGGGGATATTCATTGGAGAGGGAGCATAGAGAACTTCTATTTCTGTCAGGGAATCGTCAGATATTTTGCAACGGGAAATCGGGACGAAATCGCCGAGTGGATGCCTCCCGAATCGATGCCTTATCTCGGCATGGAGGGTTGGTGCTCGGCATCGGAAGCCGAGGGCATTGAAAACCTGTGCCGCCGCATATTCGCCGACCTGAAGATCGATCCTTCGGAAAAAGAGAGCATGATGGCCCTCGTGTTTCTCGACACGTCTCCGTACCGGAACGACCCGACATGGCCGGAGTTTTCCCGACGCATGGTATTGGAGGTCATTGAGCTCGTCAAAGGGCTTTACACCAAGTACTTCATCATACGGCAATCCGCCTTGGGCTCCACGGTCGAAGACGACCTGGCTAGTCTCAGCAGCATCATTGAGGAAAGACAGACGCTCAAGGAGACCTTCCTCATTCCGGACATCCGGGAGCCGCTGCCGCCGCCGGTGACCTTAACGGAAGGGACGGAAGATTATATCCGGGAGATGGAGAGGATCGACCGAGAGCAACCGGGAACACCCATAGTGCTCAGGGCAAGAAAGGCCGGACATGCGTACGCTCAGAAGGCCACGTATAGAGAAAAGCGTTTCGAGAATTTCAACAAAGATCTGGCCCTTGAAGCACAACAGGAAACCCTTGCCACGAGCATCAATAACACCCATTTTGACAACATCACCCTGGACAATTTGCATCACGCTCTGACGTTTTGCGATTCATTGATACGAGGTGTATCGGTAAACGGGCATTCCAGCTACTACTTGGAACAGGCCGGCCGCGATCTGAGGCGTTCGGGGGTTCTCGGTCTGACCTTCGACAAGGTGCGCGATCTGATCAAGCTGATCAAGAAGGAATTGGACGACGTCCACACCGCGTACCGGGCATGGTTCGAGGAGCCCTTCGATAACTTCCTCCTTACGATGCCCATGGACAAGCTCCCGAGGAAGCTGAAGGACCTCACGACGCTCAAACAAGTCCCGGAGACCGACTTCTTCAAGAATTACCTCAAGACCCTGTATGTTTCGGACCTGCAGGCCCGGGACGGGAATCTTCGAGTGCTGGAGACCTTCCTGGACAAAGTTGAGCTCTTCCTCAATCAGCGTCTCGCCGAATCGGGGAGAAGAGTCATGGGCCGGGATGAGGGAGGGTACTGCGCAGTCCCCTTTTATTTCCCCACCACCGACGAGGTCTCCCCTTGCCGGATCGGTCTCAAGGCCTCGTTGCTGCGCTTTGCCGAGAACACCCCGCCCTACTTCGTCATCACCACGGATCAGCCCCTCAAAGAGCTGCCCGAGCTCGTCATCGACGAGGGATTCAGGGAGGGTCTTGCCGATTCCGTCGAGAAATTGGGGAAGATCTGGGGCCGATCCTTGGGCGACGCGTCCAACCCCGCTCTGTTCTCGGTGCGGTCGGGGGCCAGGATGAGCATGCCGGGGATGATGATCACCATCACCAATGTGGGAATCAACGACGAAATAGCGGAGAGCCTGGCACAAAAAGTGGGCAGCTGGTTCGCATACGACTGCTATCGGCGCTTCCTCCAGGAGTTCAGCCAAGCGGTCTTTGACGTGGAGCGCGACGAATTCCAGGAGATCATGGATCGGCGCAAAGTGCAGTCCCAGGTCACCCGCAAGGCCGACTTCACTGCGGAACAGATGAAAGCGCTGGCATTCGATTACAAGCGACGGGTAGCCGAGCTTGCCCCTCAGGTGGTGGCCTTGCTCGATCAGGGTCGCTTCTTGGACATTCTCATCCATTGTGCCGGAGTGGTCCTCCACTCCTTTGAGGGCGAGGCCGCCAAGAAATACAGGGAGGCGGCAAAGATAGACGGCAATTGGCGTACACCGGTGATCGTTCAAGCCATGATCTACGGAAACATGGAGCTCAAGTCCTCCGGTACGGGAGTCATCTCCTACAATCCGTTCACGCTGGACCTTCGAGGCGACTTCGCCCAAGGGGACCAGGGGACCGACGTCGTGGACGGAAAGGTGAGCACCATCCCCGTGCACGATCCGTGGAAAACCAAGGAATCCCTCGCATCCCGAATGCCGGAGGCCTGGAAACAACTGTCGTCCATACTCTACCGCACCGCGGAGCGTCTCCATTTGGATACGCGACTGGAATACACCATTGAAAAAGGGAAAGTCTTCATTCTCCAGATCCGGAAGGATCGGGAGCGCAGGGAACGGGTTCCTTCCCTCGCCGGCTCGGGATACCGTGTTATCGCGCAGGGAACGGGGGTTTCCGGCAAGATATTCCGCGGCATCATGGTAACCGATCGGAATCAAATCGCGCCGTTCAGGCACATCAACAAGGCTCAATCCATCATCGACGCAATGAATGAGCTCCTTCCGGAGTCCGAAAAGCTGGACGGCTTCATTTTCGTGGTCAACGACCCCATTCCGGAAGAGATCATGGAAGAAGTCTTTTCGCTGCCGGTAAATACGGCTCTCATGAGCCGGTTGGGGGGAAGAGGCGCTCACGCTGCGGACATTTCCAAGTCACTGGGCAAGGTCTACGTGGGACAGGTCAGACAGATCGTAAAGTTTTCCGGAAAGCCGGAATCAGTACGTTTCGACGATATGGATATTGTCGTGGGCAGTAAGCTGATAATGCACGGCCAGACAGGCGAAGTGGCCTTTTATGGGAAGAGTTGAACTGCCGCAGGAAGAGGCGGGTTGAGCGCCGTTGTCTTGGAGGTGAACACAGGTGAGGAACCACCGCGGAGACGAAACGTGATTGACCGGAATACTATCGGACGACTACTCCTGGAAACGAGGAAGATTACCAGAGAGGAATATGACGAGGCTGCTCAAGCAGCCAGAGAGGGGGGAAAAGCGCCTTACGAAATCCTCCTCCTGGGCGGAAAGGTCTCGGTGGACGACCTCGTCCAGGCCATTACCATCTACGTCGATCAAACGCTGCTCAAGGAAGCATTGGAAATACAGCGGGGAGCGGGCGGGACCGACAGGAAGTCGCGGCCTCTGGGATCGTATCTCGAGAGGATCTCACTGCTCTTCAAGATGGGCGTTCTCATGAGCAGCGAGACGAACATGAGCGCCCTGGTAGACCTCCTGATGCGCGAGGCCCCGGCAATCATGAACGCGGAGCGCGCCACGATCTTCCTTGCGGACCCTCAATCGCGGGAGTTGTATTCCCACGTCGGGGTCGGCTTGATGCACGACCAGATTCGAATCCCGTGGGAGACCGGCATAGCGGGATGGGTGTACACCCACGGCGAATCGCTCAATATTCCCGACCCGTACCAGGATCCCAGGTTTAACAAAGGGGTAGACCCCATAACAGGGTACAAAACCAAGAACCTCCTCTGCGTTCCCATGCGCGCTCCCGACGGAGTCGTGGTAGGAGCATTCCAGGTCCTGAACAAGCGGGCGGGCGTCTTTACGGCACCGGACCTGGAGGTTCTCGATATCCTCGCCGCGCAGGCCGCCCGGGCCATTGCACACGCCATCGAGTGGGATCACCTGAAACAGCGGGCGACCCTGCTCAAGAAGGAGAACGTGGGTCTCAGACAGGCACTCCAGCACAAGGACCCCTTCGAGGAGATCATCGGGACGTCACGGGCGATTCAGGACGTGCGGTCTCTCATCCGGAAAGTGGCCCCCACGGAAACCTCCGTACTGATTCAGGGTGAATCGGGAACGGGCAAGGAGCTGGCCGCCAGAGCGATTCACCGGTTTAGTCTCAGAGCTGAAGAGCCCCTGATCTCTCTGAACTGCGCTGCGGTTCCGGCAGAGCTCATTGAGACGGAGCTCTTCGGACACAAGAAGGGGGCCTTCACCGGGTCCGTCGGCGACCACAAGGGCGTTTTCCGCGCAGCACACCGGGGAACACTCTTTTTGGACGAGATAGAGGCCACCTCCCCTGCCATGCAAGTCAAGCTGCTCCGTGCAATTCAAGTGGGCGAGATCAAGCCGGTGGGCGAAAGCCGCTCCCAAATCGTCGATGCTCGTCTCATTGCAGCTACCAACCGCGATCTGTCGGAGCTCATACGCAAAGGAATCTTCCGGGAGGATTTGTACTATCGCATTAACGTCTTTCCCATAACCATTCCCCCACTAAGAGACCGACTCGACGATCTGCAGGTACTCGTCCGTCACTTTCTGGACAAGTTCTCCGAGCAGACGGGCAAGGTCATACGGAAGATGGATCCGGCAGCCATGGATCTTCTCATGCGCTATCAGTGGCCCGGCAACATTCGCGAGCTGGAGAACGAAATCGAGAGAGCACACATCCTCTCTCCCGATGGAGGCAGCATCTCCGTTGGGGTACTCTCACCGCGGGTAACTCAGTCGTTGTCCAATGTCGGAGCGGCAGAGTCTTCCTCGAATGCCCCCGGTCTCAAGGAAGCGGTGGAGGAGCTGGAAAAGAGGATGATAGAAAAGGCCCTGATCCGCACCAAAAACAACAAGAGCGTTGCTGCCCGAAGTCTGGGTCTATCCAGGCAAGGCTTGATCAACAAGATTCACAAATATGGAATCAGAGACGAGTGACGGCCGAGGGAATCGCCGTATCAATAGTAGTACGGAGGGTACGGCGGCTTTTCCAGATCGTCCCAGACCACCCCCAGCTTCTCTTTGAAAAAAGGCCCCAGTCGTTGAAACAGCCTGGGCCAATGGCTCCGGCCCTCGGCAAGTGCCTCGAGAATTTCCGCAACTAATTCCGGGAGTCGTACCAGTTCATCTTTAGGAATAAAGGACACCGCCCCAAGCCTGAGCGATTTGTTGAGACTCTCCACGTCTACGGCGTGCGCCGTTAACATTGCGGCAGGGACTCTCCTATTACCGCATTCCTCCAGAAGTGCGAATCCGTTCACTCCCATGATATCCAGGATCACGAGATCGACCGTTTCGTTCAGAATGGACTCTCGTGCAGTGTCGAAGTCCCTTGCCGTGATGACTTCACACGTGGGCAACTCTTCTTTGATGACGTCGAGGATGTCGGGCTCGTCGTCCACCGCTAAAATCCGTTTACCTTTGAGAATGTCGAGGTCAACCATGATATCCTCTCGCGATTTATGAGCAGGGTGTGTCGTGAAGATGCCGGCTCCGGCGAAATGGCGGAAACGGCCACCCGGAGCTCCCGCTCTCCTGTGAGATACTTGCCAATTCTCCGGTGCCGCTTATTAGAATTCGCGGCATTCTTCGAGTTGAAGGACAATGAGCCTTCGGCGACCTCGTCGCCCGGGATCGGCGCGGCTTTTCCAAAAGTAGCGGCGCGTGTTTGCGATTTAGGGCAGACCCGATAGCGGAGCGCAGGATGCTATCTTCAGGTTTTCCGATAACTCGAAGACTCTCTTCGTTTCCCGCAGTTCTCAAGGCGCTCCACTATAACACTAGTTAATGGGGTGTCTCGTGTCAAATTCTTTCATCCAAAGCAATGGGTCCACACATCGACAGTC
>JBGSJS010000102.1:0-6891 GCA_041741735.1 Desulfomonilaceae bacterium | reverse complement strand
TTTTCCTTAACCGCAGCCCATGCAGCGGCCTGTCAATCCGCTCGGCGGTGACCCACCGACCGGAGAGCCGTGTGCGGGAGATCCGCCTGCACGGTTCGGAGGGGGGAGCGCCGGGTAACCGAGCGTTCCTACCCCTATCTGACAGTATGCCCCTTCGGGGCATATACGATTGCCACGGGCGGACGCCAAGGCCTGTTGCCCCACTTACTAGGTCGAAGAAGGAGTAGATAAAGGAACGTGGACTCAACCAAGTGAGATGATAGCAGACCATGGGAGTACAGGCGGCCAATCAAGCGGCCGCCTGCACTTCGCACTCGGTATTATGCCCCGCCTTGTGCGACCTGCGGTTCCTCTTCCTCTTCTGCCGCAGCGTTTCCGTTAACGGCTTCCAGTCGCACCGCGCAGACCTTGTAATCCGGTGTCCTGGAAATGGGGTCGAGGGACGTCCCCAGGAGCACGTTGGAGTTGGACTCCCAGAAGTGGAAATCCATGAAAATGGCGCCCTCCGGGACAATGTCGCCCGGTCTGGCCAGGGTGATGACTTCCCCTCGGCGAGAAGTCACTTTCAACTGATCGCCTTCCTTAAGCCCGAGCTTCTCCGCGTCGCGATAGTTCACCTGGGTAATGGGTCTCGGGAACTCCTTGTGGAGGGAAGGGCAGCGGCCGGTCATGGTCCTCGTATGATAGTGGGCGTACCGCCGTCCCGTGGTGAGCACGTACGGATACTCTTCGTCGGGCAGCTCTTCGGAGGGGCGGTAATCCAACGGCGTGAAGAATCCCAGCCCGCGGGTAAACTTGCCCTGGTGGAGGAACTTCGTCCCCGGATGCTCCGCGTTGGGACAGGGCCACTGCGTTTCACGAGCGTCGATGCGCTCGTAGCTGATACCGTGATAAGAGGGGGTGAGGCTCGACATCTCTTCAAAGACCTCTTTGGCCGAAGAGAAGGGCATGTTTACGCCCAGCCTTGAACCGATTTCGGTTAGGATCATCCAGTCGGGCTTTGCCCCTTCCGGAGGCTCCACTGCTTTGCGAACCCTTTGCACCTTGCGCTCGGTGTTGGTGAACGTCCCTTCTTTTTCCGCCCAGCAGGCTGCCGGCAGCACAACGTGCGCCAATTCGGCGGTTTCCGTGAGGAAAATGTCTTCCACCACGAGGAATTCCGCGGACTTCAGCGCATGGGTTATGTGGTGGGTGTTCGGATCGCTGGCCACGGAGTTCTCACCCACTATGAACATGCCTTTCACGCTGCCGTCGACGAGTCGGTCGATCATCTCGGGGATGGTATAGCCCACTTGATTCGACAGAGTTGCTCCCCAGGCATTCTGGAATTTTTCCCTCACCGCTTCGTCGGTCACCACCTGATATCCGGGGTACACATTGGGCAGGGCACCCATGTCACAGGCCCCCTGGACGTTGTTCTGACCGCGGAGAGGATTGACCCCGCTCGACGGCTTGCCGATCTGCCCGGTGAGCATGGCCAGATTGGCGAGAGATTTGACGTTGTCAACCCCGTGTGAATGTTCCGTGATACCGAGTGTATATAGGATGGATGAGGGCTCCGAGGTTGCGTAGAGTCTCGCGACCTCTGTTATGACCTCCGGAGAAATCCCGCAAATTTCATATGCCTTTTCCGGAGGATAGGCTTCGACCTTTGCTTTGAGGCCTTCAAATCCCTCGGTGCGCTCTTCAACGAACTTGGCGTTATGCCAATTGTTGCGGATGATCTCGTGCATGATCGCGTTGATCAGCACCACGTCGGTCCCGAAATTCAAGCGCATATGGATATCGGCCCCGAGACTGACTTGAGTCCTCCTCGGATCGACGACGATCAGTTTTGCCCCTTTGAGCTTGGCGCGAAATACGCGATGGGCGATTAGAGGATGCGCTTCCGAAGTGTTTGAACCGATTACGAAGAGACAGGCAGCGTCTTCAATCTCAGGGATCGAGTTCGTCATTGCTCCACTGCCGAATGCGGCGGCAAGACCTGCCACCGTAGGCGCGTGTCAAAGACGGGCGCAGTGATCGACATTGTTGGTTCCGAATCCTGCCCTGCATAATTTCTGAACGAGGTAATTCTCCTCGTTGGTCGTCCGTGCGGAGCTGAGGAAGGCCACGCTTTGGCCCCCGTGCTGCTCTTTTAGCGCGGAAAGCCCCGAGACCACGGCGTCCATAGCCTCTTCCCACGACGTCTCCTGCAGGGTGCCGTTTTTCCTCACGAGGGGGCGGGTGAGCCGATCCGGGCTATGGACAAACTCATGGGCATTCCACCCCTTGATGCAAAGCTTGCCCTTGTTCATCGGAGCGGTTTTCAGAGGCATCGTTCCCACCAGTTTTCCGTCGAGCACTTCGAGCAGCATCTGACAGCCGCAACCGCAATATGGACAGGTAGTCCTCACGAACCGGTAATCCATGGAAGGTCTCCTTACATGTCTTTTGGGGGTCCCTGGCCCCGGCCGTCGGGTTGTGCAATGATGGGGAGGGCACAAACCTGCCCGGCGCGGGTTTTCGTCCCTGACAGCCTCGGGGAAGTGAAAGGTAATCCTGGGATCGGACCTTATGTCATTTCTGACATAAGGAATGGTCAAAGTCAAATCAAAAGAAGGTCGTACCGCGGCACGCGGATGTGAAAAATGGTTGACGGAGTCTCCCGGCGTGAGGTACGGTGTTATACTCAGAGAAACTGTTGTGCAATCGCAAGATTGGCCCCAAATCTCAGAGAAATCGACATCGTGCCGCGCGGCGATTCTCGTTGACGAGGCCTGCCGACCGGCACGCGTCTCGTAAGGAGAGAGCCTGTTTACGTTCCCAAGTGGAGCGTTTTGAAACCTGCGGAAAACCAAGAGAGCCCCGGCGTCATCCGGCAGTCTGCGGAAGGCCTCTTGCGCTCCGCTATCGGGTCTGGCATAAGTTTCAAGCGGGCACGGCGACTCCCGAAAAAACCGCACCGATCTCCGCCGACCATGTTGGCGAAGACTCATTGGGCTTCAATTCGAAGAATGCCGCGATTTTCGATGAGCGGCACTATAGGGAGTGGGTGCTCCGGTACCGACTCACAATGTACGAGAGGAGGACTTTCCATGGCTGATTTTTGCATCAACGTGATCTTGGACGAGGAAAGAGCGGCGAAGCTGGGTGGCGTCGGACTGAGCGGCCAGATCCAGGACCTGGGAGGCAAGAAGGTGATTCAGGTCCCCGTGACCGCCAAGGAGCAAAAGAAGCTCCTCAAGGGCTTCCCCGACCTCGCATTCGATGCTTCCAATGCATGCGTGCTTCCTGAAGCCCCTGAGAAGGTTCTTTTTGACATGGTGGCCGACATGAAGACAGCGGACGTCATGAAGGTGGCCATAATGAAGCTATACAATCCTTTGGCCGGTAAGAGTCTGCGGAGCAAGGCGTGATCCGCTTCGCAACGGCTCACATGCCGTCGGCAACCGATGGAGGGCCCGATCATGGCCGCTCTGCCCGAGTGTGTGCGCTTCATCAGGGGCAGACGTGCCCATGACGCTTGACATGTAACCGTATCGAGCGGTTTCTTTCCGCCTTTCAGGATGTAGCAGTCGTCACGGCGTTTATCCCCACGGGGCCGGCATGCTCCGAATCATGGCCGGACGGGCAAGCGGTTGAGCGTGGGGATAACGCTGTGATGACGGCGCAGTGATGTATTGTTCGCAGCCCGGAGAATAACCTTGTCTGTTGGAATCGCCCGGCCGTTCCCACAGGTGAGCGGCTGCTGCCGATAGGACGGCTTCCGAATGTTCCAAGAGTTCAGCCTTTTTGGTATTCGCCTCAAGGGATTGGGCAGCCGGTCAGAGGTTGAGACGAGCGAGCCGGTTAGTGCCGAATCGGAACCTCGGAACGCTTCCCGGGCGACATCCAGTTCTCGCTTGAGACCTCGATGGATCACGAAGTTTGGATCTGTGGCCCTCGTGCTGATCGCACAGTACCTTGCCGTCAGGCTGGGACTCGTCATGGGCATCGCTCACGGGAATGTGTCCCCCGTGTGGCCGGCAACCGGCATTGCCATCGCTTTCCTGTTGCGATTCGGGGTCAATCTCTGGCCCGGAGTAGCGCTCGGATCGTTCTTTGCTCTTGCACAAACCGGGGTGGGGCCATGGGTGGCCGGTGGCGAGGCCGTTGCCGCGCTCCTGGAAGCATTGACCGCGGTCTGGCTGGTCCGGGGTCGGATCTCGATGGAGGACCCCTTCTGCAGCGTGCGGGAGGTGGTCTGCTTTTGTTTTCTCTGCGGAGGTGCCGCGACGGCCCTCAGCGCCACCATCGGAGTGGCGAGCCTGTTCCTGGGGGGACTGGCCCAGTGGCATAACCTCCCCTATCTGTGGGGGACATGGTGGCTCGGCGACATGATGGGAGCACTTATCATAGCTCCCTTTCTCATTGTTTGGACCATGCCGGGTGCGCTGGATCTCGATCGCACGACCTGGACCAAGACCGGCGTCGTTCTGGCCATTGTCGTCCTTGCGGGATTCGTGGCTTTTTGGGGTCCCTTTGTCAGCTCCACGGGAGTGAGTGACTATCCGATCGCATTCCTGACGTTACCCATGGTGGTCGCCGCCACCTTTCTGGCAGGGAGAAGAGGTGGAACGGCTGCCTGTTTGGTTTGCTCCGCAATGGCCATTTCCGGCACCGTTCAGGGTTTGGGACCGTTCTTTCGGGGCTCGGTGAACGAATCGCTCTTGTTGCTGCAAAGTTACCTGGTCGTGATTTCCGTCACGGGCGTACTTCTTGCGGCCGTGCTCAACGAGAGAGATAGGGCATTGGATGAGCTCCGACGCTCTCAAGGGGATCTGGAAACCCGCATTTTGGAGCGCACCCAAGAGCTCTCAACCGCAAACGACCGTATGCAGTGGGAGATCGCAGAGCGTAGGAAAGTTGAGGAGGCGTTGAGGCAAAGCGAGCAGATGCTCTCACTCGCTCTCTATGGTGCAAACTTCGGTATATGGGACTGGGATCTCACCACGGGCAAAGCGCTGTGGACAGAGCAAACCCTTCAGATCCTGGGGTACGAACCGGACGATTTTGAGCCCACGATGAAGAATTGGAAGAGGATCGTCCATCCCGACGATTGGCCCCAGGTTTCGGAGAATCTCAATCTCCATATGCAAGGAAAACTCAAGCTGTTCGAGGTTGAGTATCGCATATTGAACAAAGCCGGGGCATGGCAATGGGTGCGGGCCAGAGGAAAGGTCATCGACTTCGATGCAAACGGAAAACCGACGAGAATGACCGGAGTTTTCTCGGACGCCACCGAACCGAAAAGGGCACAGGAGGAGCGACGCAGCCTCCTGAGTCACCTCACCCAGGCGCAGAAGATGGAAGCCATCGGAACGCTTGCGGGAGGCATTGCCCACGACTTCAACAATCTCCTCACCGTAATCAATGGATATACCGAGATGATCCTCTGGGACCGATCGGAGGAAGATCCAATCTACGCGGATCTCCGGAAGATTCTCGACACGGGGCGCAAAGGAGCCGAATTGGTACAACGGCTCCTGGCGTTCAGCCGCAAGGCCGACATAAAGCTGGAGCCGTTGGATGTGAACGGGATCATCAACAACTTGATCGGGCTCTTGGAGAGAACTTTTCCCAAGATGATCGGGATCGAGACAACCCTGGAGCTGGATCTCGGCATGGTCAATGCGGATTCCGTTCAACTTGAACAGGTCCTCATGAATTTGTGCATCAATGCCAAAGAGGCTATGCCCGAAGGCGGCAGGCTGAGGATTGTAACGAGAAGTGATCACGTGGACGGAGATTATTGTCGTCTTTACCCGGGAGCCGGTCCCGGCCGATACGTGGTCATCGAGATCTCGGACACGGGTTCCGGAATGAGTAAAGAGATTGTGGACCGCGTCTTCGATCCGTTCTTTACGACCAAGGGATGGGACTTCAAGAAGGGGACCGGTCTCGGCCTTTCAGTGGCCAAGGGCATAGCGGAACAGCACGGCGGATGGATCTCGTGCGAAAGTGAACCCGGGAAAGGCACCACATTCAGACTGTTTTTCCCTGTCACGCAAGAAATACCGTCGGTCCAAGAGTATGCCGGACCGGGCGAAAAGCCGTCCGGAGGGGGAAAGATTCTGCTGGTTGACGACGAAAAGATGGTCAGAGATCTGGGTCAACGTATACTTGAGAGATCCGGCTATGAGGTGATTACCGCTTCGGACGGCCTGGAAGCGCTGGAAACGTACAGACGGGAACGAGCCGGCATAGGACTCGTTGTCCTCGATCTCATCATGCCGCACATGGAGGGAGAAAAATGCCTTGAGGAGCTCCTTAAGATAAATCCGAGCATTAAGGCGATCGTTTCCAGCGGCCATTCCTTGTCCCCTGAGGAACGACGCGGTTTTGGCCGCCAAGTGAAAGGCTTTGTCGACAAACCGTATCAGGTGAAACAATTCCTGGAGGTCGTTGCGGCAACTCTGGGCCAAGAATAACCTGCTCCAACCGGCCCTCGAATCGGCAGACCACGTTAGGCACCGCTTATCGTTGTATTTTCCACGAACTCCCTGCACAACATCTTCATTGTCGCTTCAGCCACGAAACGTATACGCTGATTTTACCACGGAGATGTCCGGGTTGGGCGACGGACAGAAGCAACGGGCCTAGAGTACGGATCTGTTCCTCTACATCCTAATGGAGCGAGCGCTGCGGCATGGCATCGAGCATTCTATATTTGGCGCCGCAACGACTCGGAACGACCGTTCTACTCATACCATTTCGTGATTCAACAGGTAATAATAATAAGTAAACCCCCGGCTCTGCCGGGGGACTCAAAGAGTTTGACATTTCCGGGAGTCTATCGGAGCCTCCTCCTTCTGAACCGCTCAAAGTTCAAGAAAAAGGAGACATCCGATGGACGAGTTTCAGAACTTA
>JBGSJS010000101.1:0-29640 GCA_041741735.1 Desulfomonilaceae bacterium | reverse complement strand
TTCTCGAGTTCCTGGCGGTGCACAAGCTCAAGCAGAGTCACAAGGGCCCCATACTCTGCCTGTTGGGACCTCCGGGAGTGGGAAAGACTTCTCTGGGCAGATCCATTGCCCGGGCCCTGGGAAGGCGCTTTATCCGTGTTTCCCTGGGCGGCGTGCGTGACGAAGCGGAGATTCGCGGCCATCGCAGGACGTACATCGGAGCCATGCCCGGCCGGATCATCCAGGAGATCAGGAGAGCCGGTACAAGGAATCCGGTCTTCATGCTCGACGAAGTGGACAAGATCGGCCAGGATTTCAGGGGAGACCCGGCATGTGCCTTGCTTGAAGTCCTCGATCCCGAGCAGAACAACGCATTCCAGGACCACTATCTCGACGTCCCCTTTGACCTAAGCGGGGCCATGTTCATTGCCACCGCGAATCAATTGGACCCTATTCCCGCGCCCCTGCGGGATCGTATGGAAGTGATCCGTATCCCCGGGTACACCGACGAGGAGAAGGAAAAGATTGCGGAAGTGTTCCTCGTCCCCAAGAGCATGTCCGAGAACGGTGTTGAGGAGTATCCCATCAGTTTTTCCCCGGATGCCCTTCGTTTCCTGATCCGGTCCTACACGCGAGAGGCAGGAGTCAGAAATCTGGAGCGTGAGATCGGTTCCATATGCCGCAAGATCGCGAGGGAAATAACCCAAGAGCTGCCGCCGAGACCGGAAGTGTCCCCTGAGACGGTGGAAGAGCTCCTTGGACCGCCCCGGTATTTCTTCGACCTGGCCGAAGAGGAAGATCAGGTAGGGACGGCCACGGGTCTTGCCTGGACCGAAAACGGCGGAGACATTATTTTCATCGAGGTTACCGGCTTCAAGGGGCAGAAAGAACTGACCATGACCGGCTCGCTCGGGGAGGTAATGCAGGAATCGGCACGGGCGGCTCTCAGTTACCTGAGGCATTCGTGCCATCTGCACGGCATTGACGACGAGATCCTCTCCCATACGGATTTACACATACACGTCCCTGCAGGTGCAATTCCCAAGGACGGCCCGTCCGCGGGCATTACCATCGCAGTGGCTTTGGCCTCTTTCTTTACTGGTATTCCTGTGCGTCGGGACGTGGCGATGACCGGTGAGCTTACCTTGAGAGGACGGGTTCTCCCCATAGGCGGAGTGAAGGAGAAGCTGCTGGCAGCCCGCAGGGCAGGAGTCAGCGACGTGATACTCCCGAAGAAGAATTACTCCAGCCTCAAGGACATCCCTGACTACGTTTTGGAGGGCATGAACCTGCACTTCGTGAGCGACGTGGGAGAGGCGATCCGCATCGCGCTCGCTTCTATGCCCGAGGCCTGCTATCCGGGCGGCATCGTAGACCAGCCCCGGTTGCCGCTCTTCACCGAGGAGCCCAGGGAATACGCCGTGAAGGGCGTCGATACCTCGCCGGGGTCGTGACAAACGACGGACAACGACAATTCTCGTTCAGAGACGAGAATCTTGCTTCATCAATCCCTATGCCGGCTCGTCCGGCATTTTTTTTGCCTATGTGCAGCCTGATACCGATTCGCACTTTGACTCATAGATAACGATCCCTTCTCTCAGGGCCTTTCCGACGTCGGACCTGCCGTGCAGCGTCGGGATCACGTCACACGGCGTATTGCTTCAGGGCCTGCCTTGCCAGGGAATCGACCAGTTCGTTCTCTTTGTGGCTATTGTGTCCCCGAACCCATGTCCATTCCACCTTGTGCTGCAATGTCAGTGCGTCGAGACGCTTCCAGAGCTCGGCATTCTTCACGGGAGTCTTCGACGCCGTGACCCACCCCCTCTTCTTCCAGTTCTTGAGCCACTCGGTCATCCCCTTCATCATGTACTGGGAATCGGTGGTCAGCCGAACCTTGCACGGTCGTTTCAAGGCTTCCAGCGCCTTGATGGCCGCCATCATCTCCATGCGGTTGTTGGTGGTCCTGGCCTCGCCGCCGCTGATCGTCTTCTCGTTCCCTTTGCACCTCAGGAGAGCGGCCCAGCCGCCGGGGCCCGGATTGCCGCTGCACGCTCCATCGGTAAATATTTCGACTATTTCTTCGTTCATTGATTCTCCGTAATTGCAGGCAAAGGCTCATGCCGGCACGACTTTAACCAGGACCTTTCGACTCCTGGGGCCGTCAAATTCGCAGAAGAACACCCCCTGCCACGTCCCGAGGATTGGTCTTCCTCCGGACACAATGAGATGCGCGGAGCTCCCCACGAGCGAAGCCTTGATGTGGGCGTCGGAATTTCCTTCCGCGTGGCGGTAAGCGTCTTGGTGGGGCACCAGTTGAGACAGCTTGGTGTTGATGTCGCTAACCACCGACGGGTCGGCGGATTCGTTGATGGTCACTCCTGCGGTGGTGTGAGTCACGAAGACCACGGCTATCCCGTCTCCCACACCGCTGTGGGAAATGGCCTCTCGCACTTTGGATGTGATGTCCACGAACTGAATTCTCGTTCCGGTTCGAACCTCAATCGTTTCCACTATCCTTCTCCCACCTCGGTTTGGAACCGACGGCTGTCAGTCGCCGGAAAATAGAGCTTCGGCGAATTGGCCGGCATGGAAATCCCGCAGGTCGTCCATCTGTTCCCCGACGCCGACGAAGCGGATGGGGATCTTGAGCTCGTTGGAAATGCCGAGGATCACTCCCCCTTTGGCTGTCCCGTCCAACTTGGTCAGCGCAATGCCGGTGACGGGAACGGCCTCGTTGAAAGTCCGGGCCTGGAGGATGGCGTTCTGTCCCATGGACGCGTCGATAACGAGGAGGGTTTCCTGAGGAGCGCTTTCAAGCTTCTTGCCCAACGTCCGACGGACTTTCTTCAGCTCCTCCATGAGGGGCACCCGGGTGTGAAGCCTGCCTGCCGTATCGACCAGTACGAGCTCGTAGTCCTCCTTGAGTGCCAGATCCATGGCATCGTACACCACCGAGGAGGGATCGGCCTTGTCTTTTCCTCTCACCAGGGCGCAGTCGACCCGCTGAGACCAGATTTCAAGCTGTTCCACCGCCGCTGCGCGGAAGGTGTCTCCGGCAACCATCATCACTTTTCGTCCTGCAGCGCGGTGCCGGGCGGCAATCTTGGCTATGGTGGTGGTCTTTCCCGACCCGTTCACCCCCACGACCATGACCACGAACGGCTCGAATCCGTATCCCACCCTCAAGGGGGCGTCGACGTCGGAGAGCATTTCTCGGATCATGCCTTTCATGTGGGCAAGAACTTTCTCGGGATCGTCCGCCTCTCTCCGCTTGACGCGATCCGTTACGCTCTCGAGGAGCTCGTATGCGGTCTTCACCCCTACATCCGCGGTGACGAGAATCTCTTCCAGGCGTCCGATAACCTCTTCGTCAAGCTTTTTTTGTCCGAGCAGGGCTTCATCGAGGCTCCTGATGAATCCTTTCCGTGTTCGCTTGAGTCCCGACCTGAACTTGAAAAGACTCTTCTTTTCTTCGATCTCTTCCGAATCCCCGGTTTCCTCCGGAGCTTCCGTCACGATCGAGTCCGCCGGCTCCTCAGGCACCTCGCTCCGGTCCTCCAACGGAGCTACGGGTATGTCCGCCTCGGCGGGCGCCGTGGTCGGCTCCTCAGGCTTCTCTTTCTTGAACAGACGGCGGAAAAAACCGCCTTTGGGGCTTTGTTCCTCACTCATATTTTTCTCTTCCCATGACCGTCCGGGCTTTGCGTCCGGCGAAATTCGCTTCATAGAATGGAGAGCAGCGGCGCAGACACGTCAACCTCAACGGCGAATCGATAACCGTCGGCACACTGTTCACTGCGAGGAGGCCGTTCCCCCGACGGTAATCCAGGTGTCCGGCATGTCAGGGGTGCCGATGCGCAACGTCGGTTGTGCGTCCGACACGGGGACCCCTTGACCGTCCTTTCCGCAGGTGCCGATGGCAAATCCGAGATCGTCGGCTACCATATCGATGCTCCGCAAGACCTGGGGTCCGTTCCCCACGAGGGTGGCTCCCCGCACCGGCTCCCCCTGGCGGCCGTTCTCTATGAGATATCCCTCCGCGACCTCGAAAACGAAGTCGCCGTTGACCGGATTGACCTGCCCCCCTCCCATCTTCTTGACGAGCAGGCCGTTGGGCGTTGAAGAGAGTACCTCCGCGGGATCCGCGTCCGACGGCAAAATCATCGTATTGGACATCCGGGGAACGGGCTTGTGTCGATACGATTCCCGCCGACCGTTTCCCGTTGAACGGGCTCCCTGTTTGAGGGCGCTCAGCCGATCGTAGAGAAATCCTTTCAGAGCTCCGCCTTCAATCAATATGGTGTTTTGGGAGGGAGTTCCCTCGTCGTCATAGGGATACGACCCCCTGCGGCCGGCCAGAGTCGGATCGTCCGCAACCGAAACGACTTCCGACGCCACCTGAGTCCCCAGGCAGGTTGCGTACACACTCATCTTCTCCCCGATAAAATCGGCTTCCAGACCGTGCCCCACCGCTTCGTGAATCATCGTGCCCCCGGCATCGCTATGGAGGACTACAGGCATGCGCCCCGACGGGGCCTCTCGTGCTTCCAGCATCATAAGAGCCCTGGAAGCGGCGGTCGATGCTATCAGCGAAGGGGGATGATCTCGGAAGAGCTCCATGCCGATCTGACCTCCCGCGGGCTCGTAACCGGTCTGGAGCAGATCCCCGCGCCCCGCGGTGACGTGGGCCATGAAGACGAGGCCGATTCTCTCCATTTCCAACCGAGCCCCCGTCGAATTCACCTGCACGACACGCCGTCGTTCGTCTGAAAAGACGACCCGCACCTGTTTGATCTCGTCTCCGAAGGACCTGGCGGCTTCATCAGCCTCAACGAGGAGGGCGATCTTGCGATCCAGGTCCACACCTGAAGGGTCGATGTCGATTGACGAGACGGGACGCACATGCTCGGATCTCAGAACCGGATCCGATGCCGACCCTGATGATTGGGCGGCATGGAGAAGCGTCTCCGCCAGACGGTCGGTTTCCGCTGCGGTAACCTCTGTGGAATACGCGTAAAGGGTCCTGTTGCCCCTGATAATCCTCAGCCCTATGCCTCGATCGATCCCCTGCCGGATGCGATCCACCCTTCCGTTCTCGAATATCAGGGTAGCTCCGGTCTTCTCCTCGAAAAAGAGGTCCGCAAACTCGCCGCCTGCCGAGCATAATTTTCTCATCACCTTTTCCACATCAATAGCGCTTATGGGCATGGTGAGTCAGTCCTCGCTTATCCTGGGATGGAGCCGGTCGCGGAACAGAGTCTATCGTGGAGCGCTTTGAGAATTGCGGGAAACGTAGAGAGCCTTGGGGTCATCAGGAGTCCTACGCATAGGCTCCTGCGCTCCGCTATCGGGTCTGCCATGAGTCTCAAGCAGGCGCCGCTAATCTTGGAAAAACCGCGCCGATCTCCGGCGACAATGTTGTCGAAGGCTCATTAACCTTCAACGCTAAAAATGCCGCGAATTTAATGAGCGGACTATAGCAAGGCTAAACGGGCGGGTCAAAGGAAACCACCTTGTCAACAAGGGGGGCCGACCTCGCGAGCATCTTCCCGGGGCGCTGCACGCCGGTGCCGGTTTCCGCAAAACTCCGTGGTTTCGAAACGCCATCTCCCCGCGAATTGAGAACCGAGTCAAAAGGCTGTGAAGATACTATGAGCCGATTGCTTCGGGACTCGGTACTGTTCGCCGGGCGGAGTACAGCGATTCATTTTTAATGTATATTCTAGATAATCAATTGAATTATGTGAAATTATTTGCTATAGTGAGTCAATCATACGCAAGGAGGCAACCGTGTTCTGGAAATTCCGTAAACAAAGCATCACCATTTCCGCTGAACTTCACGAGAAGCTCGCTCAAACCTGTGAGCCCATCGAGGAGGTTCCCAGTGCCGTGCTGCGGGTCAGACGAGTGAAGAGACGAAAGCAGGAGCCCGAGAGGATACCGGCCGGATTGAAACCCAACCTTCTCTGCGGCATGTGAGGCGGGCAAACATTATCTCGCCCCGGTGCGTAGACCTTTCGGATATTGCGAGTGTCGCGACGGGCTTGCGCCGGTACTCTTGGGAGAAACGATGACAATGTTGTCGAAGGCTCGTTGGAATTCAACTTGAAGAATGCCGCGAATTTCAAGGAGCGGCACAATAATTGAAGCTTTTATCAAGTCATTCCGAGCGACGAAGCCTGCACTCCGTCCGCGCTCCGAACCAATGCAGCGGTCCACGTCGCGGCCCAAGGGAAACTGTGTGTCACGAGTAACGAGTGTGCATTGGTGGGCTCCTATGCTGCTGATGGGGCTCATGGTGTCGATGCAGCATCCAGCCCACGGGAGCGTCACGAGTCGGGAAAGCCTGTCTTTCCCCAAGTGTTATCATTCTTTTCTCAAGTTATCGAAAGAGAAGGGGGGAACTGCGGACCAGTGGCGGGCGCTCGTCAAATGCTTCAAGACCATCCATACGACCCACCAAGGTGCGGTCGGCAAGCGGAGTCTCTTATTTGCCGGCAAGTCTTGTGTCGAGCTCTACCGACGTACCGGTCGGATGCAGGACCTGGATGAAGCCATTGCATACCTGAGCGCATTCAACAAGGCCAACCGCTCGGGCCCTCATTTGATCGTGGGACTTCGAGAGCTCAAGACGGCCCATCTTCTCAAACGGAAAATCAGCCGTCTCCGCACTGTCCGTCCCGCGCCCGGACCGACTGCTTTCCACAACCCTGCCGGCACCGGGAGTATGCAGAGAAGGCCGGTCGGCCTCCCGTTGCGAGAGACGCTCCGAGTGAATCCCGAAATACGGGGACCGCAGGTCATCACCAGGGAACCGGCACCGAACCGCTCTCGTAGGAAGCTCATCTGCAACGTGACGGGAAATCCCTTTTGCCCTCAATGGCCTGTGCAGCGGGAATCCGTTCCCTCCGCGTCCTCTGTTCCCACTGTCCCGGTGCATCCGGTCACGCCTCCGGACAACCCCGCGTCCGGAGCCGCCAAGAGGGCTTCTCTCCCGCCCCCCACAGTTACCGACGGAGCGTCCGTCCCGGCAAAAGAGAGTGCCAAACCGAACGGCTTCGTCGTTGTCATAGATCCCGGCCACGGAGGTAAGGACCCCGGCGCGGTTTCCCGGGACGGTGTCCTCAAAGAGAAGGATCTCACCCTGAAGATCTCCAAGCGGATCAAGAGATTTCTGGAGAAGAAACTCGCCGGGATAACCGTGGCTCTCACGAGAACCGACGACCGATTCCTCTCGTTAACCGAGCGTACGGCCTTTGCCAATTCACTCAACGCGGACCTCTTCATCTCCGTGCACTGCAATTCGGCAACGGATTCTACCTCCAAGGGAATAGAGACATTCTACTTGAGCAAGGCGAGCTCTCCGAGAGCCATGCGCGTGGCGGCTCGAGAGAATGGGATCCCTCTCACCAAAATGAGCGACCTGGATGCCACCCTCCTTGATCTCACGATGATTTCCAAGAAGAATGAATCGGACAGACTGGCCAATACCGTGCACAAATCCCTGGCGCGAGCCCTCGCACGTGAGCTCCCGGGAATGAGGGACCGCGGCGTGAAGCGGGCCCCCTTTTACGTGCTGCTGGGTGCCAAGATGCCGGCAATTCTCGTGGAGTGCGCTTTCATCAGCAACGGTCGCGATAGGGACAAACTCACGAGTCCGGGCCATTTGGACTGCATCTCCGGCGGTATTGTCCAAGGCGCTGCGGAATATCTCGGAGGCCTGGGCGAGAAAGGGTGATGCCGTCCGGTCCGGTGCCCCGTGAATCCGAAAAGCCTTTCGTGTCCTCTCTTGTGGTTGACCGTCGAGTACCCGGGAATTACTATGGCGGGAGCCGAAGCGAATGACCGATATATGGGAGCCGGCTCCCGTTCGGTATTCCGGCCGGTGAGTGCCGGAATGCGATCAAGCTTCGCTTTGCTGATGAAATAATCGCCGAATGCCTGATGATGCGCAGTGACGTGGCCGGCTTTGTCCTTTACGTGAGCCGTCTCTGCCCAATTTTGAGGAAATAAGGGGCCCCATTCCCATGAGATTCATATTCGCGAGCCACGACCGCTCACTTCAATTGGAGAGGATCAAAGAGGGTATCAAGGATTTCCGGGAAAACGGCATGGCAGACCCGGCGCGCTTCCAAATGCATGAAGTGTACGACGACATGCTCAGCCAGATCGCCGAACATTTCCTCGGTCACTGGAAGGAGCGCATAGCACTCTTGGGGTTGGGAGGTTACGGCCGCAAGCAGATGAGCCCCTACTCCGATATCGACATCCTCTTCGTCAGGCCCGAGGAGGCACCCGAGGGAATCTATCGGGGGATCAGAAGCATCCTCTATCTTCTCTGGGACGCAAAGGTTGAGCTCGGGCATTCGGTTCGAACCGTCAATGAATGTTGTTCGGAAGCGGACAAAGATCTCGCCGTGCTCACCTCGCTCATGGATACTCGTCTGATCTGGGGCGACGAGCGAATCTACCGGGACCTTGTGATTAACCGGAAGCGTCTCATCGTCGAGACAGAGCCCCTCGACCTCTACTCCAGGATCGAGGGAGAGATCCGCAAGTCGTACGAGAAGTTCGGGCACACCATTTATCTCCTGGAACCGCATCTCAAGGAGGGTCCCGGGTCGCTTCGCTACATCCAGTTGATAGGGTGGCTGGTGAGGCTGATATTCGGATGTAAAGACCTGGAAGATCTTCCCGTGGCAGGGCTGTGCTCCCGCAAAGCATTGGCGGATGTCCAGGAAGGCAGTTGCTTCCTCGGAGAAATCAGGGCCCGTCTGCACTTTCTGGCGTCTCGGAGAGACGATCGTCTGAAGTTTGAAGCGCAGTCCATACTGGCCGAGCAGATGGGATACCGTGATACACCGGAGCGTCGCGGGGTCGAGAGTCTCATGCGGGAGTATTACCGTCACGCATCGACAATGGATTTCTTCGGCAGACAGATGCTCGCACGGGCCAGGCTGTTCTTGAGACCTAAAATAGCCTCGGAAATAAAACGGTTGAAGCTGGACGATGTTTTCTACATCGGTGCGGGCGGGATCAACCACGCCCATCCCGACGAGCTCGGCAAGACCTGTCCGGAAATTCTCGAAGCATTTCACAAGGTGTCGGAGACTCGGTGCAATCTGGACATCAGACTGGTGGACCTTATTCAGGATCGCCTCCGCTTCCTCACCGACGACATGCTCGATGACCCGACAGCGAATGCCCTATTCCTGGAAATCTTCCGCACGCGGGGGGCCGTAGCAACTGCTTCGAGCGCTATGATGAAGACGGGCTTCCTCGAATGGTTTGTCCCGCCGTTCGCGTGGATTCGCTTCTTGCCGCAGCACGACGTGTACCACCAGTACACCGTCGATCTTCACACCATAGCGGTCCTTGAAAACATCGACTCGTTTGCGGGCCGCGGGGACAATTCCGAGGACCAGCTCTTGCGGACCATTTTCACGAAGCTGGAGAAGCCCGAGGTCCTCTACCTCGCGGGGCTCTTCCACGACATAGCCAAGGGTCGCGGGCCGGGCCACGACGTGCGGGGGGAGCAGTTGGCTCGACCGGTTCTCGAACGTCTCGGACTCCCTCCGGAGGACATCGACGACGTCTGCTTCCTCATACGAAATCATCTTGCCATGACGCACCTGGCTTTCAAGAAGGACCTCCACGACCATGCCCCGGTGAACCGGTTTGCCGAAAATGTCATGGACAAGCGCCGCCTGGATCTCCTCTTTCTCCTCACCCATGCGGATTTGCGGGCGGTGGGCCCTACGGCTTTTAACTCCTGGCGAAAGATGCTCCTGGAAGAGCTCTATTACCGGACCCTCGACATTATCGAAGGCGAGGGGCTGGACGGGGAAGACCTTGCCGAATGGGTGCGGCAGATCAAGGGTGCAATACGGGAATTGGTGCCTCCGGAGCATCGCGGGGAGCTGCTCGATCGGTATCTCGATTCAGCAGGGTCTCGATACTTCCTGGATTTCTATCCCGGAGTGATCGTCGATCACTTTGTGGACCTGAGCTCCTATCTCCAGAAGCACGGGCTCGATTCTCTCGGTCAGGAAGACATGATCGCCCGAAAAACAGATCATCGGCGGGAACCGGCGTACAGCGCGATCTCCCTCATCATCCGTGACCGTCCGGGACTCTTCTTCAAGATAGCGGGGACTCTTGCGGCAAATCGCATTAACATTCTCAGTGCGTGGAGCCATTCCATCGGGGATGTAGCGGTGGCCACTTTTCACGTCAATGACATCCCCGAGGGGCCGCTCGACGATCCGGAACGATGGGATCATTTCCGGGAGAATTTTGCAGGCGTCATCAAGGGAGAGGTGGACGTGCACCAACTGGTGGCGGCGAAGAGACAATCCAAGACCGTCTTTCCCGGTGGCGCCCGACCGCGTTTCCCCCTCAAGGTGGAAATGGACAATGCCGCGTCGGACCGTGCAACCATCGTCGAGGTCAACGCCCACGACCGGACGGGCCTTCTCTACGACATCACTCAGTGTCTTTCCTCATTGGGGCTCAATATAGTCCTCGCCAAAATCACTACCGAGCGGGATCAGGCCGCGGACATCTTCTACGTCCAGGAAGAAGACGGTGCCAAAATAGTTGATTTTGACCGCATCGATGCGGTTAGGGCCGCGCTTCTCAGCCACCTGCAATCCATGGAAGTGGATTATGCCGAGGTGAAGGAGATAGTCTTTTGATAGAGCTGGCGGACACCGACTTCACGGAACGGTCCTCGTTCGCCGACGGAGAACGGGCCGGCCTTCCGCACGCCGGCGCCGAGGTACCCGTGAAACGGACCATTCTATCGGCAATTGAGCTTTCCGTTGCCGGATTCCTCGATCACCTCATTGTCGATCGCGGGCTGGCTCAGCTTACCGTAGAGGCTTACGGATCGGATCTGAAAGGGTTCTCGCTCTTCCTTGCACGACGAGGGAGGGCCACCGTTGGTGCAGTATGCCGAGAGGACCTGCTGGCCTATCTTGCCATGCTCGACAGGGAAGGGCTTGCTCCGAGGACAAGGGCCCGAAAGATCTCCTGCATAAAGAGCTTTTTCAAGTTTCTTCGGGAGAGGAAGGATGTCTCGGAGGATCCCTCGGAGCACATTGACTCCCCGCGGCTGATGCGCAAAATTCCCTCGTATCTGGAGCCCGAGGAAGTGGAGCGTCTCCTCGGAGCCACGGATCCCGCCGCCATGGAAGGGCGCCGGGACAATACGATGCTGGAGCTGCTCTATGCAACTGGCCTGCGCGTCTCGGAACTGGTGGGACTGGAAATCTACCGAGTGGACCTTGAGGTGGGATGCGTCACGGTAATGGGGAAAGGCTCCAAGGAACGAGTGGTTCCCATGGGAGTGCCTGCTTCGAGGGCGGTGATCGATTACCTGGACCGGGTCCGTCCGGTGATTCTCGGCCCCCGTCGAAGCGAGGCCCTCTTTGTCACGCGGCGAGGCAAGCCGATGACGAGACAGGCATTCTGGAAGATCGTCAAGAAAACCGCGTCGGCCGCGGGCATAGAAAAAGAGATCTCTCCGCATACGCTCCGGCATTCATTTGCCACCCACCTTGTCCAGAACGATGCCGATCTCAGGGCTGTCCAGACCATGCTCGGTCACGCGGACATTTCCACCACGGAAATCTACACCCACGTGGCCTCACACCGCCTCAAGCAGTTGCATAGGATATGTCATCCGCGGGGATAGTCGAGAGAGGGTGTCGTCGGCCCCGGGGGCGCTATCAAAGGGGATGAGGGGCCGGCGCACTTTTCCCGGCCGTGGTGGGTTCCGGAAACGGGATACAGCCAACCCGCCCGCATCGTTGCCAACAGCCGCGAACGGGCCGGCGCAATATTTCCAAGCTCTCCGGAAAGAGGGCCGGCAGCTACGCCGGGGTGCTCCCGCCGGTCTTGGCAGCCGTGGACGGCCGCTTTCTCTTGAGATAGTCCCGGATGGTTTGCCATCCATTCCTGCCCACACACATACCGAGGTAGCAGATGGCCATGGCAACGGCAGGAACGAGGACATAGTTGAAGAGTGTTCGCAGGGCCGACCCCACGCCGCCGAGATCCGGTCGAGATAAGCCCAGCATGAGTAACAGCACGCATACCAAAATGCCTGCCGGGGGTTCCCAGGAGACACCCCGGGGGGCAAAGCGTCCGACGATCCATCCTGACATGAAGAAACCGGTGAACGTGGTAGGCACGCCGAACCAGGCGGGAACCTGGAGCCCCAGGTAACCCATGACAGCAGCAATAAAGAGAGTGTCCACAAACCCAAAGAAGATACCCATTACGATGCTCGCTCCAAACCATTGGAGGCTGGTCATCCTGCCGAGATAGGGTTTGAGGTGCTCATCGGCTAGACTCGTCATTGTTTCCTCTTTTTAGGTCAGCATATCAGAGAAAGAATCGACCTCGGTCGTGGTACAGTATAGCCGGTTGGGGCCCGATTCGGCAACCGGGATTCGTTTGTCCCCATCACTTTATGTTCGGGAAATCATCGTCGGGAATAATCGGCAATTACGGGGGGAATGTCAGCCTGCTTGTCGCCCTCGGGGCACGAAAAAGACAAAATCCCCCACGACCCCTTCCTCAAACGGCTCCTGGGGGATTTCCCTGCCGGCCGTTCACCGAGCCCCGGTATGTACTCACGCAGCAGCGGTGACGACGATAATTGTCAGAAGATTTTCAATGGTTGTCTGTCAAATGAATTCTGTACTGTAACCGGGTCAACTGTTGTAAGTTCGTTGGACCGTCTCTCTGACTATGCGATATCGATGTTTTCGCGATGGTCCGGCCACATCGTTCCAGGCAAGCTTGACATAGGTTTCCTCAAATCCGAGAACAACGTAGTCTCCATCGGGCAGCGTGCAGGCGGAAAATCGGTCTCGACCGAAAAGGCTGTACTCCGCTTTCAATCCATCCAGGTGAATAACGTCTCCTACTTGCATGGTTCCTCCTTTCAATCGCGGAAATGTGCCGATGACTGTCCGTAACCGGAGGCGCAATTCCGGTTGCGGGTCACACAACGACTCATGGCTGTTTGGGCGGGGGGGCTCCTGCGGGAGCGCCGGCAGCCCTGAAGGCGCCTCACGCATCGAGTTACCCTTGACTTGAAGTAGGGTTATAGTGTACCCTACCCGGTTTGTCCAGAGAATTGTAGACGCGCTACTGTTTTTTCCGTGCGCGGTCATCACGCGATCGAAACGATGAGTCTGTCTGAGTCGCGAGATAAGTCACGTGACGGCTCTGTCTGACGTGCTTCCGATTTGAAGGATTCCGCGCTAAAGTGGATAATCGTACCTTTCGAATGTGCGACGCCATGCGGTGCCGACCTTCGCACGCACCCAATCCTCGACGTGGTGGACATTCTTCTCGTAACCATTCAATGAGTCGAGGTATTTTGAAGCCCTCGGAGAGAACGACTCGAACCCGCCGAGCCCCAGGCTCTGGTACATGTCCCTCAGCGTCTCAACAGGGGTTGCCTCCAAGTCCTCGAATTTCATCTCGAACAGAGAGCCCTCGGGAATTCGGGCCCGGTCTCTTTCGAAAAGACTGAACAGCGTAACGTACCATGTGAGGATCAGATGGTCCACGTTTTCAAGGGAGGGGAGCTGTAAGTGCGCGAAGCGGAAAGAATCGCTCCACAGCTTGTGGGTCGAGGCGTACACTACATATGGATCTCTGACAATGTGCACGAACTTCGCGTCCGGGAACATCTCAAGCAGTGTTGCTACGCGTCCAAGATGCGGGGGGGATTTGAGGACAATCCGCCTGTCCTCCGAGAGGGTCAGTTTCTTGAGAAAGAGCATGAAGGCTTTCTTCCAGTCCTCCAGCGCTTCTTTGGGAAGCAGGCGCGGGTCCAGCTCCGAATAGCCCGGATCCCCCGTCACCGGGAAGAGGGCTGCCAGGTAAGGTGAAACCGCCGTTGCCGCAGCGAGGGCGAATTCGTCCTCATGGGGAACGCTTGCCGCAAAAGCCACATTGTCCATGGGGCGTTTGTGAGGAGCCAGAACGTCAAACAACAGCCCTCCCACCTGGCTGAAGAGAAAATGGTGGGGGAACAGTGCCTGGTAGGCTGTAGGGCAGGCGAAATTTTCGTCAAGGCTCAAGAGGTTGTGTAGATGAGTCGTTCCGCTACGCCAATGGCCCAGAACGAAGAGGGGAGGGTGGGTGATGTCGGATTCCTTGATTTCTCGACCGTTGAAAAAAGTTTCGCATCCAGCGTAGAGTGAATTGAAAACACCCAATATTACGAGATAGGCCAAGCGTCCCAGGCAGGCACTATCGACTCTGAAATCATTGCGAGCAAGGGCTCGGAGCAGGGTGCCGAGCTTCATTCCCTGAATGACTTGTGGGTGGCGCTTCATGTCGGCCCATTTGCCCATGAACACACTCCGCTTTGCTTTTTTGACGTGTTGAGCCCAAGGGAATGAGGAGAAGCCGTTTGGTGGAGGCAAAGCCTCCCCTCTGTCTTCTCCGATCTCGATACGGGTCTTCTCGATTTATCCCGTTTCACGTAGAGATCATCCTCCGACCCAAAAGTTCCTTCCGGAGGCATCTCTGAAGGTGTTTCGGGCAAACGCCCGTCTTACGACACTCCTGGTCTCGGTCGATGGGTACCATCGGGACTTCCTTCCTTCATTCCCACGGTACGCATAGCACAAGCCCGACACACCTCCAAGGCCCTGCATTGGTCGGGCAACAGCGGTGCTGCTCGAAATCAGGTCCGAAAGTACCGTCGGAGGACTGCACGTCGTTGAAATTACGGAGAAACGGTCACAAGCCGGCAGAGTGACCGGCGATCGGATCAGGACTGCCCTGCGCCCCGGGAGAGGCATGTTCGGCAAGGTGGAGAGGATGCGTGGACGGTTCAAGCCGCGGTGAGTCAACCTTTCACGAGGAGTGTCCGTTGCCCGCGGTCAAGGACTGTGGTAAAAAATCACCTTGGGCGAACGACGGACGGATGGTGCGGAAGACTACCCGGACCGGTAACGCATGAGACGCACCCCTGTGAAGGAGAGGCCGAATTGAATAGTGAAGAGCGTAGAATACTTATTGTGACCTGCTTCGGGCACTTCCTGAGTCATTTCAACATGCTGGTTTTCCCTGCTCTGGTGTTACCCCTTTCCGGGCTCCTGCACCTGCCCATGCCCCAAGTCCTGGCCCTTTCGTTCTGGATGTATCTCCTTTTCGGGCTCATGGCTCTGCCTTGGGGGATGGTCGGTGACAGGTTCGGCGCCAAGGCACTCATTATCGTCATGTTTCTCGGCGCGGGCGCAGGAGGATTGGCAGCGGCGTTTTTTGTCGAATCTCCCGCGGGACTGTCGCTGGCCCTTGCGTCGGTGGGTTTCTTTTCGGCCATTTATCACCCCATTGGACTGGGGCTCATTTCCAAAGGGGTCCGGCGGATTAGTGTCGCCATGGGGTACAACGGTGTGTTCGGTACATTGGGTCTTGTCTTGGCTCCTCTCGTGGCAGGGCTGGGTGTCTGGCTTTCGGGACCGCGCGCTGCATTCGCCGCCATGGGCGGGCTGAATCTCGTCGGTGTCGCCATCATGGCCTTCTTGCCCATTGAAGAGCCAAAGAAGCAAGAAGAGACGGTATCCGAGGGCAACAACGGCATGCTGGGAGCTTTTCTCATTCTTCTGGTGGCCATGATGCTCGGCGGTCTGGCTTACCGCGGGGCCTCGGTAATCCTCCCGGCGTATCTGGAATTGAAGGGTCACGGCATCGTCGAGTCGATCTCAGCGGTGTTGGGCACGGGGATTTCGGGAAATCTCGTCGCCACCTCCGTCACCTCGGTGATCTACATGGTGGCGGTGCTGGGTCAGTATGTGGGCGGCCATGTGGGCGATCGCTTCGAGTGCAGGTATGCTTACCTCTTGTTCCATGCCATTTGTGTTCCTACGGCCCTATTGATGGCGTTCACCCAGAATCTTGTCCTCGTCTGTCTGGCCTTCGTCTATTTCTTCTTCCTGTTGGGCATGCAGCCCATCGAAAACACGCTTGTCGCTACTTATTCGCCGCGCAAATGGCATCATTCGGCCTACGGCATGAAATTCATCCTAACCTTCGGGGTCGGAGCTCTGTCGGTAAAGATTATCGAGCGAATCGAGTCGCTCTGGGGAGTAGATGCCATATTCATCGCACTGAGCATCGTGTCGGTGGGGATCGTCTCGGCCATAATGGCGCTCATTTACCGAACGAGCCGAAGTGTGCCGCAAGACGCCGAAGTGACCGGTCAATGCGTACCGGACAGCGGTGGGTGATTCCTGGGTAGGGGCGCCGGAGGGACCGGTCTCCCCAACAAAAGGTTGGAACCGGTGCATCGAATCCCGACGGCATTCTCGTTCGGGCGGAGCCTAGGGCAAACTCGAAAGAATGCAATTCCAAGTTGCTCCGCATCATGCCATTCTGCGATCGAATCGATGACAAGGACGGCATGTCTCCTCAACCACGAGCGGCAAGACCCGACTCGCTTCTGAGACAAGCCGTCCTTGCCGTGGAGTCACATTTTCGATTGTGAAACGGAATCAGGTATGCTCGCCGGTATGAACGAAACGGCACACTGCCGGTTTGTTCGGAAAGACCGTACGCGAAGAAGTGATCCGCTCGCACCGGCCGGAGCCCATTGCCGGCTCCTGTAAGCCGGATCTTTTGGTAGACGGAGACAAGAAACCATGCGCACGTCCACACCTGCCCGCATCCTCTACATGGAGGATGACGAGGGATTGGCCAAGCTTTTCAAGAGAAATCTTGAACGGGCCGGATATAGCGTGGACTTGGCGTCCGACGGGGAACAGGGATTGGAGCTGTACCGGTCCGGGACCTATGACATCGTGTGCGTCGACCACAAGATGCCGCGTCAGAGCGGACTTGATGTCCTCGGGTTTCTCGTCTCAAGAGGAGAGCTCCCGCCGACCATTATGATCACCGGTGAGGGGGACGAGACCGTTGCCGTGGAGGCCATGAAACTGGGGGCAACCGATTACGTCATCAAGGACGCAAGTGCCCGGTACCTCGAATTAATGCCCGGCGTTATCGAGCGGGCGCTCAACAAGAAACGTCTCCTTGAAGAAAAACAGTGGGCCGAGGCTGCATTGGCCGAGAGCGAGCGGCGGTACCGCAGTCTGTTTGAAGACTCGCCCATAGGTCTGTGCGAGCAGGATTGGTCCGAGATGAAGCGGTTCGTCGACGCTCTCCGGGGTGAGGGGGTAACGGACATCCGCGCATACCTCGAAAGCGGAAGCGAGCAGATTCCCCCCTATTCAGCGATGATCCGGGTGATTGACGCCAACAAGGCGAGTCTCGATCTCTTCGGTGTCGCCGGCAAAGAGGCATTGAAGGAGAACCTGGGACGGATCTTTTGTGAGGAGTCGAACGACAATTTCACGCAGGACATCATGGCCGTCGCCGAGGGCAAGAAGATCGTCGACCGGGAGTCGGTCATGAAGACTACTTCCGGAGAGAGCATTCATGTGGCCATTCGATGGTCCGTGCGTCCGGGGCACGAACAGTCCTTATCCCGAGTGCTCGTCTCCATCGTGGACATTACCGATGGCAAGCTGGCCGAAAAGGCCTTGCGAGAGGCCCACGACGCACTGGAAGAACGCGTGCGAGAGAGAACTTATGAATTGTCCGAGTCAAACCGTCAACTTACCCGGGAGATCCACGAAAGGGGAAGGGTGGAGCAGGCCTTGAGAAGGAGTGAAGAGCGGTTCCGCGCGATCTTCGAGACCGCCCAGGATTGCATTTTCGTCAAGGATCGTTTGCTCCGCTACACTCATGTCAACCCTGCCATACAGGACTCGAAGTAGCAAGGCATAGAGAGCATCGGCCCTCCGATGACGGGACGTGCCGGAGCCGCACGCAAACGTCCCGAAGCCGGCTCTCCGCTCTTGAGGACCCCATACCTCTCAACGAATCAACCCGCCGATATTTTGTACCGAGCCAAAGGAAACGCCTGTTCGTTGTACGTGAATCCCCTCCGACTGCTGAAGCATCTAATACTTTAAGAATGGCAAAGGAGGTACACGACCATGTCGGAATTCAATCAGTCCAATCAAAAACAGGTTGCCGGAAGCAGAGAAGAAGGTTTCGGATCGGATGCCGGGGTAAACTGTGAATCCATACAGGATCCGGTGCGAAGGACCTTGTGCAAGGCGTGCGGTTTGCCCGTGGTTGGGGAAGCTCCGTTTTGCAAAGACCATGAGCCGCCCGTGCCCTGATATCCGTCCCATCGGATAGCAGAGCTCGGGTTTCCCGAGAGCCGCGGCGCCTCTGCCTGCCATCCTGCGACACGTGGCTGGCTACGACCATGTCCTGAAACGAGTTGAAAAAGATTTGTATTTTCGATATAATGTTTCCACTTGTTGTAGTGCCGGCTCCTCTCCGGATGAGGACACGCTAGTGCATCTCCAAATTTTCCTGCTTGACAAGCGCGTCGAATTCTGAGCAGTGAGGTGACCATGTCTCGGAAAAGTAGTGGTGTAGCGGGGGACAACAACGAAGTGCTCCGCTACATCGGCTACGGAGTTTCGGAAGAATGACTGCGCTCCCGGCTCTTTTGCTACCCTTGGCGGCGACGGTCTGCTGCTTGCTCGTCTTGTACAATAACCTGTACAACGGAATGGCAATCCTCGGGTTGCTGGTACTGCTCAACGCAGCAGTGCTGCCGATTCCCCCGCGGTGGTTCCGAAATCCTCGACCTCTTTCGATTTTCAAGGCTACCGCGGTTTGCCTGATTGGTGTCGGTGTTGCTCTGCTGCTGATCGAGGCACTCTTTCCCGTTGTCATGCCCAAAGAATATGCCCAAGTGAGAGAACTGTCCAAAGGGTTTATGGCATCGTCCAAAGAAGTGATACCTGACGACTGCTTGGTCTATGATAACTCGGATCAAGTACTCCGCCCCGTAGCCATGCAGGCGGTGTCTCACTCCTCGCATTACAAGGCGTGGCACGTGCCGGGCAAACGTTTTGCTTACTTCGGGTACGATCCCAATTCCGAGCACAAATATGTCAATAGATTCAGATGGAATGCCCTGGGATATTACGACCACGATCATGACCTCCTAAAGGCCAAGGGCGTTCAGAGGGTGGTCATCGTCGGCGACTCCTTCGTGGAAGCCATCCAGGTTCCGCTGGAAAAGACGTTTCACAAGCTGCTGGAACAGATGCTCAATCGGTCGTCGGACTCCGCATCCGCGCCGAGGTTCGAGGTGATCGCCTTGGGGAATTCCGGAGCAGGCCAATTGGAGATTCTGAGAACACTTCGCTCCGTGGGTCTTTCCTATCAGCCGGATTTGGTGATCGTGGCCTTGTGCAGTAACGACTCTTGCGACGACGATCCCGGATTGAGCGCCGACCGTTTACTTGCCCGGGGAGACGTTTCCCGTATGTTTCGCGGGCTTGTGGTACACGGATACTATGCCATGGCCTTTGCCTACCGCCGGACAAACGACCTGCGGAGGAACAGAATCGAGATTTCTCCCGAATTGTTGCAATGGAGTGAGGGGGATTACCCCCGAGTCGAAGCCGCATGGAGCAGAACTTTGGCGGCAATCTCGGATCAGAGCAATCTCTGCAAGAAAAAGGGCATCCCGTTTGTTCTGTTGTACCTGGGCTCGGATCTCGAGGTACGGTACTTATTGAATCCGGAAGAGACCCTGGCCCGTCTGAAGGCTATGGGTGGACCACACAGATCCGTGCAGTGGGATTTGGGCAAGTCGCTGCGGAGGGTGAAGACGTATTGTGACGAGCACGGCATCTCCATGATTTCCCTGCTGGAGCCGCTGACCGCTGCGCAAGCGGAGTCCGGGAACCTCGTCTTTGGAGACCATTACACGGTTTTTGGGCACCAGGTGGTAGCGGGAGTGTTGTCGTGCGCTCTGCGGACCGGGATGCCCGATCGTTCGGCCGAGAACCAATCATTCCAACGGTGTGTGTCGTCCCGTCATTGGGATACCGAGGCCTCTGTTCTAGGTCTCAAAACGACCCATTGACTGTCGCCGGCACGGGGCATGCACCGGATAAGCCCGTAGCCGCAGCCTAAGGAGACCCATGGAGACTTCCGGAAAAGATACTGAAAAGGCGAAGCGCAGAATAGAAGTCGACGTCGCTCTCAACGACATTCGCTCCGGCATGGACGACGCGTCCCTCATGCAAAAGTATCGGGTGTCCGCCAGAGGCTTGCAGAGCCTCTTCAGCAAACTGGTACGGGCAGGGGCAATCCAACTTGCCGAGCTTGACCAACGAATGCCGGCGTTCATGGGAACCTTTTTTGTTCCTGAGGAAGGCCCAAACGGCGGAACAGGTCCCACCGGCCCCGAGCCTCCCGTTTCGACGGCAACCGGCCCCTCGATCGATCTCGACAAAGCGCTCAAGGATATTCGGGACGGGATGGAGGATTCCGATCTCATGGAGAAGTACCGGCTCTCCTCCCAGGGACTTGAGAGTCTTTTCGATTACCTCGTCTCCACGGGGTTAATCACGCGAATGGAGTTGGATCTTCGCATGCCGTCGGTCGATTCAACTGTCGATTTGAGAGGTCTGATAAGCAGATTGGCCCGAGACAAGGGAGCGACGAACATCGGTGATACCATGAGCCCGGACCCGGAAGGTCCCCGGGGTTGCGAGGCCGCCGAAAGTGGAGACGGGGAGTGTGTCGATTGCGAAGAGACCGCTTCCCGGTTTACCGAGAAACTATGGCCGCAAGGTTGACGCGAGTAGAGGAGCAACTTCTCAAAACCCAGGTCGCGTAAGCAATGCCCGGGGCAACAGGGAAAGTCCTGATACACATTTCCCGCCTTGACAAGTCCTTGAGAATTCTGGTATTCTAGACTGCCACCGGTAATGAGGAGGAAGCAACCGGGCAGTATGTGTTCGGGCAGGTCCTCGTACCCTGCTGCACTGTGTGAGCTGCTGCGTTTAGGGGCGAAGTCCGTCGGGCGAGCCCGCAGCAAACGCGTTTTCGTACCCACCAGGAGAATAGGCTGGCTTCTTTGCCGCGCTCACGGAGCACGAAGGCGGGCAAGGGGAGGAAAATGGCTGAGAAAGGATTGCCCAACTTCGATGATGTGAGCCGGTCCGACGACCCTCGTACCGCGTATACGGAGACCATTGATTTGGGGGAATTGGCGCAGGGTGAATCCGCGTTTTCGGACACCCTCGAGATCGGCGGACGATTGCCGGAGAGTGTTCGCAAGTTGTTGCACTCGCTGCCTATCCCGGCCATGCTGATTCGAAGGCGGTACTCCATCGCGTTCATGAACGAATCATGGGCCAAAATAGTGGGTACCTATCGAAACGCCGTCAATCGCTCCGTACTTACCCTCTTCCCGCGAAGAGAGGACGAGACTGTCGTGGAATCGCTCCTGGAAAAGGTCTTCCTGGATCGGAACCCGCAAGCTTTCGACGGCTTGCTGGAGATCGAGGGAGTGCGGCGATGGTGCAGAATCAACATGCGTTCGGTGAGATTCGGTGACGAACGATCGATCCTTGCGCTCATTGAAGACCTCACCCCTGTAAGAAAACAGCTCCTGCTCAGTGCGCGACATAAGAATCTCCTCAGAGCGGCTCGCGACCAGCTCGAGAGGCGCGTCGAAAGACGAACTTCCGAGTTGAGAACGACCAACGAAAGGTTGCAGAAAGAAATTGCCGAGCGAAGGAGAGCCGAGCGCAACCTGCGCCAGGCGCACGACGAACTGGAAAAGCGAGTTGGAGAGCGCACGGCCGAATTGAGAACCGCGAACGACCAGCTCCGCCTTGAGATTGACGAACGCCGGCGTGCCGAAGAGAAACTGAGTCTCGCCGGCAAGGTGATTGAGAGCAGCAACGAAGCCATTGTCATTACCGATGCCGAAGGGGATATTGTCGATGCCAACCTGTCGTTCACCAAGGTGACGGGGTATGGCGTACAAGAGGTGCTGGGAAAGAATCCGGTGTTTCTGCAAGACCCACGGCAGGACCCCGATGAATTCCCCGATGTGTGGAATATCGCGAGAGAGAGAGGCTCATTCCAGGGGGAGACGAGAAACCGCCACAAAGACGGCCACGTGTATCCGGTTCTTCTCTCTCTGAGCGTCATCCGCACTGAGGACGGCCGCGTAACTCATTATGTGGGGATCTTCTCGGACATCACGTGGATCAAACAAACCGAGGAGCGTCTCCAACAACTGGCCCACAACGATCCGTTGACCGGCCTGCCGAACCGGGTTCTCTTCAGGGACCGCATGGAGCAGGCTATGGCGCAAGCCCAGCGTCATGGCCGCCAGGTGGTTCTCATGATGCTGGACCTTGACCGGTTCAAGAATATAAATGACACGTTCGGACACGGCGTCGGGGATGAATTGCTCGGGGCGGCGGCAGAGCGACTCAAGTCCTGCGTGAGAAAAAGCGACACCGTGGCCCGGTTGGGCGGGGACGAGTTTTTGATCGTACTCGCCGGAGACATTGAGATTCCGGGAGCGGCCAGGGTAGCCCAAAAGATCATCGAGACCATGTCCGGGTCGTTCACTGTGGGCGGTCGAAAACTCTTCATTACCGCGAGCATGGGGATAGCGTTGTACCCCACCGACGGGACGGAGGTCGCTCGCCTTCTCCAGAATGCGGATACGGCCTTGTATCACGTCAAACAGCAGGGAAAGAACGGGTTCCAGTTTTTCTCCGCGGAGATGAACCTCAGGGTGATGGAGAAACTGGAATTGGAGCTCGATCTTCGTGCCGCGTTGGAGCGAAAAGAGTTCATCCTCCACTATCAGCCGATAATGGACATCCAAACGACGAAGATCGTGTGCGCCGAAGCCCTGCTGAGATGGAAGCATCCACGACGGGGTCTTCTTGAACCGGCGAAATTCATTCCCCTCGCGGAAGAGACCGGTCTTATTATCCCCATTGGAGAATGGGTCCTGCGAACAGCGTGCAGCCAGATCAGGGCTCTGCAGGAAATAGGGCTTTCGGCATTCCCCGTAGCGGTCAATCTGTCGAGCAGGCAATTGAGGCAGGAACAATTGGCTGAGACGATCCTCAGTCTTCTCAAGGAAACGCGGCTATCTCCGAAATGGTTGGAGCTTGAGCTGACCGAGAGTGTTGCCGACGACGATGCCGAGAGCACCAGGGAGACGTTCAGCGCACTGAGGAAGAGCGGAATCAGCATTTCCATAGATGATTTCGGAACGGGCTATTCATCTTTGAGCTACCTGAAAAGGTTTCCCGTAGACAAAATAAAAATCGACCGGTCATTTGTGAAGGACATCGTCTCCGACAATGACGATTCCGCCATCGTCAAAGCTATTGTCAGCGTGGCCCACAGTCTGGACATTCGGGTGGTGGCGGAAGGAGTGGAGACGGACGAGCAGCTCAGCGTCCTTCGTGAGCACGGCTGCGACGAATGGCAGGGCTTCGGCTTCTTGCGCCCCATGCCCATAGATGAGCTGACGAGAACCCTCCTCAACGATCCCACCAGCCTGCCGACTCGTGCCAAGGAGCTCCCCCGGCCGGAACCGAGACCGACTCAGTTCGAGCAGATGGCGGACTGGATTCTTCCACCCTTCTCAAGATTCCGTGACGTCGAGGTGACCCGGCCTCCGGGGCTCTATTGCTTCAAGGGACGTCGGCGCATGGGAAGAGAATAGCCACTCGTTATGTGGAGCCCCCTGAAAATTGCGAGAAGGCGAAACTGCTCTTTTCGCCCATTCCGGAGCTTGCAGCCGGCTTCTCGCGCTCCACTATGGGATGTGCCACAAAGCTCAAGAAGGCGCTGCAGCTCTCAAAGCAACCGGCCCCACCCTTGGGGATGACATGAACGAAGGAAGCCTTGTCGGCATGCAACTTCAAGAGTGCCGCCAATTTCAATGAGCGTCACTATAGCGCCAGGTTCCGGGTTTGATGGTCCGGAGGTTTACCCTTACGTCAACGCTCCTTCCCCGGCCGGCTCGAAGACCGGGAAATCCTCTCGGAGGAAAGATCGCTCAAGATACCTGAAGGTCCGTCCTTACCCATGCAGTTGGACATGTCAATTCCCCCTGTGCAGCAATCCTGGTTCCCAATGAGAGCCACGGAGCTCCTGTCCAGCCCATGAGTGCTCAGCCATCTCTCCAGCGCGGCCCGTATCCGTTCCTCGTCGGATTTGGACCGGATGCACAGGTGATACAGCTCCGACCATTCCGGCGGCATGTTACCGCTGTACCCGTTGACGGTGGGAACCCGGGTAATGAGTCCGGCCCAGATGGCATCGATCTGAGACTTGTAGGACCGCTGGTCCCATTGCCGAGCTTTTCCGTTCCGAATGAAACAGGGAGCATAATAGAAACTCCCGGCTTGTGCCGGTATGTGGGATGCGAGTCGGTTGACCTCGGAGCGGACCACATACTTGCCATAAGATTGCGTAGTTATCCCCTGTTCCAGGCAGACAAGAAGAAGGAGCGCCAGAGCGATCTTTTGATTTCTTATCGAATCCAAGAAGAAGGCCAGCCCAAAACTGAACGCGATCAGGAGCAGCAGAGCGATCCGTGTCACCGCTCTAACGGCCGAGGCGCCCGGCACAATTTTGAAGACTACCCACCATGGCACGATCGTCCGGAGGTAACTGAACGCGACGAGACCGATCACCAGCGCGGTGAGAAGAGTTATTAACCCCCAGGTCCCGCGCGACATTCTGAACAGCCCGATTACCGTAATTACAAGAGTTGCCAACCCCAGGCCCAGCCTGTGCTCTCCCTCCACCGGCACCCATGAAAATGATACGTATTGCCGTGTCCATCCGTACAACCAGCTACCAGGTCCTATGTCCAGCCAGGATTCAGTTCTCGGAACCATGCTGCGCACCTCGGACCACGGTCTGGGACCCACGTGCCTCTGCCCCTCCAAATAGTGATACCCCATCCACGTAAGAGGCACGAGTGAGATGACGAGTGATAATACGATCGTAACCGCGTGGCGTCGCACTACGCCACCGATTACCGATCTCCCTTCGCGAAAGAGCAGGGCGATTCCGAACCACGTCGAGAGGCCCAGACAGAGAAAATACCCGAGATAGAATCCCGCATAGAGCTGGAGCACAACCGAAGCGGCCAGTAGTGCTATCAAACCGCGGGCTCTCCATGGACTCGCACCCTCTGCAGACCGTTGGTAGCGGAAAATCCTGAGCAGGCAAAAGACGGCAAGCATGGAAAGGAACTGAGGAAGAAGCTGCTGGTGAGACATCTGGTTCCCCCGCAAGGCCGCGAAGGCGAACAGGTAAGCTCCGCCGGCCGAGGCAATGGCCGTCAGACCCAACTCTCGTCTCATGACCCAGAACGCCACGGAAAAATTGAGAATCCCCATGGAGAGCATCCACAACTGGAAAGCCGTGTCCGGAGGAAGGCCGACCAGTCGAAAGACCCAATAGGGCGGGGCGGCTCCCAAGAGGATGTCGGAGTAGGCAGCGGTGTTTGTGGCCGGATAGAACATGGGGGGATTCCAGAAGCTTGCGTGAAACGGATTGCCGGATATCCACTGAAACCCGTGCTCCAGGATATAGTTGTTGAACCGGGTATCTCCGGGATCGGCCTGCATCAAGCTGAACCCGGACAAGATGGTCGGGTGAAAGAGGGCCAGCATGCCGGCAAGGAGAAAGACACCGAAAAGAAGACCGTCAGGCAAAACGCGGTCGGATTTCATAAGTGCTCCGCAACCGCTCCCGTCACTTTCGGAGCAGATTGTATTTGATAATGCACCAGAACGATCTTATGCCGTCCTTCCAAGATATCTTCTTGCCCTCGGCATAGGTTCGCCCGTAGTATGAGATACCGACCTCGAAAATCCGACAGTTGAGCTTTGCCACTTTGGCGGTGATCTCAGGCTCGAAACCGAAGCGGTCCTCTTCGATGGTCACCTGCTCGAGTATTTCCCGGCGAAACACCTTGAAGCAGGTCTCCATATCCGTCAAGTTCAGGTCGGAAAACATGTTTGACGCTAGGGTCAGCAGCTTGTTGCCCACACTATGCCAGAAATACAGGACCCGGTGGGATTCTCCCCCGACAAACCTGGAACCGTAAACGACGTCGGCCTTACCGGTGACGATCGGTTTGACCAGCTTTTCGTATTCCTGAGGGTCGTATTCGAGATCCGCGTCCTGCACAATGATAATATCACCTGTGGCAGCGGCAAATCCTGACCGGAGAGCCGCTCCTTTTCCGCTGTTGCGGTTGTGGAATATTACACGGCTCACGACGCTCTCAAGCTCGTTGCCAAGCAGCTCCCTGGTGCCGTCAACGGAGAAGTCATCCACCACGATGATCTCCTTATTCGGTAAAGGGGCCGCCACAACTGCCTGAATGAGCTGTTCGATCGTGTTGACTTCGTTGTAGCAGGGAATTACGACAGAGAATCGAAAATGCCCGGTATCCATACTCCCCCATTCGAAAAACAGAATCGCGTGGCCGTACATCTACAGTCTCCTCCATCCCCGGGTCTGTGACGTCGGCTACATGTTCGGATATTGAACGAGGGTGCGATTCTCACAACCCACCCCTCCACTTGTCACGCGCTTTCTTGTGCCCGCCCGTTCATGGCGGGCTTTCTTCGATCCGCTGCGTTCGCCTACCAGCGATCCTGATGGACGCGCTCCGGCCTGAAACGGTTGGGAGGATTCTTCTTTTCCGCAGGCCGGCCGAGAGCGACCATGGAGAGAGGGATAAGGTGCTCGGGAATGCCCAACAGCTCTCTCAGTCCCTTTATCCTCTCTTCAACCGGGTATATCCCCACCCAGCACGCCCCCAATTCCAGCGCATTTCCCGAAATCAGGATGTTCTCCGTGGCCGCGGCGCAATCCAGGGGCCAGCGACCGGGCAGACTTCCGGACGTGGGGTCGCCGCAGATTGCGATGGCGACCTGAGCCTGTTCGAGCATGTGAGCGTGGGGATGAAACTCCTTGACCGCCTCCATGGTGTCGCGATCCCGAATCACTACGAAGTGCCAGGGCTCGTCGGCTGCCGTAGGGGCACTCATGGCCGCCTTGAGCAGCCCGTCGATCGTTTGCTCGGAAACAGCCTCGGACGTGTACCGACGAATGCTCCGTCGCGTGAGAATGGCCAGCATGGCATCCATGACCGAACTCCTTCCGTCATCTTCCGGGTTTTCCCCCATTTCCATCGAGCTTGCAATAGCTCGAGCCGCCGAACGGAACGATCCACACCGTTGCGTTGGTCGGAGCCTTTGTGCCCGCCCACGCCATCATCTCCCCGAGATCGGTGAAACTCCTGCACAGTCCTAATTTCCGTCCCACATCCGCAGGGAGCTTGGGGCTGTCACTGAAGGCGGCAAGATGGTTTCTCCTGAGCATTTGTAGCCCGAAATGACTGATGAAGACCTCTTCCACCGGCTCGTCCTTCTTGATCCTCTCGACCAGGGGCAGGATGCGCTTCTTGCCGAGCACCTTCAGGACGGTCCTCATCACGTTGTAGGAGAGCGTCTTCTTCGGTAACGGCATTTCCCCCAGCCCTTGCTCGCATCGGACGTACGCCAACATGACACCTTCGGGTTTCGCCGCGTGAAGGGAATTGCCGACGCATTTGATCGACTGGCGAAAGTCCAGGTTCATAGGATGAGAGTTGGTCAGGACGACGTCGGCCTGTTCCGGCACCGTCAGGCAGGCGTGCTCCTCGACGAAAAGCTCTCCGGCTCGATGAGCCTCAATTGGGTCGCCGCAGAAGAAATTGGTCGGCTTGGCCTCCTCGTTGACTGCGGCATTAACGAGGAAGATTTCACGGTTGAGCAGGCCGGCGCCTTCCTCCAGGTCCAGGCGCATGGGAGAATTCTCACCGCGGACGCCCACGTAGTCGAACAGGTCATGTCCCACTCCCTGCAAATGGTTTCTTCCGATTGTGACTGTTCCCGCGCAGCCCGGAATAATCATCTTGAGGCCGCCGCCGAATCCCACCAGCAGGTGAGGCTCTAAGGACCCCACGCAGACGATGAGATCCGATTCCAGGAGTTGTCTGTTCAGGAAAACCCTTGTCCCGCGCGATGTGGTCCCAAGGTCCGCAAGCTTTTCGGCGTCATACGCGTCGTGACAGGACCAGCGAAAGCGGTCCATGACCTCGCGCCCCAGCTTCTGTTCCACTTCTTCGGGTCTGCCGGCGTGGTGCACGCCGCAGGCGATGATAATGCGCACATCTTCATCACGCACCTTCGCCGCGGCCAACTCGTCGAGGACAGGACGGATGAATTCCCGGACTGGGGTAGGGCGGGATTGATCGTCCACCACCAGGGTCACCCGCTTGCCGGAGAGATCTCTGGACCCAATGGGGGAAGTGCCTATGGGATGCTTCAAGGCTTCGGCGCACGCCTCGTGGAGGTCCTTGCGAACAGAAAAAGTCTTGGGCTTCAGTTCTCCGAGAACGCGCCATTCTTTGGGCAAGGGAACCTCCAGCGTACTGGAGCCCCAAGGCAGCTCAACCGCTTTGCTCATAGCAGCCTCCTCGATATCGTCATGGCGAATGCGCCCCCGGGCCGACCGGAACGGATATCAGGTTTGTACTAGCTCAGGCAACGGTTCGCAAGCGCGCTGCGCGGCAATCGCCGTCCTGCGGTATGTGGTGGGCACAAAAAATGGTGCCGGCTTGCGGCCGACACCATCAGAGGATTCGGGGTTTTTCCAAGAAGGAAGTTGCGGATCGGGAGGGCCTCGAAGTGAGGAGCCCGGATCTCACACGGGCCGGCGCGGACAGAGCGATGATCAGGAAATACCTTTGGTGTGCGAAATCATCAAGGGCCTTACACCGGCGAGCTCCCTGTTTGAACCTAAGGATTTATGGGACGTCGCGGAAATACCCCGGATCGATTTCCCGGCGGGGTTCTCACTGTTTGCGGGCGAGACAGGGGCTGTCGCCCCATTGATGGCGATCCGGTCCCGACGTTCACTCTGAGACCCGGTGCAGCCTGGGCTCGCGGCAACGGTGCAGCGACTCTCTGGGGACTGACCCGGTGGGGACGAACGCGCGGTCCCACGTCGGCAAGCGGGGCACTAACCTGAGACCGATGAACGGCCTGCGCGACTTTTCTCACGGGGCGCCGCGGAGCGGGTGGAGGACAGTATCCGTCCGCTCGAGGCTTGAGAGGATTGGGCGACTCGTATTTCGGGGCGAAGTCCTCCGGACTGAAACAGATCCCGAGACCCGATGAAGCGGGCGGGAAATAGTACGGCGCGAAGTGGACCCACGGTCCGAATCTGAGCTCGGCATTGGTTGCGGTAACCATGGTGGTGATCAGAGCGAGGCCGAAAAGGGCGACAAGCATGGCCTTGTGGTGTTTCATCGTTATTGCCTCCGGTTCACAGGCGGAAATGACCCAATGCGATTCCGTGATATCGATTATATCAATCATGTCGAGGTATTGTCAATCACTTTGAGTAAGATTTTTGGCTAGAAAGATAACATGCTGATTGTTATGTGGATATCATGATGGACGGCTACAGGCGTTACTCCGGTCCTTCACGGAAGGAGTTCCCAAGTCGTGTGCCCGGGAGAGAAAAAACGTAGCTCTTTCTCGTCAGCTCTGAAGAGCCAAAATATTTCGCGGAAAACTGACCGCGATATTCGCGTATTATGAACAGATGTCTGGTGCCATAGAATTATTTTTGCGCGCTCGCGTAGCTTTATAGGAAATTTAGCCGCGGTGGATTATGACC
>JBGSJS010000100.1:0-76245 GCA_041741735.1 Desulfomonilaceae bacterium | reverse complement strand
CCCAAAGCAGCCGCACAAATCAAAGCCGTCGTACCATCCGGTTCGGCAGCGCTTACATCAGCGCCGCTGTCCAGGAGCAGCTTCACACTGCTTAGGTGTCCGCCCCTGACTGCCGAAGCCAGCGCGGTCTCGTCGAGATATTCCAGTCTGTTAACGTCAGCGCCGGATTTGATTAGCCGCTGGAGCTCTCTGTCGTCGCCGATGAGTGCCGCTATGATTAAGTTCCTTTCGGCCCCGTGTGCCTGGAGCAGTTTAACTATACCGCTGCGAAAGTTTGCAGCAGCGAATCGAACGGCCGTCCAGCCCTGGTGATCCTCTTCTTTAACGTCAGCGCCCTTGTCCAAAAGGAATCTGACAATGTCCGGGTAACCTTCCAGCGCGGCAAGCATTAACGGCGTGCGGCCGTCGAGATTCTTAGTATTAACACTAGCTCCCCTCTCTAGAAGGAGCCGCACTACGTCGGCATGACCCCAATATGCGGCCACCTGCAGCGCGGTCCACCCTTCCTCGTCCTTTCCGTTAACATCTGAGCCTTTAGCCAACAGCGACTCAACCTGGGCGAAATTGCCGTCCTGAGCTGCTTCAATGAGTTGTTGGTCGTGATTTGTCTCCCCGTCAGCGTCTGCGGGCGCGGGTAGCAGCGCCAAAGCCACGGCCAGTGTGAGGATCAGTGCCAGCAACCGCTTCTTCATCTCACTTGTGCGTTCAGTCTTCATGGAATCTCCGGCATTAGCCAAGCGACAAAGTCTTTTCATCCTCGTCTCCAGCCTTCAGACTCTACTCCGTCCTCTCTGTTCCTTCCGATTTGCCTCGCTGGTATCATATATCCGTTATCCTCGGCGTTCCTGATGCGCAACGAATCCGGCTTCCGGCACAGGCGAGTAACAGCTCCACACCATAATTGACGAGCCAACGGACGTCTACTTCCAAGTCCCGCAAAGCCGTGAGGTTTTCCTCGGTGAGAAGGGTCCTGGCAGCTTTGATCCGAGCAGCCACGGACTTTGCCTTGTTCCCTTCGTCACCCAATTCCATCTTCCGGATCAGGTTGTACGCCTCGCTGATGGTCAGTTTATCGTTTCTTACCTCATCGTGGACTTGGGGCGTGCCGTCTCTGCGAATCTTCCGTATCTTGTCCACCTTCCGATAATGGCAGCCGATGAGCTGCGCGGTCCTTCGGGCGGAAGTAGACAGTCCTCGATCAACTTTGCAACCTTGCATTCTTGATCGAGCTTCTTCACTCCGTCGGTCACCACCACATGTGATCAACCTGTCGTACTGCTCACAGAGCCGATAATACGCGCCATCCGTGCTTCTGCGCCGAACCGCCTGCAGGTTCATGGCATGCTGCAGAGCTGCCATTTGACTCTCAAAATCTACCGGGACAAATGGCACCTCCGTGACACCATTCTTTGAAGCGGCTCGAATTCGCATATGACCGTCGATGAGCACCGGGTCTTCCTGTCCCCGCCACGTGCCCAGGACTATGGGCTCCGATTCGTAGAACCCATGAGCGCGCATGTCCAGGATCATCTTTTCGAGGAGATCCTCGGCAATCGGAAGCAGATCCACGAACATGGGATGGGTGTGAATGTCCTTGACGACGATCATCCCGGGTTTGCCGTCGCTCCCTTGCGTGCCGCCGCCCGGCTTGGTAACTTTTTGCTTCATCGCCGACCTTCCCATAAATCCCACTGTAGCGGGCTTCCACACCTCTCCTTTTCCTTCCGTCCCCCAATCCTCCGACCTTCGGGCGGACAAGAGAAGGAAGGACCCTATTCTTTCAGAAGCCCGGACTTACCAAGCCCCTGATGACCCCCACGCGCTCTTATACGAATGGGATTGAAAATCGCTTTGTTAGCAGGCGTGCCGCTCTTTCCAGAAGAGCCGCTTTGTGCAGCGCCGCCGCCCCCACGATCCGGGAGGATCAAGGGGCTTGCGTCTATCCGGACGTAGGGTAAACGCCTATCCGACAGCCTGTCAAGTAAGAAATTCGGTCTCGGGTAACCAGTCACTTACGAGCGGAAGGTTGTCATTGTGACAGAGGAGGGAGCTCGGCTTAAGGGGTGCAGACCCGATGCAGCCTGATTCAAAACGCAAGAGACCAATTGAATATGCGAATGGCGAGAAGGAAATGGGGCGGTGGGCGTATCTTGCCGGGATTTGCCGCCGAACGCTCAATTCTTGAGGATGAAAAAGCACCGAAGCAACCGGTTCAAGCTGAGGCACCAGCCGGGAGATATTGTAATCACATCACGGGTTAGATCGGGAGATCGCGGGAAATCGCGTGTCCGGTTTCGCACCGGCGTTCACATCGGCAGACGAGAATACGCAAACCTATTTGCGCCGTGGAGTATTTAATACCTGAGCGTGAGTATCCGCTGCCGACCGATGGAAGGGAAATCTCCATCCGGTCGGCAGCGGGGCACGCAGCAGATTCGGAAGTGGGGATCAGGTCTGTGACCGCCTTGTCACGGACAACGGGATCAACGAGGTTCCCCGTTTAGAAGAGAGCTGCATAATGTAGTCCCTCCCCGTAGCAGGAGGCTCTCGACGTTCCGATTCGGGTTTTGCCTGCAACGTGACGGCTCCGGAAGGACAGGTGGGAACGCACAGGCCGCAGCCGATGCATCGGTCACGATCCACTTCCGCCACATCCGCCGCATTGATCTTGATCGCGTCCATTTGGCACCGGTCCAGGCAGGTTTCGCACGCGGAGCAGGAATCCGGGTCCACCGCCGCGTAATAATTGGTGATCACCTTTTCTGCAGGTTTGGGATGCAGCTTGATGGACCGCAGGATGCCGCAGCAGTCGCCGCAACAATTGCAGAGTCCCCCCGCGTCCCGGGCTGCGAAGGGCTGCGGAACGAGACCGTCTTCCTCGCACTTGTCGATGATGCGAAGGGCCTCTTCCTCCGTGATGAACCTGCCCATACCCTTGTCCACATAGAATTCCGCGTGGCTGCCGAACTGGAAACAAACCTCCTTCGGCTTGTCGCACCCCTTGTCCAAAAGGGAGCGTTGCGTTCTGCACACGCAGTCAGCTACGGCTATCTTGTCCCGTCCTTGAAAGATCTTTCTTACATCTTCGTACGGGGTGACCTGCCAGGAATGGTCTATGGATTTGTTCACCGGAACGGTTCGCATCGGCGCCATCTCCCCTATTCCCTGCCTTCCCAAGGCCTCGATGAGATATTGGTCAAAGAGCTCTGCAAACTCTCTGTCCATTCCCTTGAGCTGGAACTCGAACTGGCCGACCACAAACGGTACTGCGCCGTACAGGAGGGAATCCCCCTTCTTTCGACGGAAGATCAGCCCCTTTTCGAACATCCGCTCGAGCAGGCCGGCTATCTCTCCGGGGTCCTGTCCGAGCCGCCCGGCCACCGCCTCGGCTGTTTCAAGCATCATGCTCAGGTTGAGGTACAGGCGTGCTTCATCTTCCGAGAAAAGCTTCCGGAGAATCTTTAGCTCAACCCCGGACTCCGTTGACGGGAATCCCATTGAATACTGATCCAATTGCTCCCGCAGATCGTAGTACACGTTGGCGGTCATGTTGCCTCCTCCATAACCGGGAAACGGCTCTTTCGCCGTCTCGGGCAGTGGGGTTCCAGTGAACCCGTAATATCTTGTATACTAGACATTCCGTCAAAAAAATTTTACCCCGACAGGTCCCGCAGAAGACGTTTGAGGAGAACCCTCTCTTCAAAGGTCAGGCCGTTCATGATCTCTTCGTTGACCTTTCCCATCACCTCTGAGAGCGGTCCGGCCAATTCGTGCGCCCGCTCGCCCAGATAGAGCTTCAAAGACCTCCTGTCCGTGCTGTCGGTCTCCTTTACGATCCATCCTCGTTCGGCCAGTCGGTCCAGAACGCCGGAGAGCGTTGCGCTGTCGAGCACGAGCTTTTTGCCCAGCTCGCCGGCGGACACCCCCTCTTCCTGCCTCAGCGCCTCCAGTACGAGGATTTGGATCGGTGTCAGGCCGTAATCGGCCAGATTTCTCCGCAGCGTCGCATGGGCCTTCTGATAGGCTTTGGCGAGGAGAAATACGATGCAGTCGCCATATTGAATCATCAGAATCCTCTTGCATGCAAGATATCTCGATCGGCTCATCCTGTCAAGATGGAATTCGCGAACCGCCCGTTCAGGATGTTTCTCCTGGCTGCCGGGCTAGAGGAGCCGTCGGGATGAAAGATGCGGGAGATCGGTCTCCTGGAAAGGCTTGGGTCGGGGTGTTCGGAGGAGGCTGGATTCCGGCAGCGGCGCGAAGGACTCAGTCACCATGTCGCGAGATATGGGAGTCGGATTACGCGGGCGCTCTCGTCCCCCCCCCTGCCGTGGCGCCCTAATGCCGTCCCGAAATTAAAACGGAACCGCCATGGCCCGGATCAGTTTTCGGAGCTCTTTGAGGTCGTCGTCATCGACATGAACGATCTCGAAATAAGCCTGATAGTCTCCCCGCGGATCGGTTCTGCACCACCGGCACTTTGCCTTGAGCATGATCGGTTGGATCTTGGCCGACTTGCCCACCAGCACCACGAGGATCCTCGTCTCGTCGAACCCGGCCTCGATGCCCGTCACTTCTATATGTTTTTCCGTCACGTCTTTGACGGTTCCCATGATTTCGGGATTTCTCACTTCGTACACCGTTGCGGTCAACGCGGTGTAACCCCGCAACGATTGCCGGATCTCTTCCAGGTCCACGGTGCTGTCGTCGTACGACGATCGCTCGTGGAGCTCCACGGGACCGATGGCCTTGGCGCTGAGGAGTTTCCTGAAAATGCTCTGGAGGCCCCGCGAGGAGACGCTGTATTTCTGCATGAGCTCCGTGTCCGACAGTCCCGCACGAATATCATTCACGATCTCTTTTCCGCTTATTTTGCGCTTCGACGGCATGAGCTTCCAGTCCTTTCACGGTGCGAGAGCTCCCAACGTTCCACCCCGGAAGATACTAATCTACCATATAGTGTCCCCGATCCCAATTGCCAAAAATAAGAGGCCCACCGGTAACCATCCGCCCTCACGGGGATGAACCGAGCTACCAAGGGTTGAGGTTTTCACCGGTAGCCCTTTTCACGAGATCCCGCTGTGGCAACCTCAATGGTGTCACGAGGGCTCCGTGTCTCTCAAAGCCCCGGGCATAGGCCCGTCCGTTTTCTCTGAGCAGCCCGGGCAAAGTCATTTGTGGAGTTTCTCTCATTATATCAATGAGATGTGAAATATCGCGACAAACTGAAAAAAGCCATTGTGAAAGTGCCTTCCGTTGATTTAAATCAACAGCACGTCATCGTCATCGCCGAGGACGCGTGCTCCTGCATTATTTCAGGCAGAGCCGCAAAAACTCTTCGTCGAGGCGAGAGGCTACGGCAACGGTGGACGGGGTAACGGGAGAATCTGTCGGCAAGCGGAGGAAGAGGGCAATGAACGTGAGAAAGGCCGCTCAAAAATTACCTCAGCGGGGTAAGAACGGGTCCGGGAAGGCTCCCAAGCTCGGCCCGGTCTCGAATCTCGAAGAGCACGTGAGTCCGGATTGGTGGCGCTCAATATTCAACTCACTCTATCTGAAGACCGACGCGGACGTGGTGGACGATCAGGAGATCACGCGCCACGAGTCAGAATTCTTTTCCCGCGTCGCCGGACTGGCCACAGACGCCCGAATTCTGGATCTTTGCTGCGGGCAGGGGCGTCACACGCTGGAGCTTGCCAGGAGGGGCTTCCTCAACGTGGAGGGTCTGGACCGGTCGCGTTACCTCATCACAAAGGCGAGGGTCCAGGCGGCGAGGGAAGGACTTCCGGTCAGATTTCGGGAAGGCGATGCGCGCAAGACACATTACGCGCCGGACACCTTCGACTGCGTGATGATTCTCGGCAACAGCTTCGGTTATTTCGAGTCGGTGCAGGACGATCTCCGCGTCCTGAGAGAAGTCTTCCGAATCCTCAAGCCCGGGGGCCGGTGCCTCCTGGACGTGAGTGACGGCGATTTCTTGCGGAACCGGTTCCAGTCCCGATCGTGGGAATGGATCGACAAGAAGCATTTCGTCTGCCGGGAGCGCTCCCTATCGGCCGACGGGCAACGACTCATATCCCGTGAGCTGGTCACCAACGTTGCCAAGGGGGTGGTGGCGGATCAATTCTATGCCGAGCGACTCTATTCCAAGGATGGGATTCTCCGGTTGATGCAGGAGGCGGGATTCAGCGATGGGCTCATTCATGGGGAGCTTGCCGCCAAATCACTCCGGAACCAGGACCTGGGAATGATGGAGCAGCGCATCGTGGTCACCGGCCGCGTGGAAAAGGCTTGTACTCCCCATCGGTTAAAACGAGCGGAAGGCGCGAGAAACGTGGTGGTTCTCTTCGGCGACCCGAGAAAGCCGGACCCGCTGAAGCCGTCGTCGGTGTTCGATGAAGACGATTTCTACACGATCGAGCGAGTGAAATCCGCGTTGGACGGGTTGAAGGACTATCGGTTCAAGTACCTGGACAATCATGAAACGATGATCCAAGACCTGAAGAAACTGGGGAATAGGACCGACCTGGTGGTGAATTTCTGTGACGAAGGCTATCGCAACGATCCCCGACAGGAATTGCACGTTCCCGCCCTGCTGGAGCAGCTCAGGATCCCCTACACCGGCGCGGGGCCGCAGTGCCTGGCCTATTGTTACGACAAGTCCCTCGTGCGGGGTATTGCCAAAGAAATGAAGATTCCCGTTCCAAGGGCTTTCTTCGTGCGGCCGGACGATTCGGCATTCGAGCTCCCCTTCTCTTTCCCGGTCATCATGAAGCCCAACTTCGGCGATTCCAGCTTCGGGATTACCCAGCGCAGCGTTGCAAGCAGCCTCGAAGAGGCTCTTAATGCCATTGCGGAAATTCGAGACCAGTTCGGGTACGACAAGCCGATCCTGGTGGAAGAGTTCCTCACCGGAGCCGACGTGAGCGTCGGCATCATCGGCAATCCTCCGGAGGCGTACACCGTGCTCCCTGTCTCCGAAGAAGACTATTCTCTCGTGCCGGACCACCTTCCCCGAATCTGCGGATACGAAGCGAAATGGAGGCCGGATTCGCCGTACTGGAGGATCAAATCGGTCCCCGCGGAGTTGTCCGAAGATGTGGAGAAAAGCATTGCAGAGTGGTGCCTCAGACTTTTCGAACGGTTGGAGTGTCGGGATTACTGCCGATTCGACTGGAGGCTCGACTCGGAGGGCAACCCGGGACTCCTGGAGGTGAACCCGAATCCCGGATGGTGCTGGGACGGTCATCTTGCCAAGATGGCCGGCTTTGCCGGGATGTCGTACGGGGAGATGCTCGCGGCCATCCTCAGTGCGGCCGAGCGACGATTGGGCATCATTTCGACCGTCCCGGGCGATGACAAAGCCCTTCATGCATGCGAAGACAACGGGTCGAGGAAGAGTCGTAAGGTGATGAAGCTCAGGTGAGCTGACGTCTGTAGTGGAGCACTTTGAAAACTGCAGGAAACGAAGAGAGCCTTGGAGTGATTAGGAAGCCTAAGGATAGCCTCCTGCACTCCGCTATCGGGTGCGCCATATGTCGCCGGCAGGGCTCATTCGTCGAGGACTTGGCGCACCTTGAAGGCCAGGTTCTCCACGGTAAACGGTTTTTGCATGAAGTGAACGTTTCTGTCCAACACCCCATGTCTGACTATGAAATTCTCTGTGTATCCGGACACATAGAGCACTCGGCTCTCCGGCCGTCGAGCGGAGAGAAGGCCGAAGAGAGTCCGTCCGTCCATTCGGGGGAGGACAACATCGGTGAGGAGCAGATGAATCGGCCCCGGGTGAGCATCGCAGATCTTCAAGGCCTCTTCGGGGTCGCCTGCGGCAAGTGTTGAATAGCCGAGCAGTGTCAGGGCCTCGCAAGCCAGCCGGCGCACTATTTCTTCGTCTTCGACGACCAGGATGCACTCATGGGCTTCCTTGAGAGGCATCGTGGCTACAGGCTTGGGTAGCTGTTCCACCGTGTCTTCCACTCTCGTCAGGAACACTTTGAAGACAGTGCCGCTCCCGGTCTCACTGTATACGGAGATGTGTCCCTGGTGCTGCTTCACAATCCCGTACACGGTGGAAAGACCCAACCCCGTCCCGATTCCTTTCTCTTTCGTGGTGAAAAAGGGATCGAAGATCCGTTCGACCATCTCCTGCTTCATACCCCTCCCGGTGTCGCTCACCGCCAGCATTACGTACGGTCCGGGCTCCACCTCCGGATGAGTTCTCGCATATTCCTCGTCCAGACTTACTTCGGCAGTCTCTATGGTCATCTTGCCGCCTGAGGGCATGGCGTCACGAGCGTTGACGGCAAGGTTCATGATGATCTGCTCCAACTGACCGGGATCGGCCTTGACCCGTCCCAGAGAGTCGGCAAGAACCGTCTCGAACTCGATGTCCTCTCCGATGAGACGCCTGAGGAACGGTTCGAATTCGGCGACGGCCGCGTTGAGATCCACCACCCTCACGTCCAGCATCTGCTTGCGACCGAATGCCAGGAGCTGCCTCGTCAATCCTACGGCGCGCTCGGCTGCCCGGCTTATCTGGACGATCTTGTCTCGGTAGGGATTCTCTTCGTCCATCTGTTGCAGCAGGAGGCTCGAATAACCCATCACTCCGGTGAGCAGGTTGTTGAAATCGTGCGCCACTCCCCCTGCCAGTTGGCCGATGGCCTCCATTCTTGCGGCCTGTCTTAGTTGTTCCTCCAGACGTCTGCGCTCGGTGATGTCGTCGAGGACGACAAGGAGCCCTTCGGGATTTCCTTCATGGTCGTGATAACGCGAGCCTCTGACACTGACATCGAGAACTTTTCCGTCCTTGGTTTGCCGTCTGGTCTCAAATGAGCTTTGAACACCACCCTCTTCAAGTGCCTTACGAACAGCGGTCATGGTGATCTCTATTTCCGAATCCGGCACGTACGGCACCCGTTTGCCTCTCATCTCCTCCAGAGTCCAGCCGAACAGGCGAGTGAACGAATCGTTCACGTATCGGACCTTCCCCTTCATATCGTATACCACCACCGCAGCGGGACTCGAATTCAGGAGGGAGCGGTAGAGCTCTTCCTTGCCTCTGGATTCCTCATAGAGGTCACGATACTCCTGCCTGCTTTCCAAGAGCGCCCGATCGGATTTCTTGCGCGCGGTTATGTCTGCTACGTTCCCCATGTTGGCGGTCCGTCCCCGATACATGATGGACGTGGCCATCACCTCAAACCACTTGGTTGTACCGTCTCTGCACAAAGCCCGGAATTCGTACCGAGGCTCAACGGATTCCCCCAACGACCGGGCGATCCCCCTTTGTTTCACCACGTTTCGGTCCGAAGGATGAACGAAGTCCCAGAACTTTCTCCCCACCATATCCTGGACTGCATATCCCATCATGGAGGCCAAGCGATCGTTCACATAGACGAAAAACCCATCCTGGTGAATGTAAATCCCCGTCAGGGAATTCTGAGCCAGCAGCCTGTAGCGTTCCTCACTCTCCCGCAACGCCTCCTCAGCAAGCTTTTGCTCGGTCACGTCCTCGATTGCCGCCTGACACCCGCAAATGTTCCCCTTCCCGTCCCGTAACGGGACAATGGATTTCCGAAGGAAAGCCTTCTTGCCCGACCTGTTTGAGTACCATGTCTCACCTTTTACGAATCGGCCTTCACGAAGGCAGATCCTGAACATTTCCGAGATTCCGGATTCCACCAAAGGGGGAAAGGTGAACACGTCGATGGAAACACCGGCTTCCGTAACGGGAGATCCGAGAATCTCCAGCAGCCGGCTGTTCGAGCTGAGGATTCTCCCTTCCGGATCCACGGCCACAAACCCCAGCGACACGTTGGCCAGCAGAGACTCTTGAGAGCTCTTCAACGTTTCGTGCTCGAGGGCCAACTTCTCAGCCTCTTCCTGGATCTTTTCCAGGCTGAAGCCATAATCTTGGCCCCGTTGCTTTCGATTATCGTCGTCGTTTCGACCGTTTTCGTCCATGTCGGCGTCTCCGATCGGCGACCGTTCATTGCAGCGGTGCTATCAACCTCCGTGGTCGGTTATGCCCTCCCTAATATCCAAAGGATTTCGGGAAAGCCCATGGGGCGTCAGGACCGGCTGCCGGCCGACAAGCCCTGGGTCGTTTCAGTGCAAAAGATCGGTCCGGCAGTCTCCGGACGAGTATCCCGAGGTTGGAGATTGTTCTCAGTTTCACAATGGAGGCCCGGGTTCTGCCTGAAGGCCGCAGCGCTATCCGGAGACTCCTTTTCTCTCTCCCGCGTTTATTCAGGCACGCCGTCAATTCACCTTCAATTCAAATGGTTGGTGAGAGATCCTCGTTGTTTCTCTGAAATTCTTACGACAAACGTAATCGACTACGAAAAACACAACTATCTGAAATGACACACGTAGTCTTGAGTGAGTGATTGACCCGGGAAGGACTATTACGGCAGGTAATCGCATGCCGGACTCCTGACCGCAGAATATTTCGGTCCCTCCGTGACCGGCATCGGCCCAATCGAGACGCGTCAGGGAGACGGCGCGGCCCTGAGCGGCTCTCCCGGAGAGGTGGGAGCACGCGGAATCTTCATGCCTTTACCTTTTATTCTATCCGGTGCGCCGGGCTCGGTCAACATTTCAATGGAGAGATTTGGAGAATGGGGCTCCTTCTCAACGAAACGATCTTCCTGTTTACGGAACCGCATTTTCGGCCCTCTCCCCAATTTTCAGGCAGAGAATCACCCGGCTTTTTCCTACGGTAGAAACACCTTGTCATCTTCTCCATAGCGATATACTATGGTTTATTAGGACATCTAACGCGTAAATCTGAATTATGAGTGCCGAAGCGTTCCGTTGCCACGGGCGGGAGCAACACTGATCCAACTATGGTGCCCCTCATTGAAATTCGTGGCATTCTTCAAGTTGAAGGCCAATGGGCATTCGACAACATGTCGCCGGAGATCGGCTCGGTTTTCTCGGGATTAGCCGCGTCTGCTCGAGACTTACGGCAGACTCGATAGCGAAGCACAGAAGGCTATCCCCAGCCCCTCTGATGGCCAAAGGCTCTCTGCGTTTCCCGCAGTTTTCACAGCGCTCCGATATAAGAGCGCCGTAGAAATTGCCCCCCGGCTCCAACGACTAAGGCCTTGTTTCGTATGAATTACTCGCTGTGAGAGACGAGGAGACAGACCCATGGGGTTCGGTCGCATTATGATTGTTGAAGATCACAGGGTTATCGCCCGGGATTTACAGTGGGAGCTCGAAAGTCTGGGGTATGAGGTGGTGGGGATTGAGGCCTTTGGGGAAGTTGCCGTTCAGCAGGCCGAACGGCTGCACCCCGACCTCGTTATCATGGACATCGTGCTACGGGGGGAAATGGACGGCATCGAGGCGGCGGGAACCATAGGGGCCCATTTCCGAATCCCGGTGGTTTACCTCACGGCACATTCCGACCAGTCGTCTCTGGAACGGATAAAGGCTTCCCAACCGTTCGGGTACCTTACCAAACCGTTTTCGAGCTCCGAGCTCCACGGTACCATAGAAACCGCACTGTATAAGCATCGCATGGAAGAGCTCCTGCGGGCAAGCGAGAGGCGACTGGAGTTTGCCTTGGAAGGAGCCGAGCTGGCGATGTGGGATTGGGACGTGACCACGGGTGAGGTAGTGAGGGATCACCGGTTTTCCCGGATCTTGGGATACCCTCTCCGTGAGACGGGAGGGCGTGTCGAAACCTGGAAGAGCCTCATTCATCCCCATGACAAACCGGCGGTTCTGAAAGCCCTCGGAAGACATCTTGAGGGCCAATCGGCATCCTTTGAGGCAGAGTACAGACTCAGGACCAGTTCGGGAAGATGGAAGTGGGTTCTCGATCGCGGGAAAGTCATAGAGCGGGATCATATGGGCAAGCCGTTGCGCATGGTCGGAACCTTTATGGACGTGTCCGACCGCAAGAAGGCCGAGGACGATCTGCGCCGTAGCGAGGCGAGGAGCAAGGCCCTCCTGGCGGCCATCCCCGACACAATGTTTCTCTTGTCCGCGACAGGCAGGATTCTGGACTTTCACAACGAAGATTCCGACTGGCTGCTCCTGCATCCCGACATCGTCATCGGCAAGCGACTGGACGGAGTCCTCCCTCCCGAAATCGCCGCAATGTACGGGCATCACATGGAGTCGGCACTGAACGGGGGAGGAGCCCAGATATTCGAGTACCGACTTGACGTTCCCAACAGGGGACCGCAGGATTTCGAGGCCCGCATGGTGTCTGCCGGCGAAAGCGAGATTCTCGCCATAGTGAGAAACGTCACTGACCGCAAAACGGCCCAGGAAGCCCTGAAGGAATCGGAAAGACAGTATCGCACGCTCTTTGAAAGTGCCGTGGACGGTATCTTCGTGCACGACGTCGAAGGAAGATTCCTTGACGCCAATTCCGCCGGCCTTTCTCGCTTGGGCTATACGAGGGAGGAGCTCCTCTCCATGTCCCCCACCGATCTCGACACACCCGAACAGGCGAAGCTGATTCCCGAGCGCATTCGACAAGTCCTGGAGAATGGTTTCGGCTCCTTCGAGACAGAACATCGGCGTAAGGACGGAAGCATCCTTGACCTGGAGTTCACGGCGCGACTTATCGATTACGGCGGCAAACAGTCCATTCTGGCCATCGGCCGAGACATCGGCGAGAGGAAGAGGGCCGAAGAGCGTCTCAGAGAATCGGAGGAGAAGTACCGCCTGGTGGTGGACAATGCAAGCGAGGGTGTGGCGGTCGTTCAGGATCAAATGCTCAAGTTCGTCAATACCCGTGTGCGGGAAATAACGGGCCGCTCGGAGCAGGAGTTGACATCGAGGCCGTTCATTGACTTCGTTCATCCCGACGATGCTCCAATGGTGATGGCCCGCTATTCGAGCCGTGCCCGAGGAGAGGGCGGTGCGGAATCGACCCGGTTCAGAATCCTGGATTCCGGCGGGGAGATCAAATGGGTGGAGATTAGTGCAGTACAAATCGGCTGGGAGGGACGACCCGCTACTCTCTACTTCCTGGAGGATGTGACCGAAAAACGCGAGGTGGAGAGGGAGCTCCTGAGAGTTCAGAAACTGGAATCAATAGGCGTTCTGGCGGGAGGAGTGGCCCATGATTTCAACAACATCCTTACGGCAATCCTGGGCAACATTTCTTTGGCAAAGTACTGCGCCGACTCACCGGAAAAAATGTTGGGGAGACTGAATCAGGCGGAGTCGGCCTGCTCGCGGGCCCGGATCTTGACCCGGCAGTTACTTACCTTTTCCAAGGGAGGCGAGCCGGTCAAGAAGGTCTTGTCCCTCCACGATACCGTCGTAGAAAGCTGCCTCTTCGGGCTCAGAGGCTCCAACGTACGGTGCGAATTTGACTTGACCGAAGATCTCTGGAACGCGGAAGCGGACGAAGGTCAGGTGAGCCAGGTGTTCAACAACCTCGTCATTAACGCCGACCAAGCCATGCCCGAGGGAGGCACGATTCTGGTTGAGGGTCGAAACGTGGAAGTTTCGCCGGACCAGGGACTTCCCATAGCTCCCGGAAAATACGTAAGAATGTCAGTGATCGACACCGGCAAAGGCATACCCGAGGCGGAGCTGTCGCGGGTGTTCGATCCGTACTTCACCACCAAACCCGGTGGCAGCGGGCTTGGCCTTGCCATCGCCTATTCCGTCCTCAAGAACCATGAAGGGCTTATCACCGTGGAGTCGCAACCGGGCAAAGGCTCCGCGTTTCACATGTATCTCCCCGCGTCGGACCGGCAGATGGTTGATGAAAAGGAATCTCTTCGGAATCTGGAAGCAGGATCCGGGCGAGTGCTTCTCATGGATGACGAACCCGCAGTGAGAGAGCTCGCCGGAGAATTGATCTCACTCCTTGGATACGAGGTGGTTCTGGCGGAAAACGGGCAACAGGCTTTGCAGCTTTATGAGGAAGCCATACGGTCTTCCCGCCCGTTTGACGTAATCGTACTTGATTTAACGGTGCCGGGAGGCATGGGAGGACTTGAAGTCATCAAGGCAATCAGGAAGACCGACCCGGGGGTCAGAGCCATCGTTTCCAGCGGCTATTCCAACGATCCGGTCATGTCGGACTATAAGGCCTTCGGTTTCAACGGAATCAGTGCCAAGCCATACACGGCCGCAGAGCTCGGTCACGCTCTGGGAAAGGTGCTTCGGGAAGGAGATCGGTGACCCGGATTGACGGTAGTCCACGCCGAGCATGCATCAAAGATGCCGGTATTGTTCCTCATCCGTCCTTATCCGTCTCCGACCATCCGTTCGATTTCCGCTGCGTACGGACGCCACACCTTTTCGAGATAGCCCCGCTCCGTCCATTTTCTCTTGACAATAATCTCCAAGCGGACTAATCCGTGTTCGATCTCCCACCGGAGCAGGAGGAGCCGTTGAATGAACGAAAGCTCTCTACTTGAGCATCTCGAGGAAATTGCTCATCGATTGGGGGTGGAGCTGCGGTACGAGAATCTCGGGCAGGCCGGGCTGAGAATAGATGGCGGTTTTTGCAGGGTTGCCGGCAAGCCTATGATTCTCATCAACAGAAAAGACTCTCATCGGAGGAAGATCCTGGTCCTCTGCCGATCCCTCAGTCGTCTCAACCTCGAGTCGATATTCATCCCTCCGGCCGTGAGGAAAGCCATCGAGAACATCAACAACTGATTGTCCGTCGGCACCGCATTGAGCCGTCAGAGCGCTCCGGTACGGAAGCGAGAGGTTATTCCCGGTTCGAAACCCTTTGAAAACGGTTTACTTCAGACGGCCTTCCGTTCAAATCTAAGAAATGGGGTTGCACGACGCCCCGGGCGGATCGGCGGTACGTCGATCACGGAGGTGTCTCTGCCGGCGCGCATGTCGTTTTTTCGGCGACGGACCGTTCTGGGAGCCCTCCGAGGCCGTCATCCGCAGACGGACCTTGCCTCAATGAAGCCGATCGAGGCCGAGGAGATGGACGATGGATCAGTCACCGAACATTCGCGGGCTCTATTTCGATCCTCGTCTCGAGGGCCATTCCATCCTTGAAGAAACCTATGGTTTGGTGCTGAGGCTCTTGGATGCTCTCTCCTGGAAATCGGGATTGCCTGCCGGCTTCCCGGCCATTGTGGCCTTGATCGGAGGGACGGGCACGGGCAAGAGCACCCTCTTCAATTCCCTGGCCGGCCGCACAATCAGCGACGTGGGGGTAAGACGCCCGTGTACGCTTCAGCCTGTTCTCCTCGTGCACGAGGACGCCTTACCGCGCTTACAGGACTGCCCTTGCCTAGGCATCACCGAGGAGAGCCGCCCCCGCTACTCTTGCCATCGGGACGACTCGTTGAGGCACCTCATCCTTGCGGACACACCCGATTTCGACAGCATCGAGACCGCAAACCGGAGGATAGCCGAGGATCTGTTCGTCATGTGTGACATTGCAGTCCTCATCACTTCTCAAGAGAAGTACGGAGATCTCTCCGGAGACCGAATGCGAGAAATGGCAGCCGGCTGGAACAAACAAACCCTGTTTGTCATGAACAAGGTGACATCCGAATCCGCGTGGGAGGATTTCCGGAGGGCCCTTGCCGAGACTGAAACGAAAACCGAACCGATTGTCGTGAATCGGCTCGCGGCGGCTCCTGACTTCATTCCCGGGCTCCGGGATCTCCCCGGATTTTCGGAGCTCTTTTCCCACAACAGCGCTGAAACGCGCGTCGAAGAGATAAGAAACCGCGAACGGACTCGGCTGAAAATGCGCGTCACATCCGGCCTGGAAGAGCTGGAAGGACTTCTGAACTTGCGCATAGAGCGGATCGAGAACCTCAATGCCGCCATCCACAGGATACTCCGCTCCGTTTCCGAGGAAATGGAACGGAGCTTGGACGTAGTTGTCTCCAGTGAAATGGAGACTCGGATTCGAGGCCGCTTGCAAGAGCTCCTCCGCAAGTACGACATTCTCTTCGTGCCGAGGATGTTCGTAAGAAACACGCTTCGTAAGGCATTCCGGTCAATTTCTCACATCCTGAGTGTCGGTGAGGCTGATCGGAAACCGGAGACGGAAAATGGGGACATTATGACCGAAGACCTCCACAAGATGCGCTCGGCCGCGGTATTGGAACCGCTGGAGCGCGCTGTGGGTCGGTTGAATTATCGGATTTCAGAGCTTCTCGTGTCGAATCCCGGCATGGCGGACCTGCGAGAGGTGGCCGCCGGTGACGTGCCCAAATGGAGTCCGGAAAAGATCCGGTCCCTTTATGAGGAGGCCTTCCCGGGTGTGGAGCACCTTCTCGAAGAGGAGTTCGGTCGATTGCGCAACGGTCTCTCCACCGCGGACGAGATCAAGCTCTACGGTTCGTACACGTTGTGGGCTCTGGTATTAATCACGGCAGAGATCGTGGTGGGAGGAGGCTTCACTCTGCTGGACGCTCTCCTCAACGGCGTCATCGTGCCGTTCATTCCCAAGTGGCTCCTCAACCTGCGCGTGCTTGACACGCTCAAGGAGATCGGACGACGCGTGGACGAGAGACATCGAAAGGAGCTCCGGGACATTCTTCACGCCAGGGCCGATCTCTACGTGAGGACGTTCTCCGGTTTGCTCCCATCCCGGGAGTCTGTGGAAAAGGTCCGACGGCTTCGTGAGGGCGTTGCGGCATCATGAGGCATACGATTCCCCTTACCCGGGGAGGATGCGGCTGCGGACATGCCGCCGTGCCCCCCGTTGACTTGATCCGGGGAGGGCTTAAGGTTCGTTGAGAGTAGCGCGTCCAAGGAGCTCTCCAGCCAAAGACCGGATACTCTCGAAGAGTCGGTAGCCTTCATGGGAGGTTACGATGGCGGACGGTTTGTCGGAAATTCGATCCCGGGGTTTTCTCCCGCGGAATCGCAGGTACTCGGGGGCTCCCGTAGAGACCCCCGGTGCGCCTTTATTACTTTGCGAAAGGTATCATACATGGCTAAATCAATTACGATTGCTTCCATCGCCGGATGGATCTGTGCAATGGTGATAATGATGACGGCTCCTGTGAATGCACAAGCGATGGAGGGTGATTTGAGCACATTCAAGCTTCCCAACGGTCTGGAAGTACTGGTCAAGGAAGATCATGCCCGTAAGGTGGCGGCGCTGCAACTGTGGGTCAAGGTGGGCAGCGCAGACGAAGAGCGATCCGAGGGGGGCATCAGTCATCTCATAGAGCACATGGCCTTCAAGGGAACCAAGCGCCGCGGTCTGGGGCAAATTGCTTCAGAGGTTGAAGCCCTTGGCGGCGATATCAATGCGTACACCAGTTGGGACGAGACGGTGTTCCATATCACGGTACCATCGAGCGCTGCTGCGCAGGGGTTGGACATCCTCACCGACGCAGTGCTGAGGCCGACCATCGACCCGCAGGAACTGGCCAAGGAAAAACAGGTGGTGCTGGAGGAGATCCTCGAAGGAGAAGAGCGACCGGCACGCAAAGCCTCAAAGTTGCTGTTCCACACAGCGTATGAGAAGAGCCCTTACAAGTACCCGATCATCGGTTACAAAGAGGTGGTCGAGAAATTCACCCGGGACGATATATTGGCCTTCCGGAAGAAGTGGTACGTTCCTGAAAACATGTTCCTCCTTGTGGTCGGAGACGTAAAAGCGGATCAGATACGAAACGAGGTGGAACGACTGACCGCGGATCTCAAACCCCAGGGGTTTTTCAGGCCTCCCCGGCCTTCGGAGCCGATCCAGAAGCAGATCAGAAGCTCACTGATTCGGGATAACAACGCCAGAGAGACGCGCCTCAGCCTCGCGTTTCATATCCCCTCATCGCAGGGGAACGACGTGAATGCGCTCGACTTGGCCTCGGATATCCTCGGAGCACGGGAAAGCTCTCGACTGGTAAGAGTGCTCAAGAAAGAAAAGGGTCTGGTCAACTCGATCTACGCTTCCTCGGTCACTCCAAAGGACCCCGGCCTGTTTGTCATATCTGCCACACTGGATGCCAAGAATCTCAAATCGGTGACAAAGGCGATCATGGACGAAGTTGTGGGACTCGCCTCGAAGCCTCCTTCCAAAGAAGAGCTCGAACGAGCGAAAACCCATATCGAATCCGAGCACATCTACGGCCGCGAAACCGTCCAGGGTATGGCACGGGCCGTTGGCAGCTATATGGCCGACTTGGGAGACCCCGTCTTCGAACAGAAGTACCTGCGTCTTAACGAGCAGGTCACACCGGAGCAGATTTCTACGGTGGTCAAGAATTATCTGTCTTCTCCCAACGTCACGGTATCCGTGCTCGTTCCCGAAAAAGACTCCAAAGATTTTCACATCGAAGATCTGACTGCACTGGTCGGGTCTTCGGCCGGTGAACAGGGTGTACCGGCTGCCGCATCGGCCTCGGTGTCCAAACCGGTGATCCGAACGCTCGCCAACGGTCTCAAGGTGGTGATCGTACCGGACAAATCGAACCCCGTCGTTTCCATCAGGATCGCCCACCTGGGAGGCAAGCGCTTCGAAAATAAGGATGACGAAGGGATCATGAATTTCATCGCCCGCATGCTCAACAAAGGCACTTCCAAAATGTCGGAGGTGGAGATCTCCCGGAAGGTGGAAGACATGGGGGGAAAACTTGGGGGATTCTCGGGATATGATTCTTTCGGGCTTTCGGGGAGCTTCTTCAGCCGTTACGCCGGCGATGGGCTCAAACTCATGGCCGAGTTATCGTCGGATGTGGCATTTCCCGAAGATAAGCTGGAACGGGAGAGAACCCTCACCATCAATCGCATAAAGACAGAGCCCGACCGCCCGGTCCAGTTCGCTATCAACGCGCTCAACAGGACGATTTTCACGAAACATCCCTACGGATTTGACAAGGAAGGGTCCCTTGCCACAGTAACCGGCTTCACGAGAAACGACCTGAAAGAGGTCTACGACAGGTACGCGGTACCGTCCAACACGGTTATCACTGTGGTGGGCGACGTTGATCCCGCCAAGACGATGAAACTGATTGAAGCACTGTTCGGGAAGCTCCCCGACAAGAAGCTGGTAGCGCCGGACATCCCCAAGGAAGAGCCGCTCACGGCCGCGAGAAACTCCGTCATACGGATTCCGAGGGCTAAAGCGCACATCGCCATCGGATTCCGGGGAACCACCATGTCCGAGCAAGACCGCTACGCCCTGGATGTGCTCAACAATATCCTGGCAGGCCAGGGAGGTAGACTCTTCATGCAGCTCCGGGACAAGGAATCCCTCGCCTATACGGTGACCTCCTTTGTGCGGCCCGGCCTCGATCCCGGGGTTTTCGCCTTCTACATTGCCTGCGATCCCACCAAGGCAGACCGAGCCGTGGCAGGACTCTTCGAGGAGATCAAACGAATCAGCGGAGCTCCGGTGACCGATGCGGAGATCCACCGCGCGATCACCAACCTGACCGGCAACCATCTCATTTCGTTGCAGAGCTCCTGGACCAGGGCTGAAAACAAAGCCTTGAACACGTTGTACGGTTTGGGATACGACTTTGACGCCAAGTATCTCGAGAAGATCTCCAAAGTAAAGGCCGCGGACGTGCTCGCCGCTGCTCGCAAGTACCTTGACGTCAAGCGTTGCGTAACCGTCAAGATAGTTCCCGAGGAAGAAACCAGACATTCTCGGAACGATTCCTGAGAACAGATGCCCGGAGATCGTTGAGACGACTCTCCAGCGGTTTCCGGGCATTCATATCATTTCGCTTTTCAACAGGTAATTCGGACGGCATGTCTCTTCCGCTTCGAACGGCGCGACCCCGACTTCGCTTCGGAGACATGCCGTCCGTTTCGTGAAGTCACATTCTTAATTGCGAAATGATATAAGTCGTTCGAGAGAAAAGCCCTCCTTACCGTCACGTCACATCCTTGACTGCGAAACAGTACAAGTACCTTGCACGAAGCTCCAAAGGGAGTATGCTTATATTGGATCGAATCGTTAGTTGCTTCCGGTCGATCCGCCGGAGAATGGATCTTCATGGTCCCAGGTCACGAATGATTGCTTCCCGGCAGCGATGTACCGTGGGGTTGAGGTTTTCGTATTGAGCTTGGTTGTCGGATCGATGCAAGGTCTCAAGGCATCTCAGCGAGACCGTCTGGAACGACTTGCCCTGAAAAGAATGCCTGCAGCCCGGGTGATAACCCAGGAGACGGCGCGACGTCTTACCGAGCTTTCCGCCGAGATCAGACGCCAAATAGGCCTTCTGGTGGACCGGAAAGGGAATGTTCACAAGGTAGTGGTGGGCGATGCGCGGTCTCTCTTGATCCCGAAGCTGGAAGGATGGCGCGTGGGAGTGGGGCGATTGCGCGGGCTCCGGCTCATTCATTCCCACCTCAAGGACGAGCCCCTCGGACAGGAGGATTTGACGGATCTGGCCCTGTTGCGATTGGATTTGCTCGCCTCCGTGGGAGTGGGCGAGAACGGCCTGCCCACGGTGGTTAGAATGGCGCATCTGTTGCCGGATAATCCTGCGGGGAAGGTGTGGCAGATTCTCGACCCGGTAGCTCCCTCCCAGCTCGATCTCGACTTCACCGCCTTCATCAAATCGTTGGAAGACGAGATCTCCAGATCGGTAGGGGCACGGTCGGTCACGGCCGGGCGGGACAGGGCCTATCTCATCGGAAAGCCTTTCGGCAAGGAGTGGGAGGTCGAAGAATCGTTGAAGGAGCTGACCGAGCTGGCCTCCTCAGACGGATTGGACACGGTGGGATACACCGTTCAGCATCGCAAGTCAATGGACCCGCGTTTCGTGGTGGGCAAAGGCAAGCTCCAGGAGATCGTCATCGACGCGCTTCAAAAGGGAGCGAATCTTCTGGTCTTCGATACCGAGTTGAGCCCCAATCAGGTCAGATCCATTGCTGATTTCACCGAGCTGAAAGTTGTCGACCGTTCCCAGCTCATCCTGGATATCTTCGCCCAACGGGCAACCTCGCGGGAAGGCAAGATTCAGGTGGAGCTGGCCCAATTGAAGTACGCTCTTCCCAGGTTAGGAGAGAAGGACGACGCTCTCTCGCGATTGACGGGTGGAATCGGTGGTCGGGGTCCCGGCGAAACCCGATTGGAGATCGATCGGCGGCGAATACATACGCGGATCGTCTTTCTCGAGAATGAGATCAAGCAGCTCGGCAGGCGGCGGTCCCTCCGGAGGGGGCTGCGAAACAGGAGAAGCGTACCGGTGATCTCCATCGTCGGGTACACCAACGCAGGCAAATCGACACTCCTGAACAATTTGACAAAGTCCGCAGTGCTCACGGAAGACAAGCTCTTCGCCACACTGGATCCAGCGAGCAGAAGATTGAGATTCCCGCGGGAAACGGAAGTGATCGTTACCGACACCGTGGGTTTTCTCCAGGATCTCCCGGAGCCCCTTGTCGCGGCATTTTCCGCAACTCTGGACGAGCTCGCGGACGCGGATCTGTTGATTCATGTGATCGATTGCTCCAATCCGGCCTTCGAGACCCAGATGACCGCGGTGGAAGAGCTCCTGGCCAAGCTCAACTTGGGCTTGATACCGCTCATCAGGGTGTTCAACAAGATCGACATGGTGAAACCGGACATCGTAGCCAATGTCTGCGCCCGCTACGACGGTACGGGGATATGCGCGAGAAACTCCAAGACCTTTCCGCCACTCATTCGCAGGATGGAGGATGAAATTCTCAGAACGATGTCGGAGCCATCGGAAATGAGCTTCGACCAAAGCTCCCTACCTCAACCCGGGGTCAATTGATGAAAGCGATCAAGCCCGAGGACAGAAAACGACTGATCGTTGCCATGAGCCTTCTTGCGGCCATTGCGGCAGCTATCGCCGCTCTCGCCGTCACCGGGCATCTCGGTCCCCTCTGGAGCAAGATGTGGGAGGTCTTCAAAGACCGTGAAGGACTGCGCACGTACATCGAAGGTTGGGGCTCCCGGGCGCCGGCGGTCTTCATTATTCTTCAAGCCTTTCAAGTGGTTTTTGCACCCATTCCGGGAGAGCTTACCGGCGTGGTGGGCGGGTTCATTTTCGGAGCCGGCCCCGGCATTCTCTACTCGTCCATAGGATTGACCGTCGGCTCCATTATTGCCTTTGCCGCCGCCAGGATCATAGGACTGCCGCTCGTCAAGCTCGTGGTCAGCGAAGAATCCCTCGGGAAGTTCGGTTTCCTGACCAGACGCAAGGGAATCATGATTTCGCTGGCTTTTTTTATCATTCCCGGCTTTCCAAAAGACATCCTTTCCTATATTCTCGGGCTGAGTCCCATGCGGTGGCTCACCTTCGTCGTAGTTTGCACTTTGGGGCGGATTCCCGGCACGATCATGCTGAGCTTCAGCGGATCTGCCGTGTACGACGAGAACTGGACGCTCCTGATTGCCATGTCCGTGATTTGCATCATCGCCTTAGGCATCTTCGTCTTATTGCGGGACAGAATCGAAACGTGGCTGAGCAGCAAGAGCCATGACGCCGCCTGATACGGTTGCCGGTTGCCGCACCGGAGTACATCTGCCGGGTAACCGTTTTTCGAGAAAATGGAGAATGTGCCGCTTTTCGGAGCAATGTTCCGGAGGAGCTGAAGGGATGTCCCGAATGAGCGTGCCCAATATTGAGGAGCAGCCATGGAGGAGCCCACCTTCTGTGGAAATCTAAGAGACCGCAACAACCTGCGTTTCTCTGAATACATCGAGCTCTTTCAATCTATTGACGATACGGACATGTTGTTCCCGAAGCCGTGCCGCGCCTGCGGACGCAATTTTTACAGCATTTCGGACTATATCTGCTACACGTCGCCCAAGGGCCATTCGATTGAAGATGCATCCGGCGTCATGCAAAAACCGTTTACCATGATGTATCGCCATTGTGCTTGCGGAAACACGCTGGTGCTGACGTTCACCGAAGCAATCTTTCCGCGGTTGGGGAATTTCTGGTCCATGGTGGAACAGGAAGCGGAAGAGACCGGGAAGAGTACTCAGGAAGTGGTGCTGGAGTTCATGAAACAATGGGAGCTTACCGTTCGTTGCGGCCTATGACCGAAATAAGCAATGGGAAGATGCACTGACGGTCCACTGAACCGACGCTGTCCCGCGTTCTTGAGAAAGTACGGTCATTCGTGAATCCCGCAGATTGCCAAAAGATGCTCCTCATCGCCTATCATTCCCAATCCGGTAACACGGAGCGCCTTGCGGCCGCTGTGGAGGAAGGGGCTCTCCGCTCGGGCCGAGTACGGGTTATGCGACTCCGGGCCGGTGAAGTGACCGAACAGGTCATGATGCGGTGTACGGCATTGGTGGTGTGCAGTCCGGAGTATTTCGGATATATGGCGGGTGCGGTAAAAGATCTCTTCGATCGCACGTACGAAGGAGTCCGGGACCACATGAAAGGCAAGTCCTACTCGGTGGTGATAAGCGCCGGTAACGACGGTACCGGAGCCCTGACCTCGATCCAGCGCATTGTGAAAGGCTACGGCTTCAAACAAGTGCAGGAGCCGATCGTGGCAAGGGGCGACATCTCAGACACCGTGATCGAGCAATGTCGCACACTTGGCGAGACCTTAGCGGAAGGTCTGGATTTGGGTATATTCTAGAAACCTTTCGAGAGCCATACTAATTACCGGTTTTGGGAGCTACACTTCCGAAAGCCAATGGATTCCAAGGTGACCCGTGACGGTCTCAAGTCGTCACCCCGAGCGAAAGCCGGAGTCCAGGGTGTTTGGAAGAGCCTGGATTCCTGCCTCCTCAGGAATGACGGGGACTTCGTTTGATCGTGAACAGAGACGATGGTAGCGCCTGCAGAGGTGAAATGCGCTACTGAACTTCTGAAATCACGTATTAAGAATGAAGGTCCGATGAAGACGACGGACGGCACAATCAGCGACATCCTCTTCGATCTGGGCCAGGTTCTTGTGCCCTTCGATCGAGGGATAGGATTGCATAGACTCCGTCCGTACCTTTCCCCGCAACAGACCCGGCTGCTGAACGAAGACCGGGATGCGTTTCTCGAGCAGTTCGACGAACCGGCGATTTCACTGGAAAAGGGAGAGATTGAGTTCGATCTCTTTCGTCGCGTGGTTGAAGGCATCCTTGGCGTGCGAATCGCGGGGGAGGACTTTCGCTTGATTTGGTGCGACATCTTCAGCCTCGATCACGGTATGGTGGACCTCGGTGAATCGTTGGCCGGGAGGTACGGAACGTGGCTCGTCTCCAACACAAGCAGGGAGCACTACGAGTGGATCGTAGGCAAGTTTCCCAGAATTACCTTTTACAAAGGCTCTGCTCTTTCCTTTGAACTGGGTGTGATGAAGCCCGCGGACGAATACTACGCCATGGCCGTGGAGAGGTTCGGCATCGATCCGACAAGAAGCGTCTTCATCGACGACCTCCCGGCAAACATCGATGGAGCGATTCGAGCCGGAATGCACGGCATCGTCTACACCGGGCGAGATGCCCTTGTGGATAGCCTGCGGGAATTGGGGGTCGAGATACCCGTGGGGAAGGCGCCCGTGAGCAACGGCCGGTAACCCCGACGACGGTCGGTTGGATGGACCATCGAGGAACAGCCGGCGGGGGGATCATGTCCCGCACCGTAGCTCTCAAGACAGTCACAGGCGCCGATGCCTCCGTTGCTCGGCAAGGGAGAAGTCTCGCGGCGTATCCCGGAGACATGCCCGACAAACCGGGCGAGGCTCACTCTTCGAGCTTCCGTCCGTACCAAACCAGACAGGAGGGGAGCATCATGATCGAAATCATGCCGAGGAGCAAGGGGAACATCCTGGGAGTGAAGCTTTCGGAAAAGGCCACACAACAGGATTACGAGAAAGTCTTCATCCCTGCGTTGAACGACCTCCTCGCCAAGTCGGCCAAGATCGGTTGCGTTTACTACATGGACGACTCGTTCACCGGTTGGGAATTAGGCGCCATGTGGGACGACGCCACGTACGGGCTTAAGCACCGAAACGATTTTGAGAAGGTGGCCGTGGTCGGAGGGTCCAAATGCGTTGAATGGGGAACCAAACTGGCAGCACATTTGATGTCCTGCGAGGTCAAGACGTTCTCCGCGGCCGAGCTGGAAGATGCCTGGAAATGGGTCGAAGGGTAAATCTCCTCGTCTCTTTGCCGCGCAAGCCAAGGACTCCGATCAAAAGGATCCGGGAGTCGTCTATTCGTACCTCAGAGCATCGATGGGGTGCAACCGGGAGGCTTTGTACGCAGGGTAGAACCCGAAAGCGATCCCCACGACGGCCGAGACCCCGAATGCCAAGACCACAGCGAACGGGCTTATCAACACCGGCCAGTTGGTCGCCCGGGCGAACAACCACGAGCCCCCTGTGCCAAAGGCAATTCCCGTGAGGCCGCCAAGTACGGTCAGGGCACAGGCCTCGACGAGGAATTGTCCGAGGATGTCTGAGGTCTTGGCTCCCACAGCCATTCTGATGCCGATCTCCCGGGTCCTTTCGGTCACCGACACCAGCATGATGTTCATCACCCCGATGCCGCCGACCAGTAGCGATATCGCTGCTATGGAACCGAGCAGGGTCGTCATGATTTTGAGCGATTCCTCTGAAGCGCGCATCATCTCGGTCAAGCTCTTCACGGTGAAATCGTTGTCCGCACTGCCTGCTATCCGGTGTCTCTTGGCGAGCAACGCGGTGATTTCTTCTTCGGCTTGAAGAATGGAATCCCGGGATGCGGCCTGAACCATGATGACGCGCACCTCGTCCTTGAAGGGGGTGCCGAACAGCCTGGCATGAGAGGCCACGATGGGCACCAGAACCGTGTCGTCCAGGTCCTCCCCGCCCGGGGATTGGCCCTTGGTATCGAGTAACCCCACGATTCTAAAGGGCACGTTCTGAATCCTCAGCTCCCTCCCCACCGGGTCCCCCTCTCCCATCAAACGTCGTGCAACGCTCTTGCCGATAACGCAGACCTTCGAACCGGCTCGCTCTTCGTTGGCGTTGAAATATCTCCCTCCCGCAAGGCTCCAATCCCGCACCACGAAGTAGTCTCCGGTCACTCCTGAAACCCGGGTGCGCCAGTTGCGGTTCGCATGAATGACCTGGGTCACCTGGCTCCAAATCGGTACCGCTGCCGCTACGGAGGGGCACCGCCGCGCGATGGCCTCGGCATCCTTTGCCGTGAGCGTATGGACCGTCCCCGAGCCCATGTGCACCCCTCCCTGCTTGCTTGCGCCGGGAATGACGAGCACCAGGTTGCTGCCCATAGACCGGATGCGCTCGCCGATCATTTCACGGGCACCCATGCCGAGGCCCACCATCATGATGACCGCGCCGACCCCGATGACGATACCGAGGATGGTGAGAAGGGAGCGGAGAACGTTTACGCGCAGTGCGCCTGTTGCCATTTCCAGTGCATTGATCAGGGTGGAGACCATGTTGGGAGCCTCGGAGAAAGAATTGATTCGGAAAAAGAATAGCACGCGGTTACAAAGAGTGCTACCATTTGCATACAAAGTGGGGTATCGTATCTGGTGTACCTCTGAATTTTGAAATGACCGAGAGTGTGAATGGAGAGAGCTGCAATGGATTTTTGGGACTTTTTCCAACGCGGCGGCATCGCCATGTATCCGATCCTTTTTTGTTCCATCATGGCCGTCGGCGTGTTCCTGGAGAGGTTGTGGGCTCTGCGTGGAAATAGACTGATACCTCGGGAGTTTGTGCAGACCTTTCAGGACGAAGTCAGACAAGGAAAGCTCACGGACGCGGCCGAGCTTTGCGACAAACATGCCTCGGCGCCCATTGCACGGGTAGCGCGGGCCGGACTGGCCCAACACGGCCGGGGCGCGGACATGATCAAATTCACCGTTTCCGAGAACGGATCCCAGGAGGCACTCTCTCTGGAGCGTCATCAGTACATCCTCAGCACGGTTGCCTACCTTTGTCCCCTTCTCGGTTTGTTTGGGACGGTCTCGGGAATGATCAAGGCCTTTGAAGTGATATCCCATCACACGGTCGTGGACCCTCCGCTCCTTGCCGCGGGAATATCGGAAGCCCTCATTACGACCTATGCAGGCCTCGCTGTGGCCATACCGGCCGTGGTGATGGACCGGTACGTGCAAAATCGCGCGGAAACTCTATCGCAGGAGCTGGAGAAGCAGTCCGTGGCAATCACCCAGGAGCTTATCGGGCAATCGTCGGAGGATCGGTCACTCAAGCTGTTGGCTTCTTCTACGCGATGACCGCTTCGCCGTCGGACCGCGATCCACGGCCCGGTACAGAGAGAATTGTCAAATGTGGACGAAGAACGGAAAGTCAAAAGGAGGCTCCCTGGATGTCACGCCGTTGGTGGATCTGGTCTTTCTGCTGATCATCTTCTTCCTGCTCTCAACCACTTTCCGTGTGGCTCCGGGCATTCGCATCGATCTGCCCGAAGCTGCGTCGCAGAAGATCCGTGCGGAGAGGAAGGAGATAATCCTGACGGTGGACAGCTCCGGTGCCATTTACGTGAACAAGGATCTCGTCGAGCCCGAAGCGTTGTCGGTTCGACTTGCTGCATCGGCATTGGAAGACCGGGACACGACGGTCTTGATCAAAGGCGACCGGAACGCCGGATTCGGGCGAATGGTCGATGTGCTGGACAGGGTCAAGCACGCGGGTCTCTATCGTATCGCCATCCTCACGCAGAAGGTGAAGACCAAAGAAGCGACACAAGAAGGAGTTGGAGCAAACTGATCATGAAAAGGCTCATTCCGTTTCTCGTTGCTTCGACGATGATCCACGCGGGCGCATTTGTCGGAGGCAGTGCGCTTATTCCGCCGCGCACGGGAGTTGCAGGCGACCCGTACGGTCAGACGGACCGAGCGTTTGTCGTCGTGGTCTCCGAACAGGATTTGACGCCGGTGGCCTCAACGCCCTGCGATCGGGATGCGTCCGCGTCCACCCAGTCGCAGGAAAAAGAAAAGCAACCCGAGGAAGAACCGGAAAAGGAAGTTGAAAAGCAGCCCGTTGAAGATCCGCAGAAGACGGAGGAGCCCCCGGAAGTGATCGCCCGCGAACAGGCCGAGAATCCCACGGAGCTCACAGGGGTTTCGGATCAGATACCGGAGGATTCGGAACAGGAAAAACAGGTGCAGCCCAAGAAAGAGAGCTCGACCGCAAGCAGTCCCAAAGTGGCAAGCAATCCCCACATGAGGGCCACGTCCCTGGGAAGGGAGATCAGGGACTTTCAGTCCAAGATCCTCGCGGCCATTCGCCATGCCACCTTTTTCCCCAAGAAAGCCCTGAAACAGAAGCGACACGGTCAAGTGGTCGTCTCCTTCACCATAAAACGGGACGGTACCTTGGTAGGCGTAGCAGTGGCCGAGCCGTCGGGTTGCGAGGCCCTGGACGATGCCGCGGGAGAGATCATTCGCAAGGCAGCGGATAGTTTTCCCCGGTTCCCTGCTGCAATCGGCGAGGAGAGTTTGAAATATACCGTTCCGATCTTGTTCCGGGAGAAGAAATCTTCCGGATCTTCACGAACCTCCGCATCTCGTTAACCGGACATGAGCACCACCGAGGAGACATCTTCAGAATGACCGCATCACATGATGTGACCCGAACATGCCGTCCGAAAACGGGAAACGGCTTCGATGGATATTCACTCCCTCGGTGCGGCTTCTCAACCTCCGGAGTCGGCATGAAGCTGCTTTGGACAATCGCTGTAATTTTGGTGTCCTGCATCCTCTCTTATACCCCAACGGCGGCCCTGGCCGAACCGTTCACGTACACCGACGATCTCGGCAGAACGGTGACCGTATCGGTCCCCGTCAAGCGGGCCGCCATTTTCCAGACGTACGAGTTGATTCCGGCCTTGGGGATATGGGACCAAGTGGTCGGCATCGGCAGATATGCGTATTCAAACGACCTGGTCAGGGCAACAAAGGCCGATGTCGAAGAAACGGTTCCTTCTGCCGGCAGCGGTGGGGACGTGAACATAGAGGTGCTCCTCAAGCTCAATCCCGACGTTGTAGTCACCTGGACGTACAAACCCGAGTCGGTGCGGTTCATGGAAGCCAGGGGCCTGAAAGTCATCGGCATATACCCCAAAAGCCTGTCCGAGCTTTACGAGGTGATGCGGCTACACGGAAGACTTTTCGGCAAGGAGCAGAAAGTGGAGGTCTGCTTTGCCGAGATGAAGAAGGTCTTCGATCTCGTAGAAGAGAAGGTGTCAACCATCCCCCCGGCCAACAGGAAAAAAGTCTTGTGGCTGCTCGGTAAACCCACGACGGTGACCTGCGGCTCAGGGGTCACCAGCGATCTCCTCAAAATGGCGGGAGCGGTGAATCCTGCTTCCGGAAATCCGCAGAGCAGCGCCGACTTCTCATTGGAGCAAATCGTCTCGTGGAACCCTGATCTGATCTTCATATGGGGGCATGCGGGGTACTCGGCCGAGAGCATCCTGGAAAGCTCCCAATGGCGATACGTCAAGGCGGTAAGGGAAGGCAGGGTATACAAGGCACCTTGCTGGTCCACTTGGTCTCCGCGGATTGCGCCCATCGTGCTCTGGATAGCTTCAAAGGCCTATCCCGAACTGTTCCGTGATGTGGATGTGAATAAGGTGTGCGACGATTTCTACAGGAAGCTCTACGGCATTCCCTATTTGCGGGTGGCAGAGTTTGAAAACAAAGCGGCTAATTAAGCTTTTGATATTGATCTCCCCCCTGGTTGCGGGCTGGATAGCGCTCTTCGTGGGATCTTTTCACGTCTCACCGGTGAGTATCCTGAAAATTCTATTCCAGGCTATCGCGCCGTTTTCGGGACTTGCAGACACACCTGAAACCGCCATCGTCATCGACATCAGGTTGCCGCGGGTGATTTTGGCCGGCCTTGTGGGCGTCGCTCTCTCAGGATCGGGGGTAACGTTGCAGGGGATATTCAGGAATCCCCTGGTGGACTCTTTCATATTGGGTATCTCGGCGGGCGCCGCACTGGGGTGTGCGCTGTCCATCGGTTTCCTATCCTGGCTTCCCGTGCAACCGGCGGCCTTCTTCTTCGGCATCATGTCGGTGCTCCTCACCTATACCATGGCCAAGACCCAGGGCGAGGTGTCGAGACTCCCGCTCATTTTGTCCGGCGTCATCATTTCGGCTTTCTTCACCGCAATGGTTTCCATCGTGAAATTTCTCGTTGACCCCCACAAGCTCCAGAGCATCGTCTTCTGGCTCATGGGCAGTTTCTCCCTTTCGGATTGGAGGCTCGTGACCATTGCCGGTATAGGCGTGGTCGTCGGTCTTGCGCCGGTCTTCCTCATGAGGTGGCGGCTCAATGCCATGAGCATGGGCGATGATGAGGCGAAAACCCTGGGAGTAAACGTGAAGCGGGAGCGGATCATCTTTGTGGCCTCCTCGTCACTCGCTGTGAGCGTTGCCGTCTCGGTAAGCGGTATAATCGGATGGGTCGGGCTGATGGTCCCTCATCTGGTCAGGATGATGACCGGTCCCGACCACAGGACTCTCGTACCCCTGAGCATGGCCGGCGGGGCCTCTTTCATGATCTTTGCGGACACGATTGCAAGGAATCTCACCAGTTTCGATGTGCCCGTCGGCATCATTACGGCCATTACCGGAGCGCCGTTCTTCGTATACCTTATGAAAAAAGGCGGAAAGGAGAGTTGGGGAACATGATGGCGGTCGAAGACCTCCATTTCTCGCATCGTCAAAGCCTTACCCCCGTGTTGAAAGGCGTCACCTTCGCGGCGGAGCCGGGAAAACTCACCGCGGTTCTGGGAGCCAACGGGTCGGGGAAAACCACCCTCTTCCGGTGCATCACCGGACTCTGGAAACCCCAGAAGGGCGACATCCGTTTCAAGGGGAACAGCATCGGAGATTACCGGCACAGCGACCGGGCAAGGATCATTGCCCTTGTTCCACAGGAGCACGAGCCACCCTTCCCCTATTCCGTCCTGGAGGCCGTCATCATGGGAAGAACGGCACACGTGGGCTTGTTCTCCAATCCCTCCCGGCACGATCGTCGCAAGGCCGAGGAGGCCGTGGAACGGGTGGGCATCGGGCACCTCCGATCGCGACCGTACACCAAAATCAGCGGAGGAGAGCGCCAATTGGTGCTCATAGCGAGGGCTCTGGCCCAGGAGTCGCCCGTGATGCTGCTCGACGAGCCGACCTCCCACCTCGATTTCAAAAATCAGATTCTGGTTCTCCGGAAGATCAAGGAGATCGTGAAAGAGAAGTCGGTTACCGCGCTCATGACCATTCACGACCCGAATCTGGCGACGCTCTTCTCCGACAGCGTGGTGATGATCAACGACGGGTGCGTGCTCTCCCAAGGCGCTCCTCATGAAGTGGTCAACGAGCACAACCTGTCGGGCTTATACGGGATCGACGTCTGCGTTTTCGCGGTTAACGGTTCCCGTGTGATTATGCCGAGGATGCACCCCCAATGATAGAAGTCAGGAATATAAGCCGACATTACGGCAAGATAGAGGCGGTCAAGAACCTCTCATTCCGGGTCGATCGAGGGAGCGTCTTCGGGCTCCTCGGCCCCAACGGCGCGGGAAAGACAACCGTCATAAAGATGCTCACCACCCTGTCGAAGCCCGACTCGGGCAAATGCTTCATCGGCGGGTTCGATGTAGTAGCGGACGCCCTGGCGGTGAAGAGCCTCATGGGGGTGGTCCCTCAGGAGAACAACCTCGATCGGGAGCTCACCGCATATGAGAACCTGTTGATCTACGGCATGCTGCATCGGGTTCCGGATATGGCAGAGAAAATCCGTTCCTGTCTGAGCACGGTCGATCTCTGGGACCGCCGCGATTCGGTGGTTATGCGTTTTTCGGGAGGCATGCAGCGACGCCTGCTCATAGCACGATCTCTCCTCACCGAACCATCGGTCCTCTTTCTCGACGAGCCCTCGATCGGGCTCGATCCTCAGATTAGACGCCAGATGCAGGACGTGATTCGCAAGACGCGGATGGACGGCAGGACCGTGATCATCACCACCCATTACATTGAAGAGGCCGAGGCGCTCTGCGACCGGGTAGGCATTCTTGCAAAGGGATCTCTTATCGCACTCGATACCCCTGACTCGCTCAAAGCGAGCGTGGGAGAGCACATCGTGGAATACGTGAACGGTGACGGAAAGTTGATTCAACACATTTGTCGCGACCGTGGAGAGGCCCACACCATAGCTCAGAGCCAGGATTGTTGTGTCACGATCCGCGAGTCGAATCTTGAAGACGTGTTCATCAAACTTACCGGGGAGAGAATCGAATGATCGGAGGAGGATGGTACCCTATCTTTGTGCGTGAGATGCTGCTGTTCCGTAGGAAGCTGTTGAAGGTCGGCTACCTCTTTTCAGCGATGATCGTTCCCATAGTCTATCTCCTCACATTCGGCCTTGGGCTGGGGCGTAGCGTCCGTATGCAGGGGACCGACTATCTCAGCTTTCTCATTCCGGGGCTCGTGGCCATGAGCTCCATGAACAATTCCTACTCGTGGGTTGCCAATGCATTGAATCTCAACAGGCTCTACTTCAAGACCTTTCAGATCTTCGTGCAGGCTCCCATCAAGTCTTCGGCCATTATGATCGGCGAAGTATTGGCCGGCATGGTTAAAGGTCTGTTCGCTTCGGGTCTCATCATTATTGTGGGTTTTGCTTCCGCGCCGGGTTTTTCCCTGACGCCGCTCTTCGCGATCACCCTCCTGCTCAACTGCTTCCTCTTTGCAAGCCTGGGAGTGATCACCGGAATGATTACAAAATCACATGAAGATACAGCTACCTACAATAATTTCTTCATGCTTCCTATGGCCTTTTTCAGCGGGACCTTTTTCCCCGTGGATCGGATACCGGAAGTTTTACGGGCTTTCGTTTGGATCTTCCCCCTGACCCACACCAACGTAGCCATTCGCAAAGCCTCCTTTGATTCGACGGCCCTACTGTCGCTCGGAGTGCTCCTCTTGTATGCGATCGTTTTCTTCATTATCGGTTCACGATTGATAAAAAACTACAGTGAATAGCCCAGGAGGTTGCCGTGCACATCTGCACCGTCATGTGGTCAAACTATCTTCCGATCATCAAAGAGGCGGCCGATTCGCTCGGGATACGCCTCACGTCCTTTTCGACCAAGCAGATCAACTCGACGCCGGGCCTGATTGACGACGTCAAGTCCGCGCTCCGGTCCGCGGATTGCATCCTCGCATACCGCACCGCCGAGGCATATTGGGACGAGCTGGAGCCTGAGATCCAGTCGCTTCGGGATCGCATCCCCGTGGTGGTGGTCGGCAGTGACCCTTCTTACTGGGCTCTTTCGTCGGTGGCGCCCGAGATGGTGGCCACGGTTTATCGGTATATTTTGTACAACGGCGCGGACAACCTTGAGAACATGCTGCGATACCTGATGCACAGCCTGTTCGATGAAGGAGTCCCGTACCGTGACCCGGAAGAAGTCCCCTGGCAGGGAATCCATCATCCGGCCGGAGAAGAGGTCTTTCAGGACACCGAAGCGTATCTCGCGTGGTACACGGCCTGGTTGGGTAGGGTGCCGAAGCGTTTCCTCGGCGTGCTCTATTCCCGGGCTGCATGGGCCACGAATAATCTGGACATAGAGCGTGTGCTCTTCAAAACACTCGAAGGGCTCGATATCGGAGTGATACCGGTGTTCTTTTACCCGCTCAAAGACCCCGGTCTCGGCAACCTCGGCGGAGTCGAAGTCGTGGAGAAGTTCATGCTGCGCGACGGCAGTCCCATTGTGAAAGGCATTGTAAAACTTACCGTCTTTTTCCTGGGAAACACCAAGGGGGATATGAAGACCGCGGATGCCCCTTCAGGCGTTCAACTGGCAAAACGTCTGAACCTGCCCATGTTCAGCCCGGTGGTCTCCTATTACAAGAATGCCGAACAGTGGTTGAACGATCCCAACGGTCTGGGAAGTCAGATCGCCTGGAGCGTGGCCATGCCCGAATTCGAGGGCGTCATCGAGCCCATGATCGTCGGAGCGGCCCAGAACGTCAACAAACCCGAGGAAGAGAGCTACCTTGCCATTGAGGAGCGTGTCGCACGCCTCGCCGATCGTATTGCCCGATGGATTGCCCTTCAGGACAAGCCCAATGACGAAAAACGAATCGCATTCATTCTCCACAACAATCCGTGTGCCTCGGTGGAGGCAACCGTCGGCTCGGGTGCCCACCTAGACACGTTGGAGAGTGTGGCGGACATTCTCAAGCAGATGGCATCGTCCGGCTATGCAGTTGACCCTCCGGAAGACGGTAAAACCCTCATTGAGACCATCATGGACCGTAAGGCCATCTCGGAGTTCCGCTGGACCACGGTTGAGGAGATCGTGGACAAAGGCGGGGTTCTGGAGATGGTTCCGAAGGAGCACTATGAAGAGTGGTTTGCCGAGCTTCCCGAGGCGGTGCGCACAAGGATGTCCGAGGCCTGGGGCAACCCGCCGGGAGAGGAGAAAGACGGGATTCCCGCTGCCATGGTCTATGAAGGGAAGATCCTCGTCACCGGCGTGCGATACGGCAACGCCGTGGTCTGCGTGCAGCCCAAGCGAGGCTGTGCCGGAGCCCGCTGCGACGGACAGGTCTGCAAAATCCTCCACGATCCGGATGTTCCGCCTCCCCATCAGTATGTAGCCACGTACAAATGGCTCTCCCGGGATTTCGGCGTGGATGCCATGGTACACGTGGGAACTCACGGAAATCTGGAATTCCTGCCCGGAAAGGCAACCGGTCTCTCTTCCGGCTGTTTCCCCGACATCGGTATCGACACCATGCCCCATCTGTACATTTACAATGCCGACAATCCGCCTGAAGGGACCATCGCCAAACGCAGGAGCAACGCGGTTCTGGTGGACCACATGCAAACCGTGATGGTCAAGGGCGAGCTCTACGGCGATCTCGATCGGTTGGGGCGACTCATCGACGATTACGAGCGGTATCGGACCACAGAGCTTGGCCGTGCCCACACCATCCAGCACATGATCGTCGAGCAGGCCAAACCGCTGAATCTCCTCGACGGTTTGGAGCTGACCCACGACAATTTTGCCGACAAGTTCCGCGATCTCCACGATGCCCTGCAACTTCTCAAAGAGAGCCACATTCCGAAGGGAATGCACATATTCGGGCGCCTCCCCATGGGTGAAAAACTCGGCGATTTCGTGCATGCCATTGTGCGGTTCGAAACCGGGCCGGGGTCGTTGCGTTGGCTTGCGACACGCCTTATCGAGCTCACCGAGCAGCTCGATGAAGAGCGCCTGCGAGAACGGGCCGACGACGAATGCAGGCGGGTCTGTCACGCCGTGGCCGTTGACGGTAACACGGTGAAAAAGGCGCTTCAAGAGCGGTTTCAAATACCGCCGGAGCTTGCCGAGTACTTATCGCCACTCGAAAAGTCCATCGTCTCCATAATCGGTAACATCCGGGAGACCGACGAGGTCGGCGCATTGCTCAACGGTTTTGACGGCGGGTATATCCAGCCCGGTCCTTCGGGCCTCATCACTCGGGGCAGAAGCGACATTCTTCCCACAGGCCGCAATTTCTACTCCCTCGATCCTCAAATGGTGCCGACGCCGTCTGCATGGGAGATCGGCAAAACCCTCGCGGACAAAACCCTTGAGAAGTATATGGACGACGAGGGGCGCTATCCCGAGACCATAGCATTCTACTGGCAATGCAACGACATCATGTGGGCCGACGGTGAAGGAATGTCCCAAATGATGTACCTCCTCGGCGTACAGCCGACCTGGCAACGGAACGGTCGCCTCAAGGGTTTCGACGTTATCCCTCTTGACGAGCTCGGACGCCCCAGAATAGACATCACCGTACGGGTGTCCGGGATCACTCGGGACAACTTCCCCGGTACCATCGACGTGATTGACGATGCGGTCCGGACTGCGGCCGCGCTCGATGAGCCCGTGGAACGAAACTACGTCCGGCAGCACACCTTGGAGCGGCTTGACGGCACATCAGTAGACGACGAGCCGGCCTTCCGCGAAGCCACATACCGCATCTTCGCCAGTATGCCGGGGACTTATCAGGCAGGCACCCAGCTCGCTGTTTACGCTTCCGCGTGGAAAACCGAGAAGGACCTCTCCGACGTGTTCATCTATTGGAACGGTTATGCGTACGGGAAGGGAGTCTTCGGAGAGGCCGCTCATCGCAGCCTCAAAGAGAATCTGAAAACCGTGGACGTCACCTTTAATAAGACCGCTACCGACGAATACGACCTCACCGGTTGCTGCTGCTATTTCGGCACCCACGGCGGCATGATCAACGCGGCCCGGACCCTCTCGGGAAAGAACATTGCCAACTATTACGGCGATACCAGGGAGCAGGATCGCGTAACCGTGCGAACCCTCACCGAGGAAATGCGCCGCATCGCCCGCAGCAGAATCCTCAATCCCAAATGGATCGACGGAATGAAGGAGCACGGTTACAAGGGCGCGGGAGAAATCAGCAAACGGGTGGGCCGGGTCTACGGGTGGCAGGCCACGGCCAAAGCGGTTGACGACTCGGTCTTTGACGACATAGCCCGCACATTCATGATGGACGAAGAGAACCGCAAGTTCTTCGAAGAGAACAACCCCTGGGCATTGGAAGAGATCGCACGGCGACTCCTGGAAGCCGTCGAGAGGGGTCTCTGGAGTCCGGCACCCGATGTGATGGACGCTCTCAAGGATATCTACATCGAAATAGAAGGATGGATAGAGGAGCGGATGGGAGACGTCAAGGGCGACTTCCAGGGCGGAAGCATCGACATCATGACCGCGGATGAAGTGGAGAACTGGAAAAAAATGATGGAGAAAGTCCTATGAGCATATTCCCTTTTGCCGCCATCGTCGGCCAGGAACAGATGAAGCTGGCGCTGGTGCTGAACGTTATCAACCCTACCATCGGCGGGGTCCTGATCATGGGAGAAAAGGGCACCGCCAAGAGCACCGCGGTGAGGGCTTTGGCCGAGCTCCTCCCCGAAATTGAGGCATCGAAAGGGTGCTCCTTCAACTGCGACCCTGAAGGTTTTCTGTGCAGCCATTGCCTCGAGACAAAGATAGAGGAACCGGCCCTGCCGCGTGAGCTGAGAAAGATGCGGGTGGTGGAGCTGCCCCTGGGAGTGACCGAAGACCGGCTTGTGGGGAGCCTGGACATCGAGTATGCCATCAAGAAGGGTGAGAAGAAATTCGAGCCCGGCATTCTCGCGGATGCAAACCGCAACTTTCTCTATGTGGACGAGGTGAATCTCCTGGAAGATCACATTGTGGATCTGCTCCTCGACGCGGCTGCCATGGGAGTGAATACGGTCGAACGAGAGGGCGTCTCCTTCGTCCATCCGTCGCGGTTCATCCTCGTGGGAACAATGAACCCCGAGGAGGGCGACCTTCGACCCCAATTCCTGGACCGCTTCGGATTGTGCGTTCGGATTACCTCGTTACAGGACAAGGAGGCTCGCAAGCAGATATTGAAACGCCGCGCGGCCTTCGACGACGTTCCGGACGCGTTTCTCACCGAGTGGCAATCCGAGCAACAATCCCTGGCGGAGAACATCGTTCAAGCGCAGAAGCGGCTTCGTGAGATAGCATTTCCGGATAAGGTGCTTGAAAAGATCGTGGAGATCACCGCAGCGCTCAATCTCGACGGTCACCGTGCCGACATCGTGATCATGAAGACGGCCCAGGCCATAGCGGCTCTTAACGATAGAACGTCCATAACCGACGACGATATACGCGACGCGGCACAACTGTCGCTCCAACATCGAATGAAGAGACTCCCCTTCGAAGAAATAGGGCTGGAATCGGTCAAGCTCCGGCAAGCCCTTGCAGGCATGTAGCAATGGGATTCAGCGATTTTGTCAACCATCGGGATGCCCGGCTCGCACTGGTGCTCAATGCCGTTGAGCCGCGGTGCGGGGGCGTGCTCTTTGCCGGCGAGAAGGGAAGCGGTAAGACGACCCTGGCCCGGATGTTCGCCGGTTTGCTGCCCGGCGACACGCCCTTTGTCAACCTCCCCCTGAACGTGACCGAGGATGCCCTTGTGGGTACCATCGACATCGAGGCCACCGTCAAGACCGGCAGGAAAACGGTGCAGACCGGTCTGTTGAGTCGCGCCCACGGGGGAGTCCTTTTCATCGACGACGTCAATCTTCTTTCTGCAGATGCGACGGCGCCGGTTCTCGAGACCAGCGGCAGGAAAGAGAACATCGTGGAACGGGAGGGATTCTCCGCTCGTTACGACGCGGATTTCATGCTCGTCGCCACCATGGACCCGGATGAAGGAGTCCTCTCCCCTCACCTGCTCGACCGATTCGGGATGTGTGTCTTCTGGGAGAGTTTGCGAGAGAAGAAGGACCGCATTCTGATTCTCAAGAAGATTCTGGCCGATTCCCTTACGGTTACCGCGGGTCCCAGCGCAGCGGACGACGCTCTCAGGGAAAGAATCAAGAGCTGTCGGCGTTTTCTCGAACAGGTCACAGTCACTCGTGAGGCAATGGATCGCATCGCAACGGCCGCTCTGGAGAACGCCGTTGCCGGCCACCGTGCAGAGGTCTTCCTCTACTACGCGACTAAAGCCTATGCCGCGTACTGCGGTGAGAAGAAAGCCATGGCCAATCATGTGGACACGGTTGCGCCTCTGGTTTTGTTGCACCGCAGGAGAAACGTCGTCCCACCCGAAGAAGAGACTGCCCACGACCGCGATCGCGAGGAAAAAGAGAGGGAGAAACAGCCCCAGGACAATCCCGACAACAATCGCGAAGAGAACGGTCCCGAGCCCTCGGAGCCCCAGGATTCCGAATCCTCTTCAAGCGACAGTCCTCAGGGCTTCGATCCGGAGACCGCACCGAGGGAAACCGCTCTACGGGAAGACATCTTCGACACAGGCGATCCCTTCAGGATTCGGCGTCTCTTCTTTCGCAAGGACAGGACAAAGCGCATTACCTCGGGACGCCGCACGAAGACACGCTCCAAGGACAAGGGCGGGCGGTACGTCAGGAGCATCCTCCGAGCGGAAGACGATGTGGCAATCGATGCCGTCATACGAGCTGCGGCCCCTTATCAGAGGTCTCGCAACCGCCAAGAGATGCTGATCATCCACGACCGTGACTTGCGGTACAAACAGCGGGAGAAGAAGACCGGGCATCTCGTCATCTTCGCTGTGGACGGTTCCGGCTCCATGGGTGCACAGAAGAGGATGGTCGAGACCAAAGGGGCCATTCAGTCGTTGCTCACGGACTGCTACCAGAAGCGGGACAAAGTGGCAATGCTCGTCTTCAGGAAGGACAAAGCAGAGATCGTGCTGGCACCCACATCCAGCGTGGAGCATGCGTCCCGACGGCTCAAGGAGATACCCACCGGCGGCAAGACGCCGCTCAGCGCGGGCCTTCTCGAAGCCCACGCTTTGATCGGAAGGTTTGCCAAGAGAGCACCCGAGACCCGTTTCCTCCTCGTCGTCATCACGGACGGAAGGGCAAACCACACGCTCACGGAATTACCGATCCGAGAGGAGATCGCCCGAGCCGCCGGGCTGTTGAGCGACCTGTCGTCCACCGACTGCATCGTGGTGGACACGGAAGACAAGACCAAGATCATCAAGGCCGATCTCGCGTTAGTGCTGGCCTCGCACCTCAATGCGGAGTATTACACCATAGACGATCTCAAGGCCGATTATCTGGTAGACGTAGTGAAAAACAGAACGGAAGGGCAGTAGTGCCGAACGACTGCGCTCTCGAACACAGAATTGAATGTTAGGATAATGTTATTGATTAAAACACGGTTAGAGTAGTGCTAGTAATGTGTTAGTTTTATGTACATTCCGCTTATAAAGCGGGTTATCGAGTTTAAGGCCATTCATTAGCGCGCCCTTCCAAGCTTGACAATCTACCAAAGACATTGCTAATCATGCATGCATTGACGAGTCTTTTCGTCACAGCCTGAGCCCTTTCCCGACGCCGCCAACCACGTGGATGAGTATCGGTGGTTGGAGATGGTCCCGGAATTCCAGAAAGAATGCAAGGAACAGGCCGCGAATTTCACGGAGCCGCTCTATTGCAATGAGTTTGCCTCCGGACCATCAGGCGTAAAGAAAGTCCGCTTTCCATGGATTTGTCAATTCTCAATTCCCTCACGCTGGACTGGAATTTCTTTACCGGCCTCGTAAGTGTAATAATTGTCAATGTCATACTCTCGGGCGATAATGCCGTGGTCATTGCCATGGCCGTGCGGTCCCTTCCACGATCTCAGCGCAGGAAAGGGATCGTGATCGGGGCGGCAGGAGCGGTTCTGCTCCAAATAGTGCTCACCTTCTTTGTGGCGCGTTTACTCCAAACTCCTTATATCAGACTCGTCGGAGGGATGCTGATTCTGTGGTTGGCCGTGAAGCTCTTTGTCGATATCACCCCGGACGATGATCCCACGCAAGACGCCGGCAGCATATGGCAGGCGGCAAAAACCATCGTGATCGCTAACGTGACCATGTCTTTGGACAACATGCTCGGCGTTGGGGCGGCCTCGCGAGGAAACACGTTGCTGCTGATTCTTGGCCTTTCAACCAGCGTTCCGGTGATGATCTTTGCAAGCAATCTCCTTTCGATCCTTATGGACAAGTATCCGATCATTCTCTACATTGGGGCGGCGGTGCTGGGAAAAGTCGGAGCGGAGATGATTCTCACCGATCCTGCAGCGACACGTTGGATACATCCAAGTGACTTAGTATTATATTGTGTTCAGGGGGCATTCGCGATCGGTGTCATTCTTGTGGGGAAGGCGTGGGTGAGGATGACCATCCGAAACTCCCATCCTGCATGTCAGTGAGGGGCCCATGGCAATATTGACGGTGTCGAGAGAATACGGCAGTGGCAGTAAAGAGATTATCAGCGAGATCATGACCTCTTTGCATTATTCACTTGTCGACAAAAAGGTGATTTTGGACGACATAGGGGAAAGCGGTGTCAAATGGCAGACATGGGCCAGGGAACTTGACGAAATCTCCCCCAGCTTCTGGGAGAGGTACGACCGATCCTTCAGAGGATTCGGGGCCTTGCTGCAAAGCATTCTTTACACGTATGCCTTGAAGGATAACGTGATCCTGAAAGGCAGAGGTGCCAACTTCCTCCTGGAAGGCATTCCTTATGCTTACAGAATCCGCCTCGTGGCTCCCATTGAGAAGAGGGTCGAATACATTACGATGCGCGATTCGCTCGACAGCGAGACTGCGCAACTCGTCATCGAGAGGGCTGATGCGGAAAAGGCCGGTTTTGTCCACGCCTTGTACGGCAAGAACCTCAAAAAGGCCAAGCATTACGACGCGACCTTTGACACCGGTGAGCAAACCGCTGAAGAGATAACGGATGTAATCAAGAAATCACTCAAGGAACGGGATGAGCTGAAAACACCTGAGGCCTTCAAGCTTCTTTCCATGCGTGCGGTCTCGACCAAAATCAAGGCGAAGATATTAATGGATCCCCGCCTCTCCGTGCCGGTGCTGGACGTCGATTGCACGGAAACCGACATCGTGCTCCGAGGCATTGTCCGCAATTCCGACCAATTCAAGCGAATCGTGGCCGCTGCACGAGAGACGGCCGGTGAATGGCCGCTCAAGGTTGAGCTGCGTTATCGCGTGTGAGACTCAAGAATTGATTTCTTGCCGATAAGAGAGTAGACGAAGCCGGAGCGAGAATTTCTTCCGCGACCTTTGTCAAGCAAACGATTCCGGAGTCGGATTCCATCCTAATTGAACAACGGGATGCGAGCTTTCCTGACCCCAGCACACGACAAATCGCAGGCACTCCCGCGCTGGCGGCCGATCGCCAAGGCCGGCAATCTATTGAGCGAGTGCTCTTATCGGGCCGCCGAACTCGATGCGTAGCGTGGCGTCCCGTTCAGGCTTGAAGTCCCTTACCTCGAACCTGAGGACCTGTTCGGTGCGCAGCTTGCGGCAGTGTGGGGCTTTGATGTCCGCGTACAGGCTCCCTGTACCGCCTATTGCCGAAGCGTCCACCGTGAAAATTGCCGTACCGATATTGTCCTTCCAAAGAGAACCGGTCCCCACAATGTAATCGGCGTAGCGGATACCGCGATATAGGAATTGTTCCGAATAGTTGGCCTCATACATAACGCGAATAACCGTCCTCGTGTGCCCCGGAAATGTTACCCGGCCGGCCAACCACTGTTTGCCTTCTTTGGTGAAGGGGACCTTCCTGCCGTCAACCCATGCATGGAACTGAACGAATTGCGGAAGCTCCATTTCTGAATCATATTCCACACCTCTGGGAAAGCCGACCCATTCCGTAGTCTCGTCGCCGGTATTAAACATGAGATACACTGCATCCACCATATAGGTACGCCCTTTGCCCATGCGTATCGTCACGTCTTCGGCATCCATGCGAATGGTCTCATGAGGCGACTTCGCCGCGACCGTTCCGCCAGCTATGGGAAACGGTGCCGGGTTAGCCCTGAGCGCACACGGAGAGCAGAGGAGCGCTATCAACAGCAAAGTGAAACTGAATATCGAGCTGCGAGCCATGGGATCTCCTTCTCGATCCATTCATAGACCGATCAATGGTCCTTTTCCGAAGGCGGCTGAGGTTGGTCGGGGTGCTTCAGGGCATGGGCCTTGAGCATCTCAAGGATTTCATTGTTGCCTCTTTTCTCGGCTGCTTCCCAGAGATCGCTGCGGTTTAATCCCGCGCTCAGACTAGCGCCATTTTCCAGAAGAATCTTCACCATCTCCACATTCTCATGCTCAACAGCACCCATGAGAGGGGCCTCTTGCAATATGGTCCGAGTGTTGACGTCGGCACCCTTTTCGAGAAGCTTCCGGACCAGTTTCGGATCTCCCTTCCAAACCGCATAGTGAAGGGCGCTTCTTTCCCAATCGTCTGCCGCGTTGACATTGGCCCCTTTCTTTAGGAGGGCTTCCGAGATTCCCGAGTACTTCTTCTGGATGGCAAACAAGAAAGCCGACTCACAGCTTGGTTCCTTGATATCGATCTCGGAGCATCTGTCGAGGAGATACTTGACCATATCTTCCCGGCCGTTCTTCGCGGCAATAAGCAGGGCCATGGAAGCATCGTGGGTCTGCTTGCCGTTCTTTGCCGCTTCTTCCACGAGCCGTTGCATCTCTGTTGCGTCCCCGAGCAAGGCGGCAGCAGCAGTGGTCAATGAGGCCCCGCGCTCCCGCAATAATTTTACCATCTCAAGGTCCTGCCACGCTGCTGCGGCCGTCATGGCAGTCCTGCCGTCGGGCTCGCCGGCGTTGACGTCGGCTCCTGTGTCCAAAAGAAGTGCAGCAACATCTCGGCGGCCCATTTCGACTGCTCTCATGAAAGCCGTTTTGCCGAAGGCATCCTTTGCATTTACGTTTGCGCCTCTCTCGACAAGGAGTTTCACCGCTTCGGATTGACCGTTCCAGGCGGCCAGGATCAAGGGAGTCCAGCCCGATTTGTCGCCAACGTCGGAATCGGCACCTTTGTCGAGCAGCAGGGCGGCCACTTCGAGATGCCCCTTCCAGACGGCCTCGCTGAGCGCTGTCCAGCCCCTCTCATCCTTGGCGTTGACGTCCGCACCCATGTCCAGAAGCAGCCCGGTCGTTTCCGGATTTCCTCCTCGTGAGCATGCCATGAGTGCGGTTGTGCCGAGGGCATCTTTGGCGTTCACATCGGCGCCTTCATCCAGCAAGCTCAGGACCTGATCCCGAAGGCCGATGGACGCGGCAGCGGCAAGTGCGCCCTTGCCCCCGTGTTGGGCCAGGAGCTTCACCACCCCTGTGCGATCGTAAAGCGCGGCCCACTGCAAGGGGGTCGAGCCGTCGCTCAATCCTAAGTCCGCGTCCGCACCATGTTCAAGAAGCAGTTTCACCATCTCCGTTTGGCCGAGAATCGAGGCCCACATGAGAGCGGTGGCACCGTCGGCGAGTTTTGCATTCGTGTCGGCTTTGTGGTCCAGAAGAAGCTTGGCCACTTCTATTTGCCGGCCGGCAAGAGATGTCGCCACCTGTGGCTTGCTCTGATTCCCAGCAGTGGCGTCGGACAAGGAGCCGAGTTTCTTCAGGGGCCTGGTTCCCAAACTGCCGGTCACGGCACACAGGAGAGGGGTCCTGCCGTCCGTCAATCCGGAATCCACATCTGCACCTTTATCCAAGAGGAGTTTCGCCAGTTCGACGTCCCCAAGGAAAGCAGCCCAAATGAGTGCTGTGGAACCGTCGTACTTGAGTTTTGCATTGACGTCGATGCCGTGGTTTATGAGCAGCTTGGCCGTTTCCGCCCTCCGGTCGAGCAGACCTTTCTCAACCTTTCGCCGGCGCTCCAAGGTCCACATACCTTGAAGGGGATAAGGGTGCTGAGCCAATCTTCCGATCATGGACCAGAAGAGGGCATTTGAGCCATCGTCCAGCCGCGTGTTGACTTCCGCGCCTTTATCCAGAAGGAGCTTGACCGCTTCGGGAAAACCGGCAGCGGAGAATCGCAGGAGCGCGGTGCTGCCTCCCGTTTGCTCGTCGGAGTCTGTCACGTTGACGTCCGCACCTCTCTCCAGCAGCAATTTCAAGATCGCGAGACTTTTCCGGAATCCATCGGGATAGGAAGTGTCTCCGGAGAGGTATCCAAACGAGGCCAAGCCGTCGCCGACCTCCATCAGGGCCGTCTCTCCTTTGGCATTCCTGGCGTTTACATCGGCACCCTTCTCCAGGAAGAGACGGGTCATTGCCACCTTGCCCGACCGAGCCGCGTACATGAGGGCCGTCTCCCCATGGCCGTTCCTTCCATTTACATCAGCACCCTTTTCAAGAAGAGTTTTTGTGAAATCCGGAAAGAAGTTCACCGCATACTGAAGAGCCGTCCTCTCATCAAAGCGAACCGCGTTGACATCGGCGCCCTTATCAAGGAAGTATCCGGCAGTATTTTCCTGTCCGCGAAACAAGGCTCCCGCAAAAGCCGCATCCTTGGCCGATCTGCCGGATCGATTCTTGGCCTTGAGGTCTGCCCCGTTTTTCAGGAGCAGCCCGACCAATTCCATCGACCCTGTTTCAGCCGCAACTTCAAGTGGTAACTGACCGGCCTTGTCACAAACATTCAGGTCGGCGCCGGCGGCCAGCAGAACCTTCACCTTCTCAAGATCCTTCGCCTCTATCGCCTGAGAGAGCTGCTCGTTCAGAGCCTCCTTCTCTTTCTCTCCGACCTGGGCTCGCTTCTCTGCTTGCAGTTGCTCGGGAGCGCTATCTCTCGCTTCGGTCTTATGGTGCCCGTCGGGCCTTTCCAGCCGCCAGAAAAAGCCGACAAGCACTATGGCGGCCACTGCCAGGACAATTACGTTTCGCTTGAACATGGCGGTCTCCCGTGGTGACGGATCGAGACGGTCGGCTGCCCCGCTGTTGCAGCCTCCCCTCCGGGTCGCTCGTTTTGTATCGGCGTAGGGTCGGCATGGCCGCTTTCCGGGCTTTCTGGTGTCATATCATATCACCAGAGGTCGGGCTTTATCAATTTCTCCGCTCAAGTTCAGTACTTTCTGAGACTTACTCTTCGCTTGGCCGCTCAGCCGTTGAATACGGTCGAGAGACATGCGATAAAGGTTGAGTCACAAAAAGGGGGATCGAATATGCCGAGCTCTCGAGACGGAAAGGACGGGCACGAGACCCAACCGGCTACGGAAAGGGATCAGGCGGCACCGACCATCGTGGGCGGTCGCCCACTGAAGAACCGAGCTCCATCGACGGGCTTTCCGCTGGGGATAGAAGTCCTGCTCAAGAAAGCCTCCGTGGATCGGGAGTTTAGAAAAGCTCTCCTGAAAAAGCGATCTGTGGCGGCATCGGAGATCGGCCTCAATCTCTCACCGTCGGAGGCAGCCACACTCGACAACGTCCCACAGTCTCACATCGAGAAAATCATCGACCGAACCTCGGTTCCGGACGAGCACCGAAGGGTTTTCCTGGGCAAAGTCGCAGCAGCCATGTTGGCGCTCCTGGGCATTCCTCTGTCGGCAGCCTCAGAGGGCAAGCGACTTGATGTAGCCTGGGAATTCAACCTTGGGGGGTGCACGGTCTATGACATGAAGGAGATGATCCGGCGGAGCGAGACGATCCGCCGGCTAGAGAGGGCTCGATTAGGTCGGCTTCGTGTAAACGCCGGCAACACGGACGATGACTCGGTGACCGTACGGGTAGCCTACTACTGCCCCTTTGACAAGGGCGAGGTGAAGATCTATTTCCGACGCGACGACAATTCGGAGGGTGCCGCCACAACGGTGGAGCCCCGGAAAATTTCTGTCTCGAAGGGGGTGGGGAAAGTCACCTTTTTCGTCGAGGGCAAAGATGGCGAGACACAATGGCTCCTTGTGGCGATTCGCAGCACGACCGCTGACTGCGTTGACGCGCCCTGGGAGTTTGTGGACTGGCGAGATCACAGAGAGACAAACCACGAGTACAACAGCCACGGGTGCGCTCTTTGCAGGGTAATCCCATTCGAGAAAAAGTGGGCATGAAGACCCGGAGAAGTGACCGTTCACACACTTTTTCGGCAATTTCCGTGCGACACAGGTACAAAACACGCCAAGCAGCACCCATTGATAGAGCATCTTATCGCCACAGGCTGCGGCATTGCTGAGGAGAATTAACGGTGTACGCTGATATCACCCTCATAAACTTGAATATGCTTTTGATACGCTACGGAGAAAAGGCCGAGCGGGAGCTTCACGTGCCGTTGGGCTGCCTCTATTTGACCAGGGCCCTCGAAGATGCGGGGCTCATCGTTGATTTCAGGGACTATCAGGCCTGCGAAGCAGAGGACCCCTTTGACATGGAGACCTTTCTCGCTTTTCTCGAATCCCCGGCAGTCGTGATCGGATTGTCATGCATGGCCAATTTGCTGCCGTTCACTATCCTGGCAGCCAAGGCGCTCAAGGAACGATATCCGGACAGAACGATCGTACTCGGGGGTGTAGGACCGAAAGCCGTCGAAGGGGCCATCCTCACCCGCTTCCCCTGGGTTGACGTGATTTGCAGGGGCGAAGGCGAGCTGACGGGTCCGGAGCTACTCCATGCACTGAAGAGAAAAACCGACCTCTCTTCGGTTGCAGGCATTTCGTATCGCCACAACGGACAGGTGTGCCATACGGTGGATCGGGAGCGCATGGGGGATCTCGATGCCATCCCGTTCCCGGACTACTATCGAGTAGATCTGGAGCGATACGAAGGTTACGGCATGATGACCAGCCGTGGCTGTCCTTACCAGTGCACGTTCTGTTCAGTAGCGCCCGTATGGAATCACCAGAGCTTTTCACGCAGTCCCCGAAACATCGTCGAGGAGATGAAGCGGCTCAACTGCGAGGCGGGAGTCGATCTATTCCTCTTCCAGGACGAGTACTTCGTGTCGGGCAAGAGGCAGGTGAAGGAGTTTTGCCGGGAATTGGAGAAATCGGGTCTGGACATTAATTGGAAGGCATTCGGCCGAGTCAATCTCACCGACCTGGAGATGATGGAAGCCATGGCGGACTGCGGCTGTGTGGAGCTTCGTTTCGGCATCGAGTCCGGCTCCGACCGTATACTGTCCCGAATCAAGAAAGGGTTTACATCGACCGAAGCCCTGGATCTCATCCCCCAGGCCATTGATATCTTTCCCAGAGTCGATACGTTCTATGTCTGGGGATTTCCTTTCGAGACGATGGAGGACTTCAACCAGAGTCTCTTCCAGATGATATCGTTCCGCATGATGGGTGCACGCATCCTGCCGAGCTTGCTTTCTTATCTTCCCCAAACCGAAATATACCGGGACCTGCCGTCTGAGCCGAAGCTCGAATTCTGTCCGTATCTCCTGCCCGAGTTCATTTTCACCGGCCATGAGGTGCTGAGGCATGGCGAGGTCCAGCTTCCGGAGCAATACAAGGACTATTTCGACCTGGTGGTGAAGAATCCGGACATTTTTCCGGGCTTCTTCCACTCCGACCTGCAAACCAATGTTTTGCCCAAACTGGAGCTACTCAGAGAGTTCGGCTTCTACCCTCCCCCTGAGGATCGGCAGCCTGAAGAGGTGAGTACGGATAGCTGCGGCGCACACTCTGCCCGCATCACACCCCATGAGCTTGCAACGCGAGCCTGATGAAGTTGGAATCAAACCACGAACAGTGTCAGGTTAACTTAACGTTATTTGACACATACGTTCATAGGCTCATTTGGGTGCAAGGAACGTATCGCGAAGTCGACTGTTGACGATTAGAAACGAAATCCCTTCATCAACTTCTTCTTCACCTTCTCACGTTTGATCTGAATGACCAGCCGATCGTCGGGCTTGAGATCGTCCGATAAGACCTGCACCATTTCACTGCCCTGGATGCCGACCCGCACCTTCACCGGGACAGGATTCCCCTCGCCGTCCAGCCGCCAGACAGTTTGCTCCACGTTGGCATCAAGGGGGAGTCTGCTCTGCACGGCATGGGCCGATTTCTTGCGGCCACGGCTTTTCTTGACGGGGACGGGCTTGAAGCGAAGCGCCGCTTCCGGCACCAGGAGGGCGTTTTTGGCCTCGGCGAGGAGAATGGTCACGTTCGCGGTCATTCCCGGCCGTAATTTCAGGGATTGGTTGTCCACGTCGAGGATCACCGTATAGGTGACGACGTTTTGCTCAATCTTGGGCTCGTTTCTCACCTGCTTGACGGTTCCGCCGAACGTGTCACCGGGGAACGCGGGAACGGTGAATGTTGCCTTCTTGCCCGGTTCGACCCGACCGATGTCGGCTTCGTCAATACTTGCGTGGACCTGCATGCGCGAGAGGTCTTCGGCAATTTTGAAGAGAACAGGCGCCTGGAAGCTGGCCGCAACCGTCTGGCCCGCATCCACGCTCCGAAGGGTCACCACGCCGTTGACCGGCGCCAGAATCCTCGTGTAATCGAGCTGGGTCTGAGCTTTCCGGAGCTTCGCCTTCATCTGCTCTACCCGCGCCTCTTCGGCCAGCACCTGCGCCTCGGCCCGGTCCGCGTTTGTCTTGGCCGTATCGAACTCGCTTTGAGATATGGAATTGTTGGCAACAAGGCCTGTCTTGCGGGCAAGGGTCCGTTGCTCGTCCCGGACGGTTACCCGAGCCTGGTTGAGCGTGGCCTTGGCCGCTGCAAGGTCCGCCATCGCCTGGTCCCGTTCAGCCTTGAACATTGCAGGGTCGATGAGAGCGATGAGCTGATCCTTGGTGACCGTGGATTCAAAATCCGCGTGCAGCTCCTTCACCGTGCCGGACAACTGACTCCCCACCAGCACCTCCACCAACGGCTTGACCGTCCCCGTCGCGGTGATCTCCGATCGGACGGTCCCTCTCTCCACGAGGGTGGTGAGATACTCGGTCTTTTGTCCGGTGTCGCCTATGTAACGGTGCGAGGCATAGAGAACGATGGGAACGAGAATGATGGCCACTCCGAGAACGATTTTCTTCAACGGCAATCTCCAGGGGCCCACGCTGACGGTGGTTTGCGCAAAATTCAACCTGGTCGCTCCGAGCTATCCTAGCGTTTCAAGAGGTCAAACAGGGAAAATCCAACCACAAAGACTCTAAGACGCCAAGAAGAGAACAGGCGGCTCCGGCGCTCTCTTCGCTTAAGGGGACGTGGAAATTTGCACGGAGACACGGTCGCAGCCTAACAGGTTTTGCCCGGTTCACGGCGGAGGCCAAGCGTGCCGGCCCGTACGGTCCGCCGACACCCTCAACGTGAAGCGCCGCCGCACGGTACCGGTATGCCGATACAACGGCCGAGAGAATAGATCTGGGAGAGCAGACTATTGGTCATTCCGCAGAGTGCTCGCGGATACGGCAGCCCGCTCTCTGCCTTGCCCGATGCTCCGTCCGATTCGGGGGTCTGAAAGATCGGCTTCTCAAGGTATACGTTGTACGCAAGCCATTTCTTCATCTCCTCGACGCTGCCCCGCTTGATGTATCCCAGATTGACGATCTCGACGACCGCATTGGGATCGGGATCTTTGAGCCTGAATTCGATCAGATCGTCGGGCAGGACCAAGAAGAGCTCGCGAAACGCCGCGGGTCCCGATTCAACGTTGCCCCGCCCCTTCAACTCCCAGACGCCCGTGAACGCATAGTGGCGATAGGAAAAATACCGACGCCTGAATGAGGTCTGGTCGATCCGTTTGTGCATCAAAGCCCACACACCCGGACAGGTGGCCCGAAAGCAGACGCCGTCGGAATACCCCAGTTGCACCGGTTTGTCCGTGCAGGTGAGCTCGATACTGCACGTTGGGAGTGAAGGTCCTTCATTGGCTACCCGGCACGAGGGCGGGACCGGGCCGCCGGCGCGGCACTGTATTAATCCCCCGCCCGCGTGAGCCATTGAAGCGACAGAGACCATGAGCGGCACGATTACGATTGACAACCATCTGTTCTTCATTGTCTTCCTTCCAACATAAGCAGTGTGAAATCTGATAAGCACGCCAAACGTTCGACGCTACTCCACCTCAGGCGAGACACCAAGACACGAAGACGGTAATAGATAATTCTCTCGATACCGTCGTTGACCGAGGGAACGCGGAAATTTGTGGCCGGGTCGGATCGTAACTCGGTTTCAATGCTTCGTGTCTTTGTGTCCTCACGGTTCATTGCATATCCCTCGGTATGTATACTTACCAATTGCGCGAGCTCTCCGCCCCCACGTCAAAAGGGCAGAAAGCCGCGGATGCGACCGGGCATCGCCGTCAGGCTGCCGACTCCGTCTTCGAAGGCTCCGTACACCCGTTCCTGCATGCGTTGGAAATCCGCTACAGTAGGAACTTTCATGCGGTCGTAATCCATTTTTGCCTTCACTCCCCCATAGTAGGTCCTCGGCTTATCCGGATACTGTGAATAAGACGGAGCGGCCGCTGAAGCGGACCAACTGTATGAGGTCGCCACCATGTTTATGCGATCGGTAATGTTGTTGATGCCGCCGTACACGGTAATCATGTCGTTGAAGAAGTTCTGAGCGACGGCAAGATCGAGACGTTTTGTCTCCTCCATATCCCGGCCGCCGTTGAGATCGTCGTTCTGATAGTATCCCTTTGAAACATTGTAATAGGAGAGAGAGGAGGCAAACCCCCATTCCTTGTTGTCGTACGTCAATCGAAGGTAGTACATCTGCGCGGGAGCCGGGGCCACCCAGGCATCGGCCTTCCTTCCCTGCTTGTAGTTTCCCGGCTGGAGGTTGGGGCTTCGATAGATGACCTTCTGTTTCGTAAAGCTGCCGTCAAACGTCCATCTCGGAGTGAATCGAATCAACCACTCCATCTCAAGCCCATCATGGCTCACATAGGGCACGTTGGCTTTCCATCGTGTAGAATCGTACCGCAGATCCCATTCATCGCCGATCTCGTTGTCCATGTCGAGCTCGTAGTAGATGAGCCCCACGTAGATGTTGGGCGTGAACCAGTGACGGATTCCCACCTCTTCCAGAGTCCCTTCTTCCGGACCGACGAAGAAAATCGGATCCGGGTGAGTGTTTACGCCCGGCGTCAGGAAGGAGGCTGTGTTAATGACTTCGGCAACGTTGGGAAACCGATACGTTCTCGAGTGCTTTGCATAGAAGTTCGATCCCAGTTCTTTGTCATAGACAACGTTGAGGCTGTATTGCGAAGCGCTCTTGATCCATCCCCTCCGCAATCCGGCCTGAGGAAACACCACAATATTCTTTTTTGAATTCAATCCATCGGCATAGATTCCGTTGAGCTCGTAGTTTTCATAACGATAGGCCAGGCCGAAAATCAACCGATCCCAGAGGCGCGTCTGGTTCATCACATAATAGCCCAAGCTCTCCCGGTGTGTTGCCTGCCGACTCTTGTGGCGAAGCTTGTAGGTGGCCTTACTGGTCCCCGTTATTTCTTTCCTCTCGCTGGAGAGGAGTCCGTCTCTCAAGTCCGATCCCAGCGTGAGATCGTTGCGTATGAAATTATATGTGTCGGTTCGCAGGTACTTGAATGAAAGCTGTTGATCGGCCCAATGACGATAAGCAAACTCTTTGGACGATGTGAACAAGTATGCGTTGGTTCTTACATCGTAGTAGCGTTGACTGGCATTAACTTCCAGACTCCCGAACATGCCGCCGTCATAGTACAACCTGAGGACGGCATTCTTGTCGAAACGGTCGTCCGTACCGCCATCGGCATACCCTTTGTCTACGTTCCGCACGTCGCGAATTTCCCATCGGTCCCAGGGAACCGTTCCCGAATTAGGCATACATTCCCTGCTGTACAGATAGGTGAAATCCAGCGACAGCCTTGGCGTGATTTTCCAGTTCGCGCTGGTGACGGCGTTGTACATTTCCCACGGACCTGGACGACGCATAACCTCCTCGACAGTGTACCCAGTTGGCAGGCCCGTGAGAGCGGGGGATTCCAATTCACCTTCATAGCGTCGGAAGCCGTCTTCCGCGTAGAAACCTCCGAAGATGCCTGCGGCAAGGGGGCCCCGCACCAGGTTTGCCGAGACCCAGTGACGCTCGGTCTCCCAGGAGCCGCGTTCGGTTCCCCAGTAGATTCCCGGATTCTGACGCGGTTTCTTGAGAAGAATGTTGAGAGAACCACCGATGGCTCTGTTGCCGAATTGTATGGTCCCGTCTCCCCGCATCACTTCGATTCGATCTATGATTTCCGGGAAGATGAACCCTGGATTTGTTTCAGAGCTTGGCAGCTCTTGGTTGCGGCCTTCAAACATAATAGCCACGCGATTGGCCGAGTCCGTCGACCCGTCGAACCCTCGCATTTTGATGTGGGAACCGAAGATAGTGGAATTTGAGGTTCCGGTGTTGACACCCGGCACTCCTTGGAGCATGTCCCGGATACCGTTGTTTCCCTGGCCGGTGACGCCTCGGCTGGTCACAACACTGATGGCTGACGGAACCGTGGCGATGTTGGCCACCCGTCCCGTGGGGGAGACCACCTGGCTGGACGTAAGAGGAAAGTCGGACCGCTCCTGGCCTGAAGGTATAGGGGTGTCATAACCGAATCCCTGCCCGGAATCCCCGCCCCGGGACGTGACCGACTGCACGGGCGGCTCAACCTCCACCCGGTCCAACTGTCTGCTCGAACCTGCTTCCTGGGAAAAAGCCCCCGGATTGAAGCCGAAGGTGAGAGACAATATCGCGACAAAGAACATTACAGGTCGAAAATGTATATGAGGAATCATACCCACAACTCCTAACTCAACAATGCATGGATACCGTTAACAAGCCGTGTTTCAGAGCGCCACGAGTCTTATTCCCGCAGGACCCTGGTGTTTGTTCACAAGGGAAGCCACCCGCGGATTCGCCCGGGCATGGCGGTGAGGCTGCCGAAGCCTCCTTCCACCGCTCCATAGAGTCTCTCTTGCATCCTCTGGAAATCCCATCTCGTGGGAATTTTCATCCGGTCGTAGTCGAGAGCGATCTTGACTCCACCGTAGACTGTTCGCCCCGCGTTGGGCCAAAGCTCGTACCTGAGCCGCTCTATGCCGGTAGAGTAGTCCCAGAAACAATTGTACGCGTATTGGTAGTCGCTTACATTTTTGACCCCGATGTACGTAGTGGCAAGACCGTCGAAGAAGCTTTGGGAGAGGGCAATGTCGCCGAGTTTGATCTCGTCGAGATCATTCGCAACATTCTGATCGTCTCCCTGATAATAACGCTTACCGAAATAGTGATAAGTGAATGCGGCGGAGAAGCCCCATTCCGTGTTGTTGTACGAGAGCGTCGCATTATACATTTGCCGAGGATTTACAGGGACCCATGCATCGGCTCTTCGACCCGTGCCCTTATAGGTGGGATTGCTGTCCCCCGCAGACCTATACCAGACCCGCTGATGGGTGAAATTGCCGTCGAGGGTCCATCGGGGCGTCAGCCGAATCATCCCCTCGAATTCGAGGCCGTCGTGTGCGACCATGGGAACATTGGCGTTTATTCGGACCGTCTTTCCCGTCCCAGGGTCGGTCACCCAGTCCCCCATGATTTCAGTGTCCATGTCCAGTTCGTAGTAGATCAATGAGGCATAGATATTCGGTGTGAACCAATGTCTGATGCCACATTCCTCCAGCGTGCCTTCTTCTGCATAGAGCGGATACACCCCGGCTATGGTTAACGGAAAGGTGAAGCTCCCGGTGCTGACAAGATCGCTGGTAGTGGGGAATCGGTACGTGCGGGCGTGCTTATAGTACACACATGAGCCCAGCTCTTTGTCGTAAACAAGATTCGCAGCATAGAAAGAAGCGCTCTTCGTCTGGCCTTTTCGAATGCCGGGCGTATTTAACCGGATCCTGCCCGAGCTGTACAGATCCACATAGAGGTCCTTGAATTCGTAGTTCTCCCTGCGATGTCCGAGGCTGATGATCAGACGATCCCAGAAACTGAGCTGATCGATGACATAATAGCCGATAGTCTCTCGGTAGAAGGACGTTTCGCCTTTGTGTCCCAAAGTGCCTGCGGTTGAATATGAGGCCTTGTTGGCCCATTTGTTCTCCTGGCCGTAAAAACCGTCGTACAGATCGGAGCCCAGGGTCAAGTTATTGCGGATGAAATCGTAACTGTCCGTACGTGTGTACTTCGTTGACAGACCGAAATCGGTCCATTTCAGGTAATAGGGCCCACTGCTTGCCGCAAGCATGGAGGTCATGTTGCGGATCAGGTAAATGCGTTGGCTGCCGATCACACTTATGTTTCCGAATCTTCCCCCGTCGTACGACAACTGCGCTGAGGTAATCGTGTCCCATCGCTCATCTGCTCCGCAATCCACCCGATCCATGGCGGAGGCACCCGTGTACCTCCATGACCTGACTTCCCTCGTGTCTCTCGTCTCGAGATCCTCCAATGTGATAAAGGGGCTGTTGGCCAAGCGTTGCTTGGTCCAAATGTTGGAAACGTCCAAAGTAAGCCGTGGGGTAATCTTCCAGTTAAGCTTGGCAATAACGTTGGTGAGCTCCCAGGGGCCGGGTCTTGAGACGAACTCCTCGTTGATGCCGTTACCTCCATACAGTCGGAACCCTTCCTCCGAATACTGGCCGAGAAAGATTCCCGCTGCCAGAGATCCACGGACAATGTTGATGCCCCCCCACTGCCGTTGACCGCGCCACGAAGAGCTTTCCGCACCGAAATAGACCCCCGGATTCTGACGGGGTCTCTTCAGCAAAATGTTGACGGAACCGCCGATAGCCTTGTTTCCGAACTGGACCGTTCCGTCGCCCCTCATCAACTCGATGCGCTCGATAGCCTCCGGAAAGAGGAAACCGGTGTCAGCGTCGGATCGCGGTATCTCGAGGTTTCTCCCATCCAGGAGGATTGCGGTTCGGTTAAGCGCCGCAGGGGTGGCAGAGAACCCACGGATGCCTATCTGAGACCCGAACATGTTACCGTTATAGCCGCTTGCCCAGGTTCCGGGCTGCCCCTGAAGCATGTCCCCAATGCCCGTGCGCCCCTGAGCGGTGATGCCCTGGTTGTCGATTATGGTGACCGCTGAGGGGACCGTTGCGAGATTGGCCACTCTTCCCGTGGGAGAGACCACTTGGCCGGAAGTGAGCGGGAAATCGGAACCTTCCTGACCCGAAGGGATAGGTTGATCGTAACCGAATCCTCGACCGGAATCCCCGCCACGGGAAGTGACCGATGGCACGGGAGGCTCAACCTCCACCCGCTCCAACTGTGTGCTCGAAGCCGCTTCCTGGCACAGGGCTCTCTGACACAAGCCCACGGCGAGAAACAAGGTAAAGACGAACACTCCTATATTACGAACCATACCCACTACTCCTCACCCAAAGATGCATGGAGACTTTTGGTGATCTCCGCAAAGCGCAGCACCGCTTCCGGCAAGGTCATCTCGCCGGCGGCATTGAGCCCATGTCATGCAGAACACGCCCTCTACTCAGGAGCCTGAAGGGCAGATCAAGGACTCCTCCCAAGAGACTCTGCGGGGCACACGGGGGCTCTTGCTCGCGCTCCACCATCGCCGGAGGCATGAAGGGTCCACATCCCGGAGGCATTGCGCACGGCGGCAGCGGAGCCACTGCAGGCCCCGGAGGTGCGCATCCCGGTCGCGGAATGCACGCGTACGCGGGACGAGTGAGCGGAGGCGGACACCTGGGATCGAAACGCGGAATCGGAGGTCTCTGATAACCACAGGCTTGAGCACGCGGGGGCGTACCGCACCGCCGACCCAAAGTGGGAGAAGCGTCAAGGGGGACCAGCATTTCCAGCACCCGGAAGGGAGCAGCCACCGTCGCTCCTGCTAAGCCGATGGAATGGCGAATGATCGGGCCCATGAAACCCGGATCGCGATAGACGACGGGCACCGGACGCCGCTGCTCGCACGACTCGGGTCGTACGGAGACCTCCACCCGGACAGGGAGAGGCCTGCTCGGCGGCGCTGCCGCGGGAGCCGGCGGACACATGGGTCGGGATGGAAACACCCCGGGACCGCAATACGGCCGGTTCGGAGTCGGGACCCGAACCGTGGCGCTCACCGTTCGAGCCACGGGTTGCAAACGTTGAGGCGTGTTTCTGGGAGCGCACGCGCGGACGTTGTCCCGGGACTCCGGTCGCATCATGGGAATGCCCTGACAGGGCGCTGAAACACTTGACGCGAGTAACAGAATGAGAGCACACACAAAGAATGAACTTCGTACCATGACAAACCTCTTCTTTTAACAGCCCAAAGGTCGGCCTTACGAACATGCAGGCCGCCGGTGCGCAGCCAAAGTGCTGCTTTACGGACCTGATTTCGATTGAAACGGATGAGAGCACGCGCAGGCGGCAGACCAAAGCGATCCGGGTACCTGAAAATTCACTTCAGGTGCGCCGCAATGCCCAAGGTGCTCCACCATAGCTCTTGACGTGAGAATTGAAGCCGGTGATAATGGCGGGGAACGGGAACCACATACCATTCCCGCCGACCCTGGTCTCCGTGGCAGCGGAGGCCGGGGTTTCCTGCTTCAGATTTCCCTATGAACTTGTGGAGGAATTCGAGCGGTCAGCACGGGGGGCCGTAGCTGACAGCATAGGTTCTTCCTTATCCTCCATAACACCCAATACTGTAACACGATTGCAACAAAGGTAGCATTTGAACAGAAACCCTGTCAAGCACTTTTTCCCCAACTCACCAAAGGGAAAGACGGCCGCCTAGCTATTGAGCAATTGAAGGTGTGACGTTACGGCAGGGACGGCATGCCTCTGAAGCGAAGACAGGACTTGCCGTCCCCAGGGGAAGAGACATGCCGTCCGTGATACGGTTTGATCGCGCAATGGTATGGGATGCGCTTCAGGAGGAGGTAGTCTTACTCTCTTCTGACGAGCTTTGCCCTCGCGCTGTTGCAATTGGGGATTCCGCCGATCGGACAGGCAATGGCGGTGTCTCCCTCGGCTTCACCCAAGCAGGTCTCGGGGCCTAATGGGAAGATTGCGGACCCGTTTTCCGGTTGCGGCAAATACCGCATTGGCGACAGCCGGGGCGATGGCAGGAACCCCGGCTTCTCCGATGCCTGTCGGCGGGGTCGTGCTCGGAACGATGTGCACCTCCACCAGGGGCATTTCATCGATGGTAAGCACCGGGAAATCATGAAAATTCGACTGCTCGGCGCGTCCGTCTTTGATGGTGATGGAGCTCTTCAACGTTGCCGTCAGGCCGAAGACTATGCAGCCGGCAATCTGCGTGTCCACACTCTTCGGATTAATCACCGTTCCGCAATCCACGGCAGCGGTAACCCTGTGAACCTTCACCCGTCCCTTGTCATCCACCGATACTTCGGCAACCATTGCGACCGCCGTATCATGAAAGCCGCCTAATGCGATACCTCGGTGAATGCCGGCCGGGAGACTCTCACCCCAGCGGGCTTTCTTAGCCGCCGTCTCGAGAACAGTCCGATGCTTCGGCGATTTTCCCAGCAAGTCTATGCGAAAGCTCAGTGGGTCTTTCCCGACCGCAGCGGCGATTTCATCTATGAAGGATTCCACAACAAAGACGTTTCTCGAATAAGCCACCGACCTCCACGCGCCGGTGGGGATTCCCGGGTCGTCATTAACGTGCTCGACCAGGAAATTGTCAATCGCATACGGGATGTCGGACGCGCCCTCCACTGCGGCTTTTCCGCTCCTGAAATGCTTAACCACGGGAGCAGCCACGGTCGCTGCGGCATTCTTGGCGAACCTCGGCAACCATCGGGGCATAATTGCCGAGGCAAGCATGTCGATCATTCCGTCCATAAAAGACGAGCAGACAGACCGGTGATGAAGAGCCACGAGTCTCTTCCGGTCGTCCAGACCGGCTCTGAGAACCTGATACGATGCGGGACGAAAACGGTCGTTGCGTATGTCGTCCTCACGTGACCAAATCACCTTTACCGGGGCTTTGACCGCCTTGGATATCTCCACCGCCTCGATGACAAAGTCAACATAGCCTCTCCGACCGAAACCGCCGCCGAGGAACGTTGTGTGCACCCGAACCCGATCGAGATCGAGGCCGGTGAGGGCCGCGGCTATTTCGTGCGTTCCGCCTTGGTTCTGGGTAGGTACCCATACGTCACAAGCGTCCTCTCTCACGTGAGCCGTGCAGTTCATGGGCTCGGGGCACGCATGAGCCTGATACGGGAGCTCGTACACGGCCTCCACTACTTTGGCCGCTCCATTCATAGCTCTTTCCACGTTGCCGGATTCACGTATTGTTGTCCCGCTCTGTTTGGAGAGGTTTGCCCTTCGGGCTCGGATCTTATCCGAGCTCAAGCCTGCAAGAGGGCCTTTGTCCCATGTCACTTCCAACAGATCGGCCGCCTTTTTCGCCTGCCAAAACGTGTCGGCCGCCACCGCAACTCCGGAGGAGATGGGAATGATATGCCGCACTCCTTTCTGCGCTCTTGCTTTTGATGCATCGAGGGTCCTCAAGCGGCCCCCGATGACGGGCGGATGCAAGACCGTGGCCGTAAGGAGTCCTTTGAGACGTACATCTATTCCGAAAATCGCCGTTCCCGTGGTCTTCGCGCGAGTGTCCAGCCTTGGAATCGGCTTGCCGACGATCTTGTAATCCTTCCTGCTCTTGAGCCGAACCTTGTCGGGAACAGGCATACCGGCAGCTTTCTCCACAAGCTGACCGTATTCCAGGATTCGGCCGGTGGGCTGGTGAACGACCGTTCCGTCCTTTGTTCGGCACTCGCGGTTGGGCACTTTCCAGGTCACCGCCGCGGCTGCGACGAGCAACTCCCGCGTGGCTGCACCGGCTCGCCTGAGCTCCACCCAGCACGTACTGGTGCTTGTGCTGCCGCCGGTAGCCTGAACTCCGAACACCGGGTTTGCATACACCGGGTCCATGGATGCCGGCTCGGTCCTCATCTTTGCCCAGTCCGCGTCCAACTCCTCCGCGACGATCATGGCCAGTCCGGTCAGTATGCCCTGACCCATCTCCGAGTGGTTCACGATCACCGTCACCGTGCCTTTGGGGTCGATTCTGATCCACGCGTTGGGTGCAAGAGGCTTGACGTTCTCATTGGGATTCGTGTGAAGCTTCGTTGAATCGGAGGCATTCGCCCGTATGGAACAGCCGATGAGGAGCCCCACGCCCGCAATGCAACTTACCTGGAGAAACTCCCTTCTCCCTTGGTCGAATATGGATTTGCTCATTTCCGCAACCTCCCGGACGCACGATGTATTGCACGGCGTATCTCCCGATAGGAACCGCATCTGCATAAAACGCCGGACATGGCTTCATTTATGTCGGCGTCCGACGGAGCCGGATTTGATGCCAGAAGCTCCGCGGCCGTCATGATCTGACCGGACTGGCAGTAACCGCATTGAGGCACGTCTCCTTCGATCCAGGCCTCACGCAGGGCTTCGGCCACCTGACCCGTGAGCCCTTCGATGGTGGTGATTTCCTTCCCGATCACTTGATCTACCGGCGTGACGCACGAACGTGTGGGTTCACCATTCACATGGACCATGCAGGATCCGCATTCGCCTATCCCGCAGGAGTATTTCGTGCCGGTGAGGCCCAATTGATCCCTGAGAACCCAGAGCAACGGCGTATCCGGTTCCACGTCCAGTCGATGGGTATTTTCATTTACTCGAAGCTCGATCATCTGTAATCCTCCTGCAGATTAGTCTCACATTTCACCGCATCTCGGCACCTCACAGCGCTTCCGGGAAACAAGACGGACAATACGATCGCGTTTGCGATCGACAACGCCGCATTGAGGTATTCGAGCCTGGGAAAGCCTTTCGTTTGTATGAGAAACAAGTAGGTCGCCGCCATGAGGATACTGAAGACGATGAGGATGACTATCGTTGCCCGGTAGCGGATGGGGTCCCATGCGGCGAGAAATATGTTCATGACGGCAAGCACTCCCGTGGTTCCGATGATCGTGACAAGGGACGGATCGAAATCGGTAAAACCGAGGAGTCGGTGATACCATTCGGGATAGAACCAGTGAGAGAGAGGCCACCAGAAGAGGATGAAGAAGCCCAAGAGCCAAAGGTAGCTCTTGAGAATGAAGAGTCTGTTATGGTTGGTCAGAGACATGATTACCCCTTTCGGAGACAGGTAATGTTTGTCCATTCTGGACTATTAGTCCATTGCGAGCAAAAAAAATCCTGACTCGTTTACCTTGCTTTCAGGCCTTCCAGGTAGATTTCGGCGTGCCGCAGGCACTGACGATGGATCGTCTCCTCTTCAGCCTCCATGTCTTTATGGATGAAGCTCGTAATAATCCCCACCGTCGTCGCCCAGCAAAGGTGCACAACCTCCACAAGGTCCAGATCCCGCAAATATCCGGATTCCACTCCCCGATTGAGTAACGCCATCAACGGCGCGGCGGCCCGAGCAATCTCAGCTTCCTTGAGGGCGCGGATATCCGAAGGAATCTTGGCATATGCCAGCGTGTTTGTATTGAAGTAGAACAGGGCCTTGAAGTAGTTTCGGTGGTACTTGAAGTATGCAAAGAGTATCTCCATCGCCTTGAGGAACTCCCTGTCAAAATCGGCCGCATTCGGGTTGATCGATTGACACATGTCCGCCGCTATCTTCACCGCTTCCACGTAGATATGGGAGTAGATCTCTTCTTTGCTCGAGAAGAGGCCGTAGACGGAGCTGCGACCGTACTCAACGGCGTCGCATATATCCTGGACGGAAACATTTTCGTACCCCCGCTCAAAGAAGAGATCGCGGCTCTTCTCGAGGATTACCCGACGCCTGCTTTCGAGTTCCCTTTGTCTTCGTTCCTTGGTTCCCATTCCGTGTGCGGGTGAACTCCCGGTGTCTCCTCCCGTCTACTGTGACTGTTGTTCCTATTTGGACCGACAGTCCAAATTCTAGTCCTCCTCCGGAATTCTGTCAAGGAAAAAAGTGCCGAACACGTAACCCTTCACTTACGCGCGGCAATCTGTCATTGCGAGGAGCGAAGCGACGAAGCAATCTCTCATTTTAGGCCGTCAAATCAACGAGATTGCTTCGCTTCGCTCCAAAGACAGATTGGTTTCAGCTCATCCCTCGCAAGAGTGAGTGGTTACTTTACCCATCAAAGGAAGAAGCAGCCGCCCGAACCCCGTCACGACCTGAGCTCATGCCCTACCCTGACGAGCTTTACCCTCGTGCTGCTGAAATCGGGAATTCCCCCGATCAAATCTACCATCGGAGTGTTGCCCAGGGCCTCGTCCAAACGCGACACCATGTTGGGATTCAATCCGGTTCCGAGGGTTGCGTCCCCCGCGACCCGTCTCCCCGTGCGATCTCCTTGCCGCCCAGAAAAACGTTCTCCGCGTCTTTTACGAGGAGGCTCCCGGCCCCAAGCTGCGTGTGCCCGTAGTGGAAAGAGACTCCCACGCACCCTTCGCGGACAAGCTTGCTCAGCCGGGCCTTTCCCACAATTCCCTTACGATTACTTGCCGATATCAACCGCACATCTTCGTCGGGCTTGATGCCCCGAGCCTCGGCGTCGCGTGCATTTATTTCCACGTAGTTTTCCGGAAACACCTCCATGGCCCAACGATGGCACGTGGTTCGGGATTGCGTGTGCAGGTTCTTCTTGTACGTGATCACCGTAAAGGGGTAATCCCTGTCGATCTCTTCAATGACCTTCCCTGAGGAGTCAATCGGCGGAGCGTACTTGAGCGTTCCCGGAAAGAGCTCTCCCGTGAGCGAGTTTCGGGTTAGTGCAAGATCCTCGTTGTACAAGTGGACTTTCTTGACGCCATACTTGTGCATCTCCCCATCGAACATCTCGTCATATCCCCGGAAGACTCCGCCCCTGGCCAGCACGTAGCACACTTCCTTCCAGCCCTCGTCACTCAACAGTTCCCGGTGGCCGGCAACCGGATAATTTCGTTCCACCCAGGCCACTTCGTCGGGGGATGCCTTCGGTATTTTTGCATTGGACGCTATGTTCGCAATGGCCCTCATATAGAAGTCTTCGGCCGTGTGGAGCGGATATTTCTTCCCGTCCCTATCTCCGATCACCCCTTCCCCGAATCCGGGAAGTCCCGCTTTTTCGGCCAGATCGATGAGGAACGTCTCCAGACAATACGGCCGCCCGTCCGCTGTCTTGCCGGTAAGGGGCTCGACACAGGGCGTTCGGATTCCCGTAAACTTGAGGGTCGGCGCATGGGGATTCAGCCAACCATAATGGCCTTCCAGGTATGTCACGTCCGGTACGATATAGTCAGCATACACGTTCGATTCGTTGACGGAGACATCCACTGAAATGTGGAGCGGCACCTTTTCGGGACTCTTGAGGGTCTCTTCGAATCGGTAACCCCCGGGGATTGAATAGACCGGATTAAAGAAAGACCATGTACGGATCGTGCTTCGCATCGGGAGCCTTTGCAGAGAGGTCCGATAACCTGAGGAATCGACCGTGGCGGGGGTGCTGCGGTTCTACGATGACCAGGTGAGTAGCGTTGGAATGGCACGCGTTGCCCTTCTTCTTCGCTGCCTCGGGATTGGGCGCGCTCAGGAAATCCTCGTTATGGCGTTTGTTTTCAATTATCCATCGGATCATGCCCATGGCGAATGCCCCGTCCTGGCCGGGTTTGACGGGAATCCAGTCTTGGGCATGGCATGACGCGTGCTGAGCACGCGGGTCCACGATGGTAAACTTGAGATCGCCCTTGCTGTGCCTGTTGGCCATGGCCGCTGCATAGACGTTGATTCCGGGCTGAAGGCCTTCGTAGACATTGGCGCCGATCGCCAGAATGTACCGGGCACCCCAAGGATCGGCTTTGAGCTCAACCTCTTTCCGACCGGTGAACGCCCAGTTGCCCATTCTGAATCCCAGCCCGCAGATGTCCGTGTGACCAACCCGATTCTTCGAGCCCATGGAATCCTTGACGAACCGGTCGATGAATTCCTTTCGGCCCGATTGCAGTCTTCCGGTCATGAAGATGAAACTGTTGCGAACCGGACCCAATTCCGGAGATGAAGCATCGAGAAGCTCATCGCTGTCCAGTTGTCGCAGTCCCTTCACCTCGCGCGTTTCTCCCAGGCCCGCGAAGAGAGCACCGCCGTCGCAGACTTCCTTGATGAGTTGATCCCATTCTATGGGCTCGAATCGGCCCGATCCCCGCGGACCGCTTCTCTTCAAAGGTTTCAGGATTCGATGGGGATTATAGAGGTACTGGGGAGCAGCCTGAGCCTTGCCGCACACAGGGCTCGACATGGCGAGGGTCTTTTCCACGGGGCTCGCGTAGTCGATGGGCTTGCCGAAGCTGTTGTACGGATGATACGGGTTGCCCGATACTTTCTCCAACCGGCCGGATTTGACCACCGATCGAGTTCCGCATCGCGTGTTGCAGCCGAGACATACTGAATGGACCACCTTCACGTCAGGATCGAGCGTGGTGGGAGCCGCCTTTTGTATGCGACGGGGGTCGAGCATTTCCGCTGCGGCCTGAACCGTGGTTCTTCCCAGAGCAAAGACCGCGGTAGCCGCTGCCCAGAGCTTGAGCACGACTCGTCTTGAAAGAGGCCTCTCCGCGGGAGCGGCCTGAACGTCACGATCGCTCGTAGTAATCCTCCTCTCCGTCCCTTTCGCGACGGCACGTACAGCACTCTGCCCTTGAGGCCGAGGTCCGGTTTTCTCACGACCAGATCTCCCCGTTTGAGGTACTCTCCGAATTCGCCCTGAGGATTCTTCAAGTCGCCGAACAGGCGCGCCTTTTCAGAGCAGGCTTCCACGCAAGCCGGCTCCAATCCATGGTCAATCCTGTTCCTACAGAAGTCGCACTTGTCGCTCTTCTTGCCGTAACGCGGGTCGAGGAATCGGGCTTCATAGGGGCAGGCGCCGACACAATCACCCTTGGCTTTACACTTGTTCCAATCCGTGACCACGATGCCGCTGGAGAGTTTCTATGTTGCCTTTTCAGGACAAGCACGTACGCATGGCGGATCGTCACATTGATTGCATTGAATGGGTGTGAAGAGAGGTGCGGCCTCGGGGTACTCGCCTTCCTCTTCGGCCAGGAGGCGTGTGTTGAATTCGTGAGAGACGGTCTTGTTCTGGGCTTTGCACGCGATGACACATGATTGACATCCGCAACAGCGGTTGAGATCGATTATCATGGCCCATTGTCGGGTTTCCGAAGCCTCCGCGATACGGTCGCCGCCTTCAATTCCGAGCAACCCGAGGAAGGCCATGAGACCGCCCTTCTTGAGAAACTCTCTGCGTTGGTTCATTGGTGACTCCTGAAAATTGGGGTGGTTCGGGACGTCGGTTTGCGGGCGGCAGTACAGACTTTGCCGGCCGACCGACATCCGGCTCTTGAGGAGGGGAGACGCATCTCCCCTCCTCGGGCCTTTCCACTCATGCTGAAAAGAGAGCGATACCCGCTCCTTACTTGCTCTTCCAGGTAAAGGAGTACTTGAAGGTCTTGGGATCGAGCCAGTCCAGCGTCCGGTCTCCTATCTGGGCAAAGGGATACATGAGGTAATTCACGGCAGGGCCTTTTTGCACAGGATTGAGGGTCAAGTCTCGGCCTACGGACAACTGCACCCGATAGGGATCGATGCCTCCCCAGAAATATTTGCGATACTCCACCGTCTTGGGGTCTTTGAGCTCAAGCTTCTGGGTCAGCATCATCTTCCGCACGTCGGCAGCGTCCACGGGCACCCATCCATACCCCGGAAGGAAGAACTCCGCCCAGCAGTGCTGCCAGGTCGAGATGTCCTGTCCGTCTTTTTTCCCCTGCCTAATGCCGAACACTTCACGTGCCGGGACTCCCGCGGCCCGGGCGTTGAGCGCTCACGTGAGGATGCCGAACTCCGACTTCACGTACGATTGCATTCTACCAATAGCGGACAGAGACTCCTTGAGCGTTTGCTTCTCCACATCGGAAAGCTCGGAGGGGTCCACAAAGTTGTTTGCCGATCGGCCTGCCTCTAACAGCCGCAATTGGTGCACGAGCCGGAGCTGCATCTGAAACTCATAGGCATCCCGGGTTTCCAGGTACAATCCTCGGGGGATGAGATCGCCTTTAGCGAGAAGCTCGATCCTTTCCTGCGTGTTGGTTTCTGTTATCCCATTCCGTAGTGCCATTAATCGGGCAAAGTTGACAAAAGGCGTCAATCCCTGCTTTTTCAGGTCCAGGCAATTCTTGTACTTCCCCTCTTTCTCTACCTGAAAACCCTTGAAGAGGGTGAGGGGGCTCCGACCTGCCAGGAAGTCTTTGGCCAAATGGAGAAGGAAGATGCCTTCGGACCGTGCTCGTGCGGTCAAATGATCTCTGAGATCCTCTCCGAACTCCATTTCCCCGTAGACCGGTCGAAAGTCAAAGAATATGGTTGCTCTTAGCACTTCCTCCGGTTCCGGAGTGTTTATCCAGCGGTCGAAATACTCTCGCCACGTACGGTACGGTTTGCGCCATCTCGGGTTGGAGGCCATCATCTTTCCCGGGCACAGGGGGTAGCCGCAGGCCTCAAGGTGACGGATGGCTTCGTTTCCGAACTTGCGAAAATAGAGTCTCGCGGTTTTGACGGACTCGGGATCGTCGGGCGGCGTCTTGTATATGATTGCGTTGTCCTGGTCCGTCTTGAATGTCTGCTCTTTTCGCCCCTCACTCCCGAACGTGATCCAGCAGTACGGTTGGATCGCCGGTCCCATTTCCGCATCCAGCATCGTAAGCATGCGATGGACGATCTGGTCGTTGAGCACGCTGATAATACGGGTTATGTTGCCGGATCGCGCTCCCTCCTCGACGAGAGACCTGACCACCCTGGGGATCTTCTCAGAGAGAGAATACAAGGCTTGAATTGTTCGCTGGCTTTCTATCTCACGAAAGAGGTACAGAGGCGAAGCGCCGGCCTGCAACATGAAGTCGCGGACGCTTACCACGCCGACGATCTCATCGTCGCGTTCCACGGCCAAATGGTACACGCGCTCCTTCATCATGTGCAGGAGTGCGTCGAACCAAAGAGTATGATAGGGGATCCGGCGAACCGGCGAGGACATGACGGTTGCCACCGGCACGTTGCAGTCGAGGCCCGTAGCCACGACCTTCTTTCGCAGGTCCTTGTCGGTAACAATACCGACAAGCTCACCGCTCGGATCGTGAATCAGCACGGACCCGATCTCCAGTTCCGACATCCGTTGGGCAGCCTGCTGAATGGTTTGGGACGCGTGGAGAAATTCCGCCGGGCGTCCGATCACCTCACCGACATTCTTGCTGTGCAGGTGAAAGCCGTCGGGGGGGCGATCTCCGCTCTTGATGGACCTGATTTGGGCAAAGGCGGTGGTAGCCAGGTCTTCGGAGAACGTCTTGAGATAGTGCTGTGCAAAACGTGGATAATTCTGAAGGAGATCCAGGAATATCTCTTTATCGACAGCCCAACAGACGGTGGACTCCAACGTTTCCACGCTGAAGTTGGCCTTGGAGCTCCGTATTATTGCAAGGGCGCCGAAATAGCCGCCTTTCTCGCGGAAGTCCAATAGCGTTACGGCTCCGTCCAGACCGGTAAGGTATGTTTTGATGCGACCGCTGAAGATCAAATAGAAGTGGTCGACATCGTCCACATCCTGCCGAAACACCACCGTTCCCCCGGGAAACGAGACACGGAAAAAACGCTGTGCGAGCTCCTTGAGGGTTTCTTCCTCCAGGGCGGTGAAAGGTACGGTGTTTTTCAGGAATTCCGTCACCGCTGCGGGATCGTGGCCAGGGGCATCGAAAGCTGTGGGCATGATACTCACTCCGCCGTGTGGTTGCCGATGGTCGTGTCCGAATTCCGAGGCGGCCTTGACCGTGCCAAGGTGCTTTACCAAGGGCCGTCGAGGCAAGAAGTTGCCGACCCGGGAGGAGGCTCCCTGTGGTCCGTACCGCTCTAGAAGGGAGCGAGAGCGCATGCACGTTGCCTGAAATCGTCGCTCGTTCGGTGGATCAGCGTACCCTACACCAGCCCCTCAGTCAATTACGATCTTGTGACCTCATGGCGAATCAAGCGGTTGAAGCCCTCTCCAGGGGCGACTCCTCAAAGAGGAGAATCCTTGCCGGTCTATAGGAAGCGTCTCCAAGACGAGCTACACGCAGGAGCTCGTCCATGATCTCATTCCTCTGATGCCCTAAAACGGGAATTTTTCGGAAGGACGTCTCTCCGGTACATAGGTATGGGGAATCTCATCGTTGTTCCAAGCCGTTGATACGTAAAGAGCACAGTAGCAGCTTCCAAATTCCTGCACATCAGGCTCCCGATAAACGCAGGGACAAATAATGTCCTTATCGTGCTCGCGATTGTCGGCCGCGAGTCTGCACGGGCAGCACATGTACCCGTAACGCTCTTTGTTTACGGTCAATCCTTCCAGGAGCTCCATCACCCTTTCTGTGTCCTTATTGAAAAAGTAGCCCTTCGGCTCCTGGACCTTTTTCAGCATCTCGTACAGCTTTTCAACTTCGGTCATGTTCCCAGTGCCTCCTTGATTTCATCTTCTTTGCACCCAACAATCACGCGGTCTCCGATTACAATGGTGGGAAAGGAGCAGCCCAAGCTTATTTTCTTAAGCTCCTCCATCAACGGCGCCACTTCCTCTTTGGGGAGCTTGTCCACGTCGGCACAGTCGTATTTCGCACCGCACTCGGCAAGTATCCGCTTCACGTGCTTACAATGGCGGCACGTGCTGAGAGCGTAGAGCTTTATCTTATCACTCATGGGGTTAGTCTCCTTCGTTGCGATCGCTCGTCCTGCGCTCATAGGCATCGGGTGCGGACGCGAAGGGAGTGTCCTCACTCGAAGAGCGACCGTATTCCACTGATGCTGTCAAAGATATAATCCGGAGCATAGTCGTAATCACCCAGACGATCTTTCGATGTGGCGCCGGTGAGTACCAGAGCCGCATCCATGCCTGCATTCCGGGCGAACAGGATGTCGGTTTCCATGCGATCGCCGACTACGAGACAGGATTCAGCTTCTAATTCCAAGCGCTCCAGAGCTAGGAATGCCATATCCGGTGACGGCTTCCCGAAGACGCGGTCCGGAGGGCGCCCGGCCACCGTGGATACCGACGCCACGACGCTCCCGGCTCCGGGGAGAAAACCATCCGCGCTCGGGAACGTCGCGTCGAGATTGGTGGCCCAGAAGAGCGCTCCGTTCTGAATCGCCCGATGTGCTCGCTTGAGCTTCTCATAGGTGAAACCGGTGTCAAGGGCCACGATGACCAGATCGGCGGCATCGGGGTCGTCGGTCACCGACAATCCCGCGGCCTCAATGCCTTGTACCAGGCTCGGTTCCCCAATTACCATCGACCTTGCTTCACGGTAGTCGTTCTCCAGTGCCCTCATCAAAGCCGCCGCCGAGTTGATCACCTGCCCCTCGGAGACAGAGATTCCCAGACGATTGATCTTGCGTGCAATATCGGAGGCCATGCGGGTCGCAGCGTTCGAGACGAAAACCCATTTGAGCCCACGTTCCGCCAATTCTCTGTAGGTGGCCTCTGCTCCGGGAATGATGGTGGAGCCGCGATTGACGGTGCCGTCCAGGTCGGCCAGAATTCCTTTGTATGTCTTCTTGTTCATCGGCCCTCGTTTGATGACGGTTTCTCTTCGGGAACCGATTCCGCACCGGACGGCCGGCGCTGGGCTTCGTCCGGAAGAGGCGGGGCTTCCTCCTTGTTCAAGGCCAGCCCCAGATTATATCGAGCCCTGGCGTACGCCGCATCAAGCCGAAGGGCCCGATTGAACGATTCCATGGCCCCCTTTTCGTCCCCGATCTTGTGGAGGAAGAACCCCCGGTTGTTCCAGATCACCGGGTCTCCTGCCGATGCGGCAACGGCTTTGTCCAGGTCCTCCCTGGCCGCGGCTTTTTCCCCCAGGGCAAAATGAGCCACCCCTTTCAGGGCAAGGGCGCGGCCGGAATCGGGCTGTGCCCTCAGAACCGTTTCCAGATCCTTCAGGGCGGCCTCGTTCTCATCCCGGAGTACGAAAGCAACCGCTCGGTCATAGTTTATCCGGGGGTCCCCGGGAAGGCTCTCCAGGGCCCGGGTGAAATCAGCGATTGCAGCGTCGTAGAGCATGCGTTTCAAGGAGGTGAATCCTCGCAAAGCGAATAGCTCGCCGTCCGCCGGGTCCAGGTTCACTGCCGAGGTCAGGTCCGTCGCGGCCCTAACCAACTCGCCGAGGCCGATGAATATTCTGGCCCGCTCCTTGTAAGCCTCGGCGAAAGAGGAATCGAGCGCAATGGCTCGGTTGAGCCTGCTCAGAGCTTCATCCGGCCTGTTGCGGCGGATGAGGACCATGCCGCTGTACAGATAGGCAGGGGCGTACCCCGGCACCGTCCCGAGCACATCGTTGAGTATCCGTTCGGCCTTGTCATAGTGCTTCAACAGGATGTGAGCCCGTGCTTGGAGAACCCGGGCTTCGGCATCCTGTCCGCCCTTGGACGCGAAGCCCGACAAGACATCGAGCGCCTTCTGAGGCTGATTCGTCTTGAAATAGACGAGCACCTTCTCTTTCATGACCCGATCGTCCCCGGGACTGAGCGACAACACTCTGCCGTAATCTTTCAGGGCTGATGCATAATCCTTGAGTTTGACGCAGATTCGGGCCCTTGTCATATAGTAATCGGGGCGGTCTCGGACGATCCGAATCAGATCGTCCATGTCTTCGAGTGCCCTTCTCGGTTTTCCCTCTCGCACGAGGACTTTGGCCCGAGCATCCAGAGCAAGGGTGGACGCAGACTCATAGTGCAGGGCTCGGGTGAACTCGTCTTCGGCCTTCCCCAAAAACCCTTCCTTTTCGTAGATCATGCCCTTGAGTACGTACGCCCTGGCCGTTCCGGGCTTGGTGAGCAGGTAGTATTCCAGATCTCTCGAAGCTTCGTCCAATTGGTCTACCATGATCAGGCATTCGGCTTTCTCGATCAGGGCCGGAAAAGCCCGAGGGGAATGGGCCAGTGCCGACGTAAAATCCTCGATGGCACGATAGTAGTCTTTGAGCTCCTTGTGTGCCATGGCACGCTCAAGGAGGATTGAAGAGAGAATCCATCCCCGAAGGGATTGGTAGGTGAGCGCTTTGTTCAGCGTTGCGACGCGCTTGGCAGGGTCTTCTTCACTCTTGGCCTTTTGGAGCAGTTCCGAAGCGGCCGCTCGCGATTCGTCCCGAGGTCGGCTCGAGGCAGGAGTCGAAATCGCCAGGAGGATGCACACAGCAGCCAGAACGGGACGCCATACACTCCTGCTTATACGCCGGAGGTCTAATGCCCGGGCCTGCCGACATGGCGATCTCGCTCCGAGGGTCAAACGGTCCATCAGGGGATTCTCGTCTTCAATTCTTTCACGAGTGCTTCGAGGATCTCATCGAATTGCCGCTGCATTCGTATCATGTTCTCGCGCATCTCGAGAATCACTTCGACCCCGGGAAGGTTGACCTCGAGGTCTTTCACAAGGTTGCGGATTATTCGTATCCTTTCCACCTGATCCACGTAGAAGACCCGCTCGACCGTCGGCTCCAGCTCCGAAGAGCAAACGAGATCTTCGGCTTCCAGTCTCTCCAGGAAGCTCTCTTCCAATCCGAAAATCTCAACGATTTGAGATTTGGAGTAATAATCCTGCGCCATGACAATTACCTTGCCTTGCCCCGAAGGGATAAGACCGATTGTCCTTTTCCGGCCTTTCCGTGAACTGGGATCCGAACTTCGCCGACCAACCTGTGCTCAAAGGTAAATGTCTCGACGGATGTCGCCCCCGTAAAAGCGATCGAGGACCTTGCTCGCTTCGAGGGCCGCTTCATCGTCCGTCGTCGGAACCTGGACCCGTACGGTGACATACATGTCGCCGGGGATTTTTGTCTTGAGATTAGGTGCTCCTTTTCCCTTCAATCTCAGCCGCTGACCCGATTTCGTCCCGCGTCCGATCTTCAGTTGCACCGAACCGGTGGGAGTCGGGACGGAGATCTCCGCGCCGTTCATTGCCTCGCTGACGGTGACGGGAATGTCCACCTTCAGGTCGTCTCCCTCGCGGGTGAAGAGCGGATGTTTGCCCACCCGAGTCGTAATGAACAAATCTCCCGGAGGCCCTCCTTCTCGGCCCGGTTCGCCTTTGCCGGCGAGTCGGATACGAGAGCCGTCGTTCACTCCCGCGGGAATGTTCACATCTATGGTCTCGATGCCTTCAATGATCCCTGTCCCGCGACAGGCATGGCATACCTCGCCTGTTCGGCCTGTCCCGCCGCAGGTGGGACACGTTTGATTGAAATTGAACGGTCCTTGGGCGACTCCGGTCTGTCCGGTGCCCTTACAGGTCGGGCAAACCGACTCCTTGGAGGAAGCCGCGCGCCCCGTTCCGCCGCAGGTGGGACACGGGTTGCCCTTCCTCAGCGTCACCCGGGTCGTTCCTCCTTTGATTGCGGTGAGAAAATCCACCTCAAGCGAGGACTCGACGTCACTGCCCCGGGCCGGGCCTCTTCGAGGGGCCTTGGTCTCGGCACCGCCGCCGAAGAGATCGCTGAAAACGTCCTCGAACCCGGAGTATTTGAAGTCACCCGGCCCGTGCGTGGCACGGAACGTTCTTCCGCCGCCGCGGGAAAATCCGCCGGTCTGCTGCCATTGCCGATATTGACGGGCCTGCTCGGGATCGAATCCCGCCCGCAGTCCTTCGTCACCGAATTCATCGTAAGTTTTGCGCTTTTCCGGGTCCGAGAGCACTTCGTGGGCCTCTGATATGCTCTTGAATTTCTCTTCTGCGGCCTTGTTTCCCGGATTGACGTCGGGGTGGTACTTCCTGGCCAATTTGCGATAGGATTTCTTTATTTCGGCCGTGGAAGCATCTTTCTTGACGCCGAGCACGGAGTAGAAGTCCGATCCCGCCATATCAATGCACCCCCTCGATAGCCGTCTCGGTTGGGAACAAACCTTTCATGCGGTAAAGATCCGATTCAATCATGTTCGGCCGGTCCTCGTTTCTCTCGAAGGTATCATTCCGCCCCACCGTAGAATAGTTAAGTATTCAAGAGTCATTGTCAAGCGCCTGAGTTCCTCGGAAAGCCCGTCTCATACCATTTCGTGGTTAGCAGGTAATACGGACGGCATGTCTCTTCCGCTGCGAACGGCCCGACCTGACTCCGTTTCAGAGACATGCCGTCCGTATCGTGAAGTCACCTTCTTATTTGCGATATGGTATCGGGGGTAAAAGGTATCTCCGGTTACTCACGCACGACAGGTCTTATGAACCCGGAGACGTTTTGCCCGTGAAGGCGCGGCACCGGTTGTGCTATAGTGGATCGCCTTGAAAGCGCAGTGCAAGATCAGAGCCCCGAAACATGGAGACGTTGCCCTGATGTTCCCTCACGCTCCACACGAAGGAGAATCCGGGCAGGTCGAGCAGCCATGAGTAGTCCATTGGAATGCGGCACCATGCCCGGCGTTCTGTGATGGTCGATGTCTCATAGGTTGGATTGCGATCTGAAAGACACATGAGTAAATGGCACGGTTCCTTGAGCCTCACCGTGCGAGGTCGGCGAACCGGAACGATGACATTCGAATAAGGAGCTGATGATGCCCTTTGTTGAAATTCGCGGCAGGAAAATTTGTTACGAGATTCATGGGAACGGCCCGACCGTGGTGCTGCTCCATCACGGCTTTGCCGGTCTGAACATGTGGAAGTACGTGTACCCGTCTCTCGTGGAAGCCGGGTACAGGGTTTTCATGTACGACAGGAGAGGGTACGGCCGGTCGGAACCGGGTGCCGATTTTGACGACTTCTATGTCGGCGACTCGTTCTGCAGGGAAAGCGCTGAAGAGCTTGCCGAGCTCAACGAGCACTTCCAACTTGCCCCGTTTCACATTGTCGGCCAGTGTGAAGGCGGCGTCGTAGGGGTCGATTACGCGGGCAAGGCGCCTCACCACGTTATCTCGCTGACGGCTTCGAGCACGATGTGCTTCAGCACCATGACCATGACCGAGTTCAATGCTCTGAAGTTTCCCAAGCAATTTTCAGAGCTCGATCCCGATCTCCGAGCAAAGTTCATCGACTGGCACGGAGAAGATCACGCGAAACCCCTCTATGACATGGCCCGGACGCATGGCGGGGCTTACGGCGTAGGATTCTTCGATCTGAGACCTCGCCTGCCCCTGGTGCAATGCCCCACTCTCGTCCTCTATCCGGACAGGAGCGCTTTGTTTGACGTGGAGCAGGGGGTTGCATTCTACCGGCACCTTGCAAAGGGAGAACTGGCCGTAATCCCGCGTTGCGGTCACAACACCTACGATCAGAAGCCCAAAGAATACAAACGAATCGTCCTGGATTTTCTGAAGCGGGTCGAGTCTCAACAATACGGCACAGCGATCGATTTCAACATGACGTGCCTTGCACCTTCTCCCGCCGGGATCAAGTGATCCTTACTCCGGCAACCATAGGAGACTGTCGCATGGAGCTACTGCTTAACGTGGTGATTACCGCGGCCTGCGGGCTCGTGGGTGCGTTGGCCGCCGCCTATTCTTCCGATTCAAAACAGGTCGTAAAGACGGATCGGGCGCCGCTTCCCATAGGGCCCTATTCCCAGGCGGTCAAGCACGGGAACCTGGTCTTCGTCTCCGGTCAGCTCGGTCTGAACATCGAGACCAAAAAGCTCGAAGCCGGCGTGCGAGAGCAAACCGCCAGGGCTCTCAACAACCTCAAGGCCGTCCTTGATGCTTCCGGGAGCGGGATGGACTGCGTCCTGAAGACCACCATATTTCTGGCCGACATGGGGGATTTCCCGACAGTGAACGAGGTGTACGGCACGTTCTTCGGCGAGGCTCCTCCCGCGCGCTCGACGGTGCAGGTAGCCAAATTGCCCCTGGGCGGCCTTGTGGAGATCGAAGCCGTGGCCTATGTTAAATGAAGTACACGTAATTGGTGCCGTGTCGAACGCATATTTTCCCGAAGGGAGACAAGATTGGCCAGATGGTCTGCCATAATCCTGTTCTGCTGCCTGGCCTACAGCCCTTCGGGCTTTTCTTGGGCTGAAAGTGACGCCGGTGAGTTGCCGGACGGTTTCGTGTACGTGGAGGATGTCGTGCCCGGTGTCAAGGTGGATCTCCGGTATTTCACCGATCGGAACTTCCTGGGCCGACGGGTCGACGGGTACGTGAAACCGAAATGCATACTCACGAAGGCGGCAGCCGAGAAGCTTAAGAAAGTGCAGAAAGACTTGAGCCGTTTCGGCCTGGGGTTCAAGATCTACGATGCGTACCGGCCGCAAATGGCTGTGGATGACTTCGTTCGGTGGGGAAAGGACCTCGGCGACACGAAGATGAAAGACGAGTACTATCCCCGTGTCCGGAAAAAGGATTTGTTCAAGGATGGATACATCGCGGAGAAATCGGGTCACTCTCGTGGAAGCACGGTCGATCTGACCGTGGTGTATGCAAACCCGCAGGGGGCGGAATCAGAGCTGGACATGGGAACTCCGTTCGATTTTTTCGGACCCGAATCGTGGCCCGACAGTCCGTTGGTCTCTCCCGTGCATCGAGCCCATCGGATGCTCCTACGATTGGTCATGCAAAGGCACGGGTTTGAGCCCTACGCGAAGGAGTGGTGGCATTTCACCCTGAAGAATGAACCGTTCCCGACCACTTATTTCAATTTTCCGGTTCAATAGGAGGGGCAGTGCCCCTAAGGTTCCGTCGGTTGAAACCGACGGCTATTATTAGTCTGCCCTTTCAGGGCAGAAATCCACAGCGCCCTACAGGGGCGCACCAGCAATAGACGTGCATTTCAACCCACGGAAGGATTATTCCCGTCACCACCCGTTTTTGTCTCCGGTCCGTCGGACTTGACTCCGACTCCGAAAACCACATTCTCGGCAGGTAAATCCGCGTCCTGCTTCCTTACCCATCGAAGGACCACCCAACCGAATCCCAGGCAAATGCCAAGGCCCAAGAAAGCAACGAGAGGCCCCGGCAACCCCGACCCGGCGATGATTGCCCAGGCTAAGGAACCACCCATGCAGACGCCAAGAAATTTAACAAAGGCTCTTTCAATGGACCGGACGATCCTCTTGCCCTGGAGGGCCTTCTCTGTTCCTTTGGGATGGGAAAAATATGCGACGTAGAGCTGAACCATGCCGAAGTAGCCCCAAATAACAACCCACGAGGACCATCGCAGAAATCCCCCGGTTGCCGCAGATATTGTGGTTTTGCGCTCTACGCCACTAAGGCCGACGAGTATAATGGCGAACATGACGACGCCAAACGCAATGGTCCTGAATGCGCACGGCCAGCCCAGGCAGATCATTCTTCCGATGAAATCCTTGTCGTCACCGGCTTTGTTCGCTTTGAAGCAGGCGTATATTCCCAGGCCGCCGGCGGCCACACTGAGCGCCAGGGGAATCAGACGCGTGAGCTCGAACGACCCCCCATAGTAAGCGAATAGTTGAGTGACCAGGACCCAGCCGATAAATGTTGCTAGAAAGTACTTGAAGCGCTCCCGCTCATCGACCCGCCCCTCCTGGAGGTCTTCCGCCAATTTCGATGCGTTCCACCAGTACATCCACATCCCTCCCTCGAAAACTGTCTAAAAAACCGGCTTTCTTGGACCCCAGACGGGGACTTCCCGTAATCATTCCCTCGAATGTCCGCTCATGTATGCCCTGAGGTTCCCAAGCCGTTCATGGGTCCTTCGTTCCGTCGGTTGAAACCGACGGCTACTATTGGTCTGCCCTTTCAGGGCAGAAATCCACAGCGCCCTACAGGGGCGCACCAGCAATAGACGTGGGTTTCAACCCACGGCAAACCCACACGCCTCATGCCCGCTCCCTTCCGTCGGTTGAAACCGACGGCTATTGTTCGTTTGCCCCTTCGAGGCAAAGATTTGAAGCGCCCTACAGGGGCGCACCAGCAGATAGGGGTAGGAACGCTCGGTTACCCGGCGCTCCCCCCTCCGAACCGTGCAGGCGGATCTCCCGCACACGGCTCTCCGGTCGGTGGGTCACCGCCGAGCGGATTGACAGGCCGCTGCATGGGCTGCGGTTAAGGAAAA
>JBGSJS010000099.1:0-96955 GCA_041741735.1 Desulfomonilaceae bacterium | reverse complement strand
CTCGTGCCTTAAACTGGGCGTCATACCTCTTTCGCATATCCGACTTCCAAGCCTCCTTGATTTATCCCCCCGGTGTTCTACATCTCCAAGGTAGGCTTCTCAACCTTAACCCCCTGTCCAGTTTATGGGGTCCATTATAATGCTCTTGGCTCAAATAGGACATGGTGACAGAGTCGTTACATGGCACGGCAATTTGGACCCGTCATTACACCGGTTAGGCCGGCTTGGTTCGTCGTATGAAGCCAAGGGATGGCGAACAAGACTCGTTTGCGAGGGAAAGGTGAGTCGTTCGAGCAAGGTCGATAATGAGTCAAAAGAGACTTGACCGCTTGTTTCATGTGACTCGACACCTCGCTGGGGTTTTGCGTGTCTCTGAAATTTTGGGCATCTCCATGAGAGAATCCGGAGGCTAGGCGCATGAGGACATTGGGAATCGACATCGCCGGAGGACCGGGGAAGAGTCTTGATCTGGCTTTGGTGGACTGGCCCGAAAAGACCGGAACGCCCGCCGAAGTGCGGTGGTCCATGCTTCCCATTGGAATCAAGAATCGAGATTATCCGGTCTTTGACTTCCCCAAGATTGCCGCTGCTACTGCCGAGGGAAACTTGAGTGAGGTCAGCACACTCACTCTAGGCATAGTCAGCCACGTTTGCCAAAGGCTCGGAAAGGTCTTGGAAGGACTTGAAATTAGCGTGGATGATCTCGACGTAGTAGCGATTGACAGTCCGTCTGGTTTCTCAAGGAATCAACTGGGCCACGGACGTGCTACCGAGAAAGTAGGCAGGCATCTGGGGCTTGGAAAGCATTATCAACCTTACTTCCAGATGACCCCGTCTGTGGCGTGCGGCCGAGTCCGCGGAAACGACTGGAGTTGGATGATGTTCGGAATGGCTTCATATCACTGCTTTTCGAAATCGCTCAAGACTGACCCGGATTCATGGCAGTCGTTCCTCCTTAACGGATTCAGAAACGCTTCTGGAGGGCTCGGGGGAAGAATTATCGAGGTCTTCCCGCGTGCGACCACTCAATTCATTAGGAGCCTTGATAACAAAGGCAATCGGATTGGCAGCAATGTTGATAAAGCTCTCGGACAACTCCGTGGCGCTGAGCATGAGGCTGAAACCATTCGATGGGCTCTGAATAAGGGAAATGCGACTGGCTCAGATCGAGCCGATGCGCTGCTGGCAGCACTGACTGCACTGGGGATAGTCTATCCGGATCAATTCAAAATGGTAGCTTTGCGGCACAATCAGCCTAGCAAATATGCTCCGATTCCTTCTGATTGGGACCGCGAAGGCGTTATCTATGTCCTCGGTGCATAAACGTCTCAACGGCAACCTGTCGGTCAGTTACGGGTCTTAGAAGGTTTCGATGCTCAGACAGCAAGGACGCTATGCGGAAAGAACCCAATTCTCCCCGAGCACGTCAATGACTTCATGGAGAGTTTCCTCGATTATCTGTCGCGTGTCCGCCTGACTCTTGGAAAAGAAAAGCTCACAGCCCCAGAACGACTCCTCTTCTGCATCGTTCCAGATGACTCGGGCAGATTCTGCGAGAGAACTGGTAGAGTCCCTGAATCGAAGTCTAATCTGCCCTTGAGGCGAGGTATCTCTTCCCACAAGTGGTGTCCAGCACAAAAAGGGAACGGATTTCTTGGCCATGATCTCGAAGGATTTCTCCAGGGGGGCAGCGTCCAGTGAAAGATCAAACGGATCAAAGAACACGAACGATGGGTTTTCAATATGGTTCGCTCCAGCGATCCCATCTCCCCGGCAGACGAATGCCTTCTGCCATTCCGGGAAATCCTTCATCAAGTCCTGACATACGATTGAGTCCTTCTCCCACAGGAAAAACCTGAAATCAACGTGCTTTCGTTCAAGCAACTTGCAGACGAGCCCACTGGACCCGGGGTATATGCTCCCAGGCGCTGGCTGTTCTCCAAGACCGACTTCCACATAGGGCCTCATGTTTGGGAGTCTCACTTCGCTCGTTGGGTCTTGTTGCCAGCTTAACCTTGCAGCGGCCAATAGAGGACTTGATGCGATCCTTCCCACTCCGTTCTTCCATTCGCCGTCCTCGGGCAGCTTGTAAGATGGTCTTCCGCAATGACTCTCCAGGTACACGAATGGAGTCTCGTGCTCCCGAGCTATGAGGTGGTCAATGAGCCGAACCAAGACCGGATGTTTCACCGCGTCGCCCTCGTTTCCAATTTTTCGGGAGTGGTCGTAGGGACTGTTGGATTGATCCTTCATCATCCGTTTCCTTCCTTCGGCTGAAATTCTGTGAATCCCGGTACCCGTCGCGGCCTGCTATCGCCTGCCGACCACCTCATGTTCACCTACATACTCGTATGTCCCGCCACGTTTGTGCTGGAATCGGTTCCATTGTTCGATATGGGCTGCTTGGGTCAGCAGACTCACCATCACATGGCTTCCAGCATCATCTTTCGACAAGCCATCCTCGAACTGTACTCCTGCAAGGTCCGTCAGAATGAATCGAGCGTGAAATTTCTCTCCTTTTGGACGACGACGCTTCCATAGGACCAATCGCAGGGTCACGCCTTCAGGCAGTATACCCGGCAGATGTTGGTTGCACCGTCTCATAAACTCGCCAGGCGCCAAATCCGATTTCAGATGGTATTCCATGCGGCCCAACTTTCCCGCCCTACCGTTCAAGGCAACCGTTACAAACTCCTTTAGAGGAGCAAGATAATCCCACTCGGTCGGTTGGAAGTAAGGGTCAATAAATAATATGTCAGTACTGGCTTTCAGTATAGGAGCCACGCACCTGGACATCTCAGCAGGAGTCTTTAGAGGAAAGACCTCTCTTCGAGAACTGGGCAACCCGGTGTCCGATGATAACTCGTCAGAAAAGAGCACGATGGGATAGAGGCATTCTTCCCACCAAGCCTTCCACGGGCTGTTTTCAAGTTCCGCTCTTTGGAAGAATTGCTGAGACGGTTTACGAATCACGGGACAGGGCGAAAGAAAGCTGACCCTGTCAAACCTGGTTGCCTTTTTCGAGTCAAGATCGTACCGAAGAAGATGTTTGATGTGATCCAGTCTTATTTTTCGGATGTCCGAAAGCTTGAACCAGAGAGGTACATCATACCGCTCCACCAAACGTCGATAGAATTCGGGAACATGTGGGTCCTCTACCGAAAAACCTTCTCCCGATCTGACATCGATCACCTTTCCTACGTGGAAACTGGTCACGTCATCAAGATGGTGAGGACAATACATGTAGAGATGGGTCTCTGGGCCGCTGCTTTTCTGGCGAGCGATTTGTTCGGTCAATAAGTCTACGTGCCTTCCGTCCATCCCCAACCGACTGTGAACGTTGACTTTTCCCCACCACGTATAGCATTCGTCACTGCGGGCAGAGAAGCTTTCGAGCACCCGAGCCCACAAACGAATCCCTTCCGGGGCTTGTGGGTCGAAATCGGGGTCCGGGTTCCATTGAGTTACTGCATGTATTTGTGGAGACATGATTACCGACCGAGCCAAAATCCGAGTGGATGAGATCACCGGCCATACTACTACAAGACGCAGGGCTTTCTCAACAATCTGAAAAGAAACATAAGGGGGCAAGTCTGCGCTTGACTGACACAAGGCGTGGTGACAGAGTCGTAACCTGTCACGGCGGTTCAGGCCGCACATTTGGCCGGCATGAGCAACTTGGTTCGTCCCGTGAAGGAAAGGATTGCGAACGACGGGATCGTGACCAGGAAAGTGGACGTGATGGCGCAAAGTTTCCAACAAGGCAAGAGGGCTTGACCGCGTAGGATGGCAGGCTCAAGCACTGCTTTAGGGCTTGTCCGGTTCCGCGGCCCTAGATGTTTCCCATGATTGCGGGATCGTCTTCGGGAGGCTCTTCTCGTCTGCTCATAGGGCGGAAGGTGGAGTACTGGGAATCGAAATAGGTGGTGACCATGCCGATGGGGCCGTTTCGCTGTTTGCCGATGATGACTTCGGCTTCGCCCTTCTTGGGGTTGTCATCGCTCTTGTTGTACACTTCATCCCGATAAATGAAGAGAATCACGTCCGCATCCTGCTCGATCGCGCCCGACTCACGAAGATCCGACAACTGGGGCCGCTTGTTGGGACGCTCCTCAACCTTACGATTGAGCTGGGACAGGGCGATAACCGGAACGTTCAGTTCTTTTGCGAGAGCCTTCAGAGACCTTGAGATGTCTGAAATCTCCTTCTCTCGGGAATCCGACTTCACGGCGCCCTTCATGAGCTGCAGATAATCAACCACGATCAGACCGAGGTCCTTCTCTTTTTTCAACCGCCTTGCCTTGGATCTGATTTCGAGGGAGTTGATTGCCGGGGTGTCGTCCACATAGAGCGGCGAATCGGAGATTGCACCCACGGCCAGAGTCAGCCGGGTCCAATCCTCAGTGCTGAGGAAGCCCGTCCGAAGGCTCTTGAGGTTCACCTTCGCCTTGGCGCAGAGGATTCTGAGAGCGATCTGCTCCTTGCTCATTTCCAGAGAAAAGACCGCTGTGGTCACTCCCGCGTCCATGGTTGCGTTCATGGCCACGTTGAGCGCAAAGGAGGTCTTCCCCATGGAGGGGCGCCCCGCGATGATGATCAAGTCAGAGCGCTGGAATCCGGCCGTGAGCGCGTCCAGATCCCTGAAGCCCGACGCCACTCCGGTGACGTTCTCTTTGCGGTGGTAGAGGCTCTCTATCGTCTCAAAGCCGGAGACCATCAAATTCTTGATATGAACGGGGCCCGACCGGACCCGGGACAGCTCGCCGACGCCAAAAATGAGCTGCTCGGCTTCGTCGAAGAACTCGTCAAGATTCTCCTGCTCTTCGTAGCAGCGTGTGCTGATCTCCGTCGAAGCCGAAATCATCTGCCGGAGCAGGGCCTTTTCTTTGACCACGCGTGTGTAATGAAGGATGTTGGCGGCGCTGGGTACGGCATCGCTCAACTCGGTGAGAAAGGGGATTCCCCCGACGGTTTCGAGCAATCCGGATTCCTGAAGCGCCCGGGTCAGGGTAAGCCAGTCCACGGGCTCGCTTCGGTTGAAGAGGTCCGTCATGACGCGAAAGACGTTGCGATGCGTCTCCCGGTAAAAGTCGTCCTCAGAGAGGATCTCCATGACTTTCGGCAGGGCGTCGTTATCGAGAAGCAGCCCCCCCAGAATGGCTCGCTCGCCTTCGGGAAACTGGGGGGGGACTTTCATGTGGGAGCTGCTGTCAGTCGGCATCCCGCGTTTCGTCCTCCGGTGTGACCACGACACTTATGGTGGCCGTCACCTGGGGGTGGAGACGGATGGCTGCCTTGTACTCGCCGAGCTTCTTGACGGCCTCGGGGAGAACGATTTTCTTTCGGTCGAACTCATAGCCGTGGGCCTCAAGCTCTGCCGCTATGTCCGCAGTGGTGACGGATCCGAAGAGCCGTGCATCCTGATCCCTCGATTTTCTCACGAACGTCAGGACCACTTCGGAAAGCTTCTGCGCCTGCACATCTGCGGCTTCTTTGGCCTTTGCAAGCTTCTTCTGTTTGGCCTCAATGAGGGTTCTGTAGAAATTGAGGTTCTTCTGGGTGGCAGGACAGGCCAGCTTCTTGGGCAGCAGGTAGTTCCTGGCGTACCCGGGCTTGACTTTGACGGTCTGCCCCACTGTTCCCAGGTCGTCGATATGTTCGAGAAGTATAACTTCCATAACTGATCTCCGAAGGGGTTTCGATGGTTGTCTACGGCAATTGCGCAGACGTTTCCGACTACGGCTCGTTCCGGGCGATGCTATCGTCTTTCGCGGAAACTATCCGCGCCGGCTTCACCCACCGGAACGGCCGGCCGGCAACAGGCCGAAGCAACTAGCGCCGCGGTACCGTGAACGGCAGGAGGGCTATATTGCGGGCCCTCTTAATGGCTGTGGTCAGTTGCCTTTGATGTTTCGCGCAATTACCCGAAATTCGTCTGGGGATGATCTTCCCCCGTTCGGTTACGAACACTCGGAGTATATTCGGTTCCTTGTAGTCCATCCTGAGTGAAGAGTCCGCACAGAACCTGCAAACTTTGCTCCTGGGAAAGGGTCGTCTTCGTTGCGGTCTGCCCATGCTTATTCACCCTCCTTTACGGTTTCCTGAGCGGGGGCTGCTTCTTCAGAAGGCGTTCCCTCAGGGGTCGTGCCCGCGTCGCCTTTGGCCTCCTCAGGCGCTTCCGTGGGGGTATCCGGCTGGGCCGCCTCTGCCGCGGCTTCTGCCGGCGGCTCGGCACTCTCGGCGGAAGGGGCCTCCGGGGTTGATGCCGATGCTTCCGTGGCGGATTCCTCTGGAGATTCCGAGGTCGGCGGTGCCGGTTCCGTGGCTTCTTCCTCCGGCTTGCTCTTGAATGCCTCGAGGTCTACTTCGTCGTCCAACTTGACGCTGAGGAATTTCAGCACGTCCTCGGAGATCTTGAACTGTCGCTCAAGCTCGTCGATCAGGGAGGGAATTCCGACGAAATCGAAGAGGATGTAGCGCCCTCGTTCCTTCTTCTTGATAAGGTAGGCAAGTCGCTTGTAACCCCAATCTTCGATCTTGATGATCTCGCCGCCGCTGGATTTGATCAGCTCGCCGTACTTTGCGGTGAAAGCGGCAATGTCGTCATCCGGAACTTCCGGGTCCAGGATGACTACGGACTCGTAGCGTCTCATGCGCTCTCCTTTCGGGTGTCAAGCCCTTCCGGGCAAGGAGTAAATAAACGCTCACTCTAGATTATGTCGAGCCGATTTTCAAGGAGAAAGAGGTAGGAGAGAAAAAAAAGCTCGACGGAAAGATCCAGCCTTATGCCGACTCTGTTCTCATTCCCCCGTCAACGAAGGGGAGCCCGTTTCTCGTTTCTACACACGTGACTTGGGTCGGTCGTTGAAGCGGGATCGGGAAAGGTAGTGCCTCCAGGTCTCGCATGGCCGGCGCGGGGATCTGTAAGGGGGCTTTGTGATCGTTTTTGTCTACCGCTTGTCCACATTCTTGCACTGGGGGCAGGACCAAATCCTCTCGCGGATAAAAAAGAACAGAGTACCTACTCCCACAAAGATCGATCCTATGTAATAAGCGGCCGGCAACGCAAACTTGATGTACCAGGGAGTCTGGTAGAAATTGGTTGCCAGTCCGTAGAGCACCATGAGAGCCCCACCGATCGCGAGAAGAAGCACACCGGAAAAAGCCGAGAGAATCCTCCGCGAAGACTTGGCCATAACCCCGCCGCAACTCCTGCAGAGTTTTACCTTACCTCTCCGCAAACGGTCCTGGAATTTGGCCAGCTCCTTGTCCGTCGTCGTCGGGCCGTTCATGAAGAGATCTTCTTCGGCCTTCTCGTCTCTCACTGCGAAAGGAGTGCCGTAGTCGTACTCCTCGTTAGTGTCGCGCCTGGGTTGAGCAGGAGGGATTCTCGGCACTTCGGGCCCTATTCTTCTGCTCGTCGGGTAAGCGTCCTGGGCTTCGGCCCGCCCGCTCATTTCTCGTGGGGTTTTTCTCAAGTCGTCGGTCAACTTCACAGACATCCCTTTCATTGGCCGGGCTTGTCTCGAATCATTGGCCAAGCAAGTACCGTCGAGGATGCGTCCGTTTCGCCGGGGCACCCCGGCGAGACGCGGGGCACTCGCTAAGCTGGGGTGCATGCTATCAGAATCCTATGCAATGTCAATCCGCGATGGAGGTATTGCCGGGCTCCAGGGGGCCTATTTCTCCGGGAGGCATTCCCCGTCGGCGCCTTGCGTGACGCTGTTGGGGCTCTTTGGGCCTGAAAAGCAAGAAAGGGCAGCCTGTTAGACGGGCTGCCCTTTCCGGTTGGAGTCAAGAGATTGGCTTACGACGCGTAGGGATTACCGAAAAGCAGGATCAGAGCGATAACCAGCGCGTAAATGGTCAGAGATTCGATCATGGCCAGACCGATGATCATGGTGGTCAGGATTCGACCGCCGGCTTCGGGGTTCCGGGAGGTACCTTCGCAGGCGCCGCCGATTGCGGTTCCCATACCAATACCACTTCCGATGGCACCAAGGCCGATGGCGAGACCGGCCGCGAGGACCGACCACTGCAGGATGGGCATCTTCTCAGGTCCGCCGGCTGCGAAAACCACGCTCGCTATCATGGTAATGGCGAGAATCATCAATCCGGTTACGAATGCTCTCTTCATGCTGAAAAAACCTCCTTAGAGTCTTTGGTTATTAGTGTGCCTCTTCAAGAGATCCGCTGATGTACATCATGGTCAGCATGATGAACACGAGTGTCTGAATGAAAGAGGTGAACACCATCAAGAACAACATCGGCAAGGGAACGATGTACGGTACCAGGAGCGTCAGGATCACGACTGCGAGATCCTCACCCATGATGTTGCCGAAAAGCCGGAAGCTGAGTGAAAGAATGCGGCTGAAGTGACCGATGAGCTCAATGGGCAGCATCAACGGGATGAGCCACGGCACGGGTCCGAGGAAATGCTTGACATAGTGCGTCCCATGCTTCGAGATGCCCACATAATGGGTCATGGTGAAGGCGACCAGTGCCAAAGCGAGTGTAGTGTTGAGGTTCGCTGTGGAGGATGCGAACCACGGGAGGATCCCGATCAGGTTGCAGCTAAGAATAAACAGGGCCAGCGTGGCTATGAGCGGAAAATACGGGCGACCTTTTTCGCCCATGGTTTCCACCACAATGTCCTCAAGGGTTGAGACGACCACCTCCCAGAAGTTCTGCGCTCCCTTTGGAATCATCTCCAGCTTGTTCTTCACCATCACCGCTGCGATGATGAGAATGGCCATAACGATCCATGTGTTGAGAACGTTGTTCAGGTCCGCATGGGTAACTCCCCATTTGTGCCAGAACTCGCCCATGGAGTGCAGTGCCGGGTTGGCGATAACGTCGGTTAACATGGGAGGATGGATGTTGGCAGACATGAATCAGACCTCCTCTGGCCTTCTGTTCGCAATGTAGATCAGGCCGAGCATGACGAACAGCCCTGCCGGCGCTACCGACAAGCCGGTCACCAGCCCAACCGGATCGACCTTGACAAATTTGATGAAGCCGAAGAGACAGATCCCCACAAGGATCAGTCTCAGATAGAAACCACCCAGCACCGATGCCATGACACGGCCCCGGTGAGGGAAATCAGCCCTTTTCAGTTTCCTGGCCGAAGCCCAGGAGTTGACGAGGATCAGGGCCCCGCCCACGGCAAATCCCACGGTAAAGCCCTGGGACGCGAGAAAGGCCGATGCGATCAACCCCAGGGTGTAGACCACCGCCGAGAGGGCAAACCATATCGCAGGTACCTTTCCGAAATTCATGACGGTTCCGAATCCTTTTCTCTCCGCTGTTGCTTGCGAACCTCAATTATGATGTTGCGGGCCGCAGCAGCGAGTCCGAGAAAGAACCAAATGATGCTCATGTATGGAAACGTGCCGAGTTTACCGTCGAGCCAATACCCGATGAAAGCCCCGATAAAAATGGCAAAGACGATGGATGCACCGAGCTGCAGGGAGTCACCCAACAGCATCCAGGTTGTGCTCACCCGTTTCACGAAGATACTCCAGTTAGCAGAAAAAGCCGTCCGCTGTCAAGGTTCTTGTGCAGGTTCCCCCAAAAAAACGGGGTATTCCGCTCAGAGCAGAGGGCAGTCTACCACACCTTTCCCGTGAGGGTGAGAGAAAATCGCTCGATAGGCTGCACCCTCCGGTTTCGCGCAGATCGGCATGCCCCGTTTCCCGTCGGCTCGGGAAACGAAGCGAATCAACCCCGCGGACGAAATCCTGGTTCGGCGCAGAACTATGCGTCCGGCAATCCACGGAGTGTTGACGTTGTTCGAGGCCGGTGGTAGGCTTTTGCACCGGATTCTGTAGGCATAAGGACTTGTCGAGATACAGGCGGTCAGCCTGACCCCCCCCGGAGTGAGTCGCCCTTCGCAGATTGGTCGGCATGGGAGAGGGCGACGGACCTCGCTATTCGTGGAGAGACATGAGCCTTTCCGAAAAATACCACCTGGGAGCCACCGGGCGGATCGTAGAGGCCTTCCTGGTCTCTAGTTTACCGATTATTCTCATCATAGCCTCTTTGCTGGCCGGGGCCGCCGCGCTGATTTTGACGCCTCGGGAGGAAGAGCCTCAGATCGTGGTTCCGGTGGTGGACGTCATGATCAACTTTCCGGGCGCGTCCGCCGCGGAGGTCGAAAATCTCGTCACCATCAATCTGGAGCGGAAGCTCTGGGAGATCGACGGAGTAGAGTACGTGTACTCGTCGTCCCGTCCGGGCTCGGCAGTCGTGACGGTGCGATTCTACGTGGGCAGGAACTTCGACGAAAGCGTCCTCAAGACCCACAGCAAGATCATGTCCTACGTCGATCGGGTTCCGCCCGGAGTAACCGGCTGGGTGATCAAACCGGTGGAGATCGACGACGTTCCCATCGTCGTCTTCTCCCTGTATAGCGATCGCTATTCCGACTACGACCTGAGGAGAGTCGCTGACGAGATCCTGCACCGGTTGCAGAGCATCCCCGATACCGGTCGTGCGTACGTGGTGGGCGGTCGGAAGCGCCAAGTCAGAGTCCTTCTGCAACCCGAGAAGATGGCATCTCGACATGTCTCGGTGCTCGACCTGGAGCGGGCACTCAAGGGTGCGGACGTCAACGTGAAGGCCGGTTCCATGGACATGCTCAACCGCGAGATCGTGGTTGACGCGGGTCCTTTCATCGCGTCGGCCGGGGAGGTGGGCCGCCTGCTGGTGGGGGTTAATGAGGGCAGACCCGTCTATTTTAGAGACGTCGCCGAGATCGTGGACGGCCCCGAAGAGGCGGAGACCTATACTCGCCTCACGTTCGGCCCCGGAGCGGCAAGAGATCACGAAACGTCCGGGGACAAGTCTGTTGTTCAAGGTAAGTCATACAATCAGGTCTCCATAGCGGTGGCCAAACGCAAAGGGACCAATGCGGTGCAGGTGGCCGAGGGCCTTATCGAGAGGGTAGGGGATCTGAAGAAGTCGGTTATCCCCAGCGACGTGAATGTCCTGGTCACGAGGGATTACGGCAAGACCGCGGACGAGAAGGTCAACGAGCTGATGAAGCATCTCGCCATAGCGGTCCTTAGCATCATTGCCCTGCTCACGGTGGTTTTGGGTTGGCGGGAATCCATGATCGTGGCCCTTGCGGTTCCCATGACCCTTGCGGTGACGCTTCTTGCCAATCTCCTGGTGGGCTACACCATCAACAGGGTCACCCTGTTCGCCCTGATTCTCTCGTTGGGACTTCTGGTTGACGACCCGATCGTGGATGTGGAGAACATCCATCGCCATTTCCGGCTCAAGACCCATCCGCCCCTGGACGCAACCCTTCTGGCGGTGGATGAGGTCAGGCCTCCCACCATCCTCGCGACCCTGGCTGTAATCGCCTCGTTCGTCCCCCTTTTCTTCATCACCGGCATGATGGGACCGTACATGCGGCCCATGGCCCTCAATGTGCCCATCGCAATGATCGTGTCGCTGGTCATTGCCTTCACCGTCACCCCATGGGCCACATATCATGCCCTGAAGAAGGAGTACGAAAAAGACGCGGAGCCCCACGATTTTAAGACCGGCGCCATCTATCGACTGTACGAACGAATATTGGCCCCCTTCCTGGACAATCGGAAAAAGACCTACATGTTTCTCGGCGGAATCGTCGCGGCTCTCCTGGTTTCCATCCTCCTGCTGGTGGTAAAGCTGGTACCGGTGAAGATGCTCCCCTTTGACAACAAGAACGAGTTCCTCATCATTGTCGATATGCCGGAGGGGACGACTCTTGAACAGACCGACAAGGTGGTCTCGGATCTCGAGCGCTATCTGGCCACCGTAAACGAGATTCGAGATGTAGAATCATACGTGGGAATAGCATCTCCCATTGATTTCAACGGCATGGTTCGCCAGTATTATCTGAGGAAGGGGAGTAACGTAGCGGACATCCGGGTCAATCTCCTGGACAAGCACGACAGGAAATTCCAGAGCCATGCCCTGGTCCTGAGGATCAGACCGGACATACTCAAGATCGCGGAGAAGAACAGAGCCAACGTCAAGATTGTGGAAGTCCCTCCCGGTCCCCCGGTTTTTTCAACAGTCGTTGCCGAGGTGTACGGCCCGCCGGAGGGATCGTACGAGGACATTCAGGCACAGGCCAAGGTGGTTCGAAAGGCCATGGAATCCACGAAAGATGTGGTTGACGTGGATGACTCTATCCTGGCGCCCCAGGTGAAATATAATTTCCTCGTGGATCGCGCCAAGGCGGGGCTTCACGGCATCAGCGAAGACGATGTGGCCAAATCCGCGAAGATATTCCTCGGCGGCCAATCCCCTGCCATCGTTCATTCGAATACCGAAAGGACTCCCCTGGAGATCAATCTCCGCCTGCCCCGATCCATGCGATCTCGTCCCGAGGACATGGGAGGAATTCGCGTCAAAGCGCCTGACGGCTCAATGGTCCCCTTCAACGAGTTGGGCGCGTTGCAACAGACGGTGGAAGACCAGACGATTTTTCGTAAGAATCTGAAACGAGTGGTCTTCGTGACGGGGGAAATGGCCGGCCGGAGCCCGGTCAACGCCATTTTCGATCTCAAGGAGACAATGGCCCGGGAACCGTTGCCCAAAGGCTATGAGGTCAATTGGGCCGGAGAGGGCGAATGGAAGATTACCCTGGAGGTCTTTAGAGACCTGGGGCTCGCGTTCGCGGGGGCATTGATACTCATCTACATTCTGCTGGTTCAGCAAACCGAGTCCTTTTCCGTTCCACTGGTCATCATGGTGGCCATCCCCTTGACCCTGATCGGAATCCTCCCGGGTTTTGCTCTCTTGAACGGGCTGTTGGCCCAAACCATCGGCAAATACCCTGATTCGATCTTTTTCACGGCAACGGGCATGATAGGCATGATTGCCTTGGCCGGGATTGTGGTGCGCAACTCGATCATCCTGGTGGATTTCATTCACGTGAGGCTCGCCGCCGGGGAGAGTCTGAGACAGGCGGTCATCGAATCGGGCGCCGTACGGTTTACTCCCATTCTTCTGACGGCAGGGGCCGCCGTATTCGGGTCTTGGGTCATCACACTGGACCCGGTCTTTTCAGGGCTCGCGTGGTCTTTTATTTTTGGTATATTTGCCTCAACAATTTTTACGCTTCTCGTGGTACCCATGGTGTACTACCTGATCTATGGGAAGCGAGACTCGGTGCCGGCCGATTAGGGTCGATTGCTCTTGCCGGCAACGCGGTTCAGGAAGGCAATCGATTCTTCGGCGACCGGAAATAGGCTCAAGTCGTCACCCCGAGCGAAAGCCGGGGTCCAGACTCTTCGCAAAAGCCTGGATTCCTGCCTCCGCAGGAATGACGGAGAGAGGGTGCGATCGTTAACAGACGCCTCGGAAGACTCACCAGAGGTGAAATGCGCGACCTGACTTGTGAATTGGAATACCAAGGTCTGCAGTCCGTGCGGCCTGACCGGTTGCTCGGGGAACGAGAAATGCTTACGCTGTAAGTGAAGTAGAGATCGGCCCGCTTGTCCAATAGTATGGGCGGGGCGGTTCTCCTAAGTTATTGCAATACCACAGGAGGGGTAAGAAAAGATGCTCAATCAGAAGATTCAAGACGCGTTTAACAAGCAGATCAACGCCGAGCTGTACTCGTCGTACCTTTACTTGGCCATGGCGGCGTATTTCGATTCCATCAGCCTGAAGGGCTTTTCCAACTGGATGCGCTGCCAGGCACAGGAAGAGCTGGTCCACGCCATGAAGTTCTACTCTTTCATCGCCGAGCGCGGTGGAGTAGTGAAGCTGGACGCCATTGAGGGCCCCCCCACGACCTGGGGTTCGCCGCTCCATGCTTTTCAAGAGGCATACTCCCACGAGCAGAAGGTCACGGGACTGATCAACGGCCTTGTGGATTTGGCCATCCAGGAGCGGGATCACGCGTCGAACACTTTCCTGCAGTGGTTCGTCACGGAGCAGGTGGAGGAAGAGGCTTCCGCAGATGAGGTGGTCCAGCAGCTCAAACTTGCCGGAGATCAGGGTGGCGGCATGTTCATGATCGACCGGGAATTGGGCCGGCGGGTGTTCACCATGCCGGTGGCCGGGACCGCCGCGTAGGACAATCCTATCAGGTCGTCTCCGGTCGGTGCGTCGATGCGGCGGGCTGACAAAGCCCCCGCAAACTGCGGGCATTGTGCATGGGAAAAGTGCATCCCCGGCGCCCGATCGGGCTGTGGCTTTGACGCGGCAGAGATCGAGCGCGGCTCGTCCAATTGCTTAACCACGAGGGTGAACTGCTTTCTGAGTCGTGCAGGGAGAAAGGTATTCCTTAGGGGACCCGGTCTCTGATAAACTGAATTCTTACGCTCCCCTTGTGCAAGGGCGAGCAGACTTCTCGTTGACCAGGAGGATGGTAATGGCGGAAGAATCCGGCAAAGCCCTGGAAATGCTGGCAGTGGCCTTGGAGAAGGAGCAAAAAGGGCGGGACTTTTACAAGGAGGCCGCAGAGAAGTGCGCCAACGATTTGGGAAAAGAAGTCTTTCGAACCCTCATGGTGGAAGAAGGGATTCACATCAAGAGGGTGAAGGAGATCTACGAGGGACTTCAGGGCGGCAAGGTCTGGACGGCGGAGTGGAAAGCCCACAAAATGGACAGCCCCGATCTGGACAAGCTGGTGAGGGAAAGAATTTCCAAGTTGGGCCCGAAGGCCAAGGGTGAGACCGGCGACGTAGAGGCTTTGGGCATAGGCGTGGAAATGGAGCAGGGCGCCATAACGTTCTACGAAGAGAACCTTGAAAGATCCGTCGACCCGCTGGAACGCGAATTCATCACCTGCATGATCGCCGAAGAACAAAGCCATTACCGGGCTCTGGCCGACCTGAAGCTTTATCTCGAAAATCCCGAATCCTGGTTCGCTGAAATGGAGCACAGCACACTGGACGGTGCATAAATCGAAGACATGGGGAGTCTCGTACGAGGAGCCGCTCTTGCTTGCGAGGAGCCTCCCGTAGAGCTCTCGTCAACGAGGGGCTTCCTGTGAAGAGCGACCGAGATCGGTGGGAGCTGAAATACGCAGACCAGAGCCGTTCCATGCCGGAGGTGGATCGGCTTCTCATTGACCACCAGCATCTCTTGATCGGCGGCAGGGCCATGGATGTTGCCTGCGGTCTGGGCTCAAACGCTCTCTTTGTGGCTGAACGCGGTTACGAGGTCGATGCGATTGACATCAGCCTCTCAGCGCTGAGTGAACCGGCGCGCGAGGCGAAGAGGAGAGGCCTCCCGGTGAGGCCCATAGTAGCGGATCTGGATTTCTTCCCGCTTCCAATTGGACTTTACGACCTTGTTCTCGTTTTCTTGTTTTTTTCCCCATCTCTGATGCAGCACATCGAGAAGGCCCTCCGGCCGGGGGGGCTCCTCTTCTACTCCACGTACAACTTTCGCCACACGTCGGTACGCCCCGGCTTCGACGAGAAGTATCTCGTTCCTTCCGGCGGCCTGTCCCGTTACTTTCCCGGACTAGCCGTCGTCCTCGACGAGCCCGATGCAGGCGACGCGGAGAACCTCTCCCGATTGATCGGCCGGAAGCCCTGATTTAACCTTGTGCAGGAAATATGATGCCGGAGAGGGCTTTCCTCACCCGGAAATCCCTCGCCCGCAGCCTAACTCCGGGAGTTTCCCGCCAGCGGCTCCCCTTGATGAACAAGCGTGCTCTCCCCCGATCGATTCTCATCGCGCCCAAGTCCGTCCGCACGCGGCGATGATTTCTCCTCCGTTGTGCCTTTCAAGAATGATGGCTATAATGGCTTATGATCAATCCTCTGGACGGTTTAGGCATCGCGATCGGAGCGCTGAGAGTGAACGTTATGCGTTCGCTCCTCACCATGCTCGGGATCGTCATCGGCGTGGCCGCGGTCATCGTTATGGTGGCGGTTGGGGCCGGGGCGCGTGAGCTCATCGGCGAGCAGATTCGTTCCATCGGCAGCAACCTCGTACTCGTTGTCCCGGGCGCGACCACGCAAGGTGGGGCGCGCATGGGATCGGGCTCCGTGCATAGCCTCAAAGCATCGGACGCCGACGCCATGGCCAAGGAGTGCTCCGCTGTAAAGCTGGCCGCGCCGGTCTGGGGGAACGTCACGCAGGTGGTCCAGGGAAATCGCAACTGGCGGACCCGTGTCACCGGCACCACCCAGGACTACTTCCCGGTTCGCGAGTGGAAGCTTCGGTCGGGGCGTATCTTTTCTCCCGAGGAAGAGAAGCAGGCCGGCAAGGTGGCGGTGATCGGCGGCACCGTGGCTGAAAACCTCTTCGGGGAGAGCTATCCCCTCGGTAAGATCATTCGCATCAAAAGCGTTCCCTTTGTGGTGATCGGGGTTCTGGAAAGAAAGGGGCAGTCACCCCGGGGGGACGACCAGGACGATGCGGTCTTCGTGCCTTTGAAAACAGCCCACTACAGACTCTTTGGAACCCCCTTTGCAGGCGAGGTCAACGCGATTCTCGTCCAGGCCAAAGAAATCCCTCTTATCCCGCAAGCGGAGAAGCAAATTGTCGAGCTCCTGGCCCGCAGGCACAAGATAGGCCGAAGCCAGGAAAAGGATTTCACGGTACGTAACCTCACGGAGATCCTCTCCACCGCGCAGAAGACCCTCAACATCATGACCTCCCTCCTCGGGGCCATCGCAGCCATCTCGCTCCTGGTAGGCGGCATCGGCATCATGAACATCATGCTGGTGTCGGTGACGGAGCGCACCCGCGAGATCGGCATCAGAATGGCCGTGGGCGCACGCTCCGCGGATATTCTCTCCCAGTTCCTCATTGAGGCGATAGTTCTCTCCCTGCTCGGGGGGATTATGGGGATTATGTTGGGGATGGGGGGCGCGTTCATTTTCGCCCGCACCAGCGGATGGCCTGCGTTGATCAGCCCGTCCGCCGCGGGAGTGGCGCTCCTCTTTTCGGCTGCGGTTGGCGTCTTTTTCGGATTTTACCCCGCGTTCAAGGCCTCGCGTTTGCATCCCATCGAAGCATTGAGGTACGAGTGATCCGTTCCTGAGGGGCTGCGATTGTCTATTCCACAATTCACTCGTATCGATGGTCGCTTCTTTGGAGGTACGAATTCCACCGCCTCGTCGGTCACTTTGACGGCGTCCTTGGGGCCTCGATCCTACTGAAGCTCGACCCGCCTTGAGTTGTCGTCGGGATAGGGATACTCCATGTGCCTCGCTGTATCACGGGCGACCTTCTCACCGCAGTATTTGCCGACTATCTTGAGTGCCATGTCGATGCCCGCGGAAATCCCCGCGGAGGTGACGACTCGACCGTCCTCCACAACATGCTGGGCGCGCTCTACCTTCACCGACGGAAACGATTCGCTCATCCAGTCCAGAGACCGCCAGTGCGTGGTGGCATGCAGGCCGTCGAGGAGACCGGCGAATCCGAGGAGCATCGATCCGGTACAGACCGACGTGAGAGTCTCTACCTCCGCGGCACGAATCCGTAGCCAATCGAGCATATTCGTGTTGTGAATCTCCCGCCGCGTGCCCCATCCTCCGGGAGCCACGAGGATGTCCAATTCGGGGCAGGTCTCGAAGCTGTGGTCCGGGATCACCTTCATTCCACCCGTGGTCGTTACGGGGGCGATGCTTTCAGCCACGAGCAGGACCTCGAAGGGTGAAGGCTCATCTCGCCTCTTTTCCTCGTCGAGTCGAACAGCGGACAAGACCTCAAAAGGTCCGCAGAAATCGAGAACCTCCACCTCCTCAAAGATGACGATACCGACAACTCTTCTTTTCATCAGATCCCTCCGACTCATCCAGACGAAACGGCCACCACAAGAGCTTACCTCTGTCCGCCGGAACCTTCTCCATCCAGACTGCCGCTCAGTTCAGACACCTCTCCGGTCGTGGCCCTGTTCCACGGGGTCAAGCGAGGCAGCCAGCGGGGTACAGCGGCAGAGTAGGCTTTCCATTCCCCGGCAAACTGCTTTGACAAGACGGGTTCCTCATAGAAAACCACGCTCGTATGGAACGACAAAGCCATGACGAGCAGGTAACAGCAGAGGAGGGGAGAACCGGTCAAGATGCACCATCCGCCGACAAGAGTGAGAACCCCGAGGTACATGGGGTTTCGAGTGTGACGGTAAAGCCCCACCACAACGAGCCTCTCAGGCGGGTGCCAGGGTGCTGGAGTACCTTTACCGGACGTGTAAAAGTCCCGGACACACCACTGCAAGACCAGCCCCCCGCAACCCATAACAATTGCACCGAATGTCCAACCGGTGCCGCTCAGGGGATCGGCGGACGCGATCGAATAGGGCAGAACTATGGCGAAAACTCCCGGCAAGGCAAGAAAAGCGACAAGTGCCCGAAGAAACATCAAATTCCTCTGAACCAATCATGCGGTGAAACATGAATCCCTAAACGACTCGTACCCACTCTGCTCGGTCACGATCGGCGGCCAGGTGCGGGAGAGCATCTCCAGTAGCGGTCAATTTCGGTTGAGGGCCCTACAAAGATACTTCCTGAAGCAGCCGAGCGCGTTCAACAGTTTCCAAAGGTCTCGCCGTCGGCCAACATAGCACTATCGGTTCTGTATTTCCAGCTTGCATTTCGATCCCTGACAGATCGCCATTACGCCTATTATATTAGCATGATACGCAAACAAGTTCACTTAAAACATTGTGGATAATGTCATTGATCCATGCGGTCGTGACAAAGTCGCGGTTGTGGCGGAGACAAGAATGAACCTCAACGGTCGTTCGTTGTACTCCAGGCCTTGGAAGCCGCAACAGAGGTCAACGAGGACGCAGCAGGGGTAAGAAAGTATACCCATACTATACTCAAGAAAATGCTCCTTGACAAGATAAGAGGGTGTCGTAGTATTTAATTGAAGCCAACATGTTCCTCAAAAGCGCCCCGGATGGTGCTGCAGAACGTGGAATTGCCCGAGACAAAAGACGTGTGGGTCTTCATGGGCGACCGCTTGTATTAACAGCATAACCGACATTGAAAATGGGGAAAACGTAGTAGGCGTTGTAGGGGGAGTGCTCTGCACAATGGAAAAGCAACCAACGCGCCACAGATTATGCGAAGGCATCTGCCACCGGAGCTTCGCTGTTGCGTGAGCTACAGTTTTCAAGAAGTCGATCGATCTCTCATCACTTTCCGGCCAATTCTGAGCAATAACGAGTGTGAAGGGTAACTGGCCTCCAAGTCGAACCGTTCCGCGAATTTCGAGTAGCGGCATTATTGAACATGAAAGGAGTTGGACCAATGGCAGTTCCGAACCAAGCCCAGGTGAAACGGGCAAAAGACACCGTCGCTGCAGTGCTCAAGGGGAAAGCGCCGGAAGATTTTGCGCCGGAGGCGACCCAGATCATCAGGAGCGAAGAGGTCGTCGGCGTCGGCGTGGGGCTTCTCGATTCAGAAGAGGAAAATGCAGGAGCAGCTCTGGTGTTTTATGTGAGCCAACCGCTCACCAGAGCGCAGGAAGAGATTCTTTCCAAGCAACTTAAGGTCAAGATTCGCGTTGAGGTTACCGGTGAGTTCTTCCCTACTGACGAACCTGCCTTCGAGGAACAATACTCGGCTGCAGGACTTGGTCATTGGGCGCTCATCGATAGGGAATACCGGAAGAAAATGCGCCCTTGTCCGGCCGGGTACAGCGTGGGGACCCGGAAATGGTCCGGGACCATTGGCTTGATTGTGATAAACGATCCGCAGCGCACCCAGCTCTACATATGCAGCAACAATCACGTTCTGAACAACGACAACTCCACTGGGTACACGGAGATCCTACAGCCAGGCGGCGCGGACGGTGGTATTTCTCCCCGTGACACCATAGGGCGCCTCGATCGATTTATCCGGTTGGAAAAGAAGAAGGACAACTACATGGATGCGGCGACTGCCATTCCGCGGTCAAACAGCCTTCTCGATCCTCGATATGGCCGAAACAAGCTCGTCCTTCCCGGCCACTACCTGCAGTATCGGGTGGGCTGGCGGTTGTGGAAAGCCGGCCGTACCACCGGTGATGTCGAAGGCGTGGTGGATTCGGTTCACACGGACGTTCGGGTGAATTACGGATCATACGGAGGGTTAGGAGTCATTACGTTCAAAGACCAGACGATAGTCAAAGGCGTCAATCCGGTATCTATTGCGGGAGACTCCGGCTCATGCTGGCTTAGAAAGGATGACAATTTCGCGTGCGCCATTAACTATGCCGGTCCGCGAGATGGCAAGTACTCTATTTGTTTCCCGATAAACTGGTTCATGAGCGCGTTCAAGTGCAAAGTGGCCCGGCCCGGCTGGATAACTGAAGACAACAGCCCTTCCACAGAGGAAGATGCTCTGCTCTTCAGCAGTCTGTTGCCCCTAGATGATGCGGAACGGCTCGCTGATGCAGTTGAATACGGTCAATAGACGCACTCCTTGTTTGTGAGTTGATCAACGGTCACTAACCGCCAATGTATACCTGTCTCGTCTCGCTATGACCGAAAGACCTTCATCGGGGTCGGGTTCGAATATCGAGAAGAGGGCTGGGACACAAGCTACAAATACCATGTGACATACCGCCGCGGTTTCGTGATGAACCGTTTTGAGAATGAGTCCTTCACCGACCACACCACAGCGGCAGATCACGATGCCGTCCAATGGTCACGCGAAGAACTCCGTAACGACGTCTTCTCAAAACTCACCACTGGGTAAGATCACCGGAACGGGTTCCGGCCAATACAGGATGTTGGAATAGACGTTCGTAGACTCGTCGGCACCCGAGGGGCTGAAAATGTGGTCCAGCGGTCGCCTCGGGTGCCGACTTTTGTCTTCTCGCCGTTTTTGGGAACGGTAACCCCAGATTATTCCCATCTATATGAGGCCGGGGGGAGAACGGTCACCCTGCCGGAGGCCCGGAACGCTGTCGCGACCGATCCTGCCACACTCTGCCATCAGGTCCTGCAAGCAGGTTGCGACCGGTTTTGGACGGTTCGTCTTGGGTGTCACAAACCACTAGTGGCGTGTAAAGAATGGGACGCACCTAGAGTTTCTCCGCACTATCAGTCGCCTGCAGGTCTCCTTGTCCGCGGCCCTCTTGTCCTGGAGCGCGCTTTGAGATAAAGAGAGGGGATGGAAAACCATGAGAGCAAGGGTTCCGCTCCGCTGGCGGAGATCGGTGAACGGCAGGAAGAAGAGACGTCGCAGCACAACCCGATCAATGCCCCACCGCCACGGGAGCCCGTGCGGAAAAAAGGGTTTGTGGTCAGGTTTGTATGGCCTGCGGTCAAGGTACCCCTCTACGTAGCGTTTATTTTCGCGACCGTGGTTCTGTTGCTTGCAGCGCTGGAAAGGCTTGCCAAATATGGCTTGAGCCGAACCTACCTGGCACAGGTCTATCCTAACAATCCTGCCATGGCACGTCGCGACTTCACCAGACCGGTTTCCCATTACGACTACGACTTCAACCCAGGTGTCTGCCTCGAATACAATGTTCTCAAGGGAAATCGGTACGAGTACGCCAATAACGCGGGGTTCCGGGACCCTCGCGACATATCGACGGAAAAACCCCCTGACGAGTTCCGGATATTCCTTGTCGGCGGCTCCACCGCTTACGGGCTCGGTGCGGTGGGAGAGGCCGTCCAAGCGATGGAATGGTACGGGCTCGAATATCGTGAGACAATCTCCCATCAGATGGAGATGATCCTCAATGCCACGGCCCCCATTCCGGGAAAGAAGATTCGGGTTTACAATGCCGCAGTCTGGGGCTATTCGTACCAACACCATCTCATGCGGTACGTGGCCAAGCTCCGACGATACAAGCCGGACCTGATCGTCTCCCTTGACGGTGCCAACGAGATCGCCCCCCTGTGCAAAATCACCAAAGACTGGGACTACTTCAAAGAGGGGCAATTCAACAATATTCTCAGAGAGATTTTTGCCTACAACCAACCGGGGCTGTCCTCATACCTCACCCTGTGGCTCAAGAACAATACCTATCTGATGACCTATTTGTGGGGTGGCAGAGACGTCTTCACCGAGCTCCATCAAAAGGTGCCGATGCGCGAGGGTGCACCTCCAACCGCCGCGGCCGACACCGATTCGTCAAAGATGTCCGTGGATGAGCGATCGAGGCTCCTCAACGAGCACACCGGCACCGTAGTCAGCGTGGTGGAGAATTATCACCTGATGATGGCCAACGACCAGGTTCCTCACATGTTGGTCTTGCAGCCCTGGTTTTACCTCAGCAAGAAGAAGCTGAGCGAAAAAGAGAAACTTCTCAAGGAGATGGCCGGTCAACGCGAGTACTACGGAGTCCCCTCCGGCCCGGTTTACCAGGTTCTTATCGAAAAGCTCGTTCAAAGCGCAAAAACCAAAGGATATTTTCTGGTTGATTTACACGATTACTTCGACGATGTATCCGAGTGGGTTTTCACGGATTGGTGTCACCTTACAGCGGGAGCCAACTACCTCATTGCCAAGGAGGTCTCCAATCTGATAAAGGAGCATCTTTTGGGACGACCCCTCGGTCCGGGAGACAGCACTCAGGGGAAGGACTCCTTCTTCTGGGATATGGCCGCGTCGGCGGAAGTGTCGTTCGCTCCGGAGCCCGATTCGCCGCAGAACGGGATAAAGAATATTTTGTCGGGCTATCCGAGCGACGCGCTGTACTCGTCCAAGCCCCCGCACCCCGGCGAACGGTTCGAGGTGGTCCTCGACGTGGGTGAGACCCACCCGGTGAGCAGGTTGCGACTGGTCTGGGCAGATGAGTCGTCGGTGCCGGATCAATGGATGGTGGACGTTTCAGAAGACGGCAAGGAGTGGAAAACGTTCCATCAAGGAGACAACAAGCACACGGACAATTATTCCCGGTGGCCCGGCTTCGAGTACTATGCGGCCGAGCCGCTACAGGCGCGCTACTTGCGGTATAGACCGCTCGGCACCGTGAAAGGGCCGATCAGATTGAGGTCCTGGAGCGTGTCTCGGTAGGAAGAACATGAACATACTCGGAATTTCGGCGTTTTATCACGACAGTGCGGCCTGCCTCGTTCAGGATGGCAAGATCGTGGCCGCGGCCCAGCAGGAACGGTTCTCCCGCGTCAAGCACGACCATCGGTTTCCTCACGACGCGGTCACCTATTGCCTGAAGGCCACCGGCTTGACCTCTAAGGATTTGGATTACTTGGTTTTTTACGACAAGCCGTTCATCAAATTCGAGCGGCTGTTGGAGACGTACATTTCGTTCGCTCCCCGGGGATGGGCCTCCTTTCTCATGGCAATGCCCCTCTGGCTGAAGCAGAAGCTTCACATCCCCAAGCTGCTCCAAAAGAGCCTCGGTTACGACGGTAAGATCGTTTTTCCCGAGCACCACGAATCCCACGCGGCGAGCGCTTTCTTTCCTTCCCCTTACAACCGGGCGGCTTTTCTCACCATGGACGGCGTTGGGGAATGGACCACAACGAGCTTCGGGGTAGGGGAAGGGAACAAGATCGACATTCAGTATGAGATCAAGTTTCCCCATTCTCTGGGCCTGCTTTACTCGGCATTCACCTATTTCACCGGATTCAAAGTGAATTCGGGAGAGTACAAGGTTATGGGACTCGCTCCGTACGGCGAGCCCAAGTACGTGGACGTGATCCTCAACGAATTGATCGACCTCAAAGAGGACGGCTCGTTCAAACTCAACATGGATTACTTCACGTACCCGTACGGTTTGACCATGACCGGGAGCGCTTTCGAGAAGATCTTTGACGGTCCGGCTCGAAAACCCGAGAGCACGCTCACCCAACGGGAAATGGATCTCGCCAAGTCCGTCCAGGTGGTCACCGAAGAGGTCATGATGCGGACGGCTCGACATATCCACAAGCTCACCGGCGAGAAATATCTATGCCTGGCAGGCGGAGTGGCGCTCAATTGCGTGGGGAACGGAAGGGTTCTGCGGGAAGGGCCCTTCGAGGATATCTGGATTCAACCGGCGGCAGGCGACGCCGGTGGAGCTCTGGGCGCGGCACTCTTTGTATGGCATCAGCTCCTGGGTAACGAACGAACCGTCGATGACGCCAGCGACCTGCAGGCCGGCTCTTACCTCGGCCCCGAGTTCACGGAATCGGAGATAAAAGAATACCTCGATTCCCACAATTATCCGTACGAGCAACTCACCAACGGCGACGTGCCGGGTGCGGTCGCGGACCTGATCGCGCAAGGGAAGGTCATCGGGTGGTTCCAGGGTAGGATGGAGTTCGGTCCGCGTGCCCTGGGTGCCAGATCCATTATCGGGGATGCACGCAATCCGGCTATGCAGTCCCAGATGAATCTCAAGATCAAGTACCGGGAGAGTTTCCGACCCTTTGCTCCGTCGGTGCTCGGTGAGGCGGTGGAGCAGGTCTTTGAATTGGACCGCCCCTCTCCGTACATGCTCCTCGTGGCGTACGTCAAAGACGAAATCAGGCGCCAAATGGACGACGACGAGCAGAGGCTCTGGGGTATCGACAAGCTCAACGTGGCGCGGTCCGAGATTCCCGCGATCACCCATGTGGACTATTCGGCCCGCATCCAGACGGTTCACCGAGAGACCAATCCCACCTATCACGAAATGATTCGAGCCTTCCACGAGAAGACAGGTTGTCCGGTAATCGTGAACACCTCGTTCAACGTGCGCGGGGAGCCTATTGTCATGAGTCCCGAGCACGCATACCTTTGCTTCATGCGCACGGAGATGGATCACCTCGTGATGGGGCCTTTTGTGCTGGACAAGAAGAAACAACCGAAGCTCACCGGCGATACGGATTGGCGGAAAGAGTTCGCGCTGGATTGACGGAGCTGTGGTCTCGCCCCGTTGCGGAGACGGGCCGGCGCCGTGAATCCTCGGCATCCCGACCGCAGCGACACGAATTGAGGAAGAGATGAATATTATTCGAGAGATACGAGACGAAATAGAGGCCGTCTATACGAAACCGTCGAGCCGCGACATGACGGTCCTGGCATTGATCTTTCTGGTGATCCCCGGAATTATCGGGGCGTACCTCGCCTTCTGGAAACATTCCGGGAATGGGTACATATGGATGGTGGCCGGAGCCGTCCTGTGCCTGACCAGGCTCGTGCCGCCGCTTTTTCGCGTCATCCATCGACTCTGGATAGAGTTCTCCGTGGTACTGGGATATTTTGTTTCCAGGATACTCTTGACGATCATTTTTTTTCTCGTTATTACCCCTACGGGCATTATAATGAGGCTGGTGGGCAAAGACCCGATGGAGCGCAAACTAGACCCGGCCGCAACCTCTTACTGGACACGCCGGGAAGACGAAGCGGACCGAGGTCTTGAGAGATACGAGAAGCAATTCTGATCGACGCGCCCGATAACGCAGGAGGAACAGTCCATGTCCCTGGTAAAGGAATTTTGGGAATTTTTGAAAGTGCGAAAGAAATTTTGGCTTGCCCCGATACTTATCGTGTTGGTGATACTCTCGGCATTCATCATTCTGGCGGCCAGCTCGCCGGTGGCTGCACCGTTCATCTACACGCTTTTCTAGGAAGAGAAGCGATCCGGAGGAGATCTCGGTGCCACGGGACTAGTCGTGTCACCGGGATGCTCCCGAGCTTCGTAGTAGTACTCCAGGCGGTTGTTCTATTGATCTGCGTGCATCTTCGCAGTGTGTGGATTAATTTCTTGGTCTTATCCGCAGATGACGCAGATGTTCGCAGATTCCGGAAGCAGACAAGATGGACGTGATCGATGGTAAGGGAGGAATGGTCGATGTCTCTGGTGAGAGAGCTTTGGGATTTCATGAAAGTGCGCAAGAAATTCTGGCTTGCCCCGATTATTATCGTGTTGCTGATCATGTCGGCACTCATCGTCCTGTCGGCGGCGGCTCCGGTGCTGACTCCGTTCATTTACCCGCTTGTCTGAGAGTACTGCCGGACTCGGCAGAGACAGGCCGGTTTCTTCGTTCACGTGTAGAAATCTCCGGGCGACAGAGCGCGCCTGTAGATAGCCGGAAAATCCCCCCAGCCGCTTTGCCGAAGGCCGACTGAGGGGATCTTTGTTCCGGCGTCTCCTCTGCAGTGAGTGGGGGCATTGAGGCTCCCTGCTCGGTGAATCTCACTGGAGCTCCCAGTCCAAAAACAGGGCATTATAACAACCTACAATTACAATAGATTCTGCAATCGGTGTGGAATGAGAAAGAGTAATGGGGCAACCAGCCGGGCATCGAGTTGACAAAACAATGGACTGGAGAGGATTTTTTTTGTAAGCACCAAGGTTATTCTTTTTTTTGTCGGGCCGAGCCGAGGCCCACGGAGGAACGATGACGGAAACGCAGGATCGGACCAAGGAGCCAGCTGCGGCGAGTGAAGAGGACAAACGCACAACGGAAGGCTCTCCGTCAGTGGGGGGAAGGGGCTCGAAGACCTCGAGCTTGGGAACGAGATTCCGTCGATTCGCGTTCTTGTGCCTGTACGTGGGGTTCCTCACCGCGGTCGTTCTGGGTGCGCTGGCTGCCCTGGAATATTACGCGTATATGAGGATTAAGAGCTCTCCTCTGGGAGAAGCGTACAAGAATAGGGATTTGGATCTGGCACGCCGCAGCAGCCAGCAGGTTGCCCCACAGTTCGGTTACGAGCCCACCCCGGGATTTGCCGCGGTAAGAAACACCAATTTGGGGAACTCTTACGAGTACATCAACGACGAGAGTTTCAAGGATTTCGACAACGTTCCACAGGACAAGCCCGAGAATGAGTACAGGGTGATCGTTACGGGCGGCTCGGTGGTGTACGGCCGGGGTCCCGTGCCTCCGGCGGATAAGGTCTGCGATTATTACGAGGTCACCTTCCGGTGGAACATTTCCCACATCATGCAGGAATTGCTCAATGCCGATCCTGAAGTCCGCAAGAAGATCGGCGGGAAGAGGGTCCGCGTGATCAACGCGGGAGTGGCCGGGTACGTCGTCCAAAACGATCTCATGCGGTACCTGGCCAAATTACGACTGTTCAAGCCGGATCTCGTGGTCTCGTTGGACGGGGCCAATGAGGTGCACACCGTGGCCCGTCCGTTGAAAGACTGGAACTACTTTACGGAAGGGCCTTATTACGAAGTCGTCATGGACGTCATGGACATGGGTCAAAGGGGGCTGATGAATTACATGACGTTGTGGCTGAAGAGAAACACCTACTTCTTCACCTGGCTGGCACAACGCAAAGGAGAGGGCCCGGGTATCCTCATGGAGAACAGGGGATTCTCCGCTCTTCCCCAAGATCCTACGCCGGAGCAAATCGCTCTTCGTAACCGGAACATCGATCAGGTAGCGGACGTCGTGGCTATCTATCACAAGGTGCTGGAGACGGATCGGGTTCCGCACGTGCTTGCGCTCCAGCCGATGTTCCGAAACTGCAAGAAGAAACGGACTCCCATTGAGAAGAAGATCGAAGCAGTCACGGGCATGGAGAAGATCGGATTCTATGACGCTGCCGAGACGTATGACGTGCTGGTGGATCGGGTAAAGAAGCGTTGCCTCCGGGACGGGTTCGAAATGGTCGATCTCACCGGTATATTCGACAACGTCAATTCCTGGGTCTTCACCGACTGGTGCCACCTCACCAACGGAGCCAATTTCGTGCTGGCAAAGGCTCTCACGGATGAAGTGAAGAGCCGGGTGCTCAAAATCCCTTTGACCGCTCATGACCGGTTACAAAATCCCAGCGATTCGTATTTCACCGACTACGCGAAGGAAGCCAAAATCCTCATCAACGACAAGCCTGCGGACAAAGGCCTCCACGTGCTGAAGGGGTATCCCGGGAAGGAAGTCCTGGAAGTAGCGGCAGAGTCCAAGGGAGTGGTACCGCCGGTGACGATGGACCTGGGCGCGGTCTTTCCGGTGTCGAGGCTCCGGATAGTCTGGGGGGACGAGAAAGCGGTTCCGTCAGCCTGGCGCGTCGAGACTTCGGAAGACGGCACCACATGGAAGCCGTGGCTGACCAAGGAGAAGACCGACACCGATGCCTACGATCAATGGCCCGGATTCGAGTACTACGCGGGAGCGGAGACCCCGGCGCGCTACGTGCGATACGTGCAAAAGGACGGTCCCGTCCGTTTGCGTCAACTGAGCTTTTTCCGCTAGCGCGCCGCCGATCGGAATAAATTTCCGGAATGACTCACCGCCGACGTTGACACGGAGGAATAGGGACCGGACAACGAAGACGGAGAAGCACAAAGCTGAAAACAGGAGTTGGGCCGGTTCTGATCTTGAGTCTCGATTCCGTGTCGATTCACGGCTGAATCGTGAGAGTTACCCTTTGACTTCTTTGTGTCTTGGTGTTTTTGTGGTCTGATATTGTCGAGCCGGGCCCGGGAAAGGATCGAGAAATTTTTTTTTCAGAAAAGACTTTGTCTCCGGTCCCAAGATGGAGTATAAGAAGAAGTTTAATATCGTATGCCCGCGGACCAAGGGCCTTGGGGTTGCCGCGGAGCAGGGAGATTTGAGATGCCCAAGCTGAAGTCGTGCCGTGGAGCGGCCAAGCGGTTTACTGTTCTCAAGAGTGGCAAGATCAAGAGGAAGCGGGCGTACCATAGCCATATCCTCACCAGCAAGAGCACGAAACGCAAGCGGAACCTCCGGCAGGAAGCTTTCATCGACGCAAGAGATTGCAAGCAGATCAGAAGACTTCTGCCGTACGGATGATCGGTGCTCAGCCCGTCGGAATGTGCCATGTTCCGAAAGAATTTCACGTGGGGTGATTCCCGGCCGTTTCACCATTGAAGGAGTGAGTGATGCCCAGAGCACGTTGTGCGCCTGCACGTAAGGCGAGACACAATAAGATTTTGAAGGCGGCTAAAGGATACGTGGGTGGCCGCAGCAGAACGTTTAAACAGGCGAAGGAGACCGTCGAGAGGGCGCTTTGTTACGCATATCGCGATCGGCGGGTGCGCAAGCGGGAGTTTCGTCGCCTCTGGATAGCCCGAATCAGTGCGGGCGCACGGCTGAACGGCATACCGTACAGCCGGTTCATCGCAGGTCTCAAGAAAGCCAACGTGGGCCTCGACCGTAAGATTCTGGCCGACCTCGCCGTTATGGACCCTGTTGCCTTTGCGGGAATAGTGCAGCAGGCCAGGACGGCCCTGGAGGCCTGAGTCGCCCTTTCCAAAGCCCTCTCCGGGATGACGCGGGGAAGCGATGCTTTGGAGCAGATTTCTTTCGACGAACAGCGGTCTTCACGGACCGCTTTTTTTGTAGGCCGGACGTTGATTCGACACCGGACGTGTGCGAAGCTCTCTGCAATTTCGCCCAGGGAGCGATATCCGTACAGGGTGTCGCATGTGACGGACGAAGTCCCGGAATTTCCGGGGCTTTCCGGTGTGGAGCATCGGATTATTCCTCAATCGTTACACCGACGACACCGAGCGCCGACACGGGGGCGATTGTTTCCGACAAGGGGCAAGCGGGATTATGAAAGACAAACTGGAGAAGCTCAGAGACGCATCCATAGAGCTCATCGGGAGCCTCACGGATGAAAAATCTCTCGCCGACGCGCGAACACGCGTCCTCGGGCGCAAGGGTGAGTTGACGGGAATCTTGAGAGGGCTGAAGAACCTCGCTCCGGAAGAGCGCGGACGGATCGGGCAATTGGCTAACGTGATTAAGACCCGCCTCGAAGAGGAGTTCGACCGCAGAGAGGCCTTTCTTCGGGATGAAGCCGAACGCGAGCTGCTTGCATCGGAGCTCGTGGATGTGACTCTTCCCGGCCGGAGGTCGATGCCCGGCCGCACCCATATCCTCCACCGGGTGGCAGCCGAGCTGGTCGAGATCTTTAACGGGCTCGGGTTCCAGTTGGCCGAAGGGCCTGAAGTGGAGCTCGATTACTACAATTTCGAGGCTCTCAACATCCCCAAGGACCATCCGGCCCGCGACATGCAGGATACGTTCTATTTTTCAGAGAATGTTGTCCTCCGAACCCACACGTCGCCGGTTCAGATCCGAACCATGGAGAAGCAGAAACCTCCGGTTCGGGTAATTTGCCCGGGCAAGGTCTATCGCCGGGACGCGGATATCACCCACTCGCCCATGTTCATGCAGATCGAAGGGTTGTGGGTGGACAAGGGGATTTCCTTTTCGGACCTCAAAGGGGTGCTCACCGCGTTTGTCCACGAGTATTTCGGCGAAAAGGTGGGGCTCCGTTTTCGACCGAGCTTCTTCCCCTTCACGGAACCTTCCGCGGAAGTGGACATTCAATGCGTGATCTGCGGCGGTAGCGGCTGCCGAACGTGCTCCTCCACGGGATGGCTGGAGATACTCGGCTCGGGGATGGTCGATCCGGAGCTATACCGCTTTGTGGACTACGATCCGGAGATCTACACGGGCTTTGCGTTCGGCATGGGCATCGAGCGCGTGGCCATGCTCAAGTACGGAATTCCCGACATACGATCTTTCTACGAAAATGACATGCGCTTTCTCACTCAATTCTGACGTGACGGATCGATCGGCGGCTTTGGGTACGCACAAAAGAGGTGACAGGAAATGCTCGTCAGCTTCAATTGGCTGAAGGAATTCGTGGACGTGGAGCAAACAGCGGAGGAAGTCGCTGATCTGCTTACCATGAGCGGGATAGAGGTGGAAGCCGTTACTCGGGTGGGCAAGGGGCTGGACAAGATTCTCACCGCAAGGGTTGAGGAGATCATGCCCCATCCGACGGCGCCGAAGGCCTCATTGCATTTGGCTCGTATCAGTCTCGGAAACAGAGAAGTGACCGTCGTCTGCGGCGCGCCCAACTTGGCCGAGGGGCAAATGGTGCCGTACGCTCCTCCCGGTGCCGTGCTCCCTTCGGGTATGGAGATAAAGGAGCGGGAAATAAAAGGTTTCCTGTCTCCTGGAATGATCTGCTCCGAAAAGGAGTTGGACCTCGGAGAGGATGCTTCGGGGATTCTCGTCCTGGAAGGCGTTTCAGAGCCCGGTATTCCTTTGACGACCGCCCTCCCGTTCATCGAGGACGTCATCCTGGAAACTTCCGTGACTCCAAACCGCGGTGATTGGCTCTCCATCTTGGGCACAGCGAGGGAGGTGGCCGCCGTTACCGGAAAGCCTTGGAGGATTCCCCAATTCACCATCGAAGAGGGACCTGAGAGCATTCACCAACGCATGGTCATCGAGGTTCCCGATACGGTCCTGTGTCCTCGGTACGTGGCCAGGATGGTCGAGGGCGTTGCCATAGGGCCTTCGCCTTTTGAAATTCGTCTGAGGCTGACCCGTTCCGGAGTGCGGCCGATTTCCAACGTGGTGGATGCCACCAACCTGATCCTCCTGGAGTGCGGGCAACCTCTCCACGCGTTCGATTATACCCTGCTCCGGGATGGGAAGATCGTGGTCCGGCGTTGCGATCCGGGAGAGGTTTTCATCACCCTTGACGGAACAGAGCGCAAGCTGCCGCCCGACGCGCTCATGATTCGGGACGGTCGCCGGTCCGTTGCCCTCGGCGGCATCATGGGAGGACTGAATTCCGAAATCATCCCCACCACGACGTCGGTCCTCATCGAGAGCGCCTGTTTCGAACGATTCGGCATCCGGAGGACCGCCAAGGCCCTGGGAATGTCCACGGAAGCCTCATTCCGCTTCGAACGGGGGATTGATCCCGAAGGTTCCCTATGGGCGGCACACAGGGCCGCATATCTGATCGAGAAGCTCGCCGGAGGAACAATTCTATCCGGCGTCATTGACGTCTATCCTGCTCCCATTGTCCGCCGGCCGATCGCTGCCAAGACGACGCGGGTCAACAGCCTGCTCGGTTTGAACCTGACCGCGACGCAAATGTCCTCATACCTCGAGAGACTCGGCATGGAGGTGAAAGTTGAGGGAGGCCCGGAAGAGAGCCTCGTATGTCGGCCTCCTGCATGGAGGTGGGATGTGGACAGGGAAGTGGACGTAGCCGAGGAAGTGGCCAGGATACACGGCTTCCAGAACGTTCCGCTCACCATGCCTCCTTGCACGTCGATGCCCGACCGGACCAAGGAGAGCTCCCGACGCGTAGATCGGGTCAGGACGCACATGAACGCCTCGGGGTTCACCGAGGTCGTTACCATGTCGTTCACTTCCAAAGGAGCCGGCGCCGACTTCGCCGTGACGCAGAATGGAGAAGCGGAACTGGCGCTCCTCAATCCTCTCACCGAGGACTATGCGGTGATGCGGACCTCACTCATCCCCGGGCTGCTGTCCGTGATGAAGCGGAACATGAACTTCCGGTGCGAAGACCAAATGCTTTATGAAGTGGGAAAGACCTTCACTCCGATTCCGGGAGAAGAACTTCCCAGGGAAGATCAGAGGCTTGCGGGCATTGCCGTGGGGCGACGTTATCCCGACTTGTGGCACTTCCACAGGGGCGAAATGGATGTTTTCGGCAAGATCGACCCGGTTCGGGAAGTAGACTTTTTCGACCTTAAGGGCGCGCTTGAGAATGTTCTGGAGGGATTGGGCGTATCCGACACTACGTTCGTTCCGTCCGCGTTGCCGTTCCTCCATCCCGGTAAATCCGCGGATGTCGTCGTGGAAGATGAGGTAATCGGCTTTCTAGGCGAGTTGGCGCCCAAGACGATCCGTGAGCACGACCTTCCGGCCAAGGTTCAGGTCTTTCAAATTCTCCTGGAGCCCCTGTTCGTTCAAACCCGCAAGGATAGGGTTTTCAAGCCGATTCCTCGCTATCCTTATATGGAGAGGGATTTATCGTTTATCGTTGAAAGAAATTGTTCAGGAGATATGATTAAGCACTTGATTTCACGTTTGGGGCGTGATATTATTACCTCCGTGATCCTATACGATTTGTATCGAGGCGAATCTATTCCGGACGGGAGGCAGAGTATAACCCTCCGGGTACGATATCAGTCCGAGGATCGGACTCTAACCGACGAGGAAGTCCAGGAAGTTCATTCCCTGGTCATGCAAGCGCTGGTTGACGAACTGGGCGCTTCCGTGAGGGAATGATCGTTACCCCGGATAGGCCGATGCCGTCGAGAGGTAGGCAACCTCATGAACGACATCCCGGGATTCTCGGCTTCCGTCGGACGGATTCTCATGTGGAGGGGTAGGTGGAGTGATGACTATCGCAATTCCGGAGAAGCAGTACTTCAAAATCGGCGAAGTCAGTGAAATCCTGGATGTGGAGCCATATGTTCTCAGGTATTGGGAGTCGGAATTCAAAATCCTCAAGCCCACCAGGACACGGGCGCGTCAGCGTCTGTATCACAAAAAGGACCTCGAGCTCCTTCTGGAGATCAAACATCTGCTGTACGATGAGAAATTCACCATCGCCGGGGCCAAAAAGCGCCTCCAGGAGATGAAGAAGCAGGTGTCCGCGGCGAAGAAGGCAAAGAAGCCCGCCGTGGCATCCAGGGCAAAAGAGGAAGAATTGGAAGCGGTTGGGGAGAAGAATGACGATCCGACGCTTCTGGACGCACAAGCCGACTACAAGGAAATACTTCTCGAGATTAAGAAGGAATTAAAAGAGTTGAGATCCATCCTGGAAGGATAGGTCGCTATCGGCCCGCTACAATCTACCTGTTCCGTGAAAAGCGGACCCCCAGGTGTACCGGGCAGAGGAGGGCAACGAGCCCGAACATAAACCTATTGCTTGCGAGGGTATTGGATTTCTTGTTGCTCCCTGCGGACGTGTGGATTATAGTGCAGACATAAGGAAGCACACAAACCGACCGCATTGAAAATCCCAGAGTCCGCACGGAAAGGAGTCCAACAATGAGTACCCCACAGCATTGCCCTGGCTTCGAGGCAAACAAGAGCTTGTCATCCTTCACCTGCAAATGCCCCAACTGCGGCAAGGAGAAGGAGATCTTCTCGGATGAATTCGACAGGTCCCACACCTGTTCGGGCTGCAAGCAGCCCATAGATTTCACCAAATGCACTCTGGAAAACAAATAATCGCCCGTTAACGGTGCAGGGGAACCCGGACGAATCTTTTGACTCCCCGGAGCTCACTGTGAGTAGATTCCGGTTCTCCTGCAGCCACACAATCCGGACCGCTTTCCTATATCTCTATCGCTCCAAAGCCTCTCTTTTTTAGTCATTCATCCCCTCAAAGATTTCTATGAAACTTTCACCGCGGTGAAACTCGTTCCGAAACATGCCGAAGGACGCACACCCGGGAGAAAGAAGCACCACATCCGACTTCTCGGCTTCATCCAATAAAGCCGTGACTGCACTTTTTAAATCGTCGAAGGTACCCACAATCTTTTCTCCGCCTCCAGCAAGGACAATGCCCTGTTGGAGCTTTTCCGTGGCGGTTCCCCGGAGAAGAGCGATCCTGCGGGTACGGGTGGCCGCGACCTCGGCGAAGGGGGTCAGATCGAGCTTCTTGTCCGAGCCGCCGGCAACGAGCAGGACACGCTTACCGTCCAGGGCGTTGAGGGCTGCGCAACCGGCTACCGGCGTTGTGCTCGTTGAATCGTTGATGAATCCGACACCTTTCTTCTCCCCGAGCCACTGAAGGCGATGCTCCACACCCGTGAAATTCTCGACGACACTTCTGATGACGTTTCCCGGTACACCAAGGCGGCTTGTCAGGCGCAACGCTGCCGCAACGTTCTCCCGGTTGTGTATTCCCGGCAATTTGAGCTGCCAATCTGAAGGCACATCGCTCACTTTGAAAAAGTCTCTCCGGCCGGGTGCTTCCGCGGCCATCGCCGCGGTCTCGGGCTGATCGCCGTTGAAGATGCAGAAATCCGATTCGTTTTGATAGAGGTATACGGCCTTCTTGTCCGCGATGTAATCGCTCATGCCCGCATAACGGTTGAGATGGTCGGGGTAGATATTGGTGAAGACCGAAGCATTCGGCGAGATTCCGGCTTCGTGAAATCCTTGAAGCTGCCAGCTCGACAGTTCCAGCACCACGATGTCGTCTCGGGTTGCCTCGGCCAGGAGAGGCAGCGTAGCACTCCCCATGATGTTACCCGCAAGAAAGACACCGGACCGATGGGCACCGAGTATCCGGTAAATGAGAGTGGTCGTGGTCGTCTTTCCTCGTGTGCCGGTTACTCCGACGACCAGTCCCTGAAAATTCTTGCAGAAAAGGCTCTCATCCATCTCCACCGGAATACCGTGGTCCGCCGCCAATTTCAGGAACGGCGAGGAACGGGGGACGTCGGCATTGCGCAAAATCATATCCGCATGGAGAAAATCTTCCGGGTCGTGACCGCCGAGGCGGAGCTTGACCGGCAGACCTTCAAGCTTGGCCACCGACGGCGCGAGCTGGTCCGCGGTTTTCAAATCGGTCACGGTGACCCGAGCCCCGGAGCCCACGAGAAAGAGCGTATCTCCCAGCCCTCTACCCAGCAGGCCCAAGCCCATCACCGTGATTCTCTTGCCGGAAAACATCGAGTGTGGATCGGACATCTCCGCCCCATGTCGTCGGAATCCCAATGTGCACGGACGAGAATCCCAACGATCATTCCGCTTCCGTGCGGCATGACCATACCCGTTAACCAGTACCATCGCAAGGGGGATGAGGGGGCCGAACAAAGGGGATACGGGACGTCCTTAATCGAAGTCCGGATACTTCATGATTTCTTCAGTGGTCACGAGAGGCCTCGACCGACGGGCCGTCGTTGATGTGGTTTCCGAGTAAGTGGAGGGAATGAGACCGCATCGGGGGCAGACGTCAATGAATGTTTTGTTGTCGAAACCGCAGAGCGGACAGACCGTGGGGGCATAGCTCCCTTGCTTTCCTTCCGTGAGAGCCATGATTTCGCTGTCCAGGGACATCACGAGGGTGGCCATATTCCTCACGACGATGTGGAGCATCTTGAGCTGAAGCAAAGGATCGAGCTGCTTGAAAAGCAAGGCATTTATCTGGAGGAGCGTGCAGTTGTCCTGCGCCACGACCCCGGCGGATCTCTGCTGCCGGGCAAAGGCTCCTATCTCTCCAAAGCACGCCCCGGGGAGAAAGTCGGAGAGCACGCGGGATCGTTTGACAACTTTGACGTTTCCTTCCAGGAGAACGAAGAAATTGGAGTCGCTCTCATTCTCGCTGATAATGTGATCGCCGGCCGAGCAGGTGATGAATTCGCCCACTTTCACCAGCTCGTTGATCTCTTCATCCGAGAACATGGAGAACATCTCGAACTTCTTCAACCTGTCTACCAGATCCTTGTCCGGGGCTATCCCGGTGTGGGTCCCCGAGCGCAGGCACTCGGCCAGCGCGTCCGCGAGATCGCTTGCGGTAGAGAATCGTCTGCTCGGGGTCTTCTCCAGGCAACGCGTCACAATGGAGTCCAAAGCCGTGGAAACCTGGGGGTTTATGCGCCCCGGAGGCGGAGGGGTTTCGGTGCAGATCTTGGAAAGAGTGGCCTCGGAGCTGACCCCTTTGAAGGGAGTCTGTCTCGTCAGGAGCTCGAAGAGGACCACTCCGAGCTGATAGATGTCCACCCGATGATCCTGCTCGCGGCGTAGGATCTGCTCCGGTGCCATGAACCGAGAGGAGCCCACCAGGCTGGGGCGGTGTCCCTTGAGGTTCTTGCGGAATCTGGCAATCCCGAAATCCGTTATCTTTGGAACGCCTTGGGTGGAGAGAATAATGTTCTCCGGCTTGATGTCGCGGTGGATTACTCCCTTGGAATGAGCGAAGTCCAGTGCAAGCGCCAACTCGTAGACGATCTCCACGGCCTTCTTGATCGGAAGCACCGCCGCACGTTGATGCTCCAGGAGCGTCTTGCCGAAGACGAACTCCATGATCAGGTAAAGAAGATCGCGTTTTTTCCCCACGTCATAAATGACCACGATGTTGGGATGCAGGAGAGAGCCGGCGGTCTGTGTTTCCAGGAAAAAATCACGCATGATCCTTTCCCGCGACCCCGGCGAGCCCGGAAGCTCCTCGAGAGAAAAGACTTTGATGGCCACCGGTCGGCGAATGATCTTGTCCGTAGCAAGGTAGACCTTGCCCATCCCACCTTCGCCCACCGGGCGCACGATGTCGTATCTTCGGAGCCTTTTCAGATGGGATGTTTCGGTTTCTTGCTGCATTCGTCCGGACCGCCTGTATCCACCGTCTTCGGCGAAGGTCGGGACCTCCTTCACGTAATCGGCCGGCAAGCCGCCGACAGGCCGATCGCCGTGATCGGAGTGCGAGGAGCGAGACAGTCAGGAGCCTTGCCTCCTCGACTTCTGTTTCCCGGGCTTAGAGCTCCGAGAGAATCAAGGGCCCGTTGTCCGTGACTGCTATCGAGTGCTCGAAATGTGCCGAAAGCTTTCCGTCTGCGGTAACCGCGGTCCACTCGTCATCGAGCAGTTTTATCCGCCACGTACCTTCATTCACCATGGGCTCGAGGGCAAGGACCATGCCCACCTGGAGCCGCGGATTCCACCCCACGCCGGTGTAGTTCGGGATTTGGGGCGGTTCGTGCATGTCCCTCCCGATGCCGTGACCCACGAAGTCACGAACCACCGAGAAACCGTTCGATTCCACATGTTGCTGAACGGCCCCGGAAATATCGTGGAGACGATTGCCCTCAACCGCCTGCTCAATTCCTTTGTAGAGGGATTCCCTGGTGACCGTAAGGAGCTTCTCGGCCTGGAGAGACACTGTTCCTACGGGATATGTTCTGGCTGCGTCGCCCACGAAGCCCTTGAAAATGACCCCCACGTCCACGCCGACTATGTCGCCGTCCCTCAGGACCCGAGGACCGGGTATGCCGTGAACGACCTCCTCGTTTACCGAAGAGCAGATTGACGCGGGGTAGGGTTTCTGATTGCGCATGTGGTACCCTTTGAAAGCAGCCTTTGCCCCGGCCTTTTGAATCAGCTTCTCGGCAAGTCTGTCCAGTTCGCCGGTGGTCGTGCCCGGCTTTATGATCTCGCCTATTCCTTCCAGGATTTGGGCAACGATTCGGTTGGTTTCCCGCATGATTTCGATTTCGCGGCCGGTCTTGAGGATTATCATACCGTGTTTCACGATGGTCCACCTTCACGATTCTTCAAGATTGTCCTTTATCAAATCATCATAGCATACCAGAGGTTGAGTTGCATATTCGATCATTCTTGTCGTGCAATCAAAGCAAAAGATGAGATCAACGCAGCAACCTCACTCAACGGCTTTCCGAGTCATTCGGTGAAACCTATTCGACGGCTGCTTGCGCTCCTCCAACCAGTCCCTTCAAGATGCCGAGATTGATCGGGTCCATGTCCAGGCCGCCAAGTTCTTTGGGAGTTTCCAGAAGCTTGGGGACAGATGTGAATCTTGGATCGTTCATCGCGAATCGAAAGAAGTCAAGCCCCAGCGCTCCTTTTCCGATGTGCTCGTGGCGGTCCACCCGAGAGCCGAGCCCCTTCTTGCAATCGTTCAAATGGAGGGCACCCAGGCGATCCAAACCGATCTTTTCGTCCAGGAGATCGAAAAAACCGTCGTACCCCCGGCGCTCCCCAATGTCGTGGCCCGCGACGAAGGCGTGGCAGGAATCGATACAGATGCCAAGACGTTCAGGTGCCGACGGCTCGTTAACGATTCGCGTCAGATGCTCCACGGAGTGACCCAGGGACGTCCCCTGTCCCGCTGTATTCTCAACGAGTATCCTCACCCGATAACCCGATGTGCGTTTCAAGACGGTGTTGAAGGACTCGGCCACGCGAGCGATTCCCGCGTCGTCTCCCGCGCCTCTGTGGGCTCCCGGATGCATGATGACGTACGGGAGGCCAAGCCCTTCCGCGCGCTCCATTTCGTCGACGAATGCGTCGATGGATTTAACGCGGAGATCCGTCTCGGGCGAGCCGAGATTTATGAGGTAGGAATCGTGAGCCACCGCCATGATGCCGGTGCGACGGCACTCGCTCTTGAATTTTCGTATGTCCGCGTCCGTGAGGGAGCGTCCGATCCATTGGGTGGCGTTCTTGGTGAAGATCTGAATGGCCGTGCAGCCCACTTCCTCTCCTCGTCTCACCGCGAGATGGATACCTCCCGCGATCGACATGTGGGCGCCCAACAGCAGGTTTGTCTTTCGTCCGGAGCTCCTGCCGTCCGCTCTCACTCCCTTTCCTTCGTTACGTGATAGGGATTTCCTGCCCATGAAGCTTTCCTTCTCAGTACATCATTTCCTCAATACGGTGCCGTTCCTGACCCCAAAGCCTAGTACCGGCCCGGTAGCGACCGGTCTCCGTGCCGGTCGGCTCAATGACAGGCAGGAACGGTTGCCGACCCCCCACTGTTTCCCGGGCCTTACGGAATATGATAAGATTTCCTCAGCGGTGATGGAATGGTTAGGGAATCACCCGTTGCCATAATTATACCGAGGTTGGGAGATAAAGCCCCGGCGCGCCTTCAACCCCGGACGTCCCCCGAAGGAAGTGAAGATTGGTTCTGAAAAAGACAAACCCGGAAAAAGATATTCCCCGGAACCCGAAAGAACGCCTCTTCGAGTGCAAGGTCTACTACGAAGACACCGATTGCATGCAGGTGGTATATCATGCCAACTACCTGAAATACCTGGAGAGGGCCCGCAGTGAATATGTCGAAGATCGACTCGCCGGCGTTGTGAGCTATCACGAACGCGGCTACCTCTTTATGGTTCACAAGATTGAGATGGTCTTCCACGGGCCTGCCCGGTTGGGCGACTCACTGGTAGTGCGTACGTGGATCGAGCATTCGACCCGGTACCGGGTGGTGGTGAGACAGATCATCATAAAAAAGGGCGAGCCTCGAGACTATCTTGTTACGGCCACCATCACTCTTGTGGCCGTGAGCCCTGATGGGCAATTAAGAGAAATTCCCGGTGAATTTCATGATCTGTGATCGTCGGCGCGGCGGGATGAGGTCGGGTAAACGCGGGGCCAAGACGTGGCGAGGATGACGCAAGCACGTCGGTCGGGGTGCTTCTTCGATCTGCCCGGAGCAGCGGCCCGTTGCAGGGAGTTGGGATGTATATGCGGACTTTAACTGCGAGTTTTGGGATCGTACTGGCATTCTTCGTGCTCGCATCTGTTCTCCCGCGCACCACCCATGCCGGTGACCCGGATCTGTCGATCGACAAAGCCCTGGAGCTGTCCGGACTGACCGCGCAACTGGAGGCACTCCCTACGGCTATCCTGTCCGCCGTCCCCGACGAGGACTTCCCGGCGGGAACGAACAGGAACGAGTCCAGGAAACTAGCCCGCAAGATTGCTGAAGGACAGAGCGTGCAGGCGACGGTCCGCTATGCGGTTCGCGCGAAATGCGATGCGGAGGAAATCCGGCGGGTGGTCGGGTTTTATAGCACGAGCATGGGAAGGAAAGTGGGGCGGATTCAAAGATCGGCCCTTTCGGACAATACGTTGCAGGGTGTTCGCGAAGGCTGGAAAATCGTAGGGTCTCTGAACCCCGACCGACTGGCGCTCGTCAAGAGGCTGGTCAAGGCAGACAGCGTTACCCGAAGGAACGAGCGATTGCTTCGCTCCGCGATCCGAGGTTTGGCGGAAGGAGCTTCTCCCTCGGGGGACCCGGATTCGACGAACAAGAAGGTGGAGGAAGTGGAAAAGGCCATCCGTAGTCTGAAAGAGACCACCGACAACACGGCGCTGGTCGCATTCGCCTACACCTTTCGTTCCCTCAGAGACAATGAATTGAAAGAGTTGGCCGCGTTCCGGGAATCGGAGCCTGCTATGAAATTCGGTGAAGCGGTGCAGGAGGGTATGGAAGAAGCGGTGAGACGCATCGCTCGGTCGGTGGCCGAGATGCGCCGCGCCTTGAATCAGGATTCCGAAGATTAGTGAAGCGCTTTGAAAATTGGGGCCAACGCAAAGAGATTTGAGATCATCCGGAGGCACACGGATAGTCTCCTGCGCTCCGCAATCAGGCCGGCCTGATAGCCCCCTCTTTTCCTGAACGAATGGCGGTTACTTTGGACAGATCGGAACATGCACAATCCATTGCGGCTTTGTTGGTCGCGATCGTGATGTTGATACTGCTCCGACCTCTCCCCATTAACGCGGCGGAGCCCGGATTCACCCAGTACACCGATCGCGGCCGACGCTTCATCTTCGACTACCCTTCAACGATGAAGGTACAAGTGTCCAACTCCGACGAGGTGAAGATCTTTCATCCCGGAGCCACGCTTAGGATTACCGTCTTCGTGGAGAAGCGTCCTCGCTCAACGACGGCCAAGGCCCGGGATCTTTTGGCTGCTTTCAACAAGAAGCTGAAGGAGGAGATGAAGGACGTTTCCATTATTCAGGAAGGGAAGCTCGAACACCTCGAAGGATCGCAGGGTTACGTGATCTGCTCCTTCAAGAATCGCAAAGGGATTCACCTGGTGCAGCTTGTGCAGTATTACGTCACCAAGGACCGTCTCCTCCAAATGACCGTCTCGGATCTGCCCCAGGGCTTCAAGAATCTGTGGAAGGTAATCGACAAGATCCACCGTTCCCTGAGAATTATCAACCCCGACCTCACACCGGTGAGCCGGGAGGCACCGCCCCGCACACAAAGGGGTCGAAAAGAGGGGAAGACTCAACGGTGAGAGGCTGCGTGAGATGAATTCGTACAAATTGGTCTCTGATTTTGTTCCGCGGGGAGACCAGCCCCGCGCCATCGACGATCTCGTCGAGGGGATTGAAAAAGGCGGCAAACACCAGGTACTGCTCGGGGTCACCGGGTCCGGGAAGACCTTTACCATGGCCAACGTCATTGCCCAATGCGGCAAACCGGCCCTGGTCCTGGCGCCGAACAAGACCCTCGCGGCTCAGCTCTACAGTGAGTTCAGAGGACTCTTTCCGGAGAACGCGGTGGAGTACTTTGTCTCGTATTACGACTACTACCAGCCCGAGGCCTATATTCCCCAATCGGATACGTTTATCGAAAAAGATTCGAGTATCAACGAGACCATCGACAAGATGCGGCACTCGGCCACGCGATCCCTTCTGGAAAGGAACGATGTGATCATCGTCGCCTCTGTCTCATGCATTTACGGCCTCGGCTCTCCCGAGGCGTACCAGAACATGCTCGTCCACCTTATAAAGAAGGAGGAGAGCGACAGGGACCAGGTTCTCAAGAAGCTCGTGGAGATCCAGTACGAACGGAATGACGTGGATTTTCACCGGGGAACGTTTCGCGTGCGTGGGGATGTGCTCGAGGTTTTCCCCGCGTACGAGGAGACCAAGGCCCTCCGCATCGAGTTCTTCGGCGATACCGTGGACGCGGTGTACGAAATCGATCCGCTACGGGGAAAGGTCGCTAGGGCCCTGGATAAGGTGGCAATTTATCCGGCGAGCCACTATGTGACGGAAAAGTCACGCCTTTTACAGTCTGCCGACATGATCCTGGAGGAAATGACGGAACGAGTGGCGCTCTTCCGGAGTCAGAATCGTCTGATCGAGGCCCAGAGAATAGAAGAGCGAACCCGTTTCGACGTGGAGATGCTCAAGGAGATGGGCTACTGCAACGGAATTGAAAACTATTCCCGGTACCTCACGGGCCGAAATGCCGGCGAGCCCCCTCCCACCTTGCTGGAGTATTTTCCCGGAGATTCGTTGTTCTTCATCGATGAATCCCACGTGAGCCTGCCCCAGGTTCGGGGCATGTTCCGGGGAGATCGCGCTCGGAAGGAGACCCTGGTGAGCTACGGCTTCCGTCTCCCCAGTGCGCTGGATAACCGTCCCTTGACCTTCGAAGAATTCGAATCTCACGTAAACATGGCCGTCTACGTGTCGGCCACACCCGGACCCTATGAGCTGGAACAGTCCAAGGGCAGGGTGGTACAGCAGATCATCCGGCCGACGGGGCTCATGGATCCCCGGTTGGAGATGCGGCCGGCTTCCAACCAGGTGGACGATCTCCTCGACGAGATTCGCAAGAGAGTTGAGAAGGATGAACGGGTCCTCGTGACCACCCTCACCAAGAAGATGTCCGAGGACCTCACCGAGTACTACGGGACTCTGGGGATCAGGGTGAGATACCTTCATTCGGAGATCAAAACCATCGAGAGGATGGAAATCATACGGGATCTGAGACTGGGGGAATTCGACGTCCTGGTGGGGATTAACCTGCTCCGTGAGGGGCTCGACATACCGGAGGTCTCCCTGGTGGCGATCCTCGACGCGGATAAAGAAGGCTTTCTGCGATCGGAGCGCTCTCTCATTCAAACGGCCGGTCGTGCGGCGCGCAATGTTGACGGCACGGTTCTGCTCTACGCGGATAGGATGACCGACTCCATCCGGAAAGCCGTGGAAGAGACCGCGCGCAGGCGCGAGATCCAACTGGCTTTCAATAGGGAGCACGGTATTACACCGGAAACCGTGCGCAAGAGCATTAACGATGTTCTGTCGTCCCTCGAAGAGCAGGATTATGTGACGGTTGAGGCTCAGAGCGAAAGGGAAGGGGTCGAAGTACCTCTGGAAGAGATCCCCAAAGCCATTGACCTGTTGACTCAACAGATGTTTGCCGCGGCCCGCGACTTGGAATTCGAAAAGGCGGCGGAACTTCGGGATCGTATCCGCGAACTGGAAAAGGTTCAGATCCGTTACGCATGACACCCCGATTCGCGAAGTCGGCCACCGTTGGCTCCGGCACGCGTCGATATGCTGCCGGACCCACCAGCGGAGAGCATACTCCATATCATGGACATTACATGAAAAACTGAACGGCAATGAGAGGGATGCCGTTTTGTCTGGAGATGGGTGTCGATTTTGTGTCATAATCCTCCGTTCCAGTCGGCGGTACAGGAGAGCAAGGTTCAGATCACGAGGTAACGCGTATGCACGTCGGGGTAATTGGAACGGGTTATGTCGGGCTTGTCACCGGGGCATGTTTCGCGGAGATGGGCAACGACGTAACGCTCATGGACATTGACGAAGCGAAGATCAAGAGCCTGGAGAGCGGAAGGATTCCTATCTATGAGCCGGGGCTCGAGCAGATGGTGGCACGCAACGTGGCAGAGAAGAGGCTCACCTTCACTACGGAGCTACAGGCAACGGTGGAGCGTTCCCTGATAAATTTCATAGCCGTGGGGACTCCCCCCGACAGTGCCGGCAACGCCGACCTCAGTCAGGTGTTCTCGGTGGCAGGAGACATCGGACGAGTCATAAACACGTACAAGATCGTTGTTACCAAAAGCACGGTTCCTGTGGGTACCACGCACAAAGTGCGTGAGATCATAGGCCAGGAAACAAGTCATCCGTTCGACGTCGCGTCCAATCCGGAGTTTCTCAAGGAAGGCAACGCGATTGACGATTGTATGAAGCCCGACCGGGTGGTGATCGGGGTTGACGACATTCGCGTCGGGGAAATTCTCAAAGAGTTGTACAGTCCCTTCGTGCGAACCGGAAAACCGATCCTGGTCATGGACGTGGCCTCTTCGGAGATGACCAAATACGCGTCCAACGGGATGCTGGCAGCCAAGATTTCTTTCATGAACGAGCTGTCCCAACTCTGCGAGCGCGTGGGAGCGGACATCGAAATGGTCCGTTCGGGCATGGGAACCGACCCTCGCATCGGACCGCAATTCCTTTTTGCCGGTATCGGGTACGGTGGCTCCTGCTTCCCCAAGGACGTGGACGCATTGACGAGGACGGCCTTGGAGCATGGTGCCCAGCTCAAGATCCTGGAAGCCGTTCAGGAGGTTAACCGTCAGCAACGGACTCATTTCTGTCGGAAGATTTTGGGGCATTTCGGTACTGAATCGCTTGAGGGCAAGCTCTTTGCCGTTTGGGGTCTCAGCTTCAAGCCCCGCACGGACGACATTCGGGAAGCCCCCTCCCTCGATGTGATCAGAACCCTCTTGGCTCAGGGCGCAAAAGTGCGGGCATTCGATCCGGTGGCCATGGAGAGCGCCGGCCGGCTTCTCGGCAACGCGATCGAGTACGCTCCGGGCAACTATGAGTGCCTCGATGGAGCCGATGCGCTTGTCATCGTCACGGAATGGAACGAGTTCAGATACCCTGATTTCGAAAAAATCAAACAGATGTTGCTCCAACCGGTCGTTTTCGATGGAAGGAATCTCTACAATCCCGTAAAGATGGCAAAAAGAGGATTCGTATACTATAGTATGGGGAGAAACAGCACCGGTCCGGAGGGCGTGACCGAATCCTCGGCTCGTTAAAGACCGGCTCCATCCGAGCGCGTCCGAGCTCGTGATGCTTCCACGCGAGAGCCATCTTTGCCGAAGTGATCGGTCTGACGCCGCGGCAGCCCACGCGGATTCAGTCGGAGTCTCCAATGCCCAAGCGCAGCTTTAAGTCCAAGGAACTGGTAAAGGAGATCAGATCCGGGATGACCCACGCGGATCTGATGGAGAAGTACGGGCTGAGCTCCCGTGAGCTCACCGCTGTCCTGAACAAGCTGGCGGAGCGCGAGGTCATCGACGCGGAGGAGCTTGCCAAGGTCATGGCCGACGAAGATATGCCGCCCGAGGCACCCGAAGAGAGTGCGGATGACGTACCAGGGCCCTCGGAAGCTCCGGCCGAGTCCCTTCCCGCGGACGAGCCGGTGCTCTCCATGTATCGCTCAAATCGCCGACGCACAGGGCTCTTCGAGGGCAAAGGCGTGCGGCAGATGAGCGAAGTCAAATGGAAATTCGAGACCAGCGGGTGGATTTCATCCTCGCCTGCCTTGAGCCCGCGATGGGTCTACTTCGGGAGCTGGGACGGACGCCTCTATGCTCTGGAGAGGGAGACCGGAAGGGAGTTGTGGAGATTCGATACAGGGGGGCCCGTGCTCTCTTCCCCGGTGGTGGTTGACGGTCGGATTTGCCTGGGGACATCCGACGGTCGCCTCTGTGTCTTGAACGCGGCCACGGGCGAGGCACAGTGGACTTTCCAGGCTGATTCTCCCGTCTCCTCGTCGCCTGCCCTCCATGAGGGAACACTCTACTACGGCGACATGGGTGGGCGCATGCACGCCGTGGATCTCGACACCGGCTCGGGTAAGTGGAGCTCGGACGTGGGACCCATGCTCGGCTCCTCTCCCGCGATCGCAGGCGATCTCGTCTGTGTGGGCAGCTACGACGGTCGTTTGCATGCCATGGAGCTCCATTCGGGCAGACCCATTTGGCGATTCCGAACCGCGGGACCGGTCGCGGGCTCTCCCGCAGTGGTCGAGCCCACGATCTATTTCGGCAGTCTCGACGGAAACATCTATGCGGTGAATTCCCAAACCGGCGAGGGACGCTGGAAGTTCGATTGCGAGTCGAAGGTGAGCAGTTCTCCTGCAGTGGGGTACGGCAAGGTCTTCTTCGGAAATGCCGCAGGTGAAGTTTTCGCCGTGGATCTGGAGACCGGTACTCAGAAATGGCGGATACAAACCGGCGGAACAGTAGCCTCGTCGCCGTCATTGGCTTATTTCAGCGTCTATTTCGGGAGCGCCGATGGTTGCCTCCACGTGGTGGACGTCAACACGGGAAAGCAGAGGTGGAAGTACCAAACCGAAGGTCCGGTGAACTCCTCCCCGTCCGTGGATGACGACGAGGTCTTCTTCGGCAGTGACGACGGCTGCCTCTACGCCATCCATTAGGCGTGCACCTCCCCCATGGCGGCACGCGTGCGGGGAACCTCAATCCCGAGTGTAGCCATACCCCTCTTCCTCGCACGGACGGGGGAGTTATCGTGCCGCTCATTGAAATTCGAGGCATTCTTGGAGTTGAATGCCAATGAGCCTACGACGACATTGTCGCCGGAGATCGGCGCGGTTCTTGCGAGAGTAGGGGGGCCTGTTCGATACTTATGGAAGACCCGCCGGCGGAGCGCAGGATGCTATCCTCAGGCTTTCCGATAACCCTACGGCTCTCTTCGTTTCCCGTAGTTTTCAAGGCGCTTCACTATAGTCCTTTACATCCTCAATGGTCTCGATGTCCGGCAGGGGCGGGAGCGAGGCGAGGTCGGGCAGCCCAAAGACGTCCAGGAAACGCCGAGACGTTCCATACAGCAACGGACGGCCGGGAACGTCCTTCCTCCCTACTACGGTGACCAGATCTCTTTCCAGCAGGCTTCTGAGGGTTCCTGCACTCTCCACCCCGCGGATTTGTTCTATGCTGGTTCGTGTGATCGGCTGATTGTATGCAATGATGGAGAGAGTTTCGAGAGCCGCCCGGCTCAGGCGCGATGGTTTCATGCTCTTCATTGCGAGAATCCAGGGGGCCAGGTTCGGCATCGAACGGAATTGATACCCTCCGGCCACCTTGGTAAGAGCGAAACCTCGGGATCGCATCCGATATTCATTCTCCAATTCGTCGATGATAGTCTGGACGGTCTCCTCGGGAACCTCTTCAACTACCCCCGCTATGGACGCTGCGCTCAACGGTTCGGGGCCGGCGAAGATCAAGCCTTCTACGATGGATTTCAACAACTCTCTATCCACGTGGTGTCTCCTCGCACCGTTTCGCTATCACAGCTATAACCGTCTTAGAATTCGAACATTGTCGGCAACCCCTATACCATGAGTGAGAGGTCGGGGCAAATGTTGAGGCGAGCTCGAAAACCGTTAGGCGGGGTTTGAACCAAAACCCGGTTGTGGTAGAATGTTCCGCGAACCTCAGTGGACGGGCTTGAGAATCTGCGGGGCAGGAGACCACGGGAGGAGGCGGTCCCGGAATCGGGCCGCTTCGGCTCGGGATCGTCACGGTCGGTCCGCCGCACCTCCCTGGCGCAGACAAGGTTTGTCGAGCCGGGAAGGCCTTTCTTTTTGCTTGCAATGACGCCGATCGATCGGCCCTGACTGCAGGCGGATCAGCGATTCTCAAGAAGTGTCACGACGGAATTTGAGAAGTCCGTATCATCTCTCAAGGAATTCTTGATGAACTTCATAGTAGACAACCCCGAGGGTATCAAGAGCGCCGACATTGTTGTAGGACTTCCGTCTTACAACGAGGCTCCCTCGATATCCTTTACAGCCCGGCAGGCCGACAAGGGACTCCACAAACATTTTAGCGGGCGTTCCTCGGTCATTGTCAACTGCGACAACAATTCCCCGGATAATACGCGCCAAGCTTTCATGCAGACCGTGACCAAAGCACCCAAAATGTACGTTTCCACGGAAGGCGACGTCAGGGGAAAAGGCAACAACCTGCGGTGTCTGTTCACGAAGGCATTGGAATTAAACGCGAAAGCCGTGGTCATCGTAGACGCGGACGTCAAGAGTATTACGCCCCTCTGGATACGCAATTTGGGCGAGCCGCTGTTCGACGACTATCAGTTTGTGGCGCCTCTTTACGTTCGGCACAAGTACGACGGCACCCTCACGAGCAACATGACCTACCCCCTGACCAGAGCACTGTACGGACGGCGGGTGAGGCAGCCCATCAGCGGGGATGTGGGCTTGTCCGGCGATCTTGTGCGCACCTTCATGGAGGGCGATGCCTGGGATGACGCTGTGGCCAATTTCGGGATCAACATATGGATGACCACCACAGCGGTGCAGAGCAGGGTTTCGGTGATTCAGGCATTCATGGGAAAACCCCGCATCCACGAGGTGAGAAACAGTCCCACGGAAATGGATGCCATGTTCAAGGACGTCGTCGGCACCCTGTTTGAGCTGATGTGCCGGTACGACCATTTCTGGAAAGATGTCAGGTGGAGTAGACCCACTGCCGTGTACGGATTCGGCGTGGGAGACCTGGAAGTTCCGCCTCCGGTGGAGGTGGATACGGGCCGAGTTATGGAAAAGCTTCGTTCCGGCCTTACCAAGTATTGGGACCTCTACTCGGCGATCTGTCACGCGGACAACATCAATAAGCTTGGAGAGGTGGCGGATTTTCCTGAGGAGGGATTCGAGTTTCCCACCGTCCTTTGGTCAAAGATTCTCTACGACTTTTCCGTGGCTTACAGAGACAAGGTGGTGCCTCGTGACGATTTGCTGGGGGCCCTGCTACCCTTGTACTACGCCAAGACCCTCTCGTTCGTGTTGGAAACCCAGGCGATGAACAACCAGCAGGTCGAGGAGTTTATCGAGGACCAGTGCCTCCATTTCGAAAAGACCAAGCCGTACTTGGTCGAACGTTGGTTCTCCCGGTAATGGGGCGCGTTAGGTGACTGAATCCCGGGATGGGGAGAGGAGCCAGGCCCCGTGCATTGGGGGCTGAAGGACCGGGCTCAAGAGTGGGCCGGCACTTCCGGAACCGACGGTGCTCACCCTCCGGAGAGTGGACAAGCTAAAGGAGCCTGAAATGGCAAAGATTCTTATTGTGGACGATGAAGAAGGAATCCGGATGCTCTATTCGATGGAGCTTCAAGACGAGGGATACGACGTGATCACTCTCCCGGACGGAAGGGATCTCCTCGAAGTGGTCGACAGAGAGCAGCCGGACTGCATTGTCCTTGACATTAAAATGCGTGAATTCAACGGCTTGGACTTGCTGCAGCAGTTGAGAAAAAAGTACTACGACCTCCCGGTCATCCTTAACTCGGCCTATTCCAGCTTCAAGGTGGATCTCAAGGCCGTGGCGGCCGATTACTATGTAGTGAAGAGCTCGGACCTGAGCGAGCTCAAAGAGAAGCTCAAGGTTGCGCTGGAAACACAAATCCCCGAAAAACCTTGAGGATGCGGGAAACATAGTGGAGCGCTTTGAAAATTGCGGGAAACGAAGAGAGCCTTTGAGCCGGCAGGAAGCCTACGGATAGCCTTTTGTTCCGCTTCTGAAACACGGTTCCGGGAGGCAACCGATTTCAGGAGGACCCCGAACGGTCTAGAGTAGTCACCCCGAGCGAAAGCCGAGGTCCGGTGCATTCGGAGGAGCCTGGATTCCTGCCTCCGCAGGAATGACGAAGGGAACGTTCGACCGTTAACAGCTACCTTGTGAGCGCCGTCAAAGGCGAAACACGCGACCGAGCTGATGCAATGGATTACTCAGGCTCCCCGGATGGACGGGAGCGGAGACCGGTACGGCAGGGGCCCTCAAAGCGCCGAGGACAAACACTCGTGAGGAAAACCGTATGCACCTGATCCGCATGGAGAAATTGAGGAAAGTCTACAGGGCGGGAACGGTTGATGTGCCGGCCCTGGAGGAGATCGATCTCACCGTGGATTCAGGTGAATTCATGTCCATCATGGGACCGTCCGGGTCCGGCAAATCCACCCTCATGAACATTTTGGGCTGTCTTGATGCTCCGTCCGCTGGTGCTTATTTTCTGGAGGGAGATGACATCTCCGGCCTCGACCGCGATGAGCGTGCGGATATCCGCAACCGGAAGATCGGGTTCGTGTTCCAGGGATTTAATCTCCTGCCGAGGATCGACGCCATGCAGAATGTGGAGCTTCCTCTCATCTATGCCCATGTCAAAAGAGCTGTGCGTCGAGAAGCTGCAGAACAGGCTCTGAGCCTGGTTGGATTGGAAGATAGGGCCAATCATCTCCCTTCTCAGCTCTCCGGAGGGCAACAGCAGAGAGTCGCCATAGCCCGAGCTCTGGTGAATCGTCCCCACATCATTTTGGCCGATGAGCCCACGGGAAATTTGGACACCCGAACGAGTGCGGAAATTATGAACGTTTTCAGGAAACTCAATGAAGAGAGAAAAATCACCTTCATACTGGTGACCCACGATCCGGAAATGGGCGAGCTTACCGACAGGACGATCCTCATCCGGGACGGCCGGGTCGAAGGGGACATGCGCAAAAGCGCGTGACGATAGTACGGACTACCTCCGAGGGATCATCCCCTCGTTTCTCTGTCGGCGGAGTCGTGCGACGAAGATGTTCGGCGGACCCGCGAATAGAGTCCGGAAGTCCCGGGAGCCGGCATCGTTTGACGGTGAGTCGGAACCTAAGCCGTTCTTTGTAGATCCCAAGAGAGAAGGCACGAGGAACCCCTCGCGGAGCATCGGATTTTGAAAAAAGTTATTATTGTCGCTATCATCGTCGCTGCCGCCGGTGGTCTCTATGTGGCTCTTCACCGCAACGGGGCCGAGGAGCCCGAAATCAAATACATTACGGTCCCGGTCGAAAAGGGGACGCTCAAGGCCGAGATAAACTCGACGGGGACGCTCAGGCCGGTGGTGGAGGTTCTCGTCGGAACCCAAGTCTCCGGGACAATCAAGGAATTGCATGCGGATTTCGAGACCAAGGTGCACAAAGGGCAACTGATAGCTCTGATCGACCCGGATAAATTTGAAGCAAAGGTGAATCAGGCCCGTGCAGACCTCGAGTCTGCCAAGGCCGGCCTCAATAAGGCCGAGGTCACCCTCGTGGACGAACGAAGAACCCTCAAGCGCAAAGAGATGTTGATCGAAGGGGGGTCCATCAGCCAGAGCGATTACGACACGGCCAAGACCAAAGCCGATGCGGCAGAGGCCCAAGTGGGTATGGAAAGGGCTCGGGTTGCCCAAGTGAAGGCAAAGCTCAGGGAGGCGTCCCTCGATCTTCAATACACTCGGATCGTGGCACCGGTGAACGGCGTAGTCACCTCACGCACGGGCGATGTGGGGCAGACGGTGACGGCGAGCTTCCAAACGCCGGTACTCTTCAAGATAGCGGAAGACCTGAGACGTATGCAGGTGCTTACCAACGTGGACGAGGCCGACGTGGGGCGCGTCCGAGACGGACAGAAGGCTGAGTTCACCGTTCCGGCCTTTCCCGACAAGGTTTTCACCGCGTCGGTGAGCCAGATTCGCAACGAGCCTGTCGTAGAACAGAACGTGGTCACCTATATCGTCGTGCTGGATGTGAACAACGACGAGCTCAAATTGCGGCCGGGCATGACGGCCAACGTTCAGATCCTCCTCAGCGAGGTCAAAGACGCGCTCATGGTCCCCGACCAAGCGTTTCGATTCATTCCCGCGGCCGGTGAGCCGGGGGCTGAGGCAAAGAAATTGCCTGCTCTGAAACCCGGTCAGCGGAGGGTGTGGAGACTCGAGCGGGGGAATCGGCTCGCGGCGATAGCGGTCAGGGCAGGGATTGCAGGCACCGAACGAGTGCAGATATTCTCCGACCGGCTCAAGAAAGGTGACAAGGTAGTCGTTGAAGAGATCCTCAACAAGAAGCAGGGAGCCAAGATGAAGGGACTGCGTTTTCGGTTCTGAGCGGGGTAGCTGAACCGGAAAGGGGTCGTGCGCGTGGCGAACGGCCCGAACGCCTGCCGTCGCGGAGGGACCGTCGGAGCCCCCCGGAGTCGGGAGCCCGCGAGGCCCGTAACAAGAGGGATGCAATGAAAGAAAAGAGTCATTACACAGGCAACGGCGGAAACACCGAAAGGATAGTGGAAAGAAATGTGGACTACTCCACGGATCCTGCGGACTTTCACTATATGGGCCTGAACGTTCCCTGTCAGAACGCGTGCCCCGCGTCGACAAACGTCCCTGCATACATCAGGTGTTTGTATGAAGGCCGTTACGAGCGATCGTACGAATTGAACCGCATCGTTAATGTGCTCCCCGGGGTTTTGGGGCGTATCTGCTCGCGGCCGTGCGAAGGCAAGTGCCGCCACGGAGAGCCGGAATTGGGCAAGCCGGTGAACATCTGCCACATCAAACGTGCAGCCGCTGACCTTCGGGCGCAGGGTCATGTGTACATGGAGCAGCTCTTCGCTCCTCAGGGGAAGCGGGTCTGCATTATAGGAGCCGGTCCCGCGGGTCTCGCCGCGGCCCACGACCTCTCGGTAGTGGGGATCGAAGCTACCATACTCGAAGCGTTCGACGAGCCGGGCGGCATGTTGAAGTACGGGATACCCGAATTCAGACTCCCCCGGGACATCCTCAAGGCCGAAATCGATAGCATTCTCAGATTGGGAGTGAACCTCAAGACCGGGGTCCGGGTGGGAAGCGATGTGTCCGTGGAGGAGCTTCTCGCCGGCTATGACGCAGTGCTTGTGGCAACGGGCTGTTATGTCGCCAGGAATCTCGATGTTCCCGGGGAGGACTTGCCGGGTGTTATTTCGGGACTCGAATTCGTGGTGGATGCCGCTTCAGGGCGGGCGCCGACTCCGGGGAAACGGGTGCTGGTGATCGGCGCGGGATTTACGGCCTTTGACTGCGCCCGTCTGGCACTGCGGCTCGGTGCCGAAGAATCCACAATCTGTCTGAGGGCGACCGAGGAAGAGCTCAGGGTTACCGAGGACGAGGTGCTGGAGGCAAAGAAAGAGGGCGTGAAGATTAGGGGGCTGATGGTCTCCAAGCGAGTCGTGGGAAACGGCAAGGTGGAAGGAATCGAGTTCTACAGATCCCGCCACGGAGAGCTTCAACCGAACGGCCGCCATCGCATCGTGCCCATTGAGGGAAGCGAGTTCGTTGTGCCTGCCGATTCCGTGCTGGTGGCCATCGGTCAAGGCGCGGAGCCGATACCGTCCCCAGGGGAGAAAGACCGCCGCGGTGTCCTCAAGGGTGACGCGAAGACTTTCCGGACATCCGTGGAAAAACTCTACACCACGGGGGATTTTATGACCGGCCCTACGACGGTCATCGAATCCATCGCGAGCGGGCGAAAGGCTGCGGCTCGGATCGCCGAGGACTTGACGGGGAAGAGATTCCGCGAATGGGCCGTGCGCTCGGAAGAAGCCAAAATCACCGATCGCGAGCGTTCCTGGGATTATATTCCGAGGCAGGAGATGCCCACGGTGATTCCACCGAAAGCACGGTTCAACAAAGCCGACCTTGAGGTGGAGCTGGGGTACGCTCCTGAGGAGGCCTTCGAAGAATCCAAACGATGCTACCTCTGCTATCTGCACTACGAGATCGACATCAGTCGATGCATTTACTGCCGGTATTGCATCGACTCGGCTCCACGAGACTGCATCAAACTGGTGGATGAAGTCATCACCAACGAAGACGGTGCAGTGACGGGCTTTGTCGAGACCTCAAAGTGGCGTGACGTCAACGCGGTGGTGATAGACAACTCCCGGTGCATTCGATGCGGCGAGTGCCTCAGGGTGTGCCCCGTGGATTGTATTTCCGTTTCCCGGGTGGAGCTCGTGGAACGTCCCCTCGAAACAGGGAGGGAGTAATGGCACAGGATCATTGCGTCATCATAGGCAACGGCACCGCGGGCAACGAAGCGGCATTGCGGTTGCGCGACAATTCGCCGGATGTCCGGATCACCGTGATCGGCCAAGAGCTTGTGGGCAGCTATTCGCCTCATCTCCTGCCCGATTTCATTGCCGGCACCCTTCCTGAAGAAGATCTCTACGTATTCCCGAAGGCTTTTTACAAGGAGAGGGACGTCAAGCTTCGGCTCGGTCAGCGGGTCGTCAGCGTTGATTTTGACAAGAGAGAGCTGACCCTGGAGCACAAGGAAATCATCTCGTTCAGCGGTCTCATCATAGCGTGCGGCGGCACGCCGAGAGTCCCCGAGCCTCTCGCACAGTTCGCCGACCACATGCTCACCCTGAAAACCGTGGCAGACGCAAAGAAATGGATCGAGAAGCTGGCTCATGCCGACAGGGTTTTGCTGGCGGGAGGCGACCTCACCTCGTTGAGCCTGACCCGGACACTCCTGGCCATGGGAAAGAGCATCGACTTCATCCTCTGTGAAGATTCCTTCTGGCCGGTTCGCCTCACCCCCGAAGTTCGAGCCGTGGTCGCGGGGAAGCTCACCGAAAAGGGAGTCAATGTCTTGGATTGCGCCAAGATACGGCGTGTCACCGCCGTCGGCGAGCATCGTCTGGAAGTGGAGACCGATGTCCGAACCTTTGAGGTGGGTATTCTCGGTGCCTTCTACGGTCTGGTTCCGGACGTCAGGTTCCTTGCGAAGACGGGGCTGGGAATCGAGCGAGGCATCCTGGTGGACGAGTACCTCAAGACCCGATTCGAAGGAGTTTACGCGGCAGGCGATTGCGCCCAGGTCTATAATCCCGGCATCAGGAACTATTGGGTCTCCATCGGGTACCGCAATGCACGAAATCTCGGCAGGATAGCCGCTCTGAACTTGCTCGGCGGCATGAACAAGGCGGATGTTGCGCCGGAGAGCATCTTCCAGGTTGACGAAATCAAGATAAATACTTCCTGGTGGACGGAGTTTTGATATGGCCCACGTGGATGTCACGATTGAAGTATGTGGTATGGCGGGCGACGGGACCATCGCTGCAGGTGGGCTCATCAACGAGGCAATGTCGGGCGGAGGGTTTTCCGTCTTGGGCTTTGACTCCTATCCCGCGGAGATCCGGGGATTCGGTCGCTGCGTTACCCGTTCCCGAGTCGGAAGTGACGAGATCCTGGCACTTGCGGAAGAGACTCATGTGCTGATCTCGCTCAATGACGAGCAATCGGGTTCCCGGGTGCCGTTCCTCAGGGAAGATTCGGCGGTCTTTTTCGACAGCAATCCTCCCGTGTACATCCCGGAGGAGAAGTCCCTGGCCGCCATGGTCGAACCGGGCATCCAGCTCTTCGGCATGCCCTTCGGAGATCTTGCCGTCGAAGCCTCCGGCTCGCCTCGAGGACGGAATCTTACGGCGCTGGGCGGATTCTGTGCGGTATTCGGCGTAGAGCCGGATTTCTTCCGACGGGTGATCGCCAAGAAGTTCAAGGCAAAGGGTGAGAAGGTCCTTGACGCCAACCTCAAGAGCTTTGACGCGGGCTTCGACTACGCCGCGGAGAACTTTTCCGACCGGATAAAGAGCATCTTCCACGTCCCGCTGATGGCCGAAGGGGCCGAGAAGGTAATGCTCTCGGGAAACCTCGCCATCGGCAAAGGGGCCTTGGACGCAGGGCTTAAGCTCTACTTCGGCTATCCCATAACACCGGCCACCCCCATCATGGAGTACCTGGCCAAATTTCTCCCGGAGCGAGGCGGCAAAGTAGTCCAGATGGAGGACGAAATTGCCTCTATCGGGGCGGTTCTTGGCAGCAACTTCGCTGGTGCCAGGTCGATGACGGCTACATCGGGGCCGGGCTTCGCGCTCATGACCGAGCTGACCACCCACGGGACCGTGGCGGAAATCCCCGCGGTGATACTCAATGCCCAGCGTGGGGGGCCTTCCACAGGCCTTCCGACCAAAACGGAGCAATCCGACCTCCACGCAGCGGTGTTCGGCGGACCGGGAGATTCGGCCCGTATCGTCATCGCTCCCACCAATGTGGCCGAGTGCTATCACTACACGGTAAAGAGTTTTCAACTCGCCGAAAAATATCAGACCCCGGTAATCGTACTGACCGACTTCTACCTGGACAATCGTGTGGAGAACGTGCCCATGCTGGCAGCGACCGAGGAGGATAAGAGGGACGGCACGATTTATCCGGACGCGAGCTCCAAAGGGTCATATAAGCGTTTTGCGGACACGGAATCCGGCATTTCCCCCCGAGCACTGCCCGGCATGGAAGGGTTCAACTTCTCCGCCACCGGACTCGAGCACACCGAGCGAGGGACTCCGGATTATTCTCCCGATAACCACATGAAGATGTCCGCCAAGCGGCATAGGAAGATCGAGGGTGCTCTGACCGATCTCCCCGCGCCGGTGGAATACTCCCCCGGAGGCCGGTTGGATGTGGGCGTCGTGGGCTGGGGCTCCACGTTCGGGTCGGTGTTGGAAGCCGTGAACGAAGCCCGGGGGAAAGGTCTCAACGTGGGAGCCCTCAAGATAACGTCGCTCTTTCCCTTTCACCGGGAAGCGATACGCGAGTTTATGGGCCGGTGCAAGGATGTGCTCATCCCCGAGCTGAATTATGAGGGTCAATTGGCCAATCTCATCGGTCACTTGTTCTCCAAGGACGTGGTTCGACTCAACAGGGTTACGGGCACGCCATTTCCTCCATCCGCCATCGTGGCGAAAATTGAAGAGCTTATCACGGCAGGTGCGCAATGAAGACGGCCGGTAAACATTTAGCGGAGCAGGTTCGGAAGATAAAAGAGTCGCAGCGATTCGACATCCGCTCGGAAGCATTGCCCACGTGGTGCCCCGGATGCGGCTATTTCGGCATTCACCAGGGCATCAACGCGGCGATCCAGGAATTGGGGCTTCCCCATCATCAGGTGGTGACCGTGTCGGGTATCGGCTGTGCCGGAAGATATCCGTTCTTTACCGACACGTACGGTCTCCACGTGGTGCACGGGAGAGCTCTCCCCGTGTCCACGGGGGTGAAGTTCGCCAATCCCGATCTCACCGTCTTTGTCGTGGGCGGAGACGGCGACGGCCTCGCCATCGGCGGCGGGCACCTTCCCCATATTGCTCGAAGGAACGTGGACGTCAATTACATCCTGTTCGACAATTCGATTTACGGCCTCACCAAAGGCCAGCCCTCGCCGAGCAGCCCTCTGGGCACCAAATCCAAGGCCAGTCCCTACGGAACGGCGGACAAGCCTCTCAATGCCACTCTGCTGGCTTTGACCTATGGAGCCTCGTTCGTCGCCCGTCTCTTCGCCGGCGATCCCCAGGGCATCACCAGAGCCCTCGTGGAGGGCATCAAGCATCCGGGCTTTGCCATCTTCCACGTGTACTCGTCGTGCGTGACGTTCGACAAGGTTTTCAAGACCTGGACCAACCTGAAGCAATGGGTGCACCCGCTACCCGAGGAGTACGACCCTACGGACCTGAGGGGGGCGTACGACCAGGTTCTGGGTGATGATTTCAGTATGGGAGTCATTTATCGCCGGGACGAAAGCGAGGGGTAGGAGGGGTAAGCCCCGAGATGTGTGTGGGGGGGGGCACGTCGTATTTCACGCCTTAATGATCTATCCGTAAAGCTAAGTGTAATAGGATGGATACTGACATACATTAAAGTATTACAGTTTGATAATAGCCAATCTATTTTATTGTATTGGTAAATCCAAATCGCTGCAGAGAGAGCCACAAATCAGCTCCCCCTTCCCGACAATTTCTCCACCAAGGAAAGCTTATTTGCCGGGCCATAACGGGCTTCCCGAGACTCGAGTCATCCGAGAGCGGACAGTCGCGTTCACACCGCGCATATCCGAGATCGCAAGAAATATCGCGGAGTAAGAAGGCAATAAAAACGGAGCTTGGATACATGAACGCGAAGTCAAATACGCGTTCTCATCAATAATTGTAGACGATCAACATTAATTTCTTGACTCCGTTCCGGCACGATGATAGGAGCCCTCCACGAGGGATACGAAGCCCTCACAACCCTTTGCCGGGCGCAGGTGTGCGCAAGGTTTCATCGTTTTTCATATAGTTGCCGGTTGTTGTTTTTTTTGTCCCCCGATTTCAGATTAATCAGGTGGAAACACTGAAGGTCTATAAAAATCCGAGGGTGAAAAGGAGTGGCTTATGACTCAGAGTGCGTTCCAAGCCTCAGGCGGAACATTCCTGGATTCCTATGATTTCAATCAGAACTATCACTATCTCAAGAAGCTCATCCAGGATCTCAGGGGTGAAAACGGAAGTTCCGTAAAGAAGGAGATATTTGGGGAAGAGGAGCCCGCTCGGAATCTGACGAAGAAGCAGATGAAGGAGCTTTTTCGCTTTCTCCGCAAGATAGAGCACCACTATGAGGAATGTTGCACTCCCCCCATCCCCGAAGAATTGGAAAATTCGATCAAGCTCAAGGAACCGTCGGAATGGCTCCCGTGGGAACGAGAGGCCATTGAAAAGGCGGAGGCATGGCGAGCGGAGCTTCAGGACAGGAAGCTCAAGGCCAGACAAATGCTCAACAATGCGTTGGAAAAGGTCCGCCGGGGCGAGAAATTGGCCTGAGCCGTCGAACGCTGCCGTTCAGAGGGCTGAGTTTCCCTCTGAGCGGAGCCCTTCTCAGCTCCGCTTCTCCGGAATCGCACTCCACTCCCTACTCCGGCGTTTGCCTCTCACACCCCAAACCATCAGCAGCATATAGCCACAACATGAGTGTTCGGCCGAGTGTGGGCACGTTTCTCCCGACTCTTCAGCCTGAGGGGTGCGACGAGTCCGATCGCGGAGCGGCCGGCGGAATATTTGCTTTCCAAGGTGAGTTGCATTATAATTTGTGATTAACACAAAGCTGGAGGCACGATGGATCAATTCAGGCCCAGAGACGACCAGAATCCCGTTCGCGATATCCAGCAGGGGGTCGAGGACGCTAAGGCCCTCCTGGAGCGCTTCCTGAAGGGTAAGGGAAGTTGGCTTATTATCATCATTTTGGTAGCGGTATACCTCGCTTGGGGGGTCTACAAAGTTGGCCCGGGTGAGAAGGGAGTGGAGCTGCTGTTCGGTAGATTCTACGCGCTCACAAACCCCGGCTTGCAGTACTGCCTGCCCCGACCGTTCATGAGCCGCTACGTCGTGGACGTGTCCACGGTCCGGCGTGCTGAGATCGGCTTTCGATCGGACGGCGGTCGGACACGATCGTTCCCTGCAGAGTCGCTTATGCTCACCGGAGACGAAAACATCGTAGACGTGCAGTTGATCGTCCAATACATTGTGCAGGACCCGGTGAAATTTCTTTTTGGAGCGATGAATCCTGAACCGGCCCTCAGAGCTTCCGCAGAGGTGGCTTTGCGGGGGGTTGTGGGTGAAAACACCATTGATACCACCATGACCAAAGGCCGCACGCAGATACAGCAAAAGGTGCAGGATTATCTACAGAAGCTCCTTGTCAATTACGACACGGGCCTCTTGGTGACGCAAGCGCGCTTGCTGGCGGTGGAGCCTCCGGCACAGGTTAAGGAGGCATTTCACGATGTGGTCCGAGCCTGGGAAGATAGAGAGCGGCTCATTCGGGAAGCTGAGGGATTCCGGGAAGACGTGATTCCCAAAGCCAGAGGCATGGCCCAACAGGAAATCAGAGAGGCCGAGGCATTCAAGGCACAGAGAGTTATTCGCGCCAAAGGGGATGCCGAGAGATTTGAGAATGTCCTTGCCGCTTACTCCAAGGCTCCGGATGTGACCCGGGAACGGCTCTATCTAGAGGGCGCGGAGAAATTCCTTCCCGCAGCCAGGAAATTCATACTGGAGGGAGGGGATTCCCGTGTGCTGCCTCTGCTTCCATTGGTTGAGGGGACCGCCGGAACGCCGGCCAAAGCCGGGCCGACCGATCGGGGTGCCGCCCCGGAGCAGAAAGGCAAGTGAAAATTGATGGCGAAACTGATCATACCTGTGCTGGTTGTCGTGGTGCTGCTCTCGCAGTCGATTTTCGTCATCAGTGAGGGGACCCAGGGCTTGGTACTCCAGTTCGGCAAGCCTGTCCGAACCATTCAGAAGCCCGGGCCCTACTTTAAGTATCCGTTCATTCAGAATCTTATTCGGTTCGAAAAGAGGATACTCGTTGCGGACGCCCGGCCTGCGGAGTATATCACCCTGGACAAAAAGCGCCTTACCGTTGACACGGTTTCGCGCTGGAAGATCGACCGCCCTCTCGCCTTCTACCAGACGGTGCGCGATTACGGGGGTGCCGTTGCCAGGCTGAACGACACGATCATGGCCCGCCTGAGAGAGAGAGTCGCAAATCACTATTTCAAGGACTTCATCCGGGAAGAGCGCGAAAACATCATGGAGCACGTCACTGAAGAAACTGCGGAGTATGCCAAGGGATTCGGGATCAACGTGATCGACGTGCGAATCAAAAGGGTGGATCTTCCCGAGGAGGTTCAAAAGAGTGTCTTCGATAGGATGAAGGCGGAACGCGAACGGATTGCAAAGAAATACCGGGCCGAAGGAGAAGAGAAAGCACGCGAAGTCAGGGCTCAGGCCGACAAGGAAAAGGAGATCATCCTCGCCGAAGCCTACGAGAAGTCGCAAGCCCTTCGCGGAGAAGGAGACGGCGAGGCAACCGCAATTTTCGCCGAGGCTTACGCGAAGAACCCGGAGTTCTACTCGTTTATGAGGCACCTGGAAGTGTACGAGAAGATAGTGGGCACGGAAACGACTCTGGTCCTTCGTCGCGATTCACCTCTTCTGAGGTTTCTGGACAATCCGAGCGGTCTGCCCGGCATCCCCGCTGCGGAGCCCAGATGAGTCGCCTTCCGTGAATGAACCGGCGCGGCATTGCGAGTGAGCCTACGAGACCACAAGCGCTCCGTTAACGAATGCCGCAACCGAACAGTCGGTTGCCCCAATACCACCTGGATGGCTTTTCATCCCAATGAAAACCGACTTGACGGAGCGGATGCGATGGTCTATGGTCGGACCGTCGAGCCGTGCCGGTCTTGTTCAATGCTAAGCGAGGAAAAATTATGAAAACGCTTCTTGTATATCCGTCGATACCGGATACGTTCTGGAGCTTTAAACATATTCTGAAGTTCATACACAAGCGCGCCGCACACGTCCCGCTGGGGCTGCTCACTGTGGGAGCCATGTTGCCGGAGGAATGGGATGTGCGGCTCGTGGACATGAATGTGGAGCCGTTGACCGACGAGAATATTCAGTGGGCGGACATGGTCTTCATCGGCGCCATGGTGGTCCAGAAGGAGTCCGTGCAGGAAGTGACGGCCCGATGCAAGAGCTTCGGGAAAACCATAGTCGCCGGTGGACCTTATTTCACGAGTGCCCAGCAAGAATTCCCCGACATTCACCACCTCGTGCTTAATGAAGGTGAGATAACCCTCCCTCTGTTCCTGAAGGATTTGGCCGAGGGCACGTTGCAGCGAGTTTACACCAGTCCCGACAAGCCGGACATCGAAACCACGCCGCCGCCTAGGTGGAATCTCATCCGCATGGACGACTACGCTTCCATGTCGATCCAGTACTCGAGAGGGTGCCCCTTCGACTGTGAATTCTGTGACATCGTCAATCTCAACGGGCGCAGGCCCCGTGTGAAATCAAACTCTCAGATGATGAACGAGTTCAACATCATCTACGACAGCGGGTGGCGGGGACGTCTTTTTGTGGTTGACGACAACTTCATCGGGAATCGAGTTAAAGTAAAATCCCTGTTGAGAGAGCTCATTGTGTGGCAGGAGGCGAGAAATTTCCCGTTCACTCTCTACACGGAGGCCTCGGTGAATCTCGCCCAGGATGAAGAGCTGATGAACCTGATGTCCGACGCGGGTTTTGACTCGGTATTCTTGGGACTCGAGACTCCTGCGGAGGAGAGCCTTGCCGAGTGCGGCAAGCACCAGAACTGCTCCGTCGATTTACTGGCAGCCATCCGCACCATCCATCAGCACGGCATGGAAGTCATGGGTGGTTTCATCATCGGATTCGACAGCGACCCTCCCAATATTTTCGAACGGCAAATCAAGTTCATTCAGAGCGGCGGTGTTGTGAAGGCCATGATAGGACTGCTGAACGCCATTCCCGGCACGCGGCTCTACAAACGCCTCAAGGAAGAAGGGCGGTTGGTGCAGGATTGCACCGGCGACAATTGTGACGGTTCGCTGAATTTCATCCCCAAAATGGACATGCAAACCCTCAAGGACGGATACCAAGCCGTCCTCGACAATCTCTATTCCCCGAAAGAATATTACATTCGCGTGTTGGAATTTCTCTCACAGTACAAGCCCTCGCGGCGGAAAAAGTTGAACCGCCTGGAAGTCATGGCCTTTCTGCGATCCATCCTCTACTTGGGGATACTCGACAAGGGAATGAACAAGATCTACTATTGGAAACTGCTCATCCGCGCCTTCCTGTTTCACCGAAGCTCCTTTGGCGAGGCAGTGTCCAGTGCGATTTTCGGTTATCACTTCCGTAAGTTATTGAGCAAACAGCAGTAGGTCCGGCCGATCCCTTCCCGTTCGGGATAGGTGAAGCGATCGAACGCACAGGGACGTCGAATCTTCCATCGGCGTCCCCTCTCATACTATTTCGCTGTCCAACAGGAATTCGGACGGCATGTCTCTTCCCGTGCAAAAGGCACGACCTGACTTCGCTTCAGAGACATGCCGTCCGTGTCGTGAAGTCACATTGTTAATTGCGAAATGGTATCACTTCAGATACTAGTCCAAATGAGGGCTGTGCGGTGTTACGCGGCTTCGGCGAAGAGGTCGATCCGACCGTTGACCGTGAAGCCCCGGTTCCTTCTCCTGAAAACTTCCCCGTTCAGTTTCATCGTCCAGATGCCGTTCTTCATGGTGGGCACCCGCTCTATTTCCCAGTTTCCGGAGACGCCCCGGTTACCTATGGAAATGGAGTGCTCGCCGATTGTGACTCTGCCCCCCTCAAGCACACTTTCCCGACTTCGGAAGTCTCCGGTTCCGTCCGGATTGATCCGGATGAAGGTACCTCTGTGTCCTCTCCATTCCCCGGCAAATACTATTCTGTCGGCAGGCAGAGGTGTGGGACCTCTCAAGAGTCCTGTCCAGTCGATCTGACCCGACATCGGATCGAAGCCGCGATGCCACGCAACGGCGGCAACGGCCACGGACAAGAGGAAGACCAATGTTCCGCCTATCCCGAGTGCCTTCCCTATCCTCAGGGTTCTCACGCTCCGGTGAGACAGCCTTCCTTCCCGGTTTCTCTTCAGATCGGAGTTCGCCATAATCCACGGCACGACCCCCAGAGGTCCGCACATGAGAAGCGACACGATCCCCAGGAAGAGCACGAAATCGGCCCGGTTCTCCTCCGGCAGCGATGCGGGAAGGGCGCTGAGGTCTTCACGGATAGCTTGGGGTGCCTGATCTGAGGAGGCCGGTGCCTGCTCGGTAGGGGAATTCGACCATTGGGTTGAGGAAGGATTGCTGAATGGGTCCATATGCGGGGCTCACGATCCGAGGTACCCAAGAACCGCCTCATCGACGTGCGATGCCCTCTGGGATACAACGAAGCAACTGAATGAGATCGCAAAAAGAAGCCCGACGGATTTGACAAAAGGGTATGGCTCCAACAAGGAGGATACGGTCTTTCCGCCGGGCGATTGCAAGGCTAGCCCATCCAGCTTATGCCCACCGGTCAAAAAAGTCAAGAATGAATTGGGCTTTCCGGAAAATCCTCACACCCGGGGACCGGCCGACCCGAGAGTGAAAAAGTCTTCTCTCGCCAATCACACTCTGCCGCGGAGCGGGGTTTCCCATAGCTGCACTCTATCGCAGGCTATGGGAGAGTTGCCGTCCCGTATGGAGCACCGACCTCCCGGACGCGTCCCGGTTGAAGTTGAACGGACCGGAGGGGGTTCAAGCCATCGAGTGAAACTGACCGGAGATCGGGCCGCGGGGATGCCGGGAACGGGTCGCTCTGCATATGGGTGTTCCCCGTTTCCCATCCTCAAACCATGCCGACAAGGCTCTCGTTATGCGATTTCATAAGTTCGGTCGCGTGTTTGAGCGCGGGCGGTGCAGCCAAAATACCCTTTCATGATCAGGCGCTTCCTCCGTCATTCCTGCGGAGGCACGATTCGAGGCTCTTTCCGAACGCTCTGGCCCCGGGCTTTCGCTCGGGGTGACGACTTGGACTATCAGGGGCTATCTTGGAATCCATTGCCTTCCGGAACCGTATTTCCGAAAAGGAGTAATGAGCTGCTGCTGCGATACTCTGAACGCCTTGTTAGTATCTACTTGACCTTCGATCCGCATTCCTGGCAGAACCGAGCGGCCGGGTCCACCGGTTTGCCGCAATTGGGGCAAACGGCCTGCTGCACGGCACCGCACTCGGGACAGAATTTCGCTCCAGCCGGGGTGGGCTTGCCGCATTGGCCGCACAAAGTCCCCGGCACGGGGACCGGTGTGCCTTGGGGTTGCGGCTGAGGCTGGGAATTGGGATTCTGCTGTTGGGCGCCGAAGCTTGCGGCCATGGCCCCGGCCATCTGTTGTCCCATGGCAATCCCGGCACCCATGCCCATAAGATCGCCCGCTCCCCCGGACCGGGCAGCCTCCGGAATGGCCTGGCCGGTCTGGAATTGGGTAAAACGCCCCATGTCTCCCACGACCCCCATTTGAGACCTCAGGTCGAGCATCTTCTCCACTTCCGGCGGCAGGGAGATGTTCTCGATGAGAAAGAGCGTGAGTGTGAGGCCGTAGCTTTGAAATTGGGCTTCCATGAGATCACGGGCCTTGTCGCCGATGGTGCGATAGTTTGCCGCGAGGTCGAGGGCTGCTATCTGAGCCTTTGCCAGCATGTCGGTGAATGCCGACACGAGCATGCTCTTCAATTGACCGTCAATCTCACCGGTGGTAAAACATCCGTCCGTTCCCACCACTTCCTTCATGAACGCCGCGGGCTCTGTGACACGCAGTCCGTACGTTCCGAAGGCCCTGAGCCGCACGACGCCTAGGTCCGGGTCTCTCATCATGATGGGGTTTTGCGTTCCCCATTTCATGTTGAGGAAATTACGGGTGCTTATAAAATAGACTTCCGCCTTGAAAGGGGACTCAAAGCCGTGCTTCCACGATCGCAGAGTGGTCAGCACCGGAAGGTTTTGCGTCGTAAGGCTGTAAAGCCCCGGAGAAAAGACGTCCGCAACCCGGCCCTCGTTGACGAAAACCGCGGCCTGGCCCTCGCGAACGGTTAGCTTGGCGCCGTTCTTGATTTCATGGTCCTGGTCGGGAAAACGCCAGACGAGTATGTCGCCGCTGTCGTCCAGCCACTCGATTACATCAATGAGCTCGCTCTTCACAAAGTTCCAGATACCCATTGTTCGGTCCTCTCCTCCGGTCTGTTATCGCATAGCCGAAATAATTGATGGATGTCGCCGACTCGGTTCCCGGTCGGATTGCCCGGTCCCCGTCGGCAACGGTGGTTGGGGAATTCCGAGGTCTCAAAGACCGCGACTAACGAGGACTCCCGACCCAAGACGCCGAGGCCGGCACCCACATGTGCTAGGGAAACCGCTTCCGGCACACGGGATCGCGACAAGCAAACAACCAAGCCGCCTCCCTGAGGCTCCTCAGTCGGCATTCGTGCCTTCGCTCCGATCGCGAAATATCCTCATTCACCACGTTAACATGTCGGCAACGGCCTGACAAGGGACTCTCATGAACCGCGGCTCTCGGTACCTATGCGTATTCGGAGAAGTACCGTTCCGGGCCGCGGTTTGAAGCAGGTGTCCGAGGTAACGCCAGGCCATGCGGCCGGCCGGGTAACTCTCATGAAAGGGGCTTGATAGGGAAGGGAAATGGGGGGGAAGCCCCTCCGGAGAGGGGCTCTGCCGTCGAGGCAAGAACAAACTATTCTGAGATCTTGTACTCACCCTTCTTCTCTTTATCGAAATCTACTTTGGCTTTGACGAACTTTGCGCTGTATCCCAACTTTTTCAATACGTTATACGCCATCTCCGCGCGGGCTCCGGTGGCACAATGGAACACGACCTCTTCACCTTTGGGCAGGTCGGCCAAGCGCTGCTCCAGGTCTTCCAGAGGGATGTTTTTGGTATTGGGAAGCGCATTGGCTGCCGCTTCCGATGCGTTCCGGACGTCGATTATGAGAATGCCTTTCGAGGGATTCTTGACGAGTTTCTTGAAAGCTTCCACTTCGAATTCTCCCGGGAGGAGCTTTCGCACGTAAGCTATCTTAGAAGCGGCCGGGCCTTTGGCAACAGTCTTTCCTGCCTTTTCCCAACCTTGAAAACCTCCGGTGAGGATGCTCACGTTCTTATAACCCCACCCGGCGATCTTCTTGGCAGCGTCTCGGGCCGCGTCGATATTACCGTCCTGGTTGTAGAGGATGACCGTTGCGCCTTTGTAGGCGGGGAACTGGTCTTTCATGGCATCAATTCCGCCATCCGATAGGCCGACTGCCTTGGGAATATATCCTTTTGCCACGAGGTCTTTGGGTCTGAGGTCGATGAGGATGTAGGAGGCGTCCAGCTTGTTGAGGCCTTCAAGTCCGGAAATGGAGGAGACGATGGGGTTACCGGCTTTTTTCCATGCGGGGAGGCCTGCGTGAAATACCTTGACGTTCTTGTAACCGAGTTTTTCCGCCTTCCTGGCGGCCAGAGGACTCAGAACTCAAGAGTATCCCGCACAATAGTAGACCTGTAGCACCTCCTTGTCTTTGGGTAGGACTTTGTCTTTAAGCTTGTCAAAAGCGAAAAAAGGCATCGACACTGCCGTGGAGATGTGGCCTTGTTCGTACATCTTGCCCGGTCGGCTGTCCAGCAGCACGTACTTGCCCTTTTCCGGTCCCTTGGCGACGAGAGCGGCAACCTCATCCGCAGAGGCCAACTGTTCCTTCGGAACAGCTATCCCTTTCTTGACCTCCACGATCTTGGCATAGCTCTTTCCATTCTTCTTGTAATAGACGATCTTGACCGATTCGCCCTTCGGAATCTTCTTGAACGTCGGGGCGTTCTTCAACTCAGTTGCATCGTCGAAGAAGATGACCTCCGTATCCTTCCCGATTCCGAGCGAAATGCTCTTGGCTTTGGACGAAACGTCTTTGAACTTGCCCGCTAGAATGTTGGGCATCTTGTCGTACTTGTGACATTTCAGGCAGCTCGGATCCGACTGGGACGGCAAATTGTCTTGGGCCACGGCAGTCGAGACCGGGGACCACCCGGCCATGAGAGCGACCGCTGCTACCGCAAGAATGGTCACGATTAATCTTCTACCCATGCTTTGCTCCTTTCTCCGGTTCTGTTCCGGCCGTTCCCCACGTTGGTATTGTACGGTTACGGGCGGGGGGCATAATACGCACTATCTTAATATATTAATATCGTTAAATCCAATTATTTAGAGCGGGTCATCAATATTCTCCACATCCTTCAACTATCGGCTTTTCGAGCGGTTGAAAACGCAATTCTTGCGGCCACGGCGCCAACTCCCAAGGCAAAAAAATCGGCCGCCGAGGGCGTTCACATGCCTGTTTCAAGAGAATCTCATCGAGTCGGCAGGGATCACGCAAACGTCAACGGGGAACTTTCTTGAAAAAGAGTGCCTTGCGGGGGGAAAGCGAGCCTTCGGAAATTTGTTTCCGAATCTTTTCCACATCGACTTTTCGGCCGCCCTCTCGATGGATCAGTGCTTCGCGGCGCTCAAATCCCGACATCACCGCGGCCGTCGCGAGCGTGAGACAACAGAGAAGCATCACCACGAGTGCCACATCTGCCGCTTTGAGCGGTATCCTGAGTGTTTCAGGAATCTTCATGGCGAGGGCCATCCTTTCCCATCCCCTTGGTGCCGTGAAGGCAGCGATGACAACGGATGCAATCCACGTCTCGTTGAGAGGTGACGCCCAGATCGCATCTTCCCGGAATAGGAGTGGGAGCGTGTTTCCTCAGCAGGCACAGCTTATTGAAGAGCGCAAAGAAAGCACCCGCGGGGCAGAGATACCGGCACCAGAATCTGAAATAGAAGACCGATGCCGCAAGGACGAGTGCACACAGCGTCCAGACCCACCAGTCGAGGCGCACTGAAAGAAACGGTTTCCCGTGATCCCCGAAGAAATGTTGCAGAGGACTAAAAGAGAACCAGACAGTATCGTCGGTCATGAAGAACAGACACAGTAGGAGAGCCAGTATGACGAACTTGAGATAGCGCGCCGGTCTCTCCACGGGCCGTGAGGCCCTTTGGCGAAGTCGCCGCGTGGAAAGAAACTCCTGCAGCGCGCCGAAAGGACAGAGGAATCCGCAAAACGCCTGCCCCCAGAGCACAGATATTGCCAGCGCGGCCAGGAAAATGACGTTCCTCCAAATAGTCCCCGCTGCGGGCATTGTGGCGTGGAAGAGTCCTGCCGCGTCCAGCGCGGTGAACGGTGCATTGAGGTAGAATCCGAGCACTATGAGCGAAGCCAGGAGACAGAGGGTCCTCAGTCGTCTCGACCGTGAATGGAACGCGAATACGAAAAAGCCCATGAGCATCGCCACCATCCAGAGCCGCATGTCCTTCAATGACTGCCGCAAACGACCGGAATCGCCCATGGTCCGGGAGCCTCCCTGCAGCCCCAGCAGCGGCTCTGCGATTGCGCTTCCTGTCTTCTCCACGATACGGGTGATAGCATGACAGGTTATGGTGGCACCGGTCACAGCATCGATGTCGCTTGTCAATGGGCTCAAGACCGACTTGCCCTTCAGCCGGTTCAGCCACCGTTCCAAACCCCTTACGTATGACGGAGTCTCACGGGATTCAACCAGGCGCACTCCCCTGATGAAGCCGTCCGCAGAGGCAGAGAGGAGAAGATTGATCGGCCCGCCGTAGCCCCGTATCTCTCCCGCCGGTGGCATTGTGCTGAGGCTCACCGTGAAGCCGGACTCTTTCTCGCTCTTTCCCACGTAATGAGGATAGGAGGTTTCCTTGAAGGTGAAGGTATCCGACCCCGAGGTTTTGGACAGAAGCTCTTCCGGGAACTTCACCACGGGGGGTGCGCCCGGAGCGCCGATCGATAGATGCCACGTGAACGCTGCCGCCACGGACAGAACCAGGATCCACGAGACTCTCACGTAGGGAAATGAGGGCCGCAAACGGGACCGGTACCCGGCGAGAATAGGGTCGATTCTCCGAAAAGCACCTTCCGCGACGATGAAGAATGCCGGAACCGCAAGAAATAGGGCCAGGACCATACAAGCCTCTTCGGTCCCCAGAAGAGGCAGGAGCAGGGTACCCGTGACGAGTGCGCCGGCCGCCGCTCCGTAGTGGTCCGCAGCGTCGGTCCATCCGGAAGTCTCGCCGGACTTTCCGGTGAGCTCTAAGTGCCTACCGGCCACCACGGGAAACGTCCAGCCGGTGAGTATCCCCGACGCGAGAACCAGGCTGAAGATTATCCCCTCAATGAACAGCGGGTCTCGGCCTACCAAGCCCTTGAGGACTGAAGGCATGAGGAGGCAGAGAGCAACGAAGAGTCCGAGCAGAACAGCAATGGTGGAGGTTTTATTTCGCATCCGATCGAGCAGCGCACTCGCCGACAGTCCTCCTACCACGAGGCCGGCCATGAAGAGTCCCGCTATGAGCCCTATTCTCTCGAACACATGCCCGAAGAGACTCTGGTACGCGTAAATGAGGACGATCTGAGCCCCCATGGCTCCCGCACCCACGGCAGCCATGGCAAAGAGGGCCTGAAAGCGGTCTTCTCTGCCCGCGCGGGGTCCCCATCTCGCCCGAAATGCCGGCCTCCCGACGAGAAAGAAGATCAGGGGGATCAGGTAGACCTTGAGCCCGGCGCGCCTGAGCACATTCAGGGCCTCCAGAGCGTTGGTTCCGGAAAAACGACCCCACAGAATCATGGCCAGCGAGGTGGAGAGGGGCTTGAAATCGGTGTTGATGAGAACGGGGGATCGCTCGAGCTCCTGCCGGACGAACTTGGTGCGCCGAGGAGGCAGAAGGGTCTCGAAGCCGACCGGATCGAAAACTTTTGTGCCGAGAGTTTCGTAGCGTTCCCTGAGCACTCCCGGGTCTAAGGTGACCCCATCAGCTTGCGGCGAAGCGAAGAAAATGGTCTCGTCTCCGGGGGTGCCTTTGACCGAGGGAAAGACCTGCTTGAGTGTATGATAGACCGACCCGGCATACGAAGCGACCTCAGTGCCCCAGAAATTCTCCGCGGAGGTCACGCCGGTTACGAGAATACCTGACTTAGTAAGGGCTTCGGCCGCGGCCCGGAAGAATTCAAGCGTGTAGTAGCGATTCCAGAAAGCTGAGACAGGATCGGGCACCAGACAGACGATAGCGTCATATTGGCTCTTCCCGAGCCGATTGACGTAAAACCGTCCATCCGCGGTGATGACGCGTACCCGGGGATCTTTGAGCGCTTCGGCTTCTTCTTTGGGAAGAAAGGGCTCGGCAATTTGCAGAGCGGAGGGATCCGGCTCCACCACATCCAATCTGGTGATGGGGTAGTGCAGGAGCGAGGGGACAAGGCTTCCTATTCCGCCCCCGATAAGCAGCACGCGCCGGGTTTCGGGTCTCTGAGCCATGACGAGCGCGGCCAGTCGGTCCGTGGTTCTCGGATCGGGAAACGAAGACACGATCCTTCCGTTACCGAAGAGCGATCGTTGCTTTCCCAGACGGGCTATCTCCACCTGCTGGTACGGGGTCGAGCGGGAGGCAAGCAGTTCGAGACCCGGATGGAGCGCCTCCCACCGAGCTCGGACCGACCAATCCGTCAAAAGAGAACCCGTCGGCGCAACGAGAGCGACACCTGCGATCAGGAGCGGGACGGCGCTGACCAGGGGGCCGCGCTCCCTCAACCGAATCGTGTACAGAATCGCTCCTGAAGCCAGGAGGATCGCCAGTACTCCCGCAATCTTCAGGGGTGTGAGAAATCGCACCAGGACCAGAGTGAAGAGTACTCCCCCAGCGAGACCTCCCAGCCCCTCGAACGCGTAAAGATGGCCGATGCCGCGGGCCCCCGCGGATTCAGCGGAAGCACATCCCAACGGAAACAGGAAACCCGTCAGGAATGCGGTGAGGAACGTCCCCACGACCACCGCGGTGAAAATTCCGGACAAGGGAGCCAGCTCCGCCGGGGCAATCCCGAATAATCCCGGTACGGTGCGGATCAAAACGATCTGGGCGAGCAGGGAAAATCCCAGTCCCGCCAGTGCGTGCAGGAAGATTCCGTGCACGACACGGCTCCTGCTCACCGCACTCCCGGCTCCCACCGAAGCCCCTAGCCCTATGGCCGTGAGCCATGCGCAAAAGAAGATCCCGATGGAGATCTCCGTCCCGTGGAAGACAACCAGGATCTCCCTCAGAAGCAAGATTTGGCCGGTCAGAGACGCAAGGCCGAACAAGAAGAACAGAGCGCCCATCTTCAAGGTTCTCCGATTCCACATCCGGTGACGTCGGCTCTCTTCATCATGCTGCCACCACAATAGCAATAATCGTTGCCAAAAGGTACAACCGTGGAGAGAAGTCCTGCGCAAAGCCTCGGTGCCGACCGCTCTATCCGTGGTCGATCTCAGGGGATTATTATGGCGGCGGCCGACAATCAGTCCTTGACAACGGTTTCTTTTCACTTGATAAATGTTAGAAACGGGTTAGAGTTGGACATCCGAACAGGCATCCCCAAATATTACGATTGACTCCACGGAGTGACCATCATGAAAAACAAGGGACGATCTCAAGACCTGTGTCCGGATCAAGATGAACAGCGGGTTTCCGAAGAACGCCGTGATTTTCTGAAGAAATGCGGGCGTTTTGCAGCCTACGCGGCTCCCGCAATGATATTGCTTTTATCCCATAAAAGGGATGCAGCGGCGGGCTGCATCTCCTGCGGGTGACATGCCGGCTCTAAGCAGCCACCCGTTGGTATGAAGAGAGGATTGGGGGAAGCCGGATTCTTTTTCTGCGCCTGGAAGTAAGAGGCCCCTGACGGCCCTTGGCACAGCCTGAGCGGTTTTCTGGGGCGGTTGATCCCTGGTGAACCGACAACGGACGGGGATGTGCGGCTCGGCTGGAGTCGGGAGACGGTGTTGTCTATCCCCGCAGAAAAGAGAAGACGGGCTGTTGTACCTCGTGCGGGAGCTCGGGCACCAATGCAATTAAGGAAGTGATAGTCATGAACAACGAGGAACGAATTCGAGAGGTGGCAGCGGGTGGCATTGAAGAGTCGGTCTCCGCAGATCGTCGCGATTTTCTGAAGCAATGCGGACGTTTTGCGGCGTACGCTGCTCCCGCTATGGTGCTGCTCTTATCCCATAAGAGGGATGCTGCCGCGAATTGCATATCTTGTACGTGACATACCGGGCAGAAATCTCCGCCCGCTTGTATGAACCCGTAATTCTGGAGACGATTGTTATCTGCGTCTGGGCAGGAGACGCCGCCTTGTGATCCGTGGTGCTAATTGAACGGTTTTTGAGAGCGATTCTTCGTCGGTGGGCCGAAGACGGGCAGGGAACCGGTCATCGGCCGGCAACCGGAGATGGCGTCGCTTTGGGCCCGAGACAGGAAAAATGAGCTCCGGCCCCTCATGGGAGCCCTCAGACCCCGATGCAATTAAAGGAGTAATGGTCATGAACAACGAGGACCGAATTCGAGAGTTGGCCCCGGATGGCAGTGAAGAGTCGGTCTCCGCGGATCGTCGCGATTTTCTGAAGCAATGCGGACGTTTTGCAGCCTACGCGGCTCCCGCTATGGTGCTGCTTCTGTCCCATAAGACTGAAGCGGGCGCTATTACCAGCCCCTCCGTGTGACGTGCCGGCCGGTAGGAGCCATACGCTTGCATGAGCCAGGAATTCGTTGAGACGGCTGCTTGACTTGCGAGCGGAAGCAAGTGCCGGTTTGGGGGTCCGTTGCGCGGATTGAACGGTTATTCAGGCCGGTTCACGGCTGTAGCGATGAAGCGGGACGGACGTTAAGAATCGGTGCATGATGAGGGATCGTGCACGCCGGCCGCTTCGGTCGGGGAAGGGGGAAGTACGGGCCCAATTCTCGGCTTCCGTTTCATTTTTCAGCGCGTTCCGAGCGCTCCTCTGGAGAACAGTGTAAGAGGGAGTATCATGGAAGACAAAGAACTGTCTCAGCAGGCCATGGGGAGTCAGGCGAAAAGGATGCTGCTGCAAAACGAAGGGAATTCCTGAAGCAATGCGGCGGTTTGCAGTCTATGCCGCTCCCGCAATGGTGATGATTCTCACCTATGACGCGAAGAAGACGGCTGCAGGATACTGATCGGGACCCGGCCGTTGGAACGGCGTCTCAACCGGGGAATCCCGCGCGGTGCCGAACAGAGGAGGGTTGGAAATTGACCGCCCCTGAGTCTGTGCAAATCGCCGCGGGCGTCAGCGCACATTTCCTGGATGACGAGCTTCTCTTATTCTCCACGGCCAACCAGTGCATCTATCGGCTCAATCCCGCAGCCGCATACATTTGGTGCCTCTTGGAGGAGGGGACGGACCTCGCTGCAATACCTCGCCGGATCGGGGAGGTATTCGGCATAGATCCGTTGAAGGCTGCCGGCGACATGGAGGGATTGATTGCCGAGTGGCTTTCGGCGAGCCTCGTCTCAACGCCGGCGCAGAAGGACTCCCCGGTAGATTCCGCTGAGGACACCGTTCCCCAGGATTTGCCGGATTCATTCCCCGAGCTCGTTTCCCATGACGAATTCGACTGCGAGTTTCGTTTCACCCTCGCCGACAGAACCTTTCGACTGCGACTCCCCTCTCCTTCGGAAGAATCCTCGGTCCGCCCCATTTTCTCCCATATCGAAACCCCCGGTGTCGGGTTCGATGCATGGCTCGACGTGATTTCCCGTGACGGAGCCTACGTGATTCTCGGCGAAACGGGGAGGGTGGCCACGGTCCGCCTGCCCGTCGAGATCGGACCCATTGTGAGCCAGGAAGCTCTGAGAATTGCTTACAGAAGCAACGACTACCTCATTTCGGTGCACTCCGGCGCGGTGGGAAACGGTGAGGGGTGCGTCGTTCTGCCCGGGCCCTCGGCTGCGGGAAAGAGCACTTTGACGGCAGCTCTCGTTGCCGCGGGTTTTCTTTACTTCACCGACGAAGTTGCCGTTGTCGAGCGGACGACGCATCAACTGATCCCTTGCCCGGTGAGTCTCCGCATCAAGCCGGGATCGTGGGACCTCGTGCGGGACCTTTGGGGAGAGAATCTCACCGTATGCCACACCGTCGGTGCGGAGGGACTGGTCATCAAGTACGTGGTTCCTCCCGAGGGCTCCTTTGCCCGGGACAGGTCTCAGGCCGGGCCGGTTCTCGCTCTGGTTTTTCCGAAGTACGATCCGTCGTGTTCCACCTGTATGGTCCCTCTGCCGCGATCTGAAGCGGTACAGATGCTTCAAACCGCGGGATACGATGTGGACGGCTATTTGACGTCCGAAAAGGTCTCGGAATTGATGTCCTGGATCGGCGGCGTTCCGTGCTACAGCATGACGTTTCAATCGTTGGATGAGGCGGTGGAGCTGGTGAGAGGAGTTTTCAGGTGAAAGCCCGAGCGTGGCATCTCTTGTTTCTATGCCGCTGCCTCAGTCCCATACCCGACCCCCGCGATACTGAATCCCTCGCGGAAACAATACGGGGCGGGAGTGTCTCCTGGGAGCTCCTGGCAACCCTTGCGGGCATCCACCTTGTCACGCCCACGCTGCGGCACGCTCTTCACGGAAAAGGATTGACCGACCGCGTGCCCGACGACTTCCGGCAGTTCCTCGATGTGGTGTACCAAGCCAACCTGGAACGGAATCAATCCCTGAGGAGTCAAGCCCGGTCCGCTATCCGACTCCTGAATTCGGTGGGCGTGGAGCCCATACCCTTAAAAGGTGTCGTCGGGCTCCTGACCGGCAATGAAGAAGGCCTCGGTTCACGTATGATGGCCGACATCGATTTTCTCATTCACCCCGATGCGATTGAGCTTTCCAGGGAGAAACTCGTGTCGGAGGGGTACTACTCGGAGGTTCAGGAAAGCGAATTCGCCGGTTGGCACCATTCGGCTCCCCTGAGTCATCGCAATGAGCGTGCCCCCATTGAGCTGCACAGAGCGCTCTATGGAGAAACCGAACCGGCATGGGTTGAAAACGAGGAGCTTTGGGTGGGTGCGACACGTGAACGGCCGGACGGACTGAGATTCCGCCTGCTCTCCCCTCATCACGAGATAGCCTACAATGTGTTTCATTCGGAGGTTCATCACAACCGAGGAATCACAGGGCGTCTTGGATTGCGAGACTTGCTCGATTTGACCCGGGCTTCACTCGAACCCGGGGTCAACATCGACTGGACCTACGTGCGTGAGACCTTTTACCGCCTTGGTTTGAGCCACGTCTTGGACGCTTATCTGTACAAAGCCTATCGATTGTTCGGACTCTCGACGCCTGCCACAAGGAAGCCGAGCTGGTCGGCACGCCGCGCTTTCAAACGGAGCCTCTCGGCCAAGCCATGGGAAGAGCTCAGTGCACGGGGAAAGGCCTTGGAAAATCTGAGACTGCTCTTCTCAGCACAGCGATTGCAGGCGAGGTTCGGTTGTTCGCACCGATGGACGGACCTGGCTTGGTACCGACTGGTGTACGGCACACACTTGGTCAAGAAATTCCTTCTCGGCGAACGCAGATCGATGCTCGTGGACCTTCTGTCGAGCGGGGAGGTGGAACGGCGGGAAATCATGGGCGACTACGACGCGAAGCGCTCCGGTTCCTAGATCGGTCGGATGATCCGGGTGTTTTTAACGGGTCCGCCACGCGGCCGAAAAAATGCGATCTCATTAATCCAGTTGAGCACTTCAGGCGGGTACAGGGGTAGGAGCCGGCACGATCAGTCCCAACGCCTGACCTTGAAGATTCTCTCTTTGGCTTCATTGATGGCCTTCATCCGCTCTTCATCTCCCCCTCCCTCAACATCGGGATGAAACCGCCTGGCGAGCCTTTTCCAGGCCTTCAGCACTTGCTCACGGGTGGAGTCGGTCGGAACTTCAAGGAGAACGAAGAGCTTCTTGAGGCTGTACTCGAACGTGTTGATGGAAGAAGCACGGTGGCGGGCTTGAAATTCCGGGGGAATCCATCCCTCAGACCGTCTCTGGCGCATCTGGTCTTTCCACGCGAGAACCCTCCGGGCCGCTCGCAAGGTTTTCAGCAGCCTGAGTTTGTTTTCGGCATCCAAACGGGTGGCTGGTTTAATATGGGTAAGCACCTCTATCAGGTCCTCCACCTCATGGAGCGCGAGCTGGCTAAGGGTGTACGGTGTCGGATCCGCAGGGCCGGCGAGGTAGGCCAACATCCTCTGAAACGCAACCATCTCCCCGCTCTCCCAGGTCGAATGGGTGTAACAACGGCCGTCAGGGAATGCGGGCTCCTTGCAGCACTGCACGTATCCCCCCGATGGGCGGCCGACCCATTCCATCCCCATGCATGAGGTTTCCCTGATCGCGACGATCCATACCCCGTTCTCCTCGTCGCTGACGAGCCGCTTTCCTTCGAGCTCCCGCTCGATATGCCTGAAAATCCTGTTAAGCCTGTAATCCGACAACTCAAACATGCGGGTCAGCACATCTCTCCCCATGCCCGGCTTGTCGATGATCACCCGTAGAATTCTCTCATTGAGATTCATAATCTCTCCGGCCTCGCGTCGATTTCATTTGCGAGACCCGATGCCGGAGAGCTCAGGACCGGGAGTCTCTCCCGGGGGCCGGTCCGCGGTTGCGGCCTCGGCAAAAACCGTATCTTCTCCGGCTCCAAGAAATGACTGTCCAATTTCTGACAGCCTCTATCACATCTTTCTCATTTGTGGGGACAAGGTCAAGGTTGGAATGATCGGCAAGGGGGAAAGAAATGAAGCCCGACCGGGTATATAGCTGGGAGGGCTCGGTCGGGCTCTGAGGAAAGCTATGGAATCAACATGCAATCAAATCGTTTGGTGCGCCGGACCCCTCCACAGCCATCCGGCACATCCCGAGCTCGTCAGAATACCAGTCCCATCTGGACGAATCCGCCTTCCAGGGTCGTGTCAACCAGCCGGACGTCGCTGTATCCCTTTTTGTAGGTGAGATAGCGGTATCCGCCTTTGACGTACCCCCAGCGGCCGTTGTTGAGGGGAATGCTGTATTTGAGGCCGGTGCTCAGATCGGTTCCTACCGCATCGTCAAGGAAGCTCACACCGGCTTTGCATTCAAGAGAGAGCGTGCTGAAGAATCGAGTCGTCTTGAGACATTTCTCGAACTCCAGTCCCGCCATGGCCATGTTGAGGTCGTTATTCATGGTGTCGCCGCAGCAACCGACGTGTATCAGGCTCAATTTGTCGTCGATGCGCACGTATTCACCGAAGACGCTCACCCGAGAAGAGTAGGTCCGGATAGGATCGTAGACGATTCCCATGCGCTGATAGAGGCGCTCCCATTTGACCCGTGTGTTGGTTCCCGTGGTATATTGGCTGTTACCGAAGGTGAAGTTGGAATTCACCTGGCCGCCGCCGTTCATGACGATGGGCATGATGGAATACCTGAGAGCCCATCTCGGTCTGAACCGGTACGCCGCGGAGAATGTGCCGATGGTACCGTGATCGGGGAGCCCCATGTCGCCGTTGAGGTCGATGTCTCGCTGACCGTCGTAGTTATACCAGCCGTACGTGCCCCTCGTGTACCGGACCTTGCCTTTGGTGCGTGCGAAGAGTGCCTCTGCTTCGAGCTCCCATCCTTTGGGCCTCGGAACGGGCAGAAGACATCGGGGCCGCATATCCTGGTATTGGCTAAGTGCTCCGTATCCATCCATCGGCCTGCACTTTACGATGGGTTTGCATTTCACGATGGGCTTGACCTTAAGGATCGGGCTCATCGTTGTGGCGGGCTTCACCTTGACAATGGGCTTGACCACTTGTTGTTGAGCGGTCTGCGTGTTTGCCGGGGCGAGCACGTCTTCGCGGTTATCGGTGAAGGTGGCTTGCTGGAAGTGCCAAGCGGAGGCGTTTCCGGCGAAAGCAACCACCAAAAAGACTAGACATACCAACAGCGTGCTAAGATTTCTTAGATACATACCGTCCCTCCCAGAGACAACAATCTGTTAACGCTGAGATTTAACCTAGCGCGCGATTGTGTCAAGAAAAAAATTCATTGAATTGGTATGTTAGAAGAATAATCAAGAAATAACATCAATTTAGGTCCTGGCAAATGTCGAGAAATGACTTAAGGTAAAATGTGTATATATCTGTAAAGACAAGCGAATCTAGATTCGATAAATTCGCACGAGAGTGGACGTTCCTCGAAAAAAGTTCAGCCCCTTCCTTCCTTCTTTAACTTGATGAAAACATGATATATGTTCGATATAACACGTTAAAATATGACAAATCTTTTGCTGGAAGGCTATTCCTGTGCAGTGACGACGACCGCGCGTACCTCAAAGAAGACGGTGAAAAAGGGGGGACAGGGGGGGGGGCGTTGTGGGTAAGTGAATGGTCTGAAAAGCGTGAGGGCTTGGCTTTTTTCTGCGAAAACAGTTGACGTAAATAAAATAAAAACCCGAATTAACTATTGAAAAAAGAATCGAGCAATGTGGGGGATGCAGAGTCGTCCCGCACGTCCACAATGTGAAGATTCCCCGAAGGAGCCCAGGGGGCCCATTGAAGCGGGTCCGTGTCCACGAAAAAGACTACGGAGAAGATCCCCAATCCTGCGGCCAGGTGTCCTATGCCCGAGTCATTGCCCAGGAAAATCCGAGCGGTGCCGAGCTTCGCACAGAGCTCCGAAAGAGGCCGGTTTTCCATCAGCACCGTGCCGGGACTGCTCACAAAGGTCTCCCACTCGGGTTGCTCCTTGAGAAAACCATCTTCCTCTCCCGCGGTCACGACCACGCCCCACCCCGTGACCTCCCTCAGTCTCTCGACGCAGGAGATCAAGAGCCCGAGCGGCAGGCACTTCCTCTGCCCTCCACTTCCGGGATGAGCCCAGATGAGATCTTTGGTTCCGGGTGGGGCGAGATGCCTGAGGCAAGATGCCCGGGGAGGGACGGGGAGACCGAGCCCCCCGTGCATGTGCTCTACGAGATGCGTCCCTTTGTCCGGTCGTGAGGAGACCTCCCGGATCAGCGGAGTGCCCGCGTTCCGGAGGTTGGTCGTCACGAGGTCGGGTTGATTGAGGATTACGTACGCCGCGTCGAATTGCTCGGGCTTCCCGTGGGACGGATCGGACCCCTCGGTGAACAGCCAAAGCCATGCCGGGTCGTCGATGGCGTGAAACGCCATTCCCTTTGGGATCAGATCCTTGTACGCGCGACTCCCCAAATAGGTTGGCAGTGCTCCGGGATGCGCCACCTCGAGGGAGGACAAGAGGGGAAGCGTCAGGATGGTGTCACCCAGTGCCCCCGGTCGTATCACGAGGATTCTTTCGGCCATGACCGGAGAATGTGGCTCTTCGCTCATATCGACGTCGGCTACGACCCTTCATGCCGAGGCACAATACCGTGCTCGTTCATCCCGCGATGGTTGCGGCCCGAGGGATGTTGAGCACTTCTAATTTGCCTCTTTGGGCATCGGGAAGGTCTCTTTCATGAAAAAGGTGCTCGCCAACGCGATTGCGGAGGCAACCAGCAATACGAACAGCATGAGGCGATAGCTCTGAAACGAGTAAGCCCCGCTTGCGGTTTTGGGATACCAATCGAGTATCCATCCCAGCAGAGGTTGGAAGATGGCCCCTCCCAGAAACGGGAAGAGGTTCACCGTCCCCACGGATGTGCCGGCGATTTCAACGGGAAAGAGCTCTTTGGTGGTAGTGAATCCGATGACCACAATGGCCGAAGAGGAGACGGAGAAGAAAAACACGATCACGTAGAGTGACGATCGAGGCAGGCCGCCGGGATACAGGTTGAGCAACACCAACAAGCCCAGGAGTATCGCCGAGGCGAGCATCATGACTCGCTTCCGGCTGAAAAATACCCGATCCGATAAGAGGCTGACCGCGGGACTACCCACTATCATTCCCGCTGCTATCATGTTGAGGATTTGGCCGGCCTCGGCCCTTGTCATGCCATAGACGTGCATGAGATAGGGGCCTGCCCAGAGTCCTCCGAAACTGAAGAAGACACCCACGAGAAAAAAGAACCAGATCGCCACAGGCCAGAAATACTTCTCGGTCACCACCCGACGGGCTCCCTCCCACAGGGGAATGACGGCAGGCGGCGCCGCTGTGCCGGGTCCTACGTGATCGATCTCTGCCAATGAAGGCCAACCCACGTCCTGGGGTTTGTTCCGCACCAGGAGCCAAATGAGGATTGCTATGGCCAGGGTGCCTACCCCGATGATCTCGAAGGAGACACGCCAGCCCACCCAACCCGTCATCAAAGCAAGCGGCGCTGCGGCAGTGAGTGCTCCGACTCCGCCCATGGTGTTGAGAATCCCGACCATGAATGCAAATTCTCTGACTCGGAACCACTGCGACAAAATCTTCATGGTGGGGATGAAGACCATTGATACTCCAAGTCCCACGAAGACGCGGGAAATGACCGCACCTTCCATGCTTGGAGACATGCCGAAAACGATGCTTCCCACTCCGGCAACGGCAAGAAAACAGGTGACGGTTTTTCGGGGTCCGAGTGAATCGGAGAGAAGCCCGGCAGGAAACTGCATCAACGCGTACGGATAGAAGTACGCGGATGCCAGAAGCCCCATGAACCCCCCCGTGGTGTTGAAGGCCTTCTGAATGTCCAGAGCCACCACTGCGGGACAGAGCCGGTGGAAGTAGACGAACACGTAGGCAACGGCCATGACCCCAAAGATCAGCCACCGATAAGCCAACACTTTACGGGCGAGGCTTTCGTTCATTCGCTCACCTTTCAGGAGGACATTTCGGTCTCCACACTGTAGCAGATTCAGCGGAGGATTTCCCGGAGATATAGAGGGCCGAATTCCGTCTTTTGATTTTTTCACCTTCACGGAGGCTGCTCCGCCACCGGCAAGGGAATACGCAGGTTTGACATTTTTGATAGGTTCACGTCAATGAACCGCTGTGCATCGGTTGGTCGACAAAAAGCGCCTCGAATCGCTTTTGACAATTTTGACATAAGCCGGGGCAACAGCTATACTTTATCCCTCATCTCCGTCCGAATAAGAGAGAGCTCGAAATGCACAAATCGTTCTTGAGGGTGATCTCTCCAGCGGAGGCCAGATCTTTGTTACGAAGGTTCGGCGCGCTGGGAAAGGAAGAGGTCGCCTTGGAGTCAGTGTTGTTCAGGGTGGCTTGCGATCCCGTGAAGGGATTGGAAGACGCTCCCAATTTCCATCGATCGACCATGGACGGCTTTGCCGTACGCTCCGTGGACACCTTCGGAGCGACGGAAAGCTCCCCGGCCTTGTTCAAAGTAGTGGGGGAAGTCGCCATGGGCGAGATCGATTCGACCAGGCTCAAATCGGGTCAGGCCATCCGGATATGGACGGGCGGCGCGCTCCCGGTCAACGGGGATGCGGTAGTAATGGTGGAGCATACCCAGGAATTGGACGGCACCACCATCGAGATCCTCAAGGGAGTGGCACCCTATGAAAATGTCGTGCGCAAGGGGGAGGACTACAAGGCCGGGCAGACTCTCATAGAAGCAGGGCACCGGTTCCGGCCGCAGGATTTGGGCCTGTTGGCCGCCATGGGACGGTCGACGATCGACGTGCGTAAGAGACCGGCAGTTGCCATTATGAGCTCCGGTGACGAGATCGTGCCGGTGGATCAGGTCCCGCCCCCGGGATGCGTGAGGGATGTGAATCGGCACACATTGACCGCGGCCGTCCTCGAAGCTCACGGGACACCGGTCTGGCTAGGCATAGCCCCCGACCATCTCCGCTCACTTTCCAACCTCATCGACGAGGGACTCAAATCGGCCGACATGGTGGTCATTTCAGGCGGCAGCTCCATGGGGAGCCGGGACCTGGTCATCGAAGCCATTGAGGCGTACGAAGACTCGGAGATCCTGCTCCACGGAGTTGCCCTGTCCCCAGGGAAGCCGTTAATACTTGCCCGCGTGGGCAGACATCCGGTGGTGGGACTGCCGGGCCATCCGGTTTCGGCAATGGTCTGCTTCGATCAATTTGTTGTTCCTCTCATGCGTCGGCTGGAGGGAGAGGATGTGGAGCTCCCCTTTCTCAAGGCGACCTTTCCCGCTATCCTCAGCCGGAACGTACCCTCGCGTGAAGGACGGATGGATTTCGTGAGGGTTCGGCTCCAAAGGAAGGGAGGCGAAGTGCTGGCCGTGCCTGTTCCCGGCAAATCGGGAATGGTATCGAGCATGGTACGGGCGCATGGGCACATTCGCATTGAAGAGGACTGCGAGGGCCTTTACAGAGGGGACCGGGTGACGGTCCATCTATTCTCCGCTTGGATCGAGGAAGAACTTGAGAAGGAATATCTATCTGGACATGAAGCCTCGGCGAGAGGCTCTGACAATTTTTCTGCAGCATCTGAGCAAGAAAAACTTTCCAGCATCTGAAACAATCCCGGTTGCTCAGGCACTGGGCAGGGTGACGGCGAAGCCGATCTTCGCAAATCTCTCGTCTCCCGCTTTTCACACCGCGGCCATGGACGGCTTTGCCGTAGCGGCAACGTCAACCTTCGGCGCGGGGCCGGACTGTCCCTTACCGTTGCGCATCGGCGAATCCGCATGGGCCGTCAACACGGGACATCCGTTGCCGCCGGAGACCGACGCGGTGATCATGATTGAGAACGTCCATTTTTTGGACGATCGCGATTTTGAGATCGAGCAGGCCCTCGTGCCATGGCAGCACGTGCGGAGAGTCGGCGAGGATTTTGTAGCCTCGGAGCTGATTCTCCCCGGGCGCCACGTAATCACCGCGTACGAACAGGGAGCGCTCTTGGCAGGGGGGGTCGTCTCGGTGGAGGTTGTGGAGAAGCCCGAGGTCTTGCTCGTCCCTACGGGCTCGGAGCTTCTGCCTCCGGAGGAAATTGGCGAAGACGGGCCTCCACGGGGCAAGACGGTGGAGTTCAACACGGTGATACTCGCGGGTCTGGTTGAGCAAGCCGGGGGAATTGCTCGTCGCCATCCCATCGTGCGCGATGATTTTGAGGCCCTCAAAGCCACGATCCTGGAGGGGGTACGCTCCAAGGCCCACCTGGTGGTTATCAACGCCGGGTCTTCGGCAGGGAGCGAAGATTACACTGCCGCGGCAATTGCCGAACTGGGTCAGATACTGGTCCATGGAGTTGCCATGATGCCGGGAAAGCCGACCATCCTGGGAATCGTCGAAGGCAAGCCCGTCATGGGCAATCCGGGCTATCCCGTGTCCGCGATCCTCTCGTTCGAAGTATTCGGGTTGCCGGTCCTGGCAACCATGCAGGGAATTCCTCATCACCGCAGGCCCACCATGACCGCCACTGCAGCACGAAAGATTCCCTCGAAACTGGGTCGTGAAGAGTTTTTCCGCGTCAAGCTGGGCCGGGTGGGGAAACGAGTGGTTGCGGCCTCCCTTCCAAGGGGGGCTGGGTCCATCACGACGCTGACCAAGGCTGACGGCATCATTCGCATTCCCTCGCGCAGCGAAGGGATCGACATGGGCGCGCAGGTGGAGGTGGAACTGCTCCGTACCGCAGCAGAAGTCGATCGTACCCTGGTCGTCATCGGTAGCCATGATTTGACGCTCGACCTCCTGGCCGACGCGCTGATACCTCACGATATATTCCTCTCGTCGAGCCATGTGGGGAGCCTGGGCGGTTTGCTGGCCTTGAAGAGCGGGAGCGCCCATTTCACGACATCGCATCTTCTCGACGAGGAGTCGGGGGTGTACAATTGGGCGTACATCCGGCGTTACCTTCCCGAGATACCGGTGAGGGTCTTCCACGGGGTCATGCGTGAGCAGGGATTCATCGTGCCCAAGGGGAATCCGAAGAATATCAGGGGATTTGAAGATCTCCTCCGCGAGGAGGTCACCTTCATCAATCGTCAAGCCGGCGCGGGAACGAGAGTACTCCTCGATTACCACCTCAACCAGGCGGGAATAGACTCCGCGGATATCAAAGGCTACCACATGGAGGAGTACACCCACACCTCGGTGGCCGTGGCAGTCCTGTCGGGGGTTGCCGACGTGGGAATGGGCGTGCTCGCTGCAGCCCGCGCGCTCGGCCTCGATTTCGTCCCGGTGGCGACGGAGCAATATGATCTGGTGATTCCCGAGGAATACATCGAGGACGACAAAATCGTGACCCTTCTCGAGATCATGAGAAGTCCCGGGTTCAAAGAGAGGATTGCCGCGCTGGGAGGATACGGTGTTGAGAGGACCGGAGAGGAGCTTTTTCCTCCGGCGTAGGAACCGAGGCTCTGCCATGGGACTGGTAAGGGCAGATACAGGATTCGCCGTCAAAAGGGAAGAAATAACCACGAAGACACCAAGGCGCAAAGTGGAAACACGGTTCCGTGTTGCGAGAACCTCTGCGGTCATGTGCGTCGGCTGCTCCAAGAGTGATCTCCCGGACCGGGCGTAGCAACCGCGCCCTGAAGGGGCGCACCCTGAATAGCAGTAGGTTTCAACCTACTGGACGCAACGCCTTTTATTCACAAACGAAAATTATCCTGGAAGGGGTATCCGACATGCTTCTTCCTGAAAGACCGTTGGCGGACCCCTTGTATCTTTGTCCAAAGCCCCTTATCAATGCTCGTTTCCGCCGGTTGAAACCGACGGCTACTGTTGGTCTGCCCTTTCAGGGCAAGAGTTTCTCTCGTCCCCAAATCGTGTTGTCGAAGCCGATTCCGGATACTTCCATGGTCATTAGCCGACCTCGGGACTCATGACCGGTCGAAGTGGAATCCGGGATTAAATCTATGAAATCGAAACTAAGGACCGACCTGCTCACGAATTTCAGGACGCCTGCCATCGACGATTGTGCTGCAAGATTGGTCGTCTGACCACTTCGTGTCTTTGAGTCTTTGTGGCGTAGTTGTTCAGGTATCACCCGCCGTAACGCTCGGCCGCTTTGGGTGACCATGCGCTTGTCTATCTCCTGACCGTTCCTATACGATTGTCGCTATGCGCTGCTTGACCGGAGGGCCCCGGTCTGGTACAAAAGAACAAGTATTGGACGCTCGGCGGTTGCAGCCCGGCATGGCGCAGCATTGTTAGTGTTGTTGCCGTTTTTTTGTTTGTAAGAGGGAGTTTTGAACCGCGTGTGCGTCGGCGCTATGAGCGGTCATCGTACTCCACACCACAGAGACTTGAGCGAAATGAGGAAGAGTTCATGAGCATGGTCAGACGTCCCATATCTCACGCGGGTCACCGAAAACTGAACGAAGAGATGGATCGATTGATCCGCGTCGAGCGACCCTCGGTCATCAAGGAGATCGAGATTGCCATCGGACACGGAGATCTCTCGGAGAACGCCGAGTACACGTACGGCAAAGAAAAGCAGGCTTTGATCGAGTCTCGCATACGAGACCTGCAGGAGCGTCTCGACGCGTGCGAGATCATCGACCTGGACAATCGCCAGCGATCCGAACGCATCGTCTTCGGATCGAAGGTCCGCCTCGAGGATCTGGACACGAACGAGCAGAAGGTGTACATGCTCCTGGGACCGGACGAGACCGACATCGCCCGCGGCATCATCTCCGTCTCATCTCCGTTGGGAAAGGCCCTTATTGGTAAGGAAGCGGACGATGTGGTGGAGGTGAAAACCCCCAATGGTCTTCGGGAGTACGAAGTGCTGGAAGTCTCATAGGCTCGGCGTTCCCGGTGTCGAGCCCGTGAACCGTGTGCCGCCAATTGTATAATTCCCGGGTTTCTCTTAATTGATAGGAATGCTTGAACAATGAACGGGAAGCAAAATTCCGCAGCGGCGGTCAAGGAAGATCCCAGGGTGCTTATCCTGTGCGATTTCGACGGCACCATCTCCACCAAGGATACGGTGAACCGTCTCGTCCGGGAGCATCTGGTCGATCCGAATTGGCGATTCCACGTCAAACGTTACATGCGCGGGGAGATCGGTTCCCGCGAGGTGTACAAGGCCGTGGCCCCACTCATGAGCATGAGTCGGGAGCAGCTCGACGACTTCGTGTCCGAGCACGCGGCCCTGGACCCCCATTTCCCAGACTTCCTGGAGTGGGCTGCGGCCCGCGGCATAGACGTAAAGATCCTCTCCGACGGATTCGACGAGACCATACTGACCCTCTTCCGACTTCACGGCATAGAGGGGCTGGAGATCTTCGCCAATGCACTGGAGCCGGGCGAAGACCTGGTCACCATCAGCAGCCCCCATTCGGATTCCGATTGCGGGTGGTGCGGCACCTGCAAGCTCGGGGTGCTTCGCAACTTCCGGGAATCGTACGACAGGATCATCCTCATCGGTGACGGAGAATCGGACCGCCACGCAGCTTGTGAAGCCGACATGGTGGTGGCACTGAAGGATCTCTTTCTGTACTGCGCCAGAGAGGGGATACCCGCGATCAGGGCAGAGGGATTCCACGAGATTCCCCATCTCCTCAGCCGGGAGATCCGGGCGGTGACCTTTGACATGGACGGGACGCTCGTCGATTCCATTGACTCCATCGTTGAATCCTTCAACCACATGTTCGTAAAGCTCGGCTACCCGACCATGACGGTGGAGGAGGTCGTTCACAGGACAGGGATTTCGCTGATGGACTTCCTCCGATCGTTCTTGAAGCCCGAGGAGGCCGACCTGGGGCTGAAGGTCTTCCGCGATTACTACGACACGATTTATAAAGTCAGGACAACGATGATGCCTGGGGCCATGGAAATGCTCGAAACCCTGAACGGAGCCATGATCCAGGGAATCGTCACCAACAAACGGGGGCCTTACGCGAGGCGGCTCGCGGAGCATCTCGGCTTTGCCGACAACATGGTGCGCATCATCGGAGCCGAGGACGGCTTCAAGGCCAAGCCCTCGGGCGAGATGTTCAAGGAGTTCATGCGCTCGGCCGGCACCGGCAAAGAAGAAACGATTTACGTCGGCGATGCTCCCGTGGACATCCAGGCGGCCGCGGATGCGGGAATTGACGTCTTCGCCGTGGCAAATCCCATCTATTCGGCAGAGGCACTAGCCCTGTACAAACCCCGCCGGGTCCTCCGGAACATCAGCGAACTGCCGGCAGCACTCCTGCCTTTGGTGTGATTCACAGGCTTTCTCGACGGCGCTATGGGTGACTTCGTACGTCTTTTCGTTACCACGTCTGGGTAAGCAACCGATTTCAGAATAACCCCGAATGGTCCCAAGTCGTCACCCCGAGCGCAAGCCGGAGTCCGGGATTGGGAACAGCCTGGATTCCTGGTGCCGCAGAAATGACACAGAGCGTTTGCCGGTGAACAGATTCTTGGTAGCCCCGCCAATGGGGAAATGCGTGCGAGACCATTAGATCGAATGGTAAGCCCACCGGCCGGTTGCCCCAGGCCAATTGGATGAACCATTGCGGCTCGGATTGCCGGCGCTGACAGTCACGGGAGCCACAGCGCGAAGCTGTTTCTAATGGTGGGTGCCGGGCCAAGGGCCCACGAAACGGTCAGCTCCAAACCACTCCAGAGGGGAAAAGAGGAAGGCTACTACAGCAACCGCCGCCAGTAAACCCAGCGCAATGAGTGCTCCCCGCCACGGGAATCTGCCTTTCACGTGATCTCCTCCTTTGAAGGCTTGCAACGCAACTTTGGCTTGCTCAGTCCAAATCAATGTCCCGCCTCTGACAAACGATTTGAAGCAAATGATCCATTTCCAGTAGACCGGGCTTATTGTTTAGCTCCGTATTTCTTCAGCAAATTGACTGCGTCTGTCCGGTTCAGGGCTGTAGCCAAAGCAAGTGCCGTCTTCCCCTCCTTGTCCTTCGCACCCATGTCGGCGCCGTTATCGAGTAGGATTCTCATGACTTCTACGTGACGGTTGCAAATAGCCATGTTAAGGGGCGTAATGCCACGGCTTTCCCGAGCATTGACATCGGAGCCCTTTGCAATGAGCAATCTGACCATGCCCGTGTATCCTTGTGTGGCGGCCACAATAAGTGGGGTGGTTCCGCCCCCACCCGCTGCATTCGGATTCGCTCCATTTTCGATGAACAGTTTGGCAAGATCTACTTGTCCCACCGCTGCTGCCATCAGCAAAGGAACGCCAACTGCGCCGTGGGTCTGATGCACGTCCGCGCCTTTTTCAACCAGCAGTATCGCAACCTCCACGCGGCGGAAGAGAATAGCCGCCTCCAGGGGGGTGAGACCACCAGAAGCCTTTTCATTCACGTCGGACCCCTCTCCGATGAATCGCCCGACGCTTTCTTTGTCTCCAAGGGCCGCGGCAATCGTCATGTTACTCTGGGCTCCCCCGGCAATCAGCAAACGAGCTATCGCGAACGAACCGCTGCGGATTGCCTTCATCAGGGCGGATGCCCCGGTCTTATCTTTGGCGTTTAGCTCTGCTCCGTTCTCAACCAACAGCCTCACCACATCTTCCTGTGGGTCTGGAGGCAAAAGTAACCGTTTCAGTGCTCCCCACCATGTCATAACACTTGCTCGCAGGTCTCGGACCACTCGAATATTTGCTTTCTGGGAAGGCTCGTTCTGAGTTCCCGCTAGAGCTTCACCCTCGATTCTCCAACTCCTTGCGTGGGGATCACACTTAGAAACGGCCCACATGAGGGGTGTCGCACCCTCATTGTCTCTTGCGTTGACGTCGGCACCTCGCTTGAGGAGCAGTTTCACCAACCTCGAGTTGCCTCCGCATACGCCGTACATCAGGGCGGTTTCATCGTTCTTGTTCTTTCCGTTGACGTCGGCACCGCTTGCCAGAAGCAGCTCTACGGTACTGTAATGAATTCCTGAAGCCGCCCTAAGCAGAGCCGAGTATCCTTCTTGATCCTTTGCATCGGCATCTGCACCCTGGCTAAGAAGTACTTTGCATAACGACGTGTTTCCATTAAATGCAGCTTCTGCGAGCTCTTCAGTGAGCCCGGCCTTTTCTCCTGCGATCCCGGCACCGGGCATCAGCGCCAGAATCAGCACGGCAGCCACCCACAACCTTGCTATCGCTGGAAAGCTTGTATTCTTCACGACAACTCCCCCGTATTGATCTTCCCGAATTCACGTGCCGACGGGCGCAGGATCAATCCTGGAACGAAGCGCCCTCGCATGCCCGGGCACGCAAATGATATTCCAAAGCGAAGCGTTTGCTGAATGAGAGCGCGGACGGCTGAGCAAGGCCCCCCATAATCCAAGGCTCCTGATTTACTATTCACAATCCTCGGGGCACTCATCTGAAGCGTGTTCTCGCAAAAGAGAGCGCGGGACAAACCAATCAATCCGTTCCCGAGTGCCTTTTCCGGGAACCCTTGATGCGAGCAAACTGTCCTATTTATTACCTACCTACTTACTTTCGTAAACTGTTGAGAGGCCCCCAGTGCTCCTACCATGCATGCGGGCCTCTCATTTATGCGCTGATATCCGGCAGACGGAAACGACCCTTCAACACTTAACCAATCTTAGAGCAGAGGTCGCTTCGTCTGCAGCTGTGACTCCAATTGTGCGAGCGGTTCTTTGTATTGGCCTTCCTCGCACACGGGCGTGCACTTCTGAAGCTCGATCTGCCCCGCTGCCAGTTTCAGGGCAAAGGTGAAGCAACTGCTTTCGCCGCACACCTTACAGTTTGTGCGTGGCAGCAGGCGGTAGAGCTCCAGAGGTTGCAAGTTCTCCCTGGTCGTTGAGTCGGGCTCGATCTCGTCACGTCTGTCCCACGTGTCGTTGACCAATTTTACCAGACTTTCGACAATCTCGCCGGCCTGCTCCCGGGTCTCCAAATGGTCCACGGCTATTCGATCGGCCCAAAAACCTATATTGTGATCGTCCTGTCGCCACGAAAAAGCAGGCCCCTGGGAGAAGTAGGTACCGTTCTTGAGCGTGGCGTTCAAATAGGGGAGCACTTGGGCAATGTCCTGCGGCACGTACGCTATGGCCTCGTATTCAAACACTTCATTGCTGTGATCCGACACTTCGATCTGCAGATTGTACGACTCTATCAACATCCCTATCCCTCGGAAGGTCCGGTCTTGGGTTCTTGGGAAAGCACCCTCAGTCTAGGGCCTTTCCGGGCATCAGTGGTAATCGTGGGTGCCCAGGATAACCTTGATACCGGTTTTTTCCTCAACCAGCTTTGCCATGTCCTCGGGTTTCGTGTAGGGACAGCCGGGCTGAGCCTTGGCCATGCATGTGCTGAAGTGGATGACGTCGGGCTTCATCTCGGAAAGCTTGGCGGCCATGCCCAGCGTAGGAACGACCGTGCGGCCGGGGCATTCACATGCAACAAAAGAGACCACCGCCGACGGCTCTTCAAAGCTTCCTTCCCCCATGGCAGCGGCCTTCAGGCATCTCCACTCTCCGGGACAGCCGTACCCGCTCTCCATATATGAGCCACATCCGACGACTGCGACTTTCTTCATATTCAGCCTCCTTGACGTTTGCGCTGTATTTTCGAGTGATGGTCCGTATCCCGGACCCGATCCATTTTTCCCCACCAGTACTACCACGATCCGCGGCTAAAATCCAACGGTCGGGGCTCCTGGAATCCGCTGTCAACTTCGCCGTGAGGCCCGTGTATAATGCGGCCGACCCTCAAGGAGGGAGTCGAAACGGAGTTCGTGCCCGGCCGGAGAGTTTCGCGGCAGAAGCCGGGAAATTTGAAGAAACGCTTGACTAATTAGAATTAGAATTCTAGTATATTAATTCGATATGGGACGCACAGCCAAATACACTCCGGAGCAATTCGTCGACGCTGCACTCGACCTTGCTGTTGAAAAAGGACCGACTGCGGTCACCATGTCGGCTGTTGCCGGTAAACTGAGAGCGCCCATAGGCTCGGTGTACCACCGTTTCGCCTCACGAGACGTTCTTCTTGCCAAGCTGTGGTTGCGCACGGTCCGGACGTTTCAGGAAGGATTCATCGATGCTCTCCGGAGTAAAGGCGGCATCGAGGCGGCTCTGTACACTCCCGGATGGGTTCGTGCCCATCCCAAGGAAGCCAAGCTCTTGCTCGTGTACCGTCGTGAGGAATTGGTTGCAGGTCCGTGGCCGGAGGAAATCCGGAGTTTGGCGCTTAGCTTGGCTCGCGAATTGGACTCAGCGATTGAGCGGTTTGCCGAGGAGTTGTTCGGTGCCGTGACTGAGGTGGCCCTTCTCAGGGTGAGATTTGTCTTGATTGACGTGCCGTATGCCGTTGTCCGGAGGAGTCTGGTTGCAGGTGAACCCTTGCCCGACGCAGTGGACGAGCTCGTGTCGGAAACGTACACCGTGATTCTCGGGGGCTCTTCATGAGAATTCCCAACATTGGCTCGCGCGGTTTGCATGCATTGCGGGCGGAGGCGTTCGAGCTGCCGGGCCGGTTCACAGGGTAGGGCGAATCTCGAATCCATCACAGCCCCTGCCCCTCCTCTTCGTCAGTTCACATTCCGGTGGTGAGGAAGCAAGATATGAGAGTTTATAATGTGCATGAGCGCCAAATCGATGTTCCGGCCGACAGAGTGGGAGCGTTGTTGGATGGACTTTCAGGGCCGACGGACCGGCTGTGGCCCGGGGACCGGTGGCCTGCGATGGAGTTTGATGCTCCGCTGGGAAAGGGAGCCAAGGGTGGGCACGGGCCTGTGAAATACTCCGTTTCGGAATACGAGCCGGGGTGCCGTGTGGTGTTTGCTTTTGACGACTCGGGGATCGCTGCCGGTTTCCAGGGCACTCATTGCTTTGAAGTGCTTCCTTCGGGAGACTCGACCGTGCTCAGACACGTAATCGATGCTGAGTGCCCCTTCGGGCAATGGCTTCGTTGGGTCGTTGCAATAAGACCACTCCACGACGCACTCCTGGAAGATGCGCTGGACAGGGCTCAGAGGGAATTCAATGTCGGCCCCGACAAGCCCGCGCAGTGGAGCGCGTGGGTGAGATTCCTGCGCCGGATGATCGGCGCTGGAAGGTAACGGCCCGAACCCCCTGACCCATGGACCTCGGTGCCGCGGTCTATGGTGCCGCTCATTGCAATCCGCGGCATACTCCGAGTTGAAGGTAAACGAGTCTTCGACAACACTATCGTGGAAGATCCGCCCGGTCTTTCCAAGCCTAGCCGCGCATGATCGAGACCTATGGCAGACCGCGGTGGCGGAGCGAAGGTGTGAGCGCCGGTGCGAAACCGGACACGCGATTTTCCGATCAAACCCGTGATGCGATTACAATATTTCCCGGCGGTGCGCGCGAATCCAAAAACGGACAAAATTCCGTGCACCCGCGTTTCCCGCACAAATAGCAGAAACGGAACCGGCAGCCTCGTCGGCATTCAGCTCACTCTTGAGGCCTCGGGGATGGTCTTTTCTGTTCATTGGCGCTGCCCGGATCTTTCGATGGGTTCTGAGCGAATCCAACACAACAGCCGGGCTAATACGACGGAAGATGACCGGATCATGAACGGACGGGGCTGGTGAGTCGGCCTGAACCGGTTGCTTCGGTGCATTCTCGTCCTCAAGAATTGAGCGTTCGGCGGCAAATCCCGGCACGATACGCCCAAGGCCCCATTTTCTTCTCGCTATTCGAATATTCGATTGGTCTCCTGCCCTTTGAATCAGGCTTCATCCGATCTGCACCCTTGAAGATGAGCTCCCTCTGGGCTCCCTCCTCCGTCACAAGGCTTCACCACCGAGCAATCTATTTGATATAACACGACAAAAGGAGCTATTGCTTCGTCGCCTCGCTCCTTGCAATGACAGCCTGCCGCTCGTAAGCGAAGGGTTACCCGGGACCGGATTTCTTACTTGACAGGCTGTCGGACAGGTGTTTACCCTACGTCGTATAGCCCGCGGCTTCCTGAACCTCCCGGATCGTGGGGGCGGCGGCGGTCCCGAGGGTTCCTCTCATGACCCATCGTGCCTAGAGGAACCAACAGTGGAGCGCCTTGAACGGCGTGGGGAAAAGAAACGGGATGTTTCTGTGATGAGGGGATGCTGTGGGAGATTTCCCGCGCTCCACTGTGAGGTCGGCCATAAATCGCAAGGAGAGGTAGCTGCTCCGGAGGCGAAAGGGCCGATCCTGGGCGATGACCTGATCGAAGGCTCATTGGCCATCATCACGAAGAGTGCTGCGTGTTTTCAAAAAGCGGCATGCCTGCAAGCGCATCGGTTCAAAGCATATTCCAATACAGGGCACGTGGGGCTATCAGGGGCGTGGTATAGCGGAGCGCTTCGAACGCTACGGTAAACCAAGCGGAACCTTCGGTAAGCACGAAGTCTGGGGGTGGTCGCCGGCGCTCCGCTATCCGAGGTGCCATAGACTTCGAGGAGATGACCGTTTGTGTGGATTGACCGAGCCGGTCTCCGGCAACACTGTTGTCGAAGGCTCATTGGCGTGCAACTGTAAGTGTGCCGCGAATATCAATGAGCGGCAGTATATGTCCGGGCTTCTGGGGGAATGGAGTCTTTCCTTTTCCGACCGGTCGGGGGATTGGGGGACGGAGGGAAAGGGAGGGATGGGATGTTTTTTTATTTCGCGGCAAGGGGAGCGGTCATAACGGCGTAAGAGCTTTTTATACAGAGGATTGTTCGTTCACGGGTCAAGCGGGAGCGCGATGACGGGTGGAGACAAGCTGACAGACTGGGGGATTTCCCAATGAAGAGACGATGCATTCCGGTGACGATGAAATTGTTGGCAATTTTGGTTCTGCTCATGGTGCCAATGCCTGGGGTCGGGCAGGGGAAGGATGCCGACTCACTGGAGCGGCGGCTCAGGGATGCGGCCGCATATGGAGACTTGGGATCGGTCAAAAGGCTATTGGCGGATGGCGCTGATATCGATGGAAGGGACTTCTCAGGCAGGACGGCGCTCATGTATGCTGCGTGGGCAGGGCACTTGGGAGTCGTAAGATTGCTGCTTGGAAAGGGGGCCAATATCCACGTTGAAGACAACAGCGAAAGCACTGCTCTGTCGTTCGCTGCGGAGGAGGGCCATATCTTAATAGGCGAATTGTTGAGGGCGCGCGGCGCCAAAGTGTCTCTGAGTGACGCTGTCTGCTTGGGAGATGTCGAACGAGTCAAACGACTCATCAAGAAGATTCCTGAAGGGCATGACGTGGTTGGTCACGAAGGCCTTCCTGCCTTGGTCTGGGCGGCTAAGAGAGGACAACCTGGAGTTGTGAAGCTGCTCCTGGATCGCGGTGCTTGGGTCGATGCCAAGAATTGGGGAGGCTTGACTGCCCTGATGTTTGCTGCTCAGAGAGGTTATACAGGGGTCGTTTCGTTACTCCTACAGCACGGCGCTGATGCCGACGCGTCCACAGATACGGGTTGGACCGCCCTCTCTGGGGCTGCACAAATGGGGCACACTGAGGTAGTCAGGTTACTTCTCGCAAAAGGGGTGAACGTCGACCTGAAGACCGGATGGTTCCGAAGGACGCCTCTCATCTTGGCAGCACGCAATGGACGAACCGAGGTAGTGGAGCTTCTTCTCAAAGCACAAGCGGACGCTAACAAAAGGGACGTCGAAGGCCGGACGGCCCTTGTGGGAGCAGCCGAGAGAGGTCACTGGGAAGTAGTGAAGACTCTCCTCGGCTACGATCCCGGCGTCAATATGGCTAACGCTGATGGAACATCTGTCCTCAAGAAAGCGGTAGACCAAGGCGAGGTTGAGATGGTCAGGATGCTCCTGAAAAAGGGAGCTCAAGTAAACGGCAGGCTCAGGGACGGCTCAACCGCGTTGATGTGGGCTACGGTTGCCGGGCGAACGGATATCGTGTCTCTTCTCCTGGAGGAAGGGGCCGATGTGAACACTAGGACCAAAGTAGGTTCCACGGCGATTGACTGGGCAATGGCAATGGGGCGCGACGAGATCATATCGCTGCTTCGCAAGCATGGTGCGAGAGGATCTTCGGCGGCTTCCAAAACCGACAAGACTCCGGTCGGAAAGGAGAAGCAATGAGATACAAGCGCAGTCTGCTCACCCCATGTGTGGCCTGGATTTTCCTGCTACACCTGCTAGTCCCGCCGCTCGACGCATGTGTGCGTCGTATCTGTCTTGAGGGAGCAGTTCCCGAACCGGATGCACCGCACGAGAATATTCGGCTGGATTCGGGCGAAGTAACCATTCGGCTGGGCCGACCGTGTTCAATCGATGCCGTCTTTGTCTTTTTCAACACCGGAGAAACTACGACACAGCGGATTGGTATTCCGACCCTCATCGATGCTGCTAAACAGGGAAGTGACTTGGCGTGTCCGACTCCCGTTGAAATCGACCTTAATCGATCTAGTAGTCTGGAAGTGCCGGATCCTCGTGATCCTATAGTTGGTCTCCGAGATCTGCAGATGTGGGTTGACGGCCGAAGTGGTGCTTTGTCGGAAGAGCGGGATTTCTTGAAAGGCGGAGGCGTTTCTTCGGAAGTGCAAGACTCCCCGCGTTACAAGCCCGAGCGCAGGTGGATGGTGACCAAGGTCATATTCCCCGGTCGCGCAAAGACTACCATCCGATACAGGTACAAGATTCCGTACGCCGTATATCGTCCCATTGCGCGTTTCCCTTATGGTACAGGCCGGGTTTGGAAAGGCAACATCGGAAGGCTTGCCTTCATTATTGACTGTACGGATGTGGGAGGAACAGAGAATGTTCGTGTCGGAGGGGATTTCCGAAACGACTCCGGGAAAGTATTGCGGTCCGAAAACCTGATAATAATGGAGAAGCGAGACTTCAAGCCTGCATCCGCCGCGCACCTCAGTTTGAGTGCAGATCGTTACTACGGAGAGATAGCCGAGATGGTGGTGAGTTGGGGGCTAGACGATCACGTTGCCTTCCCGAGCGGTCCTCCAAGCGGGCAACCTCCTCAGATGTGGTCCCGGGTTGATTGGGAGCCCAAGTTTACCGATCCGTTTTTCAAGTCAAAAGAGTGGAGCTATCCTAACGGTATCATCAAGCGTGCGGATGGTCAGTATTATTACCCTCTTAGAAGCATACAACTTAAGAAAGAGCCTCGTCGATTGAAGCATACAGCCAAGTGTGTTTCCACCTCCAGCGGGACCGAGCATTTGGTCAAGTTCTGCGAAGCCAGGAAACTTGATGTGAATACGCTCGATCTCCTCATTTACGACCACAATCTGGCGGATATTGATGCGCTAAGAGTTCAAGTGAGAAATGGAATGTTCACGAGTCAGTATTGGACCTTGTACAAAAGTAACATTCGAGCAGCATGCATGTGGACGACGAAACTGCAGAAGCTGACCCTTGATAAGAGGGTATACCGGAAGGGTGACGTTGTCAAGGGCATGATTGACTTTGAGTGCCTAGAGGAGCACACCGACCCTAGATACGTTAAGAAATACGGCAGCGATCCGACCTCCATCAAGCTCTACGGGGTATTCGAAACAATTGTGAAGTAAACGGTCGCGAGTGAATCATGAGATTGTTCAACCAAGCACGGATTTCCTGTCGTGCTTGAAAAACTGATTTTCGGGGCACAACTCAGAGGAGGCTTTTGATGCCTACAGCACAGACTGCAAAGAACATAACGATACAGGTCACTAAAGAGGTAGTGGGGTACTGCTATTTAGGGGATTACCAGAACATTTTCAACGATACCTTGTACCTGGTCCCGACTTACCGAATGAACGTGTATGTCGAAGGGCAGGAGGAGCCGGTCGGCCAGTACGAAGTAGTTCGCTTTGGTATTTCCAGCTACAGCAAAGTTACTCATAAGCAAGTTGACCCATACGTCTCCGGCTTAGCTGATCAGCAGTGGTCTCAGATTGGAGTATGGGATCCGAAGCGCCCTTGCGAAAGCGATCCGCGAGCTGAGAAAGGCGCGTGGACGGTCGACGTGGAGTACATGGTGCATGCCGGTTCGTTGGACCCGAGAAATCCTAAGGCGGACATAATACTAGGCGCCAGTGGTTGTATCGAAGTTGTCGGCTATACTGAATACATGACCGCGTGGCAAAATTTTAAGGCTCATCCGACAAGTGCGTACGTGCTCAGATGTATGGCGTAGATCTTGAGCGTAAAGAACACGGGATCTCGAAAGCCGTATGCCTGCCGCTGGAGTGTCTTGATCTTGTTGTTGGTTGCCTCCAGTGGGCCAGTGGAGAT
>JBGSJS010000098.1:0-32650 GCA_041741735.1 Desulfomonilaceae bacterium | reverse complement strand
CTCGTGCCTTAAACTGGGCGTCATACCTCTTTCGCATATCCGACTTCCAAGCCTCCTTGATTTATCCCCCCGGTGTTCTACATCTCCAAGGTAGGCTTCTCAACCTTAACCCCCTGTCCAGTTTATGGGGTCCATTATAATTCGCGGTTACCTCATTGCCATAAGGCGAAACGAGGCGAAGGGCGTGGAGGTTGAGATCGCATGAAGCACGACCGCCGATCGCTGCTCGTTGCTCTCGCCGGGCAACCCAATAGTGGAAAATCTACGGTTTTCAACATGCTCACCGGGGCGCGACAGCATGTGGCGAACTATCCGGGCGTCACCGTGGACAAGAAGTGGGGCAGTTATGTCTCCGACGGGTTCAGGGCGGAAGTCGTGGACCTGCCGGGGACATACAGCCTCACCTCTTATTCCCAAGAAGAGAAGATCGCACGAGATTCCATCATCTTGGAACGCCCTGACGTAGTTGTGGCGGTTGTGGATGCTTCCAATATTGAGAGAAATCTCTACCTGGTGTTTCAGTTGCTGGAGTTACAAGCTCCGATGGTGCTCTGCCTGAACATGATGGATGTGGCTGAGAACCGGGGCTTTGAGATCGATCCGGAGGTGTTGGAATCGGAACTGGGAATCGGCGTTGTTCCCACCGTAGCCAAGAAGGGAAAGGGACGAAAGGAGCTGAAAGCGGCCATCGAGAAGGTCGCTACGAATCGAGAAGGGGGCCGCTACAATTGGGCTCTTCCGTACGGGCCCGATCTCGAAACGATGCTGGAACCGCTTGCCGCCAAACTTGCCCTATGTAACGATCTGACGAAGAACGTGCCCGCTCGATGGCTTGCGGTGAAGTTGATGGAGAACGATGCGGAGGTACGGAAGCTCGTTTTCCAGTATCCGGAATGCAGCAGCCATGTCAACGGAAAGTTTTTACTCGAATATGCAGATGAGCTTCGACACGAATTCGTGGACCGCATCAAGAAGTCCCCGGAAAAGATCATTGCCGCGGGACGGTATCATCTCGCTGCGACGATCGTGGCGAAGTCTCTGGGGAAGGTCCGTAAATCGGACCGAACGCTGACCGACAAGATCGACTCGGTGCTGCTCCAGCCTGTTCTCGCTCCTATCCTTCTTGCCTTGATTCTCATGAGTTTTTATCAGGTCACGATGGTGTACGGCACGATATTGGCCGACTGGGCATTCCCTATCTTTCAGGAAGCCAAAATCTTGACCATGGGTCTCTTTCCGGAGTCTCCCGATCTCTTGCGGGAAAGTCTCCTGCAATCCCTTTTCGTCAACGGCGTAGTCGGTGGGATTGTCGCAATATTGTACTATCTGCCGATCTTCCTTGTTCTCTTCGCCTGTATCGCAATTCTTGAAGACAGCGGCTACATGGCTCGGGTGGCATTCATCATGGATCGGGTGCTCCGGGGATTCGGGCTGCACGGGCAATCGACCTTGCCGATGATCCTCGGCGGTGTTGTCGTCGGCGGCTGTGCCGTACCGGGAATAATGGCGACGCGAGCCATGAAAGACGAAAAAGCCCGATTGGTGACCATCCTGATCATGCCGCTGATGAACTGCCTAGCCAAGATGCCGTTTTTCGTCCTGATCGTTGGGCTCTTTTTTGCCGCATATCAAGGGGTGGTTCTCTTCGGCATTTCTCTTTTCAGTTTCTTGACTGCGCTCGCCATGGCCAAGATCTTCAGTCGCTACCTCGTCACCGGAGAACGCGCTCCGTTCATCATGGAGCTTCCCGCGTACCACCTCCCTACTGTGGGCGGGGTGGTCAGACGCTCCATCGAGCGCACCTGGCTGTTTGTGAAGAAGGTCGTGACCATCGTAGCCGCGGTCATGGTCTTGGTGTGGCTCCTCGTCACCTTCCCCGGGATTGGGCTGGAACGTGAGCTTTTTTATGATTCCCAAGAAAGAAATGCCGAGGATCAGCTCAGGCGGGCTGCTGGACCGACCAATCGGTATCAATCGATCCTCTCCGGTGCCCAATTAGTCGCGCTGACGCACTTCACCGACCGGTATGCAAAATCCATACAGGGGGCGGGTGACGACGAGGCGCTTCAGAAAGCTATAGGGAAGAAGTTCTCAGCCGAAAATGCCGTCTTTTTCACGATCGCAAACAGAGGCAACAGATTGGACGGGGCAGTGGATAAAGATGCGGCCAAGGTGGCCGTAGCTCTCAAGAAATTCGATCGAAGAATCAAGAAGATTGCCAGAGAACGGCGCAAGGAGCTCATTCGCGAGAGTTGGGCCGGAAGGTTCGGACGCGCCATTGAGCCGGTCACAACTCTCGCCGGCTTCAACTGGCGCATCAACATCGCGATCATCAGTTCGTTTGCGGCAAAAGAGAGCCTTGTGGGTACACTGGGTACTATCTACAGCGTCGAGCAAGCAGGCACTCCCGGGAATCTCGGCAGCTCGATCAGAACAACCGAGAAGGGATGGTCTCCCAGACACGCACTGGCCATCCTCGTATTCATGGCACTTTTCCCGCCGTGTCTGGCAACACTCATCACCATCAAAAACGAGACCGGCCGAACGAAGTGGATGATCTTCGCATCGATCTACCCCATCGCTATAGGGTTCATCCTGGCTTGTGCGGTGTTTCAGTTGGGTCGCGTCTTTGTCTGACGGCACCTGACGAACAAAAAGAGGAGGAGCGCATTATGGACATGGCCAAGGCCTTTGCGGCCATCTTGGCGGGAACGATACTACTGTGTTTAAGCGGGGCGGCCCAGGCCCACAAGCCGCTGCTGTCCGTCGGAGACGATTCGGACGGTACCATTGCTATCGAGGCGGGTTTCTCCGACGGCTCGTCTGCGGCGGGGCACAAGATCATCCTGAAAAACGAGAAGACGGGAGAGGTCATCTCCGAGCATCGAGTGGGAGAAGACGGGACGCTTCAACTGAAGAAACCGTCCGTCCCTTATACCGTTACGCTGGACGCGGGTGAAGGGCATGTCGTGACAAAACCCGGGCCGGCCCCTTCAGAATCGGAAAAAGCCCCGGCTTCCGGCAAGAGTGAGGCGCCATCAACGGAACCGGCATCACCTGCCCAACAGGGAACCGCCTCTCCGGAATTACCTCAACCTCAACCGGCAGGAGCGCAGGTGCTACCGGCGGCCACGGTGAAGCCCGACCCCGCCCCCCGGATGTCAGGAGAGATCAGCCCCGGCGCAGTAATGGCATTCAAGATGATGATCACCGCGCAGATTGTAACCGCCACGGCTCTCATCGTTCTCTTGGCGGTGATCGCATACTTCATCGGATACACGATGGGAAGAAGAGAACGCACGGCCGACCCAAATAGGAGGTGAAAAGAACCGGCAGGAATTACCCGACTGCACATTGAAGTCAAGACCGAAAGCTCAAGCAAGCCGGTATGAACCCGGCGAAAAGGCCTCCACCTCGCGTTCGCGAGGGTCTTCTCGGGACGTCTTTCCGGCAGTTTGAGCCTGAGGTGATCGGTGTCACGGCAGCATCGATCGCCTCACGGAGGGATGTTGCCTTCGATCACCTCGAGTGCGTTGCAAGAAGACATCCCTCCGCTCACCAAGTACTACGGATTCCACCACATAGGGTCTCGGATTCTCGGCAGGAACAACGCGAAGGTTGCTTCTTCGCCCGAGTCCTCGCAACGGCACCGTATTGACGAAATACCGTACCAGACGATCCGAACATCCGGGCACCCACGGTCACAGGTGCGCCTTGAAGTACCAAACCCTTGAGGGTGTGAAACAGGCAATAAGGCATTGGGTCGCGCCGGTCGCGAGCGGCCCGACTGAAGTTACGTCCCCTTCACCATAAACGCTTTCTCGCAAAAGCATAGTCCGGCGCCGAGAACTGGCGCCCTGAGGAGGTTTCCATGAAGGTTTTCAAGTCATTGGCGTTCGTGCTTCTCGTTTTCGGCTCTCTTGCCATGGGGGCCGGCAATTCTCTTGCCCACTTCCAAATGATCTATACTCCCAAATCCGCTCTGACAACGGATGAACCGGGAAAGGTCCATCTTCTCCTGGTCTTCACCCACCCGTTCGAAGCAGGCCATACCATGGACATGGGTGCCGATGAGACGGGAAAGATCTCTCCACCGACGGCATTCGGCGTGATGACTCTCGACAAGAAAACAGAGAAAACGGTTAAGACGGATTTGACGAAGGAGCTTAAACCAATCGAATTTACAAGCCTTACCAATAAGGGAAAGGGATACTCCAGGGACTACAAACTGTCGGGTATAGGTGATTTCGTGTTCTATCTCGACCCGGCTCCATATTACGACAAGACGGAAGATCAGTACATGCGCCAAATTACCAAAGTCATTGTCAACAGGGGCGGAGCACCGGGCGCCTGGGACAAGGCCGTCGGATTGGACGCGGAGATCGTTCCTCTGGACAAGCCCTATGCACTGTGGACCGGCAATGTGTTCCGGGGCGTGGTGATGAGGAAAGAAGGCGAGAAAATGGTCCCCGTGCCCGATGCTGAAATTGAAGTTGAGTATCTGAACCATGCAATCAAGGGCAATACTTTTGGCAAAGAGGCGAAAGTCAAGGCTCCGCAAGACGCGTTTGTCACCCAAACCATCAAGGCGAATTCCCGGGGGGAGTTCGCCTACGCAATCCCGAAAGCCGGTTGGTGGGGATTTGCAGCCGTTGGAGCCGGCGGAGAATTGAAACAGAATGGCAAACCGCTCTCGGTGGATGCCGTTATTTGGGTCCGGGCTCAAGACATGAAGTGATTTAAAGAACGGTCAGGCAGGGCTTCCCTGTAATGTGAACCGGGGGAGACTCTTCTTTTCGGAAGTGGAGTTTCCCCCATGGAAAAGGAACCTGGACCGCTTCTCCGTTTCCACGCCATATCGGCATAATGCCACCACAAGCGTGGAGTTGGAGAATTTCCACAAGACCTGCCTCCATTACTATTTCTTCTTCATCAAATCAATTCGCCGTAATTCTTTTCGCAGGATTTTCCCCACCGCACTGGTGGGAAGGCCGTCAACAAATTCCACCCATTTAGGGACTTTATACGCTCCCAGTTTCGTCCGGCAGTAGTCGATAATCTCCCTTTCGGAAGCCGTATCACCCTCTTTGAGGACTACGAAGGCCTTCACGCGTTCGCCCGAATGACCGTCAGGCACCCCTATGGCGCATGCCTCCTTGATTTTCGGGTAGGAAAAGAGGACTTCGTCCACCTCACGCGGATAGATGTTGAAGCCGCCGGAAATGATCATGTCCTTTTTCCGATCGACGATCCGAAAAAAGCCTTCCTCATCCATTGTGGCAATGTCCCCGGTATGCAACCAGCCGTCTTTAATCACCGCCGCCGTCTCTTTAGGTTTATTCAGATATCCTTTCATCACCTGCGGTCCTTTGACGCAGAGCTCGCCGGCCTCTCCGATTTCAGTGACTTCCTTGGCATCGTCCTCCACATCAACCAATTTTGCTTCGGTACTGGGAACGGGGAGTCCTATGCAGCCCGGTTTTTCCTTGCCGCCCCACGGAATGGCGTGAGTACAGGGGCTGGTCTCGGTGAGACCGTATGCTTCCAGCAACATAATGCCCGTCAGCTCCTTGAATCCCCTGATTGTCTCCAACGGAAGAGGGGCCGCGGCCGAGAGGCACGATTTGATGGAGGCGAGCTCGTGTTTCTTGATGCCGGGGGAATTTATCATGGCATTGAAGAGGGTGGGCACGCCGGGAATGAACGTGACCTTGTTTCGCGTCACCGCCTCCAAAATAACCTTGGCCTCGGGCTTGGGAATCAGCACATTGTTCCAGCCGTAGAATATGGACATATTCATGCTCGCCGTAAGGCCGTACGAATGGAAGAAGGGCAGGCAGCCAAGACAGACCTCGCCGCCGTCCTGAAAAGTGGGAATCCAAGACTTGGCCTGCTGACAATTGTATGAGAGATTTTTTTGAGTCAGCTCGACGCCTTTGGAAACTCCCGTGGTACCTCCCGTGAAAATGATGACGGCGGTGTCGTCCATGCCGGACTCATGATTGCCGCCTATTGGGGTGTTCTTCTTCATGAGATCGGTGAACTCGTAGAGATCCTCCCCTGGGGGGGTCTTCAAATGGAAGTCGCTCTTGACGAAGGGAAAAAGCTGCTTGAGCGGAAAAGGGAGATAATCACGAATGTGGCATACGATAATCTTCCTGACCTTGGTTCTGGCTCTCAGTCCCATCATTCGAGGGACCAACGTGTCGAGGCAGATCAGGACTTGGGCTCCCGATTCATTGAGCTGATGCTCCAGTTCTCTATCCGTATAGAGCGGGTTATTGGGGACCGCGACCGCTCCCAGGCGAAAAGCCCCGTACATGCCCACCACCGTCTGAACAAGATTGGGCATGAGCAGTGCCACAGGCTCTCCGGGCTTAACCCCGAGACCTCGAAGCCCCGAGGCAAATCTGGAAACCATGTCGTTCAATTCCCGGTAGGTTATCTCCGTGCCGTTGAAAGCGAGAGCGGTATGATCCGGAAATCGAGCGGCCGTTCGAGTCAATGCCTGCTGAAGAGTGAGCTCGGCGAAGTCGACCGCTGCCGGAACCCCTGGTGCGTAAGATTTCAGCCATATCTTTTCCATAGAGCAACTCCGTCTTCATACATGGTGCCGCTCATTGAAATGCGCGGCATTCTTCGGGTAGAAAGCCAATGAGCCTTCGACAACATTGTCGCCGCAGATCGGCGCAGTGTTTCCAAGTTTGGCGGTGCCTGCTTGAGACTTGTGGGGGATCGCGATCGCGGAGCTCATGAGGCTATCCGTAGGCTTCCTGATGACCCCAAGGCTCTCTGCGTTTCCCGCAATATTCAAAGCACTCCACTATAGCGCCGAGAAGCCCCCCGATCGATCTCTCCGCTATTTCATAGCCTTGTCTCCCGTTGAGAGACGTCTCAGGCCGAGATCGCCTCCCTCAGCGGCGTGTACGTGTAACCCAATGCCCGGGCCACGTTCTCGTAAGTTACAGCCCCCTTGAACAGATTCACGCCTCTGGCCAGGGCCGGGTCCGATAACACGGCTTCGATGAATCCGAGATCGGCGAGCTTCAAGGCATAAGGGAGCGTCATGTTGGTAAGGGCAAACGTCGAAGTTCGCGCCACCACGCCCGGCATGTTGGGCACGCAGTAGTGAACGACGTCGTCTACCACGTACGTGGGCTCTTTGTGCGTAGTCGGTCGGGCAGTCTCCACGCACCCTCCCTGGTCGATGGCCACATCGACGATGACCGACCCGGGCTTCATGTCCCGAACCATATCAGCGGTTACGAGTTTTGGAGCCCTAGCGCCCGGAATGAGCACCGCACCGATCACCAGATGGGAATTGATGACCGAGTAGTGAATGTTGTCATAATTGGAAATGAGCGTCGTGACCCTGTTGCCGAAGAGCTCGTCCAGGAGCGTCAAACGACGTTGATCCAGATCTATTACATAGACGTCCGCACCCATTCCCACGGCAATCTGTGTGGCTGCACGACCCACGGAGCCCGCTCCGACCACCGTCACCCTTCCGCGTCGGACACCCGGGACGCCTCCGAGGAGCACGCCTCTTCCACCCTGGGTCTTTTCCAGAAAATGCGCGCCGACTTGCACGGCCATTCGGCCGGCAACCTCGCTCATGGGTACCAGGAGCGGCAGACAGCCGTCTTCCAATTGAATGGTCTCGTACGCAACCACAACAACCTTCTTCTCCACAAGAGCGGCAGTCAACTCGGCGGCCGGAGCCAAATGCAGATATCCGTAGACGATCTGACCTTCCCGAAGGAGATCGTACTCCTGTTTGAGCGGCTCCTTGACTTTCATAATCATCTCGCCGCGACGGTAGACCTCTCCGGAGCTCTCCACAATCTCGGCCCCCGCGTCCACATATTCCCGGTCCGAAATCGTGCATCCGGCCCCCGCCCCCGTCTCCACCAAAACGTGATGGCCGTGTTCGCGCAGGGTACGCACCCCTGCGGGAATGAGACCCACGCGGTATTCATCTTCCTTAATTTCTTTGGGAACTCCAACAATCATGACGGTCTCCTCAACGTGTTTGGGAGGATCGACTCCGCAACGATCCTGAAGAGTCGGGCTCCGGTAATTCCGCTCTCTCTCCGGTACGCGGTTCCTGAGTCCAAAGCCTTGTACCGACTCAGTGGCAACCGGCACGGAGTCCGGTCACTACCAAGAAAGGGTTCATTCGGCGGCGGCGGGCGCCACATAAGTTAGCGATCGTATGTATGAAAACCACCGCTAAGCGCAAATATACCGATCACGTCCTCTCTCAATCGTGGTCGGGTACCAATGAACACAGGTCATCTCGGTTGGATCGAAAAGCAAGTTTACTTTGAAAGAAGCGGTCAGTCGAGAGCAGGCAGGAAAACGAGGCAATTTTTTTGCCCCGACAACGGGAGGGAGGCGGGATATCGCACAACGTGAGGCAGAGGAAGCGGTCCCTGCCCAAATCCCCGCAGGCCCGATTGACAACAGGGACCTGGAAACTTGAATCCCCGAGCTCCGGGGAAAAGGAGAACATGCCCTCGGCCGGTCGGCAGCTTGTCACGAGCGAGCCGGGGTAACCAACATTTCATCCGAGCGCGCTCTTTGACAACCGACCGGGTGTGCTCGGTCTTCTCCGGGTCGTACGATCTCAGTGAAGCTCTGCGACGGCGCCCTCGAAGCGATAGCAAGCTCGTCCGTAATTTCGGTTCGGAGTGCCTGTGCCGAGAATCTCTAGGACCCGCCCATGCCCTTCAAACGCGGCCCAGCTCATTGGAGTGTTGCCGTCATCGTCTTCGAGATAGGGATCGGCTCCATGAGCGAGCAGAACAGCAGCGATCTCCTCATGTCCCTGAAATGCCGCCCAAGTGAGCGGAGTCTTGCCGCCGTGATCAACGGCATTGACGTCCGCACCACGATGCAACAGCAATCTCACCACAGGGAGGTGCCCCCAAAAGGAGGCTTCAGCCAGTGCGGTCAGGCCGTGGCCGTCCCCGGCATCGAGACGTGCACCGGCCGCCACGAGGAGCTCGACCATCTCTGCATAGCCTTGCGCCGAGGCAACGAGCAGTGCGTTGGATCCGTCTCTGTCCGTTGCGTGGAGGTCGGCTCCCGCGTCAAGAAGGAACCGTACCACTTCCAATCGCCCAAAAAAGGCGGCTTCCATGAGAGCGGTATCGCCGTGCTCGTTTCTCTCGTTTACATCAATAGATCCGTTCAGGATCTCCTTGACGGTCTCAATGTTGCCGGCGGCTGTTTCGCGCATCAGGTCTTTATGAGTCATTTCAGTTACCTCTTCAGTCTCTCTCCAATTCGGACCCGCGTTTCTTACGAACACCGAAGTCCTCAAGATGAGACCGACCTCTCACTAGAGTACATCGAGCAATTTACCCGAAATACGCGCCTGCACCTGCCTTAGCGCACCCTGAAGCGCGCCGGGCTCTGCTCGAAGTTGCCGCAGGAGGCTAAAGCACCCCCTGCGGTTTGAGCGCCTGCGTGAAAGGAGTGGGGGAATCGGGGCTGTCAAGCCCGAGCCAGGCGCGGTTGAAAATGGAATTCTTAGCCTAACGTGTGCGCATGTGTTAAGCAATAAACGTGCCACTGCTTCCATGAAAGAACAAATCCGAAAAAAATCCATAATATCAAAGGATCATCCCTGCAGGGAGATGAATCTCCAAACAGGCAAATCGTAAAGGATGTTTACAGAATGACAAGTTTCCACGCACGGGGAATTCGCCTCCTGTAAAAGCAATATGTTAGCGATATACGCTGTGTGTAATTTTTGCGCTGTCCCGTTTCTCTAAGTGCGGAGCCCACACCCACCTCACGCTGTTCTCGGAATCCACCCCGTAAAATCAATGTGGGAGCGCTCCTGGACAAAGGGCCCGATCTCCGGGTATATAATGGGACGGCATCATCGCGGAACAACTTCTTCGCGCGCTCCACGGAGATCCGCACATTCGAACACGGGAGGCATGAGATGACAGCAGACGGCATCAGAGAAGCGGCTGCATTCATAAGCAACGAGCTTCGCTTGCGAACCTTGCCGGTGGCGGTAAAATTTTTGAAGGACGAGGGGGATTTGCCGGAAAAGGCCAAGAGGCCTGCCACGGCCCTTGGCAAACGAATCACGATTTGTCAGGCAGTGACCATGGCACGCGTGTACGGGTGGACCATGGGGGTAACGAAGAAGGATCTGATTTGCGTGCCCGCCATGATCACCTTTGGCATGACCGCGTCTTCTCATAGCAGGGTCTCTCTGGGAAAACTTTTCTGTGACGTCTCGTTCCACGAAAACCGGGAATCGGCGGAGAAGGAAACCGCGGCCATGAGCTTCCTTGAAAAAGGCGAATATCCGGCCTTAGCCCTCTCTCCCTTGTCCAAAGGGCTCTACGAGCCCGACACCGTCGCAGTCTACGGGAACCCGGCCCAAGTGACCAGAATGATTCAGGCATGGGTTCACCAACACGGTGAACGGGTCACCGGAAATCTGGGTGGGAAAGTCGAGTGCAGTGAGTACCTTATTGCTCCGTACAAACAAGCCGCCGCGCGTGTCGCCGTACCTGGAGCGGGAGATCGAATTTTCTCCATGACTCAGGACGACGAAATGGTCTTCGCCTTACCGGGCAACGGATTGGAGTCGCTGGTACAGGGGTTGAAAGAATCCGGTAAGAAAATAGGTGCGAAATATCCCATCACCTTCTACCAGAATTTCCAACCGGAATTTCCGAAACAGTACAAAATTGCGGGCGAAGAAGTCGGCATTTCTTGAATCATGATATGGGACAGGGGATACCACAGGCCTTCCCCCTCGCGATCTTTCCCGGGGAAGGCCATCTGAGTGGGCTACCCGCCCTGCGGACCGATACTTAACGTGTGCCACGGTCTGTCGGCCCACGGTCATCACGACCGGGCAGCCTTCCTTCTTCGAGCGACTTGGAGCTCACTATAGAACCATAGGTACGGCCCCATCACGGCAGAGCAGGACCCTCGTGTAAAGCGAGGTGTACGGGCGTTGCCGGGATTACGCGACGCGCTCGTGCGGACCCGAGACTATCGGGAATGTACGAAACATCGTGGGGCCGAATAAGGGGAATCCGAGGTGTAAAGTCTTGGAGAGTCTGCTAGTTTGTCCGAGCGATCCAGTCGTAAACAGCGATCAAGTATTAGCGGATTGCTAGGAAATAGTTCTTGACTTCCGAACTAAAGGAAAATATTCTGGACCTCGTTTCATCTGTTGGTCGCTCGAACACGTTACGAACGCGGCATGTGGGCGGAGGGCTCTTGAGGCAGACAATTCTCTTGCCCCGTGTCGGCCGACGCTCTGAAAACCGCAAGGAAGTCCCCTGAAGGGGCGCATAATATAGGAAGCTCGAAGGGAGAGAGAGGGATTATGACCAACGAAGTGAGTCACGCGCTGTACATTCTAGAGGAGCCCGTGCAATACTTGGCCTTGTCTTTTATGGCTATGATGTACGCGATAAAAATTTCGCAGCTTCTCAAGAAGCCTTTCCCGCCCGAGAAGGCCGAGTTGAAGGGCGATCGAACGGCAGGGGCGATCAAATCGCTTTTCAACGTGCTCAAACCGTGGGAAATGGAGAGCACGAGGAAAAATCCGTATTTTTACACAGAGTTCATGATTTTCCACATCGCCGTTGCCCTGACCATCGGTTCGACTTTTCTTATTCCCCTGGTACCACACCTTATGACCCCCGCGGTTGCCGTCGTATGCATGGTTTTCATGGGGTTGGCGTTTCTCATCGGGTTGCGAAGGATCTATCGGCGCCTCACGGTGCCGGAGATCAAGATCATCAGCTCGCCGGACGACTACTTTGCCATCATTTTGATGACGGTGTTCTTTGGTGTCGGATTCGTCACGATGTGGCTGTGGAAGGAAGGCCGGCCCGAAACGGGTTGGATGTGGCTATTCTTCATCATGACCACATTCTTTCTGTTTTACGTCCCGTTCAGCAAGATCTCTCATTACGTACTCTACCCGTTCGGCCGGATCAACTTTGGGACGATCTTCGGCGGGCGAGGGGTTGTTGACCAAAATCCCAAGTAATAACAGATAAAAAGAAATAGAGAATACTATTCGGAGGAGATGAAATGGTTGACCCGGCAGAAAACCAAGCCAACGCAGAAGCCCAGCCTGAAAAACTCGGGGCCGCGGAAGAGCGAAAATGGCCCACCAAGACTGAATTTACGCCTGAGATGCTGGCCGAGATGGAGAAGCTCCTTCCGAGCAAGCTCAATCGAGTGGTAGCAACATCTTTGGCTGGTTGCATACATTGCGGTATGTGCAGTGACGCATGCCATTACAGCGTCTCCATCCCGGAAGACAAGACCCTGGTACCTGCATACAAGGCCGACAGATTCCGCAAATGGTACAAGTACCGCTATGACTGGATGGCCAAGGTATTCCCCTCGTTCGTGGGAGCCGAGCCTCTCACCAAGGAGCTGGCCGATGAGATGTACGACAAGCTGTGGGGCGGATGCACCATGTGCCGGCGCTGTACGTTCAACTGTCCCATGGGGGTCGATTACGGAATTATGGTCCGTGCCGCACGAGGCTTGATGCAAGCGGTGGGACGAACTCCCCAGCATCTTCAGGACACGGTGGACACCCACTACAACCATGGGAACAACATGGCCGTGCCCCAGGGCGAATTCATCGAAACAATGGAGTGGATCGAAGAAGAGCTCCAGGACGAGCCCGGGTGCTCCAATTTCACCATACCCGTGGATAAGAAGGGAGCTCAGTACTTTCTCACCCTGAACCCCAGGGAGCCCAAGTACTATCCGTTGACGATTCAAGCGACCGCCAAGGTTCTCAATGCCGCAGGCGTGAGCTGGACTATTTCTTCCCGCTATTGGGACCTGACCAACTATGCGCTGTTCAATGGAGACGACAAGGATGCGAAGCTCTTCTCCATGTGGCAGGCCGAAGATGTAAAGAGGTTGGAGTGCGAATATCTGCTCGCCGGGGAATGCGGTCACGGTTATCGGGCCTTGCGGTGGGAATTGGCCAACTGGCTGGGCGGAGTGCCCTTCAAGATCACGAGCGCCATTGAGCTGTTTGCCAAGATCATAGAGGAAGGCCGGATCAAGCTCGACAAATCCGTCTGGGACGGCACGAGGTTTACCTACCACGATTCGTGCAACATAGCCCGGTCGGGCGGAGTCATGGAAGAGCCTCGAGCGGTTATTAACGCCTGCGTGAGCGACTTCAAAGAGATGGAGCACAACAGGGACCAGAGTTTCTGTTGCGGAGGGGGCGGGGGCGCTCTGGCCATGCCCGAGTTCACGCCGAGACGTATTGCTGCAGGCAAAATCAAGGCGGATGAGATACGAGACACCGGAGCCAATGTGGTGTTGCAGTCATGCCACAACTGCACGGACCAACTTAAAGAAATAATTGAGCATTACCACATCAATGCCAAAGTGATGAACTTGGCCGAAATGCTTTCTCCCGCACTCATTCTGTGAGAGGGGGGAAGTCTCTCTGGTAGTGTCGCCTGTCAACCTTAAGAGTGAAAAGGGAGACTTTGTGCCGCAGGACAACGGGCTTCCCGAGTCTTAGGCCTCCGGAAACGATCATCGGGCAACCGAGTGCGAAAGTTTTCAGATATTCCCTCTTCCCAATTAACATGAGGGAACAGGCCGGCGAATTCCAACACGCTGTGTCCCCGAGGCGGAACGCCCGCATCGACACGGCCCACACCTCAATCCGGATGAATCGTCCGGGCTTTGAATAACGCGCACAGGTTCAGGGAGGATTCTCATGGGAAAGAAGATTCTAGTGATTGACGACGAGCCGGATATGGTCACCTTTCTCTGCACGCTTCTGGAGGACAATGGATACGAAACGATGACGGCGGTGGACGGTGAAGAAGGGTTGGCCAAGTGCAAGTCCGAGAAACCCGATATGGTGAGTCTGGACTTGCTCATGCCGAACAAGACCGGGATAAAAATGTACCGGGAATTAAGGAAAGATCCGGAAATTTCGAACACCCCGGTCGTCATGGTCACAGGATTCGGCAAAGACGACGTGCCAAGCATGGATTTCAAGAAGTGGATTCAAGATCGAGCTATTAGAGCACCTGAGGCCTATATCGAAAAACCGGTTGACACAACCGTGCTTTTGGAAGCTGTGAAGAAGGCCATTGGATGAGTAGCGACATGCGTCGAGGCTTGAGGGTCTAGTACCGGCTTCTCAAGTCTCGCTGCAGAAACCCGAGCTATGCTGACCAATCTTGTCCGCCTGATCAGAAAGTTTATGCGTAGCCTGAGCTTCAAGCTCAGTTTTTACGCGGCGTCGATCATGTTGCTGGCATTGCTGGCCTTCTCCTATCAAACGATTTCGGCTCAGGAAAAGAATCTCGTCCACAGGAAGGTCCGAGGGGCCATTAAAGATTCGGAAGTCATCAAAGCCGCCATTTGGAACGGCATGATGACTCAGGATAGTAAGGTCATCCGGGAGATCGTTGAGACTATAGGAGCTCAGGGCGGCTTCGAGGAGATCAATCTCTACGACGCGGAAGGAAAACTCAATTACACCAGCTCCGGAAGCAACCGGGGCAAACGTGCCGATCCGGCGGACCACCCTCTTCTGGCCGATCTGAAGACCAACGAATCGACTCGGTACAGAATATCCGGTGACGGCAGTAGTGTGCGGGTGGTCAACCCGATTCTCAACACCACAAGCTGTTCCACCGCGAAGTGTCATGCCCATCCGGAATCGGAAAAAATCTTGGGAGCCCTGGAGGTCGAGCTTACCCTGGCGAGCGTTAAGGCGGAAATCTTCAACAGCAAGCGGAATACAATTGTTTTCGCCTTATTTCTGTTTGTTCTCGTTTCAACGATGAGCGGCCTGGGAGTGATGCTTCTGGTCAATCCCCACATCAGGAAGCTCCAGGAAAATGCGGCCAAGATGGGAAAAGGGGAATACCGGCCGATGGGGCGAGCGGGCGGTTCGGACGAAATAGCCGAGCTGGAGCGGTCCTTCGATCGCATGAGCAGGCAAATTAATGAGAGAACCCGGCAGCTTGATACAAGCCGAAAAATGTACAAGTCCCTGTTCGAGGACGTGCCCTGCTATCTCACCGTGGTAAGCAAAAACTACCGCATCGTGAGAGCAAACCGGTCATTTACCGACCAATTCGGGGAGCAGGTAGGCAAGCACTGTTTCACGGGATACAAGGGACTTGATTCGCGATGCGGCAACTGCCCGGTGGAAAGAACGTTCCGGGACGGCATCTCCCATCAGTCGGAAGAGATCTGGAGCGTTGAAGGACGGAATGTCTATGTCATCGTCAAGACTTCCCCGATTCCGGACGAGAACGGGCGAGTAGCGGAAGTCCTGGAAATGTCGGTTGACATAACTCGGCTCAAGAGACTGCAGTTCGAACTGGAGAAGAAACAGAAAGATTTCCGGAATCTCTTCGAGAATGTCCCGTGTTATCTCACCGTGGTGGACCGGGATTTCACGATCATCCAGGCAAACAAGCTTTTCGACACAAACTTCGGGGCCAACATCGGAAAGAAGTGTTACGAAATCTACAAGAAGAGCGAGCACAAATGTGACAATTGCCCGGTCGAAAAGACATTCCAGGACGGCCTTACCCACACGTCGGAAGAAGTGTGGCGGCGCAACGGGGATGAGATCTACCTCATCGTATACACGGCTCCCATCACCAATGAACAAGGAGAGATCCGAGCGGTGATGGAGATGAGCACGAACGTAACCGAAATAAAACGTCTCCAGGGAGAATTGTCAATTCTCGGCGAAACGATTGCCGGTATGTCCCACACGATAAAGAACATTCTTACAGGCCTCCAGGGAGGTGTTTACATCGTTGATTCAGGCCTGACCCGCGGCAGTGAAGAGAGAGTCCGAACAGGATGGGACATGGTGAAAAACAATGTCGGGAAAGTATCGGACCTGGTCAAAGGTATCCTGTACGCTTCCAAGGAAAGAGAACCTGAATATAGTGACTGTAATCCCGGTGCCATACTTGCCGAAGTATGCGACCTGTACGAGGAGAGAGCCAAGGCGGACGGCATCGAGCTGGTCAGGGCTTTCGACGATGAGATGGGCTTATGCCGATTGGACCCGGCCGGAATACACAGCGCTTTGTCTAACCTCGTGTCCAACGCGGTTGCAGCTTGCCGCACCCTGGAAGGAAATCCGGGCAGGCGCATAACCGTCGGGGGTTGTCTGGAGGAAGGGCGACTGTTCATGCAGGTGGGCGACAACGGAAAGGGAATGCCGGAGGAAGTAAGGGAGAAGCTCTTTCACAAATTCTATTCGACCAAAGGGGCCAAAGGCACGGGCTTGGGATTGGTAATCACCCGAAAAGTGGTGCAGGAGCATGGTGGAAGCATACATGTGGAATCGGCCCTCGGCCGGGGTACCGTCTTCACGATCGATATTCCCGTCATCCCCCCGGAAGAAGAGGACGCGCTGAAAGAAGCGGTGTGAAGTGAGAACAAGTGCAATAGAGATAGGAACGCAGGAGGGTACAATGCAAGGTGTAGGATTATGCGCCATCTTTTCAAGACAGGGCGACTGGGCTTTTGATTATGCCCTGAACTTGGCCCGCAAGCACAAGACCAAACTGAACGTATTCCAGTTCCTGGAATCCCCGTACGCCCTTCGCAGGGACGTGGTTTTTGTGGACGCGGCAAAGACCCGGACCGCTCCGGTCAGCCCGGAGCTGATCGCCGAGAAAGACAAAGAGTTGCGTATGGAGTACGACAACCGCCTCAGCGATCAGGATGTCGATGTGGGCTTTCGTTTGTGCGAAGGCAGCAACGAATGGGAGCTGAAAAAGTGCTTCAAACGGGGTGAGTACGACGTCTTGGTCATTGGGTACCAAGCCAAGGGAGCCGATTTCGGCGGCACGACCACCATCGAGGAGTTTGCCCATCGATTTTATGGTCCTCTCGTGCTGGTCGGCCCGGATGCTCCCGACGAGTACTATATTAATGAGAAGGCCAAGGCTATCTTGGCGGATCTGGATATTCCGGAGGAGAAGTGCAAGCTGCTGAACGGTGCCAAATGACACTGCGGCACGCATAATCCCCGGCGACGGAGAACCATTCCGGCTCCACTTGCGGCGGTCCGGAGGGGAGATAGGATTCTCCCCTCCTCATTGGTGGAGCTCCTGTGATAAACTGAGAGCTCTTGGCCGACAGATAGGCACGAAAGGACATTTCAGGGTGAAATTTTCCAGCGCCGAAGAATTTGAAATCAAAGCCCATGAATGTTTCAGCCAGATTTTCGAGCTGCTCATGAAGGTTGACGGAGTAGTGAAAAAGGGGGCTGAGGAAGAGGAGAAGACCGGGCAGTACGGACGAATGTGCGATCTGAGAGACTGGGTGGAAGAGGCCATTCTGCAGTGTCATCTTGCCTGGCAGTACCATCGGCTGTCAAAAGGCCCCAAGAGTCTGGACACGTGGGACCGAGTCGAGAAAAACTCGAAGAAATGATGGCACGTAAGAATTCACTTTGTTTCCGGTCAGCCCCACGCAGACTTTTGGATTCGGCCTCTTGAAAGTTGCCTCTGCCGACCGCCTGACGGCCGGCGAGCATTTGTCTTGACGGAAAGCCCCCTCCCCGTTACACTCAGTTGGCTCTATCTCTAGTACCTGCGAGTTTCTCAAGCCATGCGAGCTCAACTCTTTACCACCTGTTTGGTGAACACCTTCTTTCCCGGGACGGGCGAAGCAACGAGAAAACTGCTCGAATATTTCGGAGTCGAGGTGCTCTCTCCCGCCGGACAGACCTGCTGCGGAAAACCACCGGACAGCGCCGGGTACACGAAAGAAGTGCGGGCTGCTGCACGCCACTTTCTTTCGGTTTTTGAGGGAACGGAGCCGATTGTCATCCCGTCGGGGTCCTGCGCGTCCATGGTGAAGAATCACTATCAGCATCTCTTCGAACGGCATGACCCCATGCGCCGCTTGGCGGAAGAGACGGCAAACAGAACTTTCGAGCTTACTCAATACCTTGTCGGCGAGTTGCGGGCTCATTCTGCGGGATTGCGCGGCAGGGGGAAAATCACCTACCACTCGTCCTGTCAACTCTCGCGGGAGCTGGGGGTGAAAGAGGAGCCGCTGATTTTGCTGAAGTCTCTGGAAGGCGCGGAATTTGTCGAGCTGCCTCATGCGGACAGGTGTTGCGGCTTCGGGGGGACGTTCATGGCCAAACTCCCCGAGGTTTCCATGAAAATGGCCGATGAAAAGGCGGAGCTCATAGAGGCTACGGGAGCCGACACCGTAACGGGGTGCGATCACGGCTGTCTGATGAACATTGCCGATGCCCTCAAGAGGCGCGGAAGCCGGGTAAAAGTCAAACACATTGCTCAAGTGCTGGCGGAGGGGTTATGAACGACGTCCCGAAGACTCTGAACTTCCGGAAAAGATCGGCACAAGCCGTTCAGGATGGAACGTTGCGTCAGGCGATGCGGACGGCTACGGACACGTTTACGGAAAAACGGTCCCAAGGAGTAGCCTCTCTCCCCATTGAGGCGTGGCGCGATCAGGCATCGGAAATCAAGATCGGTGTGTTGGACGATCTGCACAATTACGTGGACCGGTTTGCGGCAAGCGCAACAAGAGCAGGCGCCGTGGTGCACCGGGCGCCCGACGCGGCCTCGGCACGGGACATCGTCTACAACGTACTGAAGGACCACGGGGCCAAAAGAATTGTCAAGGCCAAGTCCATGGTCACCGAGGAGATCCACCTCAACCGGCACCTCGAAGAGCGCGGCATGAAGGTTGTGGAAACGGATCTGGGCGAATACATTGTTCAGATTGCCGAGGAGTCCCCTTCCCACATTCTGGCTCCCGCTATTCATAAGAATCGTCAGCAAATAGGACGTCTTTTTGCCGATAAACTGGGAGTCGAGTATTCCGAAGATCCCGAAGTTTTGACGGGGATTGCCCGCGAGGTACTGCGGCAGGAATTCCTCAGCGCGGACGCCGGCATTACCGGGGCCAACTTTGCCGTGGCCGGCACGGGGAGCATTGCGATGTTCACCAATGAAGGGAACGGTCGCATGGTTACGACCCTCCCGAAGCTCCACATAGCAGTGCTTACCATTGAGAAGATAGTTCCCACATTGGCAGACCTGATGACCTTTATTCGATTGCTGCCCAGATCGGCTACGGGTCAGCCCCTTTCGAGCTACCTGTCGGTGATCACCGGAACGAGAAGACCCGGGGATGCCACAGGTGCGGAAGCGTTGCACATCGTACTCGTGGACAATGGAAGATCGCAGATAGCGGCCGGCGAGTTTCGTGACATCCTCAAGTGCATCCGATGCAGCGCGTGTATGAATGTCTGTCCGGTGTATCGTACCGTGGGGGGACACGCGTACGGATCGACATATCCGGGGCCTATGGGAATCATCTTGACGGTGCTGCTGGAAGGCATGGAGCATGCCCACAACCTCTTGGACGCCACAACCTTGTGCGGCGCATGCGCCGACGTCTGCCCGGTACGGGTGCCCATACCCCACCTTCTGAGAGAACTTCGAAAATTGCGGGTCAAGGAAGGATTTACCCCCTCCCTTGAACGGATGGCAATGGCCGGCTTCGGCATGGCCGTTCAGTCTCCGAGACTATTTGGATTGGGTGATCGAATGGTGAAGGCGGCATGGCCCGTGGCAACGTTCCTGGGTGGCAAAGGCGTACTGGACCGGTTGCCCAAACCGGCGAAAAATACGGCTGGACGGAGGAAGTCGTGACCGAAAACAGCATCGTTGAAGAGTTCCTCAAGAGATGCGAAAACGTGGCAGCGAAAACCGTCCGGGTCCATTCAGCGGAAGAATTGCAGTCGGCCGTACATGAGAGGCTCTTCGACAACGATCGTGTCTATTGTCCGGCAATGACGGAGAGAGAGAAGACGCTCGTCATACGGGAAGAACTTCGAGTGGATGACTGTTTCTCCGCCAACGTCACCGTTGAAGAAGTCCTTGCCGGGATAGTGGAGACGGGGAGTATCGTCTGTTCCAGTGAGGGAGGCAGGTCGTTGCAGGCGAGCGTTCTGCCGGAGCGCCACATCGCCATCGTTGCCACGGATAGGATTTTCGCCACACTCGATGACTTTTTCTCTCGATATGACGAAGATCCGCCCAACAATATCACGCTTATTACAGGTCCCAGTCGGACGGCCGACATCGAGCTTACCCTGACCATCGGGGTCCACGGTCCCAAATCGCTTGACATTATTGTAGCGTGAAATTGGATGCACAAAAGATCAGGCCTGCGAGAGAAGGCGCTCTCAATCCCTTTACGTGCCTGAGTCGTCCTGTGTAATTTGCTTGACTTTCTCAGTTCCCTTGGCAAAATTGTTTGTACAGGGGAAATCGCTTATTTTGAGGCGTCTTTGATAAAGATCGCGGACAGGGGGGGAGTGCTCCGTGTCCCGCGGTCCCCGATTCCTGAGGGGGGTATTCGCTTCTCCGGGAGCCGGTTCCCCATCAAAAGGGGTCCTGCCCAAGACCGGAAAAGGAGCGAAGAAAGAAGTCAGTCAACCAAACCCAACGGAACGGAGAATGCCATGGTTGCCGAGACATCTCATTCCCGCGCTGACAATGACAAGTACCACCCACATGGCGAAAAAAGTACTGCCGGCCGGAGATCGTCACATTGGAAAATGTCCGGCGTGGCGGGCTTGATCGTCACCGTCATCCTACCGCTTTTCGTGCATGCCGCGCAGGCACAGACAGCTCCCATCAAAATAGGGTTCATTTTTATCCTGTCCGGTCGATTGGCCACATTCGGCACCATGTCCAAGCAAGGTGCCGAGCTCGCGATCGAGCAGATTAACGAAACCGGCGGCATCAACGGGAGAAAACTTGTAGGCATTTTTGTGGATTCCAAAGGCTCGCCTGAGATAGGAGCGGAGCTTTTCAGGAAAATGGTTAACGATCACCGGGTCGATGTGGTGATCGGACCCTCCTTGAGCAACGTGGCTATCAGTATAAGCGCTCTGGCGGGCCAGTTGAAAATGCCTTTGATCGTCCCGGTTGCCACCGCTCCCGAGGTGACGGGGACCAAGTGCAACCGGTACACCTTTCGGATCGGCCAAAATCTTGAACAGAATATAAAGTCCGCGGCTATTATTGCCCGTGACCTGAAAGCCAAAAGGTGGACGACCGTGGGACCGGACTACGTTTACGGTCACCAAAGTTGGGAGTTGTTCAAGAAGTACCTGCGGGAGTTGCGTCCGAGGGTGTCCTTCTTACCGGATTCGCAAACCGCGTTCAGTTCCCCCGAGACCCGGGACTGGACGGAGGCTGCCCAAAAAGTCATGAGGTCCGATGCCGATGGCATTCTGGTCACCCTTTTTGCCGGTAATCTTATCGATTTCGTCAAGCAAGCCGAAGCTGTGGGTCTCCTGAAGAAAAAGCTGGATGTGGTGGTTAATCTGGGTGCTTCAACGGAAGTGCTGTACGCCCTCAAGCAAGATATGCCCACCGGAATTTGGCTTGGGGCTCCGTACTGGTTCCAGAATGAATTGGGCCCGGGGAACCACAACTTCGTAGCGGGTTATCGAACCCGGTTCAAGGCGATCCCTTCGTGGAACAGCGCCGGTCCCTATTCCGCAGTAAGAGCCTATGTGGAGGCGGCCAAGGTCGCAGGGAGCACCCGCAAGGAAGATGTGATCAAGGCGCTGGAAGGTTTGACCGTTGAGCTCCCCGTGGGGAGCGTGACCATACGAAAAGAAGATCATCAGGCGGTAACCCCGGGCTTCTGGGGAAAGACCGCCGATGATGCCGCGTTCCGATTTAGGGTTTTGAAACCTTTACGAGAGCTTCCCGGAACCGAAATAACCCCGTCCCTGAAGGAAACGGAGTGCAGGATGCCCCAATGAGAGCGGGTTATCCGGAATAGGGCTCAATCAATTTTGAAGAATGCTTCATCGAATTCGGGTTTGTCTTCATAGCGATTCATGAAGAACACAGGAGCCTTGTCCACATTCTCAATCACCGCGGGATTCACCTCTATCCCGACTTGGTGAAGAGCCTCAATCACTGCGGCGGGCGAAGGCGGACACGTCTTGATGACGATGGCATCCCGGATGGCGGGGTTATCCTTGTTCGCGGTGTAGAGACACTTTCCGATCATGACGGTTTTCTTACCCGGTGTGGGTTTCATCATCTTTCCCGTGAGGATTTCAACGTCCTCCCACGGCTCTCCCTTCCAGGCATACGCCACGGCGGTAAGCACCACCCCGGTCAGTATGGAGCAGTACGTGCATAAGCTCAGGTCGTACTTCGGATAAGAGAGCCCCTTGATCCCCATCTTCTCCATGGGGATGGGGAGAGTGTTCTCCGCGTTATAAGCGAACGAGTACTGGAGTTTGAGAGCGACCTCGGGGAGAGATTCTCCCACCACTTCCACGTCGGAGAGATCCAAGGACCTCGCCTGACGGTTCGCCGCATGCACCAGATGGGGCACCTCCGAAGGGGCGAAGCCAAGTATGCCGGCACCGACCTTGTCTGCGGAGAGCATGTCAGCCGAGGCTACAAGCAGGTTGCTCCTGCGTATCTTGCCGTCGAATGCCGGTCCTCGTTCATTGGTATAGATGCCGTCCAGAACCGTCAAGGAGGGGGGAAGACGGTCCGCAAGCCTTGATACCATGTAGTGGAGATCGCGCCCTTCATCTGCTGAATGGCACTTCTTGCGGGAGTTGATGTCGATCGTCCCCTTGATGTTCTTAATCCCGAGACTTACCACGGTCTGGGCATGGGTCTTGAGAACGGGAAGATCGACCACGAAGTCGCTTTGGATCATGTCCGCGTTGAAGTTGAGGAAGATCCGGTCGTCGATGGAGATCTTCTCAAACGGCCTGTCAAAGACACTGACTACCTTGACACCGAATCGTTTCGCCAGCTCGTTGTACCCGAGGGACTCGAACGCGTGGGCCTGGGTCTCCCGATCTTTGGGATCGTAGACTACGGTTCCCTCTCCGATGGTAATGTCGTCGATCCCTCTCTCCTTGAGCAATGTAACGATATCCTGAACCACCCTCGTCGTGGTAATGACTCCCCACTTGGGAAAAGGCGCGGCCTTGGTCCAGAAGACAATGTTGGGTTTGATAAAGACTTTCGCTCCCGTCGGGAGAGCATCGAGGCCGCCGCAAAGATCGACGACATTTCGCATTGATTCTAACGGCTTTTCGTATCGTACAATAGCTACTTTGGGTTTGTTCATAAAGACTGACTCCGGGAATCCGACTTACGCAAGATCAGGCACCCGAGGGGCGGCAGAGTCAGGTTGAGATGTTGACCGTAACCATGGTGCGGCTCGGGTATGGTCACCAGCACTCCACCGTTACCGACATTGCTCCCGCCGTAGAACATGGAGTCCGAGTTTATCGCCTCCCGGTAAGAGCCGGGCTCCGGTACTCCTACTCGATAACCCTCTCTGACCACCGGGGTAAAATTCAGGATACAGACGAAATGTCCCTCAGGGCCTCTTCGAATGTACGACAGGATGCTGTTATACTGATCGTTACAGTCGATCCAGGAGAATCCCTCCGGCTTGGCATCCCAGATCCAAAACGCGTTCTCCGACCGGTACAATCCACCGAGATCCTTAAGAAAGCCTGCCGTCTGCGCATGAACGGGGTATTGGAGAAGCTCGGTCTCCAATTTGGATTCGTGATTCCATTCATTCCATGTGCCGAGCTCGGAGCCGGCCATCAGGAGCTTCTTACCGGGATGCGTATACATGTAGGAATATAGGAGACGAAGATTGGCAAATTTTTGCCAATCGTCCCCGGGCATCTTTCGTAGAAGCGATCCCTTACCGTACACCACTTCATCGTGGGAAAGGGGCAGTATGAAATTCTCACTGTACGCGTACATCATGGAAAAGGTGAGGTCGTTCTGATGAAAGCTTCGGTGGACAGGGTCCTTGGAGAAGTACTCCAGGGTATCGTGCATCCACCCCATGTCCCATTTGAATCCGAATCCCAAGCCCCCGAGGTACGTAGGGGTCGTTACGCCGGTCCACGCGGTGGATTCTTCGGCCACGGTGAAGCAACCGGGATACTTCCCGTAGACCATAGCGTTGAATTCCTTCAGAAACTCTATGGCTTCGAGATTTTCATTCCCTCCGTATTGATTGGGAATCCATTCCCCCTCTTCTCGACTGTAATCAAGATAAAGCAGCGACGCGACCGCATCGACCCGCAACCCGTCAACATGGTACTTTTCCAGCCAAAACAGGGCATTGCTCACGAGGTAATTACGCACCTCATTCCTGCCGTAATTGAAAATGAGCGTGCCCCAGTCCTTGTGCTCGGCCTGACGCGGATCGGAATGCTCGTACAGAGCCGTTCCGTCGAAGAGACGAAGGCTGAAATCGTCCTTGGGAAAATGAGCGGGGACCCAGTCGAGAATGACCCCTATCCCGTGCCGGTGAAGCACATCCATAAAATACTGGAAGTCTTCCGGCGAGCCGAAACGGCTGGTGGGCGCGTAGTATCCCGTTACCTGATATCCCCAGGATGCATCGAAAGGGTGTTCCATGATGGGCATGAGCTCGACGTGGGTAAAGCCGAAACTTGCCGCGTGCTCCGCGAGGGGAACGGCCATCTCCCTATAAGTGGCCCAGCGGTTTCCCTCTTCGGGAATACGCATCCACGACCCCGGATGAACCTCATAAATACTCATGGGGCCGGCAAAAAGGTCCCTGGTCCGGCGCTCTTCCATCCATTGATTATCTTCCCAGGAATAGCCGTCCACATCCCAAATCCTGGACGCGGTTTCCGGACGGAGCTCCATGGCAAACGCAAAGGGGTCCGTTTTTATGCGCAAATCGCCTGACGCTGTCTTGATTTCGTATTTGTAGAGAGTCCCCACATCAAGGCGCGGGATGAAAAGCTCCCAAATCCCGGTGGACCCCAGGCTCCTCATAGGGAAAAGCCTTCCGTCCCAGAAGTTGAAATCTCCTATCACGCTCACACGTTTGGCATTCGGAGCCCACACGGCGAATGCAACCCCCCGAACCCCATCCATCTCCCTGACATGAGCGCCCATCTTTTCATAGAGCTCGTAGTGCTTGCCTTCTCCGGCAAAATAGAGATCCTGTTCTCCGAGACTGGGCGTGAAACGATACGGCGGTTCGCGCTCCCACGTCGAGCCGTCGGCAAAGGTGAAGCGCACCAGATAGCTCATGGGAAGACTTTTTCCCGCCATCCAGCGCCAGAATATTCCCTTGGCTCCCGAGTCCTCCATCGGCAGCAGCTCGCCGTCCACCACGACATCTACTCCCACCGCGTCGGGATGAAAGGCACGCACGATCAAACCGTCTTTGCCCTCAACGGAACAGGGATGCGCACCCAATACATGGTGGGGATCGGAGTGCTCTACATCGACGATCCGCTGAACGTCACCGGTTGTTATGCCGGACAGAAACGTTTTCGAATACATTCTTCTCCCTTATCCAATGGCCGGCGAAGGCACCGGCCCGGTTGCCTCCGATAATTATCTGAAAAAATATGGATTTATCGAAGGGGAGTGAACTGTTCCCGAATTACTCCCCTTTGCACGTCATCAATAACTCACCTCCACGATACGGACATGCTCCGAAACGGCTAGGGTGTAAGCCTATTTGGCGCCGGCCGTGGCCTGGGGGACTGCGACGCCGAGGAATCCGCAGCGGGAATCGACGGCCGAAACCGTTTCAGGCAAGGCGTAGCCGGGATCAGGAATCAATCCTGTTCGCATCCGGTATGTTTTCCTCTTTCACGTACAAGATGCGGAGGCAATTGGGACATGCGATCATTTCCTCCTGTTTGAGCACCCGGATGTTGAGCTGAGGAGGAACCGCCATATGACAGGCGCAGCACGAGCCGTGGAGTAATTCGGCAACGCCCGTTCCCCGGGCCTTGCGCACGGTCTCGTATCGTTTGAGAAAATCCCGGTCAATGCCTTCGCTGATCTTGGCCTTTTCCAAATTCAGAGTGGTCAAAGCATTGCCTGCGTCCGCGGTGACGGTCTCCGCTTCCGCCTTTTTCTCCAGAAGTCGCTTTTCATTCTCCGCGTACTCTTCCTCCATCTTTGCCAGAGAGGTTTTCAACCCCTCGATCCCCGTCATGAGCCCGAGAACAGAGTCTTCCAATTCGCCGGCAACCTTCTTGCCCAGCTTGATCTCCCGGGACAGGGCGTTGTATTCCTTTTGATTCTTTATTCCTAAGAGCCTTCGTTCAGACCTTTTGATCTTTTCCTGTTCCGTGGCCAGGTCCTGCTCTTTCTTCCGGAGGTCCTTTTCCTGTGCCGCCAATTTCTCCCGATCCTCAGAGATCTCTCGTCGTGTCGTGACAAGGCTTCTGGCTATCTCCCGGACCTCCAGGGGATATCGCTCGAGCTCTTGTTCGTGCTGGAATATCTGCTTGTCGATTTCTTGAAGTTGCTCAAGAAGTCGCAGTTGTTCTTTCAACGGAAAAACCCTCCTTACCGGTTATGTATACACAAGGCTCCATCTCGACATCGCATGAGAACAAAGCCATTTCGATTCCCAGTTGAGCAAATTCTCTTCCCAAGGACTCGGCGAGAAGAGAAGCGGCCGCTTTTTCCAGCCCGAAATGGCCGGCGTCAATCACGGCCATTCCCCCGAAAAGAGCTTCTCGGGCCGCATGGTACTTGACGTCCCCGGTCACCATGACATCCGCGGAATGGGCCAGCGCTTCATTGAGGTACCCCATACCGCTTCCGGAAACACAGAAAACCGTCTCCACCGGTTTGTCTCCTGTGGCGATGACTCTCACGCCGTCAACGTTCAAATCATGCGCGATCTTGTCCGCCAGAGAAAAGAGGCCGACGGGGGAAGAGAGCCTCCCGAACCGTGCGCATCCCGCGGGCCACGGAGTGACCACATGCTCCAGGTGCAAGAGTGCCGCGAGGTGGTCGTTCAATCCACCCTGAGCCGAGTCCAGGTTGGTGTGAAGGCTTACAATATCAATGCCCGATCGGGCCGCGGCGAGGAGCGTCTTCCCGGAAAGGTTTTCAGGTGTTACGCTGCGTACGGGCTCCAGGAGAAGGGGATGGTGACAGATTAAGAGGTCGCATGCGTGCCGAACGGCAAATGCGACCGTTTCGGGTGTGGGGTCAAGACTGAACGCTATGGCGCGTATCGTTCGGTTCGGATCGCCGATCTGGATACCGCAGTTGTCCCAGGGTTCGGCAGCGGTGAAGGGGAAAAGCTTATCGGTGATTTCGAGAATTCTTGACAAGCTCGCTCCGGCCACCGCCATCTCCTCCTTTTTAGTTAGCGCATCCGGAGGTGGGAATCGGGAGCCGGTCGCCTTTGACCGATTCCCTCCCCTCCGCAACATGCAGGGGCACACGTTTGTCGAGCCGTCTCCCGGGCGTATCTCCTGCCCGGGCGGGCCGTAGCCCCCCGGAGACGCCCGACCGCGGAACGAACGCGGCTTGAATAGGATAGCAGCCGCGGGCGAAGGTTCTCCGAAAAAGACTACGGGGAGCCTTATGAGGCTCCCCGTGAAGCAGGTGCTGTCGTTCCGTTTCTTGGTAAGGCGGTCTCATCGAATATCTCGGAAGCATTGGTGGGCCCACCTGGATTCGAACCAGGGACCGACCGGTTATGAGCCGGGAGCTCTACCAGCTGAGCTATGGGCCCATGATCTCGTAAAAAATCATGATAAATCCACCGCGCCGGCCTGTCAAGTACTATCAAGCCGCCCCGACTGTCCGCGAGGAACGCCCGGAGAGGATCAACGTCCCCACCAGCGTCCTCCGTAGTTCTGCTGATAATTTTGATAGTATCCGTTTCCACCTCTGTACGGGTCGTAATATTTGGCAGACTGGGAATACGGAGAGTAGGTCTCTTCCCCCTGGACTTCCCGCACTTCCGAAAGCATGAGTATCGCCTTCTCGATAAGGCTCTTCCTCTGCTTGGCCAATTTGGTCAGGTCCTTGTTCTTTCTCTTGGCCGCGTCGGCACATTTCTCAAATTCGGCAAAGGCCTGGTTTTCCATGTCGAGAATGCTCCGACACTCCTTCCTCTTGGCGTTGAGGAGGTCTTCCTTGATCTGAAGTGCTTCTGCAACCTGAGCGGCAATAGTCTTCCCGGCTCGGGGATCGACGAGAGGACGATGAACGATCCTTTCGACCGGTGTCTGAGCAATTGCCGAATAGGACTGAAGATTCTCCTGAAGATCCTTGACCACCTTTTCCCAATGATTCCTCCGATCCGTGCATGTCGTCTCGGAGGATTGAGCCAAGCTCTGAGTAATCGAAAGGCACGAAAACAGGATCACTGTAAAAAGCACCACCAGGGGGCGAATCTTCAAGGCGAGCTTGCTGTTCAACGGCTTCAACTCCTTTCGGCCATCCGGGCTAGACTGAGCATCGGCGTTTCAGATGCACTAGTTAAGGCAATATATTAAACCATTTTAGGGGAAATTTCCAGACCTTTGGCCGGTATTTCCGGCAACGTTACTTTGGCGGCAGGTGCCGCGTCGGTTCTGTTTGAGGGTTGTAAGCGCCCGGTGCCGTGTTTCCGCGTCAAGTTTACACCACGTTGTTGCTCTGAGGCGCTGCATCCTCCCGCGCGGAAAACGGCACGCCCCGAGTGCGCTCGGGAGCCGGCCGCACCTCGACTCAAATCCTTGTCATTGCAAAGCCATTGCCGAGAGACGGCACTAGTTCTTTCGATATTTCGACGCCACTTCGTCCATGATGGCTGAGATCTTCTCGGAAAGGATATAGTTGATTCCACCCCTTTCAAACGACTCGCGAAGAATCTCGATAAAGTTGTCGAACGCGCCTTCCGCCTCAAGGAGGATGGAGGCATTCCGCGCTTCCTCGTCGGTATATTCCCCTTCGGAATTCTGAGCCACTTGGCGGAACGTCTCCTTGAACTCTTCCTTCCCGCCCCAGAAAACGACAACGTTTTCCATATATTGATTCAGTTCCTTAATATGCTGAAGAAGTTCTTCTCTCGTCATGTTCTCAAGGTCCATGCCTGTCTCCTCAATGTGGCCGATCCGTACATTCGGCTTACATAGCCCCGTGAACAGGGCCGTCCTCTCCGAGCAGCTATGGCTGGAGGGACCGCGACCGACCGAATATGCTCTCAAAACCCGAGAGGCAATTTCTTAATTTCCTGTAGATCCTGGGCATTGAGAGCGCGGGCCATGTTTTCCTCCCACCGAAAGAATTGCCGCGAGAGGCGCTCCACCCTGGAGAGTTTTTCACCCACCTCCGATATCAGCTCCCTGTTCTTCTCCTGTTCGGCCTTGGCAAGCTCCCGCTGCAAATGCCGGATGAGTTTCCGGGCCTGTTCCGGGGTCTCCAGAAAGAGGACGGGATCGTAAGAGCTGCCGCGCCGCTCCTTGGGATTCCACCTGGTCATGATATCGTTAATATGCTCTTTCAACATGCAACCGGCATTCCTTAGTACTGAGACTCGATCCTTGCCTCCGGAAAGATTCTCAGTCGGAAGTGTTTCCGAAGGGTTGGGCAATTCACCGCATCTCCCCGTCGTCCCGAGGTCTAGCTTATACTACAACACAGAGGGCCAAATATCAATCGCGCTCTTGCCGAGCAGCTCCGCGTCGTGGCCTGAGGACGAAGGAGAAATCGGCCGTCCGCATTCCCGGCAAGAGATCCGCAGCTCCAGGGCTGGGGAAATCTCGTTTTCGGGGCGTCTCAGGAAAGCGGCGGCGGGTGGTGCGCGCAGTCCTTCGCGTTCAGATCCGGCTGTAATAGGTAGACAAAGAAGGCAATAATATAAGACTGATAGGGTAAATATCGCCGCAAGACACAAGAGTATCCCCGAGTGTGGGCATTTGATATTTTAAGTAGTTAGCGAGAAATCCGAGACAAGAATGGCAAAATATGTTGACGACTTTGATTTAACTATGATATTATCCACACAACAGCATACCCCAGGAGGTACATGGTTACCAATGAGAAGATTATCGAACTTGACATCAATGTGGGGGATCGTTTCCCTTCTCCTGCTCGTGCTTTTGGCTCCCGCGGCCTATTCGCAGAATTTCATGCCATCCATGATGGGACCGCCCATGGGAGGCATGATGCCATCCGCTCCGATGGGTGGCGGACTCTGCGGACCGCCCATGGCAATGGGGCCGTGTGTTCCCGACAACACATGCAAGACGATCAATGTGGAGGGCGGAGGGCGCCTCTTGTACATAACCACCAATGAGTTCAAACTCAAGGTTGACAATGGGAACGACATCAATCTGGCAAAAGACCTCAACTTTTCCTGCAACAATGTAGTTGGTGAGGTCTACGCTGCCGTTCGCATGCCGAAGTTCGGCGCCCTGACATACACGTTCCTTATTCCGAGGACGGACAACGGTAACGGCGTGCTCATCAGCGATCTTAATTTCAACGGAAGGTTTTATCCGGTAGGTACCCCCGTGACCTCCAAGTTAGAAATCTCACGGCACCGTTGGGAAGCGGAGTACTTTCTATCCGTGGGTTGCAACAGCAGAGTTGCCGGCCTGCTTCTGGGCGAGCTCTGGGTCAGAAACTTTGAGCTTGAGGGCCCGGACGCCTCCACCAACCGTTGGGAGAGCACGTTTCTCATGGGAGTTGGCGGAACGGTTGAATATGCTCCTGCCAACGGCTTCTTCCTCAAGGGCAAGGGAGTATTCAAGTTCCTCCAGGATCAGACGGGCTGGTACCTTGAAGGCGCAGGCCGATACTTCCCGGAGATGAATCAGGGCTGCGGAGGAATGGATTTAGGATTCAGGCCATACGGGGGTGTTGGTTTTCGCTGGGAGAGCTCCAACTGGCGCATCAATGAAAACCTGAAGCTTCAGACGTCTTTCTACGGCCCCTTTGCCGAGGTCGGGGTGGTCTTCTGAGCGAACAACCCTTTAGCAACCCCCTGCCGAAACTCTAGCTCTAAGGCAATCGGCAACGGCAGAACGCAACCTCCGGGGTTTGGACCCGCTCTTGTGAAAGGGCGGGTTCACTTTTTCTACGGATAGGAATCTCGCATATTCCGATCCGGGTACAGGATTGATTCAAGGGGAATGCCCGAGGCAGGCAAGAGCTGCGGCACTTCAGATTCCGGTCGCTCGTACCAGCTCCCATAGCTGAGAAGCTACAACGAAAGATTAAGAATCTTGGAGAATGCCGTCCGTGTCGTGAAGTCACACGGTTAATTGCGAAATGGTATCACGCCTCGGAACTGGTATACTGATTCCTGCGGGCGGCCCCCCCTCCGGCGACGACCTCTGTCATGGGCGGTCGTGAAGAGTGTTTTCGAGTGTATGCCATGGTGATCCCCAGCGAACAAGAATGCACCGCGCTTCTCGCAAAATACGATACTCCGGCTCACATCATTTCCCATTCCCGGAAGGTTGCCCAGGTTGGCCGTCTCTTGGGGGCCGGTCTTCGGAAAAGGGATTATCCGTTGAACATGGAGCTGCTGGACGCGTCGTGCCTCCTTCACGACATAGGAAAGTACCCGTGCATCGTTGATGGAAACGGCCATCACGACGTCAGGGGCGAAGAAATCCTCCAGGCAGAGGGTTATCCCGCGGTGGCCCGCATCGTGGTACAACATGTCGTGCTCCGAGGTTCAAAGGAAGACCCCATAAGGGAAGAGCATATAGTCTTCTACGCGGACAAACGGGTGGTGCACGACCAAGTGGTGAGTTTGGACGAACGATTCGTCTACCTGGCGGAGACCTACGCAAAATCCGATGAGGCCGCGGAATGGCTTCTTCGCATGAAGGCGGATTGCACGCGTCTGGAAGAACAAATTTTTGCGATGCTGGATTTCTCCCCTGAGGAGCTTCCCCATCTTCTCGGATAAAACAGGGGGCCTCATACCAACACCCATGCCCCGGTGGGGTACAACGAAAGATAGAAATCTTGGAGAATGCCGGGCAGGGGGCGACTGAAAGGACCCGGGTGGGCTGTGGGGGAGAAGGAAATTGCCCGGGCGGGACGACCTTCGAGGCTCCCCGAAGTCGATTCTTGATATTATGAATAAAGTGAAAAACCAGCAAGTTATGGCCTGCACTTTGGGGAGGACTTGAAAAAGCTTGACATTGTTATGATGGAGCGCTTTAAAAGCTCCGGGAAACGAAGCGGAGCCTTTCGGTCGTCAGGGTAGCCTACGGCCGGCCTCCTGCGCTCCTCTATCGGATCCGGCATAAGGCTTAAAGACAACCGTTTTCTCGGTCGGACAGAGCCGATTTGCTGCAATAATGCGGTCGAAGGGTCATTGACTTTTGACTGGAAGAATACCGCGCATTTCCGTGAGCGGCAGTGAGCCGGGCCCCGTATCCTTGGTGCGTTCCTTCCCAGGGCCATGGAACCGATGGCGGCAATCCGGTTCCCGGTTGCCTTTTGGCAACGACTTTGATATAATTGGACGCTGTGCGGAACTCGTTGTTGTAACAGAGAGTTAGTGGGCTTTTCGGGTGCAGGACGCGAAGGCATGGGTGAAATGATCGGTAAAAGACGGGCCGGCGCGATTCGCGGCATGAGCCGACTCCTTGAACCTGGATTTTGCGAGCCAAGCGAGAAAAGAGGTCTGATTTCGGCAGACTTCGCTGTACATTTCGACCTGATTCTGGTAGATTAGTGTTGCTTGATGAGGCGCCAACCAGCCGGAAACGGGAGGGACTTGGGAAGTA
>JBGSJS010000097.1:0-24397 GCA_041741735.1 Desulfomonilaceae bacterium | reverse complement strand
CATCCGTAACGTACCGTTCGACGCGACTGCGTGATCTGATTCGGGTTGGGCGGGATCAAATTCCTGGTGCCACAGATTTGCTATACCCTAATAACATATTGAAACTAACTAGCTTTTCTTAGTTCACTGTAGAAGATGGGCCATGCAGTCAACTTCAGTACGTTCATTTAACTTGACCAATCGATCAAGCAACTCCTCCATGTCGGAAACAAGTACGTTCCCGTAAAGATTCTCGAACACGTCGCACGGATAAACGTCTCCATTTGAGTCGATTCCTATGGAAATGCCGATGCCGCAGTTGCGCATGTTTTTCAGGGGTAGCCGTGGCTCTTGCGGACAAAGCTCGTGAATAAAATGGAACACTTCTTCTGCTCGATTCTTTAAAAAGTTGTGGAAATGGCTAGGCAAGCCTACTGCTCGACCGTTTAGCTCCAGATCGGCATTCAGACGCAACTGTTCAGGCGACAATGACATTTCGTCGAGAAACTCAGTAATCCCCTGCCGGATTTCGTCAAAATTGTGTGACATGAGGGTCAAAGCCACCGTGAGCTTGTTCTTTTCTGGAAAGAATCGAATAAAGTCACGCACCGTGGAAAAAACGCCTGCGCCTCGAACGAAGTCGTGCGTGGCCTCGGAGATGCCTTCCAAAGAGACCTGAACTTGTTCCAAATAGGGTAGCGTGGAATGCACACCTTGCGTGCCATTGGTGTAAAGAGTAAGCCGCGCGCCTCGTTTGTGGAGGAACTGAGCCAGATCAGCGACAAATGGCACCAGTGTCGGCTCACCACCACTGATTGTGATGTCCGGCTCAGCAACTACTTGGAAGATTCTCTGAAACCCTTCTTTCCAAGCCGAGAGTGCCAACTCATCGGGCGCTCCCGTGCCGGCTTCGAGATAGCAGTGAATACATCTCAGGTTGCACCGACGGGTCAAGCAGAGATGGATGTTGCGCTCATAGAGGGCAGCGTCGGGAGCCCTCCACAGAGTTTCCGGCGGTGGATAGAAATGTCTTTGGCGGAGTTTGGCCAGAAGTTCGTCAAGAATGCTAGGCAGTCTTTCTCTCGGAAGACCGGTGCTCTCGGCAGATGATAAAATTTCCTGCCTAGTCCAACCATCCACGAAATATCGAAAGAGAACGGCTTCAGCGTCAGTGAGAACAACCCAAGCGGGTAAGTCGGGAACGACAAAAAGGTTGTGATTTCCAATCCGTCTATACGTGATACGTTTCTTCAGGAAGCTTCCGTCCATCTGATTCGACGACGAGGGCATCTCCATATTGAGCGGGACTTCCTTGGTAAGGACGCTAACTAACAGTCTTTCCGCTTGAAAGTGGTTCGACATTGCGAACGGCCGTGAGCGTGCATCTTGCGCTTGGGCTCAGCTGAGTCGTGAATATCGGTGCGGACCTTATCTTCAAACTCGGCGGCTTCAGTACCTTTCCAGAGAGTCTCGATCCTTTCAGTCAACGTGCCAGCCACCAAACTCCCGGTAGAAGCGGCAAATCCCGCAGCAGCTATAGATTTCAGAAAATCGCGTCGTTCCATGGTAACCTCCGTCTCTATATCGTCCGGAAAGTTAGACGTGCCCAATCATTACAGAATAGCCGCCATCTGAAGCTGTCTCACAAGAGCCTGTGTGCGGAGCGAAATCGTAGCGCTGATGGCAATCCCAACGTACAACTCCTGGCTCATGGAAACGTTGATCGAAAGAAGACGTCAATCTCACTTGAAGTCCTTCACCCCCCATTGCGGAGATTACTTTACTTGTGCGCCCGTTGTCAAGGTCAACTTGACTCCTGTGACCGATGCGACCGATGCGTTTGCCAGAATCCGTAGCGCATTCCCCAAAGGCACTCTTTTCACCAAGGGTAGTCAAGACCCTGCCATGCTAGACATTCGCCCGACGCAAGGCAATCTCCAGCTGATCAAGCCCCGACAACTAGAAATCGGAAGAGATTTCCGACAAGGTATCCTTCACTCATTGCAAATGTGATCTTGATGTCAAGCGGACATTACCCTCGGCTACTGGTTTACCAACGTCGGCGTCCAGTGCGCTTGGTACGAGCGCACTGGCTATTCCAGTAGGTTGGCCAACAAGGAAAAGAGGACTCTTCCATGCTATCGCCTTCTCGGGAACCCACCAATTCCGATAAGCCAACGTTTTGCGGTATTCACAGCCCTTCCGGATCATCCTCTCTTTACCCGCACCCGGGACGGACCGGAGGTGCCGGCAAGGTCGGCGGCGTTGACTCCGGCGCCGCGAGGCTTGTCAGCGGCCAGGGACTTCTTGTCGATCTCCTGGAGAGAGGCTCCCAATTGCCGGTATCCGAAGCCGCGGGCCAGAGCGACCACGCCGGGCCTTATCCCCGGAGCGACCTGGGCCTTACACTTGTACCCGGTTTTGCCGTCGGGCATCTCCACGGTGACCGTCTCGCCCTGTTTGATACCGAGCTTGCGGGCATCGGCCGTATTGATGAGGAGCCTATTCTCAGGGAGAATCTCCAGCAGCCAGCTGTTGACACCGGAAGTCGGGGATCGGTGGAAGGGAAGGGTGTACGTCAAGAGGAGGAGGCTGTCCTTGGGAGCCGATTGCCCCGGAGCGGCCTTCAACTCGGGAGCCGTGTACGGCGACGATACCGCAGCACGCGCGGTGGGGCGCTCTTTGGTGAAGAATCCACCGCGCTGCATAAACTCGGCCATGCCTTTTTTCGAGACCTCAACCGGAAATCCCCCTGCCTTCATTGCCTGAATGACCGGGGGGAACACCTGTTTATAGTAATCCCACGCGTTCTTGATGCCTTCCTTGGCCTTGGGATCGAACCCCGGGATCTTCACTGCCGCGGAGAGGCCGATGAGGACCTCCTCCATGGGCCGAGTCTCGGGAAGGATGGGAAAGTAGCGTCCTGTCTTACTTTCAAAGCCGCCTATGACCGGCACGCGCACACCGACGCCCGGAGTCGTCACCGAAGGAGGCGACACGCAAACATCCCATCTCTCGAGGTATGTGGTGTCCGGGAGGATGTAGTCGGCCAGTGCCGCTGTCTCGGTGATCCCTGTGGAGATTGCCGCAAAGAGCGGGACCTTGCTCCGGTCTTTAAAATACGCGTCTGCCGATGCAGGATTATCGTACACCGGGTCCGATTCCCAGAGGAGTAAAGCCTTGGTGGGCGAGCCGAACGCCGTCGGCTTCAAGTCTCTGACTGAGGCCGGGACAAGCTTCTCCTCGGCGCTCTTGAGATACGCATCGCTTCGAGCCGTAAGCCCTCCCGAACCCGGAACAGAGCCCACCATCCGGTTGATGGTGAGGATCGCCATAGCGACTTCCAATCCGTTGGGCTGTGCGAGAATCCCACGTCCCGGGACAGCCGCGGCCCTGGGTCCTTCGGCAACGAACCTGCGGGCGAGCTTGACCGGGATATCCGGACCTATCCCCGCAGCCTTGGCGTAGTCGGCCGTGGACCGGTCCGCCACCAGCTTGTCCAGTGCTTCGTCCTTGAACTTGAGCTCGTTGCGGTGGTCGGTGAGCAGGGCTTTGATGATTGCCAGGACCAGGTTGACATCTTCCCCGGGAATGACCGGAACCCACAGATCGGATTTGGAAGCCGACGTGGAGAGCCGCGGGTCCACCACCACCCAATGCATGTACGGTCCCTTGACCCGGGCATCGGCAATCCGCCGGGCTATCGAAACCAACGGCACGCCCGAATCCAGCGGTGCGTCTCCAAAGCTCACCAGGAATCTGACGTTGCCGTAATCGGCATCCACTGCGCCGATCCCTGTCCCGAAAACGGCTTCGGCCGCGGCGCGGGCCTTTTCTTCCATCAAAATTCCCGCGTCACGTGCCATGACCGCATTGGGGAACGCTGACAGAAACCGTTTCACGAAGGTAAGGGCTCCCCAATCCGCGCGGCCCACGAGGAATTGCAACCCGTTGCCCGATTTCCTGATAGTCTTGAGGCCCTCAACGTTCCCTTCGCCGAACAGATCTCCTCCATTTACGATTTCGGAGAAGGCCTGATCCCACCCGACGGCCTTCCACTTTCCCGACCCACGGGGGCCGACCCTCTTGAGTGGCCGGGCCGGCCTGAACGGATCGTACACGGTCTGGATGCCGCTCCCGCCCACAGCACAGACGGCGCCGCCGACTGCAGCGGCCTTGTCCAGGGGAGTCTCAAAGGGAAGCATCGGATGCCCCGAGACCGGATGGTACGGATTTCCCCCGATCTTGACCACGGCTCCCTCCGCGACCCGGCAACAGATACCGCAATTTCCCGGGCAGAGGGCGCAAACGGTATAGATGTTCTTGACCCCTTGAAGGGTTTCCAGCGGGTCTACGCCCGGAGCGCCGTCAATATATTTCGGTACGGGCTGCTCCTCGCCAAACAGATGGCACCCCGCGAAGAGGGAAACACCCCCCATCAACGTAGCAAGGCGAATGAATTCTCGTCGGGTCACTTGGGTCATATTCTTCCCAATACTTCCAGCATATCAGCTCAACGGTATGTCGAAGCCGATGAACACTACCGAGTACCTCATCAGGAAGACGCCGCAAATGATGAGGATCGAGGCCAGACAAAGCCACCCCTTCCGTTCGCCGGCCCGCGGCATCAACAGGATGGCAAGGGGGATGAGCATGCCTGCCACCAACTCGCCCCAGATGTACAACGGTTCGTGCAGGGCAAAGCGAATCGATGCATATCCGTCCGCATTGGAGACGAGGAGAGTAAGCCAAAACGATGCGTTCCAAAACAGATCCGTAAGGAGAATGCCGATCATCATCAGGCGCAGGCTTCGATAGAGGTCGAGCTCAAGCTTTTCTCTGCGGTATCGGTCCATGATCATGGCCACGACCACAAGCAAGGCTATCCCCGAGAGCAACGCGGACGTGAGAAAATATCCCGGCATGAGCGCCGAATGCCACCACGCCCGGGCCCGAACCAGAGCAAAGGCGAATCCCGTGTACGCGTGGACGAAAATCGCCAAGGGTACGGTGATGGTGCCCAGTATCTTCGTGATCCGGTCGTATTTGACGAAGATGAAATAGATGTAAACGAGGTTAGCGATGGGATAGGCCGTCAGCAGCCACGAGCCGTATGAAAGAGCCGACGTGTTGTTGAAATACTCCGGGACCAGCGTATGCCAGAATCGTGTGGGCTGATGCAAGTCGAGAATCAGGCACGCCGGAGCCAGCAGCAGGAGCGCGAAGGAGATAATGGCCGCAGGGAGGGCCATGGGCTTGAATCGCTTGATCCCGAACACCGTGGAGAGTGTCGAGAGGATGAACGAGCCCGCGGAAAGGCCGGTGAAATAGAAGTAGAACGGAATGTAGATCTTCCAGGGGATCTCATGAGGCACGTTATAGAGAACGGTTGCGTCCATTTACCGTCCCTTCTTCCAGTATGACGCGTCCGGGCTGGGAATACTCTTGTGGTAATCGAGTATCTCCTCTTGAAAGTCGTCGGAGAATATAATCCGGCCTTTCAAGGACCGATCCGCTGCGATGTAATAGACCTTGGGCCTGGTTCCGAGCTCGGGTTTGATGACCGTGGTAGCCACCTCGGCAAGCTTGATTGAGACCTCGGATGAGGGGTCGTCCAAGTCCCCGAAAACGAGCGCACCCGAGAGGCACGCTTCCACGCACGCGGGCTTGAGCCCGTTGTCGATGCGGGTCACGCAGAAATCACACTTGTCCGCGGTGCTGCGGATGGGGTTGAAGAACCGTGCATCGTAAGGACACGCGGATATGCACATGCCGCAACCGATGCATTTGCCGTAATACATCACCACCACGCCGTCTTCGGGCCGTCTCACCGTGGCCTGGACGGGACACACCTGCGTGCAGGGAGGTACGTCGCACTGATTGCACAGTCGCCTGAGATAGAAATTGCCCACATCAGGGAAGCTTCCCCTCTGCAATCCTTTCACCCAGGACCGCCAATATCCCAGCGGGACGTTGTTTTCGCTCTTGCATGCGACGGTGCAGCTATGGCAACCGATGCATCTGCGTTGGTCCACAACCATGCCCCACCGTTTGGGCATGCCCTTGGTGGATTCGCCGGCGACGCCGGCCTTGGGGCCGGCATCCTCCGGCTTCAGGTAAACAATCCCGCTTTTTGACTTGAAAGTCTCTTCCATGTAACGAAGTCGCTTTCCTTCCGCGGCGCTCGGGCGATTCTCCGATCCGACAATATCGCTAATTGGGAGTGTGGCACCCAAGGCAATCGAGTCTGCTGTGCGATTCCTTGCCGTCGTGACAGCTTCCCGTGGCACAGGTGGCGCAAGCCCTCGGCACCGGGTAGGTCACCATGGCCAGCTCGTCCTCAGCCAGGGTTCCCGGCGCGAACAGAGTGGATGCCTCCCTGCCGATGTGAACTTTCTTCGCCGGCGAATCCTGCAATGCCTTGATCACGAAGGTGCCGTATTTCTGCGCGGCAAAGAGCCTGTCGTGACAGGTTTTGCAGTCTTTGTATTTTCCGTCCTTGAACCACATATGGGTGTAGTGTCGGAATACGACCGGGCCCGGCGATCCCTTGGCCTCGTACGATATGGTGCCGCCCCCGAAGATTCCCGAGAGCCCCAGCACCGCGAAGAGCACGCCTCCCGCCACGAGAACCACCAGGAGAATCCCCCAGGCGGCTGCCTGCACCCGCCAATAAGGGGACTGATCCGTCAGGTTCCCGACGTATGCCTTGAAAGCTTCAAAGGTGCTTGTTTGTCCACTTTTTGCGTTCATGCTCTTCAGCTCGGATCACCCTGCCGTTATTCTTCGATACAACCCGCGTCAAGCCGAGTTAAACCCGCACAGTCAACCCACAAAGTCACCAAGACACTAAGAAACCGAAGGAAGAATCCGTTTATGCCGTTCTTGAGCGTCTTAACGATCTGCCACAAAATAAAACCGTCATCTAGGGGCTTTGCAGCTTATGGGTTAAAACCCATGGCTATTCATGGTGCGCCCCTACAGGGCGCTGGCAATCCCAGCCCTGAAAGGGCTGACTGTGAATAGCCGTAGGTTTCAGAAACTGTCTCACAACCCGCGATTAGACCCTATCGTCTGTAGGGGCGGTTCGTGAACCGCCCGAAATCAGGGCGCTTCTCGAAGCGCCCCTACACAAGAATTCCCGCATGGCAGAGTTTTGAGACAGTTTCTTCAACCTACGGTTCGCGAGCCGGGACGCACGAGTTGGGTACCGTTGTCTGCCCGGCTCCGTGATTATCCACACGTTACCTCATGGTTCCCACATATGTGGTGGTCCATTGTCTCTTCTTCACGTCGGGATTGCCGTAATCCGGGAGCACCATGGGCGAAACACGATCGGTGACGATGCCGGCTTCTTCCAGCTCTTTATGGTACTTGCGAACGTGCTCCACACTCAGCTTGCCGATCTCCGCCCGATCCTTGACGTACTGGCCCGCACTTTCGCCGGCCAGCCTTCCGAAGACCGTGATGTCGAGGAGCGAATTCCCCATGAGCCTGTTGGCCCCATGAACTCCGCCGCCGACCTCGCCTGCCACATAGAAGCCCGGAACATTGGTCGATCCGTCGGACTCGTACGCCAGGCCCCCGTTCTGGTAGTGGAGTGTCGGGTAAATAAGCATCGGCACTTTGGAGATGTCTATCCCATACCGTATGAAGAGGATGTGCTTGGCGGGGAATTCCCTTTCCACCGTGCCCTCACCCTCCAGCATTTCGATCATGGGGGAGTCAAGCCACGCGCCGTACTTGCCGCCCGGTCCCGGGACCGGAACACCTTTGCCGATTTTGGTACATTCACGGATGATGCTCGCGGATTCGATGTCTCGGGGCTCGCGCTCGAAGACGAACTGCTCGCCGTCGATATTGACCAGGTTGGCGCCTGCTCCTCTGACCTTTTCCGTGATGAGGAGCCCTTCGGCCTGTTCCGGAAAGACCGCGCCGGTCGGGTGATACTGGGTAGCGTGGAGGAACCGTACACCCACCCCCAGGCGATATCCCATGACGAGCCCGTCGCCGGTGGCACCGTAGTGATTGGTGGTCATGAACTTCTGGACGTGGAGTCTGCCGGACCCTCCCGTGGCCATGACCACGGCCTTGGCCTTGACCAGGAAGTATTCTTCGGTCTCGAGGTTGTACAGGACGGCTCCCGAGCATCTCCCCTTGTCGTCCAACAGGAGCTCCACAGCGGGAGCGAATTCCAGCACGCCGATATCCTTGACCCGGTTGCGTGCTTCGTCCCTGAGGGTCCTCATGATCTCGGCACCTGTCATATCACCAGCGTAATGCATCCTCTTGCGGCAGGTTCCCGCGCCGTGAAGCGTAAAGAGCTTGCCGTCGGCCCATTTGTTGAACATACACCCGAGATGCTCCAGCCAACCGATCACCTTCGGGGCCTCGCTGACCATGGTTTTGACCAGCGCGGGATCGTTCTCGAAATGGCCGCCGCCCATAACGTCCAGATAGTGATAGTACGGCGAGTCCTTCCATCCCTTGGTCGCTGCCTGTATGCCGCCCTCGGCCATCATCGTGTTCGCATCGCCGTGCCGGAGCTTGGTGGCGATTATCACCCGTGCCCCGTGCTCCTGGGCGATCAGCGCAGCGGCCGTGCCTGCTCCCCCCCCTCCTATAACGAGAACATCCGTCTCATAATGGATTTCATGGAGATCGATCTTGTCGGGATCCACCCGGCTCCGCGCCTCGAACATGTCGGCGAATTCCTCGGCCACCGAGTAGCCTTTGCTCGGACCCATCTTGAGCTCTCTGAGCCCCTCCGGACGAAAGTCCGGATGGTACTTTTCCAATCTGACTTTTCGCTCGTCCAAAGAAAGAGCCGGGAATTCCTGGCCCGCCCTCTTCCGTGCGACTCTCTCGGGACGGGTCTTTTCGACTCTTTTGATCAGCTCCAGTAATTCCGGGGTGTATCCCATAACTGCCTCCGATGCGACAGATGCCGTGTTTCGGCGGTAAACGAGCCGGTTCTTTCACCGGCGGACATTGCTCTAGAGGAATCGTTTGTCGTCCGGTTCCCACATCTCGTCGGCGGTATGCCCTTCCATCTGCCTCTCCACGTAGAGTTTCCGCAACGTTTCAAGGTCAGAGGTCATGAGCTGTTTGAGAGGCTCCTCGTACCGGCCCGACTCGATCCTTGCGATCATGTCCTGAAGGTGCTCGGCCTGGGGCTGGATGTGTCGCCCCGTCATTCTCCGGCACATCATGGCAATGTTGTACTGCCCCAGCTCAGCCGGACACCGCGAGGTGCAGATCCCGCACATGACGCATGAAAACGAAATCTCCGCAGCCTTCTCAATGTCGCCTCTCAGAGCGGCCGAAATGTACTCCATGACAGGAATGTCCATGGGACACGATTTCGTGCACGTATTGCACCCCATGCATTTGGCAAGCTCCGGATAGTATTTCAGGAGCGTCTGCGCGTCCGGTTTGAGCTCTTCCAGGTCGTACACGGCGCGATTGGCAGGAAAGAACGGGACCATGGCGAGATACATGTTCGGCTGCACCACCGTCTGGCAGGCAAGCCCCACATGGATCTTGGCGCTCCCCGGCATTCGGTACACCGTGGCACAAGCCCCGCAAATTCCACCGCGGCACCCGCACCCGCGAATCAACTGGTAGCCGGCATACTCAAACGCCTTCTGGATGGTCAAGGTGCTGGGAACCTGGTACCTTTTTCCCATGATAAATATGGGGACGAGGTCGGTGCGGGCGACTTCTTCCACAGGAGTGCCGACCTCTGGGCCGGTTTTTTGTGCTTCAGCAGTCGACATGGCTCAAATCCTTTCTGGGCCTTCCATCGTGGTCCGTCGGTCAGGGCACTAACGGGCTATGAAAACTCCGATAACAATTCCGAGAATCATGGCCATGAGCGCCATGAAATAGTTGTCCAGCGCAGTAATCCGTGGAGCGGGTTGGATCGTTTCCGGAACTACCTCATCTACGATGTAATCTTTGTATGCGGTGTCCACCTGGGGGCACGCGAGGACGCACGAGTAACACTGCTCGCAATCCTCCCCCACGCAGGACTCCAGAGCGAATGAAGTCCGCTGCTCCGTCTTCTCGAACCGCTTGGGGTCCTTTCTGAGCACGGGGCAGGAGTCGATGCAATTGCCGCAGGCCACGCAGCCCTTGTCTCCGGTGACCTCGGACTCGGGGTCCCGGATGTACAGCCGATGGTACGGCTCCATCCCCTTGGAGAGGAGACGGAATCTGGCCACCGGCGGCTCCTTGATCTTCAAAATCTCGTCCGCAATTTCCCTATTCATTTTGTCCTTGGACTCATCCCTTGTCGTAGGCATGTCCGGAGCTCCTGTTTACTTCGTGGCTACGGCTCTCGATCCGTCCTTTGGGGCGGATTCCGTGCCGCCTATCTTCCAAGCCGTGAGCTCTTGTCCGCGCGTCTCGTTTCCTTGGGAACCCGATGCCAGCGCCGACTTTTTGCGTTCTCGCTTGTACTGCTCGAAATAGTCTTTGGTCATGAGGGGATGACACTTCACGCAAGTATCGTAATCATTGCCCTCCCGGCAATTGGCCAGGAAGATTCGCTCCTTGAAATGAATCTTTCCGTTGTGGCAACGCCTACAGCTCTTTTCCGACGGCATGGCCACCATCCACCGAGGATTGGTGGAGAGCGTCTTCCACGCTGTATGCCGTGCTGTCCGGTATTCCGAGGTATTCATGGGGAGGAGGTGCTCCGCCCTGTACGAATGCGATGCCAACGTATGGCACGAATCGCAGGCGAGGTGATTGACCTCCATGTAATTCACGCCCTTGTCGGCCTTCTCACCGGCCTTGTACCGCTCGTGGCAGCGTGCACAGGTGTCGTCGCGGGTGAGCACGTGCTTGCGGTGGTCCATGGTCAGCCCGATCTTCTTGAGGCCCGGCGGAAGATCCCTGACGTAGACCGTCTTCCGGTAAAGAGATGCCATGTGACAGTATTGGCAGTTCTCCGAAGGGATGCGCGTCCTGTTGAAGATCCCCGTAACTTCGGGCTTCCTGGGGTCTATCTGCGGCACCAGATAGGTCACGGCGTGGAGGAGGCCCCGAAGCTTGGAAACTGCCGTATGAGCCGGAGCGCCCTGGATATGGCAATCCGCGCACGCTATGAGCTCGTGACCGAAGCCTTTTTTCTCCGCCTTGAGCCGTCCGGTCATCCACCGTGCAAAGGATGCTTCCATTTGATGGCATGCCATGCAGGTGGAGCTTTTCAGGCTGAGCTCCGCGGCTCCTCCCACCACGAAGAGGATCAGGGCTATTCCCACGAGGTATGCTGCAAGCCGGCGCATCAGGCGTTCTCCTCCTGCAGCCGCTCCCGGTTCTTCTTCTCCCTTGAGGCCTGGTACGCCGCGGAAATGATGAGGGGGCCGGAGTTTCCTATGGGACACTTTGCAGCACACCGGCCGCATCCGACGCAATATTTGGAGAGCTCCATCACTCTGTCGTAATCACCCAAACGGGTGAGCAAGACGAGCCCCATGGGAAACTGGACTCCCTCCGCCTCTTTCACCGGGCATGCGCCCACGCAGCTTGCGCAGTTGTAACAGTTGATCGCCCGACCCGTACCTGGTGTGAGCATGGACTGCAACGTGTACTCGAAGACCACAAAGACGGCAAAAAGAATCGCCAATCCGTTGAGAGTCACCCGGTCGGGAGCCTTGCCCACCAATGCAGCGAGAAACGCTCGAGAAAAGAGGTTGTACCGGGGAAATCCGGGGATGCCCTTGGACAGGGCCTCCTCTACGGCATTGGTATACCCCGTGAGCGTAACCGTTGCACCGCGATACATCCCCGGCTCTCTGGGTGGCTCGAGTCTTCCGCTCTTGAGTATTTGCCGCTTGAAGGTACTGACCTCGTTGTCCAAGACGGATATGGGATCCGGATAATCCAATGTCTTGATCGCGATGATGCGATGGTCTCTGACTTCAACGTCCAGCTTGATGGTCCCCCTGAATCCCTGACCGGTCCCCGTGTACCGCCCATCGGCCACGCGTGCGATCCCGTCTCCCCACGGGCTCAGCGCTATGCGTGCATTATCCACGTACCGGACGTCGGTTCTCGCAACGAGATATCCGACCACCAACAAGGCGACAAAGCCGGCCAGATAGAATATCTTGCGGCTTCGATTGCGGCTGTACTCCCGGCCCCACATCACGGCAAAGGTGACGAGAAGAACGAGCAGGAGCACTGATCTCGCGGAGGGGAACAACGCCGCCGCCGCCAGAGCATAGAAGGTCAGGCGCAGCCCCCGCGTGTTCAGGGCCTCCCAGAGAAACCCTGCGGGATCATGTAAGAGCCTTGACCACGTCATCGATAAATTCCTTTCCGACCAATCCCTGAGCGAGGGCATTTTTCAGGGAGTATCGGGGAATAAACCCATTCTTCAATGCCTCGCGGGTATCTTCCTGCATGGTGCCGAACATCTGCGGCAATGGAAGATACTGCACGCAATAGCTCTGACAGTTGCCGCACCGTATGCACTTCAGGCCGCCGTTGCGGATGAATCGATCGTAATCCGTGACGCGACCCGCCACCACAAGCTCAGCCTGATAGGCTATCCCAACGGGACATCGGTCCTGGGTGGCATAGCACGCGCGGCATTCATAACAATAGATAGTGGCAGGGTTACCCCTGAGCAAGGGCTTGATCACGTCCGCCAAAAGAGCCCCGACAATTCCGAAGAGGGCCACCCGGTCGAGGTTCCTTGTCCATCCCCGGTCCTTCAGGTTGGTGAAGAACTGGTACCGGTGGATGCCCGGAAGTACGAGGGGCTGCTCGGTGTCTTCGCGTTTATGCCGGATTTCGCCGGATTTTGGTTTATCGGCCATCGGACGGTAATTCCTTAACCCTCTCTCAGTGGGGCAGCATGGCGGACATCATCAAACCTGCTATCAATCCGCCTACGGCGCCTTGGAGCAGCTCCTTGGGCGATTTCATGTCCAACGCCCAGGCGATGATGACCCCGGAAATGCCTCCTACGAAGAGAAATGCGAACCACGTAAGCAACGTGCAACCTCTTGTCCAGTCAACCCTTTAGGGCCGTCCCTCACGGACGGGCGATCCGGTCCGGCATTAGATCTCCGGTCCGGTGAGAGTGGCCGTCATCCGCCTTGAAAGCGTTTTCGGCACCATGAATGCGATAAGAGCTGCGGCCACGATTCCTCCGGCTATCCCCTGGAGGATGGCGGTCGTGTTCTGCTCGAAGAGGGCGAAGGCCAGAATGCCGCCGGCCAACGCACCGCCCACGAGGAAGGCGACGAGCTGCACCATCACATTCTTTGACGTCTCCGTGCCGACGGTTTTGCTCACAAAGAGGATAAATCCTATATTCACCACGGCAACCGCCACGGCGAACTCCGCTATGGTAAGGAGATCCCTGGCAAACCGAGGGTCGGTGGGTTCGAAGACCGAAAGATTGAGAAACTTCATGTATATGGCTGCCAGCGGCGCCATAATTGCCATGGACGCAAACGTGTACGCGCCCTTGATAAATCCTGTCTCTGCCCGCATGGTCCCTTCGCCCATCATCCCGCCTCCGCCCAACGGCGAGGGCCCGCAGGATGTCGTGGCATTGATGATGTACGCTGCCATGACAATGGCCAATTGGGACCAGTCCAGGAATCCGAATTTCGCCGGCCCGAAGAGATAGAGCACCGGCACCAGCGCCGCGGTGAGTATGCGGGCGCAGGAGAGAGGCAGAATCGTCTGAAACTGGACGAAGATCGCCAGCATTCCCGCCACGCCGAGAAACGGGACTTTCACGAGGCTGTTCAGCAGGGTCCCCAGTGCGTCGAAGCCTCCCGTGGCGGCCAACGCTCCCGCGGCCAGAAATCCCGATGCCATGGCCGTCACCGGCAGGAGAATAATCCCCTCCATGAGATCGGTGAGGCGTATGCGACACACTACGATCATAACCAGAGCGCCCGCCACCAGGACCGTCTGCACGGGCATCTTGCCGAGCGGCTGAAAGATGGCCGTCAACAGCGAGATCACGAAGATCACCAGGGCCAGATAGCCTTCCAGGGGAGCATGGATTTCCGGTTCTTTCTTTTCAGCGTCAGCGCCTGAATTGGGGGCCTCTCGCAGGGCCACGTCCTCAGGATAGAGCCGCTGGCTGATCATCTTGAGGAACAGGGCCACAATGGCGGTGCCCAGCATCATGGAAAAAGCCTGTGGCGCCCGCAATATACCGTCCGATGCGGTGGCGAAGAAGCTCCCGAGAAAACCCTCGCAGATCTGTCCGACGCCCCCGATGGGAGACGGACCGCAGGACCCCATCGCGTTGCGGGTGAAGGCCCCGATGAGCACGATGAGCTGCGATTTGGTGAGTATCCCCATGCCGCCTTCAAAACCGAATGTGAAGAGCAGGGGGAGCAATGCAGCGGCCAGAATTCTACCGCACGGCAGCGACGAGATCACCGGCAGATTGATGAGAATGACCAACGTGCCGACCAAACCGATGGGGCTGCGTCTCAGATAGCGGAGCAGGACCTTCAGTGCCTCGAACCCGCCGGAAGCCTTCAGCCCGCCGGCCAGGAAGAGACCGGTAAGCAGGGCCGTGATGGGATGGAGGATGATCCCGCCGAGAAACTCGTTGGGCAAGAGCATCACCGCGGCCCATCCCGAATAGACAAAACGGAACAATCCTCCGACGATGAGGCAAAGCACCGTTGAGAAGACCAAAACCGTCTGAACGGGAGTACGGATGTATCCGAACAGGGTCATGAGCATGAGACCGACAAAAATGCTCAGCGTGATGTATCCCAGGATCTCCACCAGTCAATCTCCCGTCCGTAATCGGAAATAACCGGCTCCGGCGAACGTCCTTCCTCTCAAAGGGAAGTGCTCGCCAATTTCTTTTCCCCGGAAGCCGCCCCACAGGCCCGGGACGTCTCCGCGTCACAGCGACCGTGACGACGCCAGGGAAGGTCAACCACATATCCATTGCGCGAATCCAGCACCCGGATCTCGTCGCCAAGCTGGAGCCTACCCAAACAGGCGGTGCAGCAATTGAGCTCCGCGTCGATATCCTTGCCGTCCTCAAGCCTCACTTTGACCGTCACCACGGGAAGCAGGAGGTGACCCATGCCCGAGTCATCGGCTCCCACAATAATTCCCCGACGGCCGCGACGCACGCGGTGCAGCTCCGCTGCGACAAAGGCGACAATCAAGAAGAGGAGTGTTGCGGTTTCGAGGCTCATAATCCCGTTTCCGGCCATGTTCTCGACACTTCGAAAAGAAACCCCTCGCGGAGAAGGATTCCCCCGTCATGCCGATCAAGACTTTACGATGACCTGAATTCTCTTGTTGCCGTTGTCTGCGACGTAGACCTTCTCCCCCCGGCATGTAACGCCCGTGGGGCTGTTCAATTCGCCGGGAGCGGAGCCGCTCTTCCCCACAGCGGATAGAAATTTGCCTTCCGGATCGAATTGCTGAATTCGATGATTCCCCGTGTCGGCCACCCAGACGTTTCCCCGATCGTCCAGGGCCATCCCTTGAGGCATGTTGAACTGACCCGGATTGTTGCCGATGCCGCCGAAGCTTCCCTTGAATTTGAGATCCTTGCCAAAGATCTTTACCAAGCCGTGTTTGCTGTCCAGTACAAGGATTTCTCCTCCGTGCCGGACGGCACAATCCGTGGGAAGCCGAAACTGACCTTCATCGTCTCCCAGGTCACCGAGCACGGCCATGAGGACTAAATTCTCAAAGATCTGAATGCGATGATTGCGTGTGTCCGCTACCAGGACTCTGTCTTTGCCGTCCAGGCGTATACCTTGCGGATTTGAAAAGGAGCCGCCGATGGAGCCGATGGACCCGAAGGCTCTCTTGACCGCGCCCTTTTCGTCGAACACCTGAATGCGGCAATTGTTGGAATCGACCACGTATGTAAGCCCGTTGGCGTCGACTGCAATCCCTTTGGGGAAGTTCAGCCGCCCGATCTGCGACCCGGGCTTGCCGAAGGCATGGAGCGGCTTCGTGTCTCCGTGTAATCGTACGACTCGGTATCCGGGAGGGTCTGTTATGAGGAGATCCCCCGAAGGGGCAAATGCGAGGGCGAACGGACCCTTGAGCCCCACCTCGCCGGGATTCTCGCCGGCCCCGGAACCTGCGGGCGGCTTTGAATCGGCATTAGCGGAACCGTGAAGCGTTACAATACCCAGCAGAGAAAACATCCCTGCCGCGCCGACAGATTTTATGAAGTCACGCCTCTTCATGGCGTTTGCCTGTCTCCACACCCGTCAGCACCCGAACCTCACCCCCCGAACACTCGTGTTGCTCAGCGGGAACGTCCGACAATATTGAAGGCATCACTATGGGCGATGGGAATAGAGCAACTATACCCCCCTCCGGATCGAGAGTCAAGACCGCATGTGCGGCAGGGAATCTTTTTCCACACTCGTCGGAGAGTGTCAGTGTCGTCGGGTTGCCTGGGAGGCGACTCCCGGCGCCATTCAAGTGCCCGCCACGTGTGCACGAGGGCGCGGCGTCGAGGCCGCCCGTTGAAAGGGATGGTTCTTCAAGACCTGCAGGATTTCAGCATGATGTTTTATCGGTCCTATTCCTTGAGTGCCGCCGCCTGCTGACCGGGAAACGCTCTTCGTGGAACACGGAAAGCGAGCCGGCAGCGGCAGGCGACATTGAGGACCAAGACCTTCTCTGTTGCGGCACAGCACCGATCGGAAGAAGCACTGCTCAGTGCTCGGATTTCTCAGTCCGTTGGCCTCTTGAGGGCGTCATTCCTGCGGAGGCAAGAATCCAGGCTCTTCCGAACATTCCGGACCCCGGCCTTCGCTCAGGGTGACGACTTGAGACCATTCGGGGTCATCTTGAGCTCTGTTGCCTTCCGGAACCGTATTTCTGAAAAGTACTAAGCAAATCTGAGTATTTCGTCCACCGGTACCCGATCGCTCCGGAAGACGCTTGCGGGTTCGGTAGGATGGGGATAGCCGATGGCAATGCCGATCACCACTTTCTTTGTGTCGGGTATGTCGAGGACCTGTCGGACGACATCCGGAAAATGCATGGAGGCCGCCAGATAGATCGTCCCGAGCCCCTCTTGAACTGCGCCGTAACAAATCGTCGTACCGATGGAGCCGAGATCCAGGCATGAATAGGGCTCGTTGAGGGCGGCATCGATGACGAGATATACGCACGCAGGCGCGTTGAAGAATTTGTACATGTTGAGATAATGTCTAATCCGGGCCTCTTTGTCGTCCCGCTCTATGCCCATGAACGTGAGGAGGTCGCGGCCGAGGCCCATGTATCTCTTCAGGTAAGGATCGGGAAAACTTTCCGGCATCACGATGTCGGGATGTGGTTTGACACCCTTCTTGCCCTCCTCCTCGAAGATTTGGGCTAATTTTGCGGCCTTTTCGCCGTCCGCAACCACGATCTCCCACGGCTGGGTGTTGCCCCATGAGGGGGCCCATCGAGCGAGGTCTACGATCTTCGTGATGGTCTCCCGAGGTACGGGATCAGGGAGAAAATAGCGAACGCTTCGTCTGCCGCGCACAGCATCGTTCAATTCCATATTTGATACCTCCGGCATTGTTTGGGTTTGGAACCGAGCCTTCTTTGTATCACGGCAGGTGCTCCTCAGGCCACCCCATTTGCCTGCGACCGTGGAAGCGGTTCCCTATTGGACGCCTAACAAGCCGCAACCACCCACTAAAAGAGCTGTGACCGCCTTCCATAGCTTGAAAAAAAAGACTCCATGCGCAATAGACGAGGAAATTCATGCGGCTTGCCGCTAGAGGGGGGAGCGCGTCGGGCTGAACCTCGGACTCGGGAAAGTTGCCCGCTTCCTGCCCGAAAGTGAACCGCTGAAGTGCTGAAGAAAAGGCTATTCCGCCATCCTGAGATTGCGGGGACGTTCCGGTTCGCGTTCACGATCCGGAACAAAAGCTGCAAAAATCTCACCTTTTCCTTTGCAATCAAGGGGGTGCGATGATAGATTAATTGATTATTTCTGCTTTCTCCCCTGTTCGTAACCAGTTGTGCCATAAGGAGGATTGAAGATGGCTTTCTCATTTCGCGGCTACACAATCGGCAAAGTCGGCGTGATCGGCTCCGGCCAGATCGGCCCTGACATAGCACTGCATTTCATTACCGCATTACAGCCGTACGGCGTTCAGGTGGTCGTGGTGGACGTCGCCGAAGAGGCCCTGGGCAAGGGCAAGGCGAAGCTCCACAAGAAAGTGGACAAGGGCGCGGAGAAGGGCATATTCAAGGGCCCCCAGGCTGAGGCCATGAAGAATCAGGTTCTCTTCACCTCGGATTACGGTCAGCTTTCGGGCGCCGATCTGGTAGTAGAAGCCGCCACCGAAGACCTGCCGCTGAAGAAGCGCATATTCAAACAGGTGGAAGCGCTGGTCTCGCCTCAGACCATTCTTACCAGCAACTCATCCCATCTCGAGCCCGAGAGGATTTTTGAGGAGCTCGAGCACAAAGCCCGATCTCTTTGCACCCATTACTTTTTTCCCGCGGAGCGCAACCCTGCTGTGGAAATCATTCCCGGTAAGGACACCCCGGCGGAGCTGACCGAGCTCATGATGCGATTTTACGAGCTCATCGGCAAAATGCCGGTGAAAGTGGGCTCCCGGTACGGTTACGCGGTCGATCCCGTGTTCGAGGGGCTCCTCCTCGCGTGTATTCAGTGCGTCGACGCCGGCCTCGGGGACACGAAACAGGTTGATACGGTGGCTTCCAAATGCCTCGGTCTCAGGGTCGGTCCCTTCACGGCTCATAACCTGACGGGCGGCAACCCCATCACTGCTCACGGCCTCTCGGACATGCACGAGCGCCTGAACAAGTGGTTCAGGGTTCCCGATAGTCTCCGCAAGATGGTTGAGACGAAGACCGACTGGGAAGTCCCCGGCCGGGGTGAGACCATCGAAGTTTCCCCGGAGAAGGAAAAGGCCATCACGGAAGAGCTGCAGGGAGCATACTTCGGCATCGTGACGGACATGCTCGACGCGGGTATCATTACCACAAGCGATTTCGACCTCCTCATCAGCGTGGCCTTGGATATGAAGCCCCCGTTCAGCCTCATGAACTCATTGGGTGTGCCCAAGGCATTGGAGCTCGTGGAATCGTTTGCAAAGAAGTATCCGGATATGCCCGTATCGAAAAAGTTGCAGGAGCAGGCAGCCTCCGGCAAGCCCTGGGAAGTCCTTGATGTTCTCTTCGAGAAAAAAGACGATGTGGCCGTGATTACCCTTCGTCGTCCCAAGGCCCTTAACGCATTGAACAGCAAAGTCTTCAAGGAGCTGGGAGCCTATTGCGACATCGTGAAAAGCGATCCCGGCATCAAGGCCGCGGTGATCACCGGCTTCGGCAACAAGGCTTTTGTGGCGGGCGCGGACATCAAGGAGATGGCCGGTCTGACCACCCCGAAAGAGGGTGAAGCGTTCGCTCGTAAGGGGCAAATCGCTTCCGCGGAGCTTGAGAAACTCGGCAAGCCCGTGGTAGCAGCAGTCAACGGCTTTGCACTCGGCGGCGGGTGCGAGATAGCCATGTGCTGCACGGCAAGAGTTGCTCCCAAGGGTCTCAAATTCTTTGCGGGACAGCCGGAAGTGAACCTCGGGTTGATCCCGGGTATGGGCGGAACACAGCGTCTACCGAGGCTTGTCGGCTTTGAAAAGGCCGCGGAGATGATCCGCACGGCGAATCCCATCTCGTCCGCGCAGGCCTTGGAATACGGGCTCATCAACGAAGAGGTGGAAGGCGACGTCCTCGAAAGAGCCATCCAGTTGGCCAAAGATCTGGCCGCCGGCACCGCCACCGTCAAGCTCATGGAAATGGGACCTCTCTCAAGCGTGCCGGATAAGCTCCCCGACGTGAACATCGGTCACCTCTCCCGGGCCATTGACGGCCTGGCGGTTCAGGCCATTCTCGAGGGCGGCAAAATGACCCTGGAAGAAGGGCTCAAGAACGAGGCAAAATGGTTCGGGCAATGCTGGACCAAGGAAGACAACCGCATCGGTCTTCAGAACTTTGTCGAGAAGGGCGCCCGCTCCAAAGCGGAGTTCGTGCACAAATAGGAAAGAGCCGAGCCCAAACCGGGCTCTGCTCTCAGGAGAGATTTATTTGATCCGGATTTATCACCAGTCCCCCTTGACCCTTCCTAGAAAAGAGGGTTAAGGGGGACATATCCGAGGCCCTCTTCCAACCAAAGCCACACGATTTACCCGTGATCGACGGGCCCGACTACTTGCATTCCTTGCAGGTCTTGACGACCTTACCGCCATCCTTTTCGCATTCGGCTTTTGTGTGGAGTTTGTCGCACTTGCCTCTCTCGTGGCAGCAGTAGACCCGCTCCTTCTTCTTGGGCGTGCTTGCCCCTTGGGCAAAGAGGGCGCAAGGAGCCCATACCGTGAAAGTAAGCACTAATATTAGCGCGCAAATCCGCTTCATAACCACCTCCATTGCTATAAGGTATCGGTCCCGATACGAGACCTTTCGGTGAGAAGATAGAGTGCCGGCAGTACCACCAGGGTGAGCAGAGTGCTTGAAACGAGCCCTCCGATAACGGCGGTTGCCAAGGGCCGCTGCACCTCGGCACCGGTTCCCGTGGCCAAGGCCATGGGCACGAAACCCAGGGAGGCAACCAGCGCGGTCATGAGGACCGGACGCAACCGCGTCAATGACCCGTCCAGGACTGCCTGTTCCAGCGTCATACCGGTCTCCCGCAACTTGTTGATGAAGGTGATCATCACAAGCCCGTTCAAAACCGCGACGCCTGAAAGAGCGATGAATCCTACGGCCGCAGAGATCGACAACGGTATATCCCGCATCCACAGGGCGGCGATACCGCCGGTCAAAGCCAGGGGCACGCCGGTGAAGACCAACAGCGCGTGTCGGATCGAACCGAGCGCGGCAAACAGGAGAACCAGGATCAGGAACAATGCAAGAGGCACGACTATCTGTAGCCTTTTGGCTGCCGAGAGAAGCTGTTCGAACTCACCCCCCCAAGCAATCCAGTACCCGGGCGGTATTTTGACCTTTTCAGCAATGGCTGCTTGAGCTTTTTGCACAAATGTCCCCAGGTCACTCCCTCTCACGTTCGCCGTGACAACTACCCGGCGCTTACCGTCTTCCCTACTGATTTGGTTGGGCCCGGGCTTGACGACCAGATCGGCCGTTCCGCCCAGCGTGACAAAATAGCGATTCTTTGGCGTCTCCGTCTTGACGGGAGACGACATCTCCGATGTATCCGTTCGCTCCCCTTTTCGCACCGGTATGAGCAGCCGTTTCAAGGCTTCCGGATCACTCCTCAATTTTTCGGGCAGACGCACCACGATGTCGAACCGGCGATCGCCCTCGAACACCTGTCCGGCAGTCTTACCTCCAACTGCTATTTCCACGACCTCCTGCACATCAGACACGTTGATTCCGTGCCGGGCCATTTCGTTGTGCTTGAGATCTACTGTCAGTATGGGCAGACCGCTCACCTGCTCGACCTTGACGTGCACTGCTCCGGGTATCTTTCCGACAATGTCTGCAATCTCTTCGGCCGTATGGAGCATGACGTCGATGTCGTCTCCGAACACTTTCACCGCAACATCGCTAAGAACTCCCGCCAGCAGATGGTTGAAGCGCATCCGAATGGGCTGGCTGAACTCGTAATTGGTTCCCGGCAATCTGTTCACGGTCTCTTCCATGAGCCTGACCAGTTCCGATTTGGGCAGATCCGGATCGGGCCATTGACTGCGGGGCTTGAGAACGATGGTATGGTCACCGATGCTCGGGGGGTGGGGTTCGGTGGCAATTTCCGAAGTGCCCACTTTTCCCAATACTGCTTCCACTTGAGGAAAACGCTCCAGGATCTCCTTTTCCGTGACGGCCTGGAGCTCGGCCGCCTGCGAAAGGCTCGTTTCCGGTACGCGCAGGGTATGAATTGCCACGTCTCCTTCGTCCAGGCTCGGAACAAATTCACGCCCCATTCGCATGGCAGTAAAGGCACCGAGGACCACGAGCGCCACAGCGCAGATGACCACCGCGAGTGGTTGTCGAAGGGTGCTTTTCAAGGCGGGGAGGTAGAGCCTGCGGGCCTTTCGCGTCAGAAAATTCCTTTCCTCGGTCTTTGCTTCGGACAGGAAGATCGTCACGGCCGCAGGAACGAATGTGAAGGACAGCACCAAGGCTCCCGTCAACGCCAACAGAACGGTCAGCGCCATAGGAGCAAACATTTTCCCTTCGACTCCCGTCAACGTCAGTATGGGAAGATAAACGATGATGATGACGAGCTCCCCGAAGAGCATTGGGGTCCGGACTTCCTGGGAAGCGTCCCGGATGATTTCGATTCGCTCCAGTGTAGAGAGGGTCTTTCCGTGGAGCCGTTGCGCTTCGGCAACCCTCCGAGAGCAGTTCTCAACGATCACGACCGCGCCGTCGACGATAATGCCGAAGTCGATGGCTCCCAGGCTCATAAGGTTGGCGCTGAGCTGGCCGGCCGCCATTCCGGTAGCTGCGAACAGCATGGAAAGCGGAATGACGAGAGCGGTTATGAGCGCCGCTCTGATGTTACCCAGGAAGAGAAACAACACCACTATGACGAGGATAGCCCCTTCGCTCAGGCTCTTTGTCACGGTAGCGATCGTCCTGTCCACGAGACTGGTACGGCTGTACACGGTCCGGGCCGTCACCCCCTCGGGGAGGCTGCGATTAATTTCCGCAAGCTTCTCCGATACTCGTTGCGCCACGGTACGGCTGTTTTCCCCCATAAGCATGAAGACCGTCCCGAGGACCGCCTCCTCGCCGTTCTTGGTAGCTGCACCGGTTCGCAGCTCTTTGCCCAGATCCACGTTGGCCACGTCTCGCATGAAAATGGGAATGCCATGCACGTTCTTGACGACTATATTCCTGATGTCGTCGAGCCCTTCCACCTGTCCGGGCACCCGAACCAAAAATTGACTACCGCTCTTCTCAATGTAACCGGCGCCGACATTGGCGTTATTGGAAAGGATCGCAGATCTGATATCGGCGAAGGTAAGCCCGTGAGAGACGAGCTTGTATGGATCGGGAGTCACATGAAATTGTTTTTGGTATCCGCCGATGGTGTTTATTTCGGTTACTCCCGGAGTGTTGCGCAATTGAGGACGAATTATCCACTCCTGGATGGTTCTTAGATCCGTGAGGGTGTACGGGGTCCCATCAGGCTTCTTGGCTCCCGGGAGCGCTTCCACCGACCATACGACGATCTCTCCCAAACCCGTTGAGATCGGCCCCATAACCGGTTCCACGTTGGCAGGGAGTTTCCCTTTGGTTTCCTGAATTCGTTCGCTGACCAGGCGTCTTGCGAAATAGATGTCCGTTCCGTCCTCGAAAATAGCTGTTACCAGCGCGATTCCGTACTGGGAAAGCGACCGGGTTTTCACGAGGCCGGGAAGTCCTGCAAGCCCTGTCTCCAGAGGGTAGGTAATGCGCTGCTCTATCTCCAGTGCCGATAGGCCGGCTCCTTGTGCGGTGATTTGAACCTGGACGTTGGTTATGTCCGGTATGGCGTCGATGTTGATGTGTCCCAGATTGTAGACGCCCAACCCTGCCAAGAGGAGGGTCAGCGCCATCATGACCCACCGACGCTCCACGGAAAAACCGAGGATCTTTCCTATCATACCAATACCTTAGTGCTGGTGGGACATGCCCCGCTTGCCCAGCTCCGACTTCAAGATGAAACTGTTTCGGGATGCGTAGCGCTGCCCGCTCTCCAAGCCTTTTCGGACTTCGGTCCATTGAGAGTCCGCCAAACCGAGCTCCACGGGTCGTGCCTCGTACTGATCGTCGTGGCGCGCAAAAACCACCGGATTGCTCTTATAGGACTGAATAGCCTCGTTGTGGACAACCACCGGGGCAAGCACCTCGTCGGTGACGAGCTTGATCCTGACGAATTGGCCGGGTCGCCATCGGCCGTCCGGATTGGGAATCACTACACGGGCACGGGCGGTGCGGCTCTCTTCTCCCATGAGAGGCCCCACGTAGGAGACGGTGCCTTCCACCTCGTCCCCCGTCCGATCATCGTTCACCAGGGCTTTCCTGCCGAGACGGACCGAAGCCACATCGTCGGCGTACACCACTATTTCAACCCATACACTTGAAAGATCGGCAATCACGAAAAGTTCGGCATCCTCTTTCACCCATTCGCCGGGCGAAAGATGTTTCTTCACAACCACGCCGTCAAACGCAGCCTTGAGGGCAAATCTGGTGAGGTTTCCTGAAACATCGTTGTCCAGACCTGCGATCTCTGCCTCGGTGAGACCCAAAGCAACTAGCTTGCGTGCGGCGGACACGCGTTCGATCTTTTCTTCGAGGTGGGCTTTTTGAACCGTGAGATACTCCTTTTCCGGAATTGTCCCCTTCTCCAGGAGGTTCCGGGCTCGATCGAAATTGTAGCTCGCAAGCTTCTCACGCTCCA
>JBGSJS010000096.1:0-2645 GCA_041741735.1 Desulfomonilaceae bacterium | reverse complement strand
CTCGTGCCTTAAACTGGGCGTCATACCTCTTTCGCATATCCGACTTCCAAGCCTCCTTGATTTATCCCCCCGGTGTTCTACATCTCCAAGGTAGGCTTCTCAACCTTAACCCCCTGTCCAGTTTATGGGGTCCATTATATTTCACCTGTTTTCGCGTAAGAGTGAGGATTTCGCCGCGCCTCATTCCAGTGAAGTAGGCCGTTTGAACAATCGGTCTGAACCAAGGCGGACATGCCCCGGCGATTCTCGCCACATCCTGCGATGACAGGTACACATGGCGTTCCTCCGACTTCTGGGACAGGTTCTTCACCAGTCGAGCGGGATTGGCCTCTACGTACTGAAATTCAACAAGTACCTGGAATATTTTGGAGAGGGTACTTTTCTCCCAGTTCACCGTCGAAGGGCTTGCCCCGGCGTTGAGTCTCTCGATTTGGTAGCGCTTGATGTCGGGAACCCAGATCGATTTCATAGGCTTGTCTTTCCCGAAATGCTCAACCAGATGAACGATGCACATCTCGTATCGCTCTCTGGAAGGATTGCCCTTTATATCCGGGTACTTGAAAAACAGCTCACAAGCGCTCCAGAGCGTCAGCTCTTCCTGTGGTCGGCGCACTCCAGCGAACTCCGCAGGCATTTCCCAGCCTTGATTGGTGAACATCCGCACGCAGACTTCACGGGCCATAGGGTCCAATGCGGCGTAACTCCCTGACCTGCAGGCTGTCAAGACCATGTTCTCCAACCGTTTGGCCTCGGTCTTGCTCTTCACGTCTAGCTTGAGTCCGATCTTTTTGTCTTTGAACGGCCGAAAATAGATGTAGAAGTGACCGTTTCTCTTCATTACTGCCATGAACGCATCTCCTCTCTGAGTTGCGCTCTAACCGTATCCCCAGACGATTTCGCACCCCCTTTCTTGGGGCGTGATGATACTGCTGGGGCGGCTTTCTTGTCAACGCGTACGGGGGTACTGTGGGAGCGGATATATTCTTGGACTTGCTCGGGCGTGAACCGCCGGTCGCTGGAAGTGACCTGAACGCAGGCAAGTTTCTTTTCACGGGCGAGCTTATGGATCGTCTTGGGAGAAACGCCGAGGATAGCGGCCACTGTCACCGCGGTGAGGAGTCGCGCAATTGAGGATGAGTCACCGTGGTTTTCGATGCGCTTCTCTATCATTTTCGTGTCCTCGCGGCGAGGTCCCCTTCTCGTCGTCATGCGATCCTCTGGTCATTAGGGTTTTGTATTGACGCTGTGTGCCAAGAGTTTGTGGGGCAGAGACCCTTTTGCCGGTGCGATCTCTGCCCGAATCGCCGTGGTGGGCGAGAAGAATTGCTCAAAGGCTATTTTCGGATCTCCGCACTGGGCGCATCTTCGCCGTTGCCACAGTCGGAGCTTTTTTGTGTAGACTCCGAAAGGGTTTCATGTTCACGGTTCCCAAAAGGTGGGTAACCGAGTCCCTGGGCCATAGGCCCGTAACTTGCGGCCACGTCCTGAATGACCGAGCAAACCAGCACGCACCAATCAGTCTTCCCATCGGTTTCGTGCTCAATAGTTCTTACTGCACGCAGGATGTTGTCGAAGGACTCGCTTATCTCAAAGCCTTGATCGGTTCTGCGATACCAGTCCATCGGAATGGGCTCGTCGTTATCGAGCATTTCTTGAAGGTCTTCTGCCGTGATATTTCGGGAGCTGTGCCAACCCAGCGCAACGTTACCAAAAAGGTCGTTGCGACTGTGAACGGCCAGCCATCTCTTTTCTGACATCGTCTGTCTCCTTCCATGTTTTTTTTGCAGGAACCCCATTGCTGGGGTTCCTGTGGTCTCGATACGTCCTTGAAAACTTAGGGTTGAGGGCCCTTAACGGTAGGTCGGGAGGAGCCCCGCTTCACCACCATGCTCGACGGCCTGGGCGCAAGCCCGGTATGATGGAGAAGGATGCTCAGTAAGCCGACGAAGTCATACCTGGTCAGATGGGCATGCTTTACGGTCCATTCCCACTCGTCCCCGTGAATACCGTAAGAATCGAAAAAGAGACGTAGTCGCTCCAAGAACGCAGATCCAAAAGGAGTCCTCTGAAAGCCATGGGATATAGACCAGCACAGGGCCATGAGTGCGGCCACTAATCCGCGTTGGCGGCTTTTGAGGTCTCCTTCAGCTTCAAGGACCGTGGCTTGTTGGAAGAACGCCTCAAGAAGCGGGTCAGCTGCCGAGGGGTCCATTTTCCTTGCCATCGATTTACCTTGGTTACTGATCTGCATCGCCTCCTCAATGCGATGGAGATTGAAGTAGGCTTCAATAAGCAAGTTCCGAGCCCAAAACATCCACATGGGATTCGGCATTTCTTTGCCCTGCTCGGTTGCCACACACCCGGTGAGCAACGGTTCAACCTTCTCGTATTCCTCTACGGCACAGTGGATGGCAGCGGGGATGACTCTTGCTTCCCATGCTTCCGGGCTATACCGGCCGTACTGTTTCTCTGCTTGGTGCGCACGTTGGTGGAAGTAATCCACGGTGTGATCCTTGACCGTCAGTGCTTTAAACCTGGATTTTGCGAGCCAAGCGAGAAAAGAGGTCTGATTTCGGCAGACTTCGCTGTACATTTCGACCTGATTCTGGTAGGTTAGTGTTGCTTGATGAGGCGCCAACCAGCCG
>JBGSJS010000095.1:0-54606 GCA_041741735.1 Desulfomonilaceae bacterium | reverse complement strand
GTCCTCCGGGTCGTGTCGAGCGAAGTGCTGGAGCCTGTCCACGGTTTGTGCCCCGAGCCTTGAGCTCTGGAGGACCTGTTCCAGTCCGTTCCGGGCCTGGATGATTGCCCCGGACTCGAGTTTGCTCAATGCCTGTTCGGCTCGGCCGATGATTATTTGGAGCAGGTTGTTGAAGTTGTGGGCCACCCCTCCGGCCATATCGCTGATGGCTTTGAATCGCTCGGTCCGAAGGAGAAGCTCCTGCGCCTTGGTCTGTTCCGTCACGTCGCGGGCGAATACCGCTATGCGCTCCACACCTCCCTCCGATCCAAAAACAGGATAAATCGTGTGGAGGATGGCCATGCCGTCTCTGCTGTCCTGGAACCGTAGAGGTTGTCCCGTGCGAAGGACTTGGTCTATTCTGGCCTTTCTGTCAGCCGCCAAATCCGGGGATAGGAAATCGAAGACCACATTTCCGACGAGCTCTTCCACCCGCCGTCGAAATCTCCGGGCGGCCATTTGGTTCAGGATGAGAAATCTCCCGCTCGCGTCCATGAGGAATGCTGAGTCGGTTGTGGCGTTAAGCAGGGCTTCCACGGTTTCTTTACTCCTCCTCAGCTCCTCTTCCGCCCGCTTTCGCTCCGTAATGTCCCGCCCTACCGAAAGCACGTATCGGTGACCTCCCAGCTCGATCAATCCCGCACTTGTCTCTACGGGGACAACCGTGCCGTCTTTCTTGCGGTGCAATATCTCTTCCTTGAGCCACCCCCTTTCTCTCAATTGCCTGAGTCGGTCGGACACACGAGGGGCCTCCTCCGCTGTGTCAAGGTCTGCAACGTTCATGGAAGACAGTTCTTCCGCCGAATACCCGTGCATTGTTGCGGCGACCTTGTTCGCGGAAACGATTCTCCCCTCGTCCGTCCCCTCCGCGTCCAGAATGAGAATAGCGTCCTGAGCGCTTTCAAAGAGGGTCCTGTAGAGGCCTTCGCTCTCCACGAGGAGCTCTTCCGCCCGCCTTCGATCGGTCACGTCCTCGACTATTCCGATACCCCCTTCGATTCGGTCGTCTTTTCGTGCAATGGGCACAAAGTCCGCTCTCAGTACGGTGCTTCGACCTCCCGTCACCGAGGTATAATCACCTTCATACCGACCGGCGACACCGGACAGGGACTTCCGTATGGCCTCTCGTACTCCAGCGTTGTCGATTGATACCGGCATGTCGAGCCCGACAAGACGCTGTTTGGAGGACCCCATAATTTGTACGAATTTCTCATTACAGGCCGTTATCACTCCCCGTGAGTCGTAATGGAATATCCCTACGGGCGAATTTTCGAAAATCATCCGGTATTTCTCTTCCGAGTCCTTCAGCGCTTGTTCCGCCTCTCTGCGCTTGGCCAGTACTCCGGACACAATGATTCCGAAACAGAGGAAGGCTATGGTTATGAACGATCTGTGATAAGCCGCGTGAGGGGGAATGTCGAATAACAATGACTGCCAGAAGGATTTCTCTCGGAACACGAAGTGATCCAGGAGCGCATCACTCACGCATACCGATGCGAAGCAAACAACAGCAAGGACTAACACCTTATATTCAAGTCTCATGGGATATACTTACCATCTTGGATGTGTGGCAGCTCAAGCTCACGGTCGCGGCGATCACCGGACCTGCTCAGTTCTTCTCCGCGGCCTGTCCCGACTGCATTACAGTGCCGATCGTTGAAATTCGGGGCCTTCTTCGAGCTGAAAGCCAATGCGTCTTCGACAATACTGTCGCCGGAAATCGGCGCGGTCTTTCCAAGAGTTGCGGCGGCTACTTGAGACTTATGGCAGACCGTAATAGCGGAGCGCAGGCGACCGGCCGTAGGCCTCCCGACGGCCCGAAGGCTCTCTTCGTTTCTCGCAACCTCAAAAGTGCTCCACCATTACCTTTGCCCCCACCCAACCGGGAGAGTATCCCAAACCCTGCACCTATGGAATTGCCAAGTTTCCGAACGGGGACCGTTCCTGTCATTATATGAGAATTATGTAAGAAATACCACATGCAGGTCCGTAAAGAGAAGTCCCAGTTTTCATTCTGCACCACCGGACGCCGACTCACCGCTTTACCATGATCTTCAAGGCCCTCAGCGGACAGATACAACGGTCGAAGAAAGGACAAACCGTGACACTCCCGGCATCGTCAATTCGATCGTTTCGCCACACCCCCAGAGACCTGACAAGGGATGAATACTCGGGATCACCGGTTTGACATCGTCACCGATTAGGAATAAACTCCCCTGAATCTCGGTGTGACGGGACATCGTGCCCGAAACCCGAGAGATATCGGTTCCTTTTCATGGCGGAACGACCCCTGGTGAGGCAGTCGGAGACTCCCGACTCCTCTGCCGTGACGGGACCCGCTGAAACTGCCGTGAAGCGGGGCGATGTTGGGCTGCTTAAGGCCGGAGGACAAGTGAAAAGGATTTTCAGCTCGCTTTTGTCGGTCGTGATGTTCGTTCTCCTTTCCGGGTCTGTGGTTTGCGCGGAGAAACCGGTGGTCGGCTGGCTGGAGTCGGCGCGGATTCTGCCCGACGGCCTTGTTCTGGAAGCCAAATTGGATACCGGCGCGGATAACACTTCCCTGGACGCGCGCAATATAACGGCGATCCGGCGTAACGGTAAAAACATTCTCCGTTTTAACGTGGACGACCGCAAGGGGAAGACGTTCACCTTGGAAAGGGAGCAGGTGGGAATCGAGTTGGTCCCCCGGCACTACGGAGATGACGAGGAACGCCCTCTTGTGATCGTGGAGATCTGCATCGGGAGTGAATGCCGGAATACTCTGGTGAATCTGGTGGATAGGTCCAAGAAGAAGTGTCCGTTGCTCGTGGGCCGAAGCTTTATGCTCGACCGGTTGTTGGTTGACACCGGCGGCGAGCATCTCACGCAACCTCGTGGACAGGTAGGGAAGAAGCCCTAGCGCCTGCCCCCGGACTCCGAAGACGAACCGTTTTCATTCCGGTGCAGGATGCGTCGATCCTGCACCATCGGTCGAACGAAGCGAGAGCAAGACGACGAAGCTGCGAGTGTCTCGGCTTGGAACAATAGTGGAGCGCTTTGAAAGTTGCGCCAAGCGAACGGGAGCCTTTCGGTCGTCAGGAAGCTTATGGATGGCCTTCGGCGCTCCACTATCCGGTCGGCCACAAATTTCAAGGAGAGATCGCTTCTCTCAAAGCTGAAGGGCCGATTTTGAGCACTGACCGGATTGAAGGCTCATTGGCTGTCAACTCGAAGAATGCCGCGAATTCCAGTGAGCGGGACTACAACTCTCATGGTTGACCGTAGCACGGAAAAGGGCACTTCGGCGATTCCCTTCGATCACGTGACTACCTTCTTTCGGAGTGCAGATGCGAAGCCTCTTTTTGGTAATTCCGTCCCTTGTGCTTTTGACCCTTTCCACAGCCGCCTACGCCAAGGAGGTGATAGGGCTGGTTGAGAGCGTGCGTATCGAGCCCGGCGGACTGGTCGTGGACGCCAAGATTGATACGGGGGCCGACAATTCTTCGATTCACGCATCCGATGTGGTTCGGTTCAAACGTCGGGGCGAGTCGTGGGTACGGTTCCGCGTGGTCACCCACAACGCGACGAGCGAGACGCTTGAGCGAGAGTTGGTGAGGGTGGCCAGGGTCAAGAGGCCTACGGGGAAGAGCCAAAGACGACCGGTGGTTATGCTCGGCCTGTGCCTCGGAACCGCCTACCGGGAGGTGGAGGTCACTCTGGTCGATCGGAGCCGATTTCGTTACCGAATGATTATCGGTCGGAGCTTCTTGGGGAATGATTTCCTCGTGGACCCGTCCAAGAAGAACACGACGCAGCCTGCATGCCCCAAACGGTAGGGAGATGAGGCGAACGGTCTATTTTTTCGGGAGGAGGTCTGCCGTCATTAAGAGAAACGGGTTGGAGTCGCAGGTAGCCCGGTCTGTAGGAGGCTCCTCAGAGGCATCTCCAGCGTCGTCGGTTGCCTCCGTGGACGAGCATTCACGGCAGGTCCCGGCAAAGAGACGCGGGGCTGGACGAAGACCGGCCGGATTCTTGAGGAGGAATTTCGTCGATCCTCTCGTTTCCTCAGGCAATCCTCCGTGGTTGGACGCTCGCGGGATTGCGGTGGGGCTTGCTGTGGGATTCGGAGTTCCTGTGGGCGGGCAGTTGGTCTTCCTCGGCTTGCTGCGGTTGTGTGTGAGGTTTAATACCGTGGCGGCCTTTGCCTTCACCTGGGTGAACAACCCTCTTACCCTCATACCCATGTACTATGGGTATTACTATCTCGGCTCTCTGATGCTGGGCAGACCTGTGGCGCTGACCGGTGAATCGTTTCGGCAGTTGATGACTCCGGTGATGCACGCAGGGAATTTTTTGGAGTCTTTTCACGGATTCGCCCGGTTGGGTTGGGATATCGTGCAGCGATGGGCCGTTACTGCGGTTATTCTGGGCGTAGTATCGGGAGTGTTGGGATACGTGGTGGGGTTCCGTATCCAGAAGACTCATTGTATGCGTCGGGCACGAGCCATGGGTACGAGCTACGAGAAACTCCTGGAAGAGCTGGAGAAGTCCGCTGCCGGAGGTGACAGGGTTCGGGTATGAGTCTCTCGACCGATCGGTCCGTCTCACGATCAAATCGGTGACACGGACGGCATGTCTTTTTCGCGAGAAATGTCTGCCTGTCCCTGCTTCGGAGACATGCCGTCCGTGTCTTGCAGCCACATTCTTCGAGCTGAAGACCAACAAGCCTTGGACATATCGTTGTTGCTGGAAATCGGCCTCGTCTTTCCAAGATTCGCTGTGCCCTCGCGAATTTTATGGCAAACGCGATTGGGGAGTGGAGGAGTCTGTCCTTAGGCGCCCTGATGACCTCAATGCCCTGCGTTTCCCACAACTTTCAAAGCGCTCCACTCTGATTGCTAAGAAGTATGAGACGCCGTCATTGCCGGTGTCACGAGCCGGACCCGGTCTCAGTGACAACCTTCTTGCCGATGTCGTCCCGTAGGACGTATTTCAAGACTTTTCCCGTAGGCGTTCGAGGCAACTGCTCGACAAGTTCCACGCGTTCGGGCCACTTGTACTTGGCCACATTGTTCTGCTCCATGAATCCCTGCACGTCTTTCAGAGAAAGCGTTTCGCCGGGCTTGATCTCCACGTAGGCGCAGCATCGTTCTCCCAGCCTCTGGTCGGGCATCCCTACGACGGCGACATTCATCACCTTGAGGTTTCTGTACAGAATGGACTCGACCTCTTCAGCGCTGATATTCATTCCTCCCCGGATGATGATGTCCTTGAGCCGAGTGGAAAAATGGTAGAACCCTTCTTCATCCAGGTAGCACGCATCTCCCGTGTGATAAAAACCGTCCGCGTCCCACTTGAGCTTGTTCAGATCCGGCCGTTTGTAGTAACCGGCTATAATGAAGGGCGCCTTTTGACAGTACTCACCTACCTTACCGACCTCCAAAGGTTTGTTGCTCTCATCAACAATCTTCGTTCGACTGTATAGCTGGGGACGACCGATGGTAGTTGAAACCAGTTCCGGTGCGAGCCCTACCTCGGTTACATTCAGGTGCCCCTCGTTGGACCCGAACCCGTTCCAGACGAGACATCCGAACTTCACCATCATCTCCTCGATTACCGGCGTCGGACAGGGTGCTCCTCCGCTTGCCACAACTCTGAGAGAGCTCAAGTCGTACTTGTCCAGCTCGGGATATCTGAGAATAGCAACATGCATGGCAGGAACCCCGGCATAAATGGTTGCCTTCTCTTCGGCTATGGTCCGGGCCATGACTGCCGGATTGAAGCCGTCAAGCAATATCAAGGTGCCGCCCACCATTGCCATGGACAAGATACCTACACTTTGGCCGAAAAGATTGATCCACGGCAATGCCATGACGACCTTGTCGTGCACGTTCTCCGTCAGGTGATGCAGAAATCCCAAGCGTTCGAACGATTTCCAGTGATTGTGCGTTCGCGGGCATCCTTTGGGGTCGGCTTCCGTACCGGATGTAAAGCAAAGGGTGAGTACGTCGTTGGCGTCGATCTTTGCGGTCCGATCGAGATAATCAACATCGTATTTTTCCTCGAGGGGAGTCTCCCACAATTGCTTGTAAGAGACCGCGCCCTCGGGAATGTCATCGCCGATGGCGATGATATATTTCAAGTCGGGGTGGTCTGCCTGGAGTCCTTTCATCATATCCACGTAGTTGAATCCGGAGTACTCCTTTTGGACTATCACTGCGGGGGCCTCGGTCCGGCCCAGCACGTAATCGAGCTCATGTGCCCGCCACTGCATTGCCAGAGGGACCACGCAAGCGCCGATCCTCGCCAGGGCGAATTCCGCAACGATCGCTTCCACGCAGTTCGGAATCTGGGTCACGACAAGATCGTCCCGTTTGATCCCCAACTCAAGGAAGTTCAATGCCATTCGATCCACCATGGTACCGTACTGGGACCAGGTCAACCGGGTTTTGGCATCGATGAGGGCCTCCTTGTCGGGTAAGGCTTTTGCCCAGCGTTTGATGTAATCACAGAAGGTCCACTTGTCCCAAAAACCGAGACTCGTGTAATGTTCGATCTGCTCTTTTGTTACATTGCTTTCGATGGTCATGTTTGCCTCCCTGGTACAGACCGACCCGATCCACTACGAAGCGGACCGGGTTCAGAGTTGACGTGGGATGAGACTTGGCCGGGAAAGGACGTTCATTCAGTGTTCTTTTGTCCGCAAAACCTTTGAAAAAGTTTTCGGAGGTTACCGGGAAATGCCGGCTCCCGATCAGACCTTTTCCAGCAAACCTTTCTCACGATCCTGAACGGCTTGTTGTTTCACCTTGTAGTGGACTTTCTTGCCGGTAGCGGTGAGGGGAAGCGTGTCAACAAACCTATAGTATCGCGGTCTCTTGTACCGGGCCATCATAGGATGATCCAGGCAGAATTGATCAAGCTCCTCAGCCGTTAGGCCGGGATCCTCCTTGACCACATAGCCCACCACAATTTGGCCCCATTTATCGTCGGGCATTCCCACGATGACATTTTCGCGGACCTTGGGGCATTGATTGATGATCTCCTCCACTTGTACCGGCTGAATGTTCTCTCCTCCCGATATGATCATGTCATCCTTTCTGCCCACCACGGTAACAAATTCCTCTTCGTTCCACGTGCCCAGATCCCCTATATAGAGCCAGCCTTTGTAGAACTTCTTCTTCGCTTCGTCCGTTTTGTTGATGTAATCGAAAGAACATTTCCCGGCAGGCTTGACTATGATCTCGCCTACTTCCATGTCGTCCTTGGCCACGTAATCGTCCGCCTCCGCCAAACGCTCCGGGTACAGTCGTACCACGGCCACATCATCGTCGGTGCAGGAGCGCCCCGCAGATCCTGCCCTGTCCGGAAGATCGTACGGCCTGAGAAAAGTGTTCCAGAATGCCTCCGTGGAACCGTATCCATTGAAGATGTTGGGCGTCAGCACCTTCTGAAATGCGATGCAACTGTTCCTTTCCAGGGGTGCGCCCATGGTTACGATGCCCCGGAGCTTGCTCAGGTCTCTCGGTTTCCTTACCTGCTCGTCGTGCAGGCCCTTGAGCGTCACGGGCGCTCCAATAAGAAATGTAAGGCCGTATTCCTCCACGTGGTCGAGGATTGTCACAGGATCGAATTCGCGAAGGCAGACAATTTCACCGCCTGTGTACAACGTGGGATTAGGCCCTCCTGAATAGAGCCCTCCGCGATGGAACCACGGCGTCATATTCATGGTCTTGTCCCGCGGGGACAGGGGAAAGTGCATGATGACGTCGTGGGCACTGAGGATTTCGTTAATGTTGTTCAAAGGGACGCCTTTGGGCATGCCGGTGGTCCCGGAAGTATACAAGCGGGTGGTCTCGTCATAGATGTGAGTCGGTCTCGGTATTCCCGGATCTGCTTCCGTCTTGCCTTTTACATATTCTTCATACGACATCGCGCCTGAAATCGGTTTGTGCGATCCGGTCACATCCACCATGACCACTTTCGTCGGCTTGTGAGAAGCCTTTTTCAGGGCTTTTTCCGCCACATCTTCGATTGACGCGTCATAGAAATAGATCTTCGGTTTACTGTCATCTATGGTGTACGCGGTTTCTCCGTAAGAAAGCCTGAAGTTGATGGGGCAATTGATCGCTCCGATTTTCTGAGGAGCAAGATAGAGAAAGACGAACTCTGCACAGTTGTAGAGTTGGTACATAATGACGTCGCGCTTAGCCGCACCATCGTCAAGAAGTGCGTGAGCGAGCCTGTTCGCTTCGCCGTCAAGCTCGGCATAGGTCCAACTCTTCTTTCTGATGGGGCACGTAAGGGCCTTGCTGTTTTTATATCGATGCGTGTTTCTCCGGAAACCCTCTACATAAGTGAACTCGTTTTCGAAAGTGTCCTTGAACATAGCCGCATCATAAGTGAAGTTCTGCTGACTCATGCCACGTTCCTTCCTTCTCTCTTTCAAAGAGGTGATGGTTTCCCACAGTATGATGTCGTCCGCGGTCCCGAAAAAGAGCTTCCCCGGGAGCAGCGGGCTAATTCGCACTTTTCCGCGATCACTTCGCTTGCAAAAGATCCTTCCCCGCAACCAGCCTCATGATCTGGTTGGTTCCCGTATAAATCTGGGTCAGCTTTGCATCCCGCATCATGCGCTCCACGGGATAATCCTTCATATAACCGTACCCGCCCATGATCTGGACTGCGTCCGTGGTGACCCGCATTGCGGTGTCCGAGGCCGAAAATTTGGCCATGGCTGCAAGGGTGCCGGCGCGTGCCGTATCGCCCACGTCAAAGAGCTGTGCCGATTCCTGGGTGAGCAGGCGCGATGACTCCACTGCAGCGGCCATGTCCGCGACCATGAATTGGATGGGCGCCAGATCCGCAATGGGCTTCCCGAATTGCACTCGCTCCCGGGCGTACGCCACGGCTTCTTCCAGAGCGCCCCGGGCTATGCCCACGGCCTGGGATGCGCAGAAGAGTCGGCTCATTGCCAAGGTCTTCATGAGATTGACAAACCCGCCGCCTTCTACGCCGACAAGGTTTTCCGCAGGAACTTCCATGTCCTCGAAATAGAGCTCGGAATTGACCGACCCGCGCATGCCCATCTTGTTTTCGTTCTTGCCGTACACGAGACCGGGAAAGGTCTTTTCCACAACAAAGGCGCTCATGCCCCGGGCCCCTTTTGAAGCGTCGGTATGGGCATAGAGGACGAAAAAGTCGGCCACTGAGCCATTGGTGATGAAACATTTCTGGCCGTTCACTACGTACACGTCGCCCTTGCGCACAGCCTTGGTCCGCATGGAAACCACATCCGATCCCGCTGACGGTTCTGTTGCGGCAAGAGCAGTCAGCTCGCGGGATTCGCCTCCTAGGCGTGAAAGATATTTCTCCTTCAATGCCTCACTTCCGCCGTGGAGAATAGGCAGCATCCCGTCGGACTGGGCGATAAGCAGCAGAGCCGACGCAGCGCACACACGCCCGATCTCTTCGAGGATAAGGGAAAAGGTGAGGAGATTTAGTTCCACGCCGCCGTACTGGGTCGGAAGAAGCGGATTGAGCAAACCGTTCTCCGCGAAAGCAGCCACGGCGTACGTGGGAAATCCGGCGGTCTCGTCCAATTCCGCGGCTTTGGGGGCAATCTCTTTAGCCGCGATGCGGCGGACCGTCTCAAGAATCATACGTTGTTCATCATCAAGCTTTAACAAAGTGTAACCTCCCAGGCCTCACACCAGATACCGTGAGGCGGTTATGCCGAAAGTCTCCACAAAATCCTTCTTGCCCGCGCCTTCAATCCACAGCGATGATCACGGCAGCAGACGGGGAGCTCGTTGGATTCGAAGTAAGCAAGGCCGTTTCGCCTCGTGACCGGTGAGATCCGGCCCGCGGGCCCGGCCTTACTCGTTTCACCCCAAATGGGCATCAGATTCTGAAACCGATTTCGCCCAGTATTTCTCGGGCGATCACGATTCGCTGGATCTGATTGGTCCCTTCGAAAATCTGGGTGAGTTTTGCGTCTCTGAACATGCGCTCCACGGAAAAATCCTTCGTGTACCCGTATCCGCCCAGCACTTGAACAGCGTCCGTCGTAATCTTCATGGCCGCATCACTGGCAAAGCACTTGGCCATGGAAGCTATTTTCGTGTTCCTCTTCCCCTGGTCGAATAGCGCCGCTGCGCGGTAAACCAAGCCGCGGCTCGCTTCGATGAGCATCCCGCAGTCGGCGAGAATCGCCTGAATCATCTGGTGCTCGGCAATGGACTTTCCAAAGGTTCGCCGCTCGGTGGAGTATTTCACCATCGCATCAAAGGCCCCTTCGGCAATCCCCAGGGCTTGCGCCGCGATCGCGGGCCGGGACATGTCGAAATCCTTCATAGCCAGAAAGAAGCCGGCCCCTTCCTCCCCGAGGAGGTTGCCGGCGGGCACTCTCACCTCATCAAGAAAGACCTCCGTGGTATTGGACCCGCGCTGGCCGAGCTTGTCTTCCTTGCGTCCCACCTTCAGCCCGGGCCGGTCACGTTCCACGAGGAAGAAAGAGAGCCCGTTGTGCCCTTCCCCGGGAGAAGTCCTGGCCAGCACCGAGTACAGGGAAGCCACGCCGCCGTTGGTGGCGAAGCATTTCGAGCCATTGATGACGTATTCATCCCCGTCTTTCCTGGCAGTTGTCCTTATCCGTGCCACGTCCGACCCTCCGGAGGGCTCGGTTACCAGATATGCCACCAGCTCGCGGTTGTCTCTGATGCGGGAAAGGACGCCATCTCTCATTTCCGGTGAAATTCCGTGAACGATGGGAAACGAGCCCACAGCCTGGATAATGAGCAATAGAGAGGACGCCGCGCAATGGCGGGATATCTCCTCAACGGCAATGCACAGGGCAGTTCCCGAGTCCTTTTCCAATCCTCCGTACTCCGGGGGCAGAGCGAGAGTCAACAATCCCAAGTCCCAGCAGAGTGCCTCGACCTCCCGGTTAAAATCACCTTTTTCGTCGATTGACGCAGCCAGAGGTGCCACTTTTTCCCTGGCCGCCCTGCTGACGGCTTCCCTCAGCATAATGAGCTCTTGTGTTGTTTCGTTAATAGGGTCCATGGTCAGCTCCATTCCTTATGGTTTCCGCCACATGCCCGAGATCCGGCCCTTCCGGGCAAACCTCCGGCATTTCCGTTTCCGTGCACCGGACGCGGAAGGCATGCTCCTCGCAAGATACGTTGAAAGAGTGTGGCTCGTAGCTGTGCTACGAAGTCGGCATTATGAAACGTCACTGAGAATGACAGCGTCCGTGCCCGGTCCCATGACACGAGGTCTTTGACGACGCATATCCGGAATGTGATTTTGTGGTCGATTTGCTCCTGAAGTCGCTAAAGCACTGTTAATAAGAAGAGAAGAGGATTCCGCTCCGCAACGCGAGCCCTGTTCCTCATTACCGGCGATTTCCCGATCGACGTTCGGGTTTGCCGGAGAGCACTACATGTCCCTTGCAATACGTGGCCGACTATACCCCGCTTCAAACCGCCTGCTCTAGGCTCCCCTCCATACTTACCGAGGGATCAGGTCTTGGGCTTCCCTGCCGACGATGCCTTCGGCCTCGAATTGGTCAACCCGCCGAGTACCGCTTCGCTGAGGTTTCGAGCCAGCAGCTCCTCATCAAATTCCCGTCCGAATACCACTGCCCTCAGGCAAGCATGTTCTATGCTGCCCACGATGACATCCTTGACACAGACCGGAGGAATGTCGTCCCTGATTTCGCCGCTCCTCACCCCTTCTTCGATGATCTCGTCGATGAGCCTGGCGTATTGCTTCACCAGCTCATAGGCATCGCTCTCGAAGTACCCGGGATAATTCCTGACCTCCAGTATCAATATCTGCGAGAAAACGCGGTTTTTCTTATGAAACGCTATCGTGCCTTTCATGAGGGCCCTTAACTTGTTCAGAGCGCCCTTGACGCGGCCGACGCCCTCCTTTATCTGAAGCAGATGCTCGAGGGTGTACTCGGCTAGTACGGCGTGGAGCAACCCCCTCTTATCTTTGAAATATCGATATATCAGGGCCTCGTTGGCCCCGGCCACTCGCGATATCTCCGCGGTGGTGATGGCGTCGAAGCTCTTCTCCTGGAGGAGGAGCTTCAAGGCTTCCAGGATCTTGACACCTCCCGGAGGCACATCAATCTGGTGGGAGTCGTGGGCATTTCGCTGGGAATCTCTCACCTCTATGTCTGCGTTCTTCTTCATCTCCACGTGCCTCAAGAGCATGTATGTAACACTTACATACATGGATACCCCCGCTCCGGAGGCTTGTCAAGAAAAAAAGAAGGCCTTCGGGACACGGCACGAATTTTCTTGACAACCGGAAGCCTCTCGTGCAAGGGTAAAAACCGTAGCATATTCACACATACTACAGTGTACAAAAGGTCGGGACCGGCGTTTGTTCCCAAGGCCTCCTTGAAGTCACATAAATCGGCTTGAGGAGCAGCGGAGAGCGTACCTGCTGTTTATAGGTACGATTTTTTTGGGGCTCTCTACTCACACTGTGAATACTCATTGTGTAACTTAAGTCCTCGTCTCCCGGCGCTATCCTTCAGAAAGGGTTAGTCTTCATGAAGACCAAGATTCAGACCATTTCCTGCTCAGTCATCCTCTCGTTTCTGATCCCCTTCTTTGCGCAGGTCTGCCCGGCCGCGGATAAGTCGGCCAGCTTGTGCCCGGCCTGGACGTGGCGACTTCCGACGGCCGGTGGACCCTGTGGTGGGTCACGGCCCAGAGCCCTTGGGGTGTCCTCGTTTTGGGCAAGCGACCGGAGGCGTTCGGCACCGGCTTGCAGTACAACGGTGCTCACAACGGCACGGGGGAGGGTGTTCTCCTGGTTGCGAATTACGAACCTCTCAGGCTTGCCCTGGCGTTTCAACCTTTCCGGCAGGAGCCGCCTAACAGCAGACTGCAGTTGAGTGCCGGCCCTTATTACAATTTGCTGGACAAGAACGGTATCAGACAGCAATCGACTCGTACATTCCTGACCTACAGATCGGGTCCCATGGACTACGGTGCAACGTTTATGATTTTCAAATGGCACGCGGGCCCTGAATCCCAGAATCGTCAAGCCTCACGAAATACCTTTGTTCCGTACGATGACGTTATTGCTCACGGGTGTTCTTATCTGAAGTATTTCAACGGTCGCTTCTTCGTCAATACCGAGGCGGCATTCATCAACGAGACCATGAACCGGGTGGGCAGAGGACCGCTCTACAATGAGTCCTGGCGGTACCTGCTCGAAGGAGGCGCCGTTGTAGGACCGGCCAGGATCTCCCTTTTCTACGCATTCATGCCCGGGGCGGACCGAAGAGCCGGGGCATTGATCGACAGACAACCGTATGTGCAAGGCAAGGGCAATGCGGCATATGGGATTTTTCAACCCTATTCGTACCTCTTGGGTTATGCGTACGGCTCGGGCGTGAACGCCTTCGATTTGAACAGGAACGGCTATATCAACGAGGCTTGGGTGGCCGCGGCCCGCGCTGATTACGCAGTCGCTTCAAACCTCATCGTTTACGGATCGTTCCTCTGGGCGGAGCGTAGCTCGCACGGGCATGGGTGGGGGTTCATACGGCCGGCTCAAAAGGCAACGGTCACGACCGCGGTCAATGCCGCCGGCAATGCCGCAAGTTCGGTCCAGTGGACTCCGTACGTGAGCTACAAGGACAACCCTAATGCACCCTCCATACCGGACACCGGGCTTGGATGGGAGGTCACGGTCGGTGCGAACTGGAAATTGCTTGAGAAATTCCAGCTCGATATTCTCGGCGCCTATTGGCAACCCGGGAAATGGTTCAATTACGCGTGCGTGGACCGAGGGGTCCCAGGCTGGGACGCGCCCACGGCACGAAATAATTGGGGAGCGAATCCCGGGAGGACCATCGATCCGGTGGCCGCGGCCCAGGTTACGGTGAAGACGGAATTCTAAAACAGGACATCGGTCAAGAAAAGAGGCAATTTCATGCAGTTTTTCGATCTGCTCCGCGTGGCTCTTGACACCATGGTCAAGTCCAACTCCTGGCAGGACCGTGTCATAGACGTGCGGGTAAGAACCCTCAGCCCCGAAGAGGCCTTAGGCAACCCCGAGCACCAGGATTACCCGTTGGTCAAGGGCAGAGAAAGAATGATGGAAGCTGAGCTCCTGGGGAGCCGGGGCCAGGCTTTCACGGATATGTACGGGAATTTTTCGGGCACATTGGGGGAAGTGTGCTCCATGGGACTCGAAAACAACTTCCGCCGAGCAGTGTTTCTTTCAACACTCAATGCGGTCTGCCGACATCTCGGACTCGCGACGAGGACCGTGCATTGCCGAGACGATCAGCCGCCGCTGTGCGCCAGGGAGCTCGTCAAGTTCGTACGGGACCGACACGGATCTCCCCGGATCGCATTGGTGGGCCTCCAGCCGAGAATGGTGCAGCTCCTGGGCCAGGAATTCGCGCTGAGGGTCACCGATCTGGACCCCGAGAATGTTGGAACCAAACGGTTCGGGGTTCCCATTCAGAGGCCGGAGGAGACAGCGGAAAATATCAGGTGGTGTGAGCTTGCTTTGGTTACGGGGACCACTCTGACGAACGACACCGTTCGTGAGCTTGTCACCATGAAGCCGACGATATTCTACGGCGTCACTGTGGCCGCAGCCGCTCACATCCTGGAGCTCAAGCGTTTTTGTCCGTACGGATCTTGAGGCGACTGTTGAGCGCGACTTCTCGACGGCATGTGCCAAGGAGCTCCACGCCGGCAAAGCGAACTACGAGAGCACGGAGGCAACGATGCGACATTTTATTATACTTTCCCTGATGCTTTCCCTGAGTCAATCCCTCGCATTCGCGGAAACGCTTACACTTGCCGCGGGCGCGGGATACAAGCGTCCCGTTACGGAAATTATCCGGGCGTACGAGTCTTCGGGGGGCGCAAAAATAGATCAGATTTACGGAAACATGGGTCAGGTCACCATGCAGGCCAAAGGAAGCGGGACAGTGGCCTTTGTTGTTGGAGAGGAAAACTTCCTCAAGTCGTCGGGGCTCCCATTCGTTTCATTTCAGAGTCTCGGGGAGGGAATCCTGGTCATCGCGTTCGGCAAAGGAGTCAAGCTCGGTGGGCAGGAAGATCTCCTGACGTCGAACGTTACCAAAATCGCCCTTCCCGATGAAAGACGGGCAATTTACGGCAAGGCGGCCAAAGAGTTTCTTCGGAAGACCGGCTTGATGGACAAACTGGAGAAAAAACTGCTTGTGGTGGCCACGGTACCGCAAGTTTCCGCGTATTTGATCAGCGGAGAAGTGGAGGCGGGGTTTATCAATCTCACCGACGCAGTGTACATCAAAGACAGGATCGGCGGTTACTTGACCCCTGAAAAGACCATGTACAGTCCCATCAGGATAGTTCTGGGCGTCCTGAAAGGGTATGAGGATAAAGCCGATACCAAAAAGTTCGTGGATTTCGTGAACACCAATCCCGGCGTTAAAGCAATAATCGAGAAGGCGGGCATGTGAGAGACCCGAGAAAAGAAAGATGATGACGTGCGATTCTCTCGTAGGTTCGGACGCGCTCGCAAATATCACGTACCCCGTAGTGTTTACCGCCAAAGTAGCAGTTATCTCATTGGTCTTGCATGCGTTTTTCGGGCTCTTGCTCGGCTATTATCTGGGCAAGAAGGAGAGTCGGGTACGGAGTGTGGTGGACGCGCTTGTCACCTTGCCCCTGGTGTTTCCTCCTGTGGCTTTGGGATTCCTGCTGCTCCTTGTGCTGGGAAAGACGGGATACATAGGCCGTTTTCTGTCAGGCGTCTTCGGGCTGGAGATAGTATTCAGTCTGTGGGGAGTGGTGATTGCCGCCTTCGTAGCGGGTCTTCCCCTCATCGTTAAGCCCGTTCAAGCTGCCGTGCAGAGTACCGCAGCGAGCCTGATGGAGGCTTCCTACACGCTGGGAAAGTCTGAGGCCGAGACATTTGTCTTTGTGGTGGTGCCGACGATCAAACGAAGCATCGCCGGCGGCCTTTCTCTGGCACTCGGCAGATCCCTCGGGGAAGTCGGCCTCACGCTCATGCTCGGCGGAAACATCATCGGGAAGACCAACACGATTTCTCTGGAGATTTACAACTCCGTTTTCACCGGTGAGTTTGAGCGCGCAGGCATCCTTGCCGCGGCCCTGGGATGCGTTTCGCTGTTCATTCTCCTCGTACTGAAGAAGCTTTCCGCTCTATGAGCTCATGCAGTTCCTCTTCATTAAGACGGACTTGGATCGGAAGGGAATCACCGGGTACTGCCGCAAGAATGGCAACGGACCCATTGTGTCTGACAATGTCCACGATGTGCCCTTCCCTGGGACCGGTTGCCCGGGATCGATCGTTCTGGAAGGCATGAATGGGGTGCCCCTCGAACGAGACGCAGCCCTCTTTGATCATGAAAACCCGGTCGGCAAGACGGCTTATCTCCGACCGGTCGTGGGAGACGAGTATGGTGGTAAGCTCCAGTTCATTGTGCAGGCGCACGATCTCATCCTGGAGCTTCTCCCTCATCTCGGCATCCAGGGCTGATAAAGGCTCGTCCAGAAGAAGAATCTTCGGTTTTCTCACCAGTGCCCGGGCGAGGGCGACTCGTTGTTGCTGCCCTCCCGAGAGATCGTCGGGATACCTGGTCTGCAATTCCGTCAGCTCGACCATGTTCAGGAGCATCTCCACCCGAGGGTCGTTTCGACGACTCGCGGCAAATTCCAGGTTTCGCCTCACGGTCATGGACGGAAAGAGCGCGTAATTCTGGAAGACAAAACCGATGCTCCGCTTTTGGGGGGGCACGAATACCTTGGCTCCCGAGTCGAACCAGGTTTGTCCGTCCACTTCGATGTGCCCCTCGCCGGGGTGCTCCAGCCCCGCCAATATGCGCAACAAAGTGGTTTTGCCTGCTCCGGACGCTCCGTAGAGCACTGCCAGCTCCTTCGAGGGGACGGAGAGCCGTACGTTCAGGTCAAAAGGGCCTTTTGAACCGATCAGGCGTCTGCGTACGTGCAGCTCAATCAAGTAGGCCCCTCCCGCGTTGAGCAACCCAAAGGCGGGAGTCGCCTTTCCCCTCTCCCTCTTCGCTCAGGTTGGGCACGCATCGTCCGACAGGCGGGGAGCTCGATTGCTCGCAGGACGCGGACTCCGAACCTGCCGGGACTTCTCCGCACTCCCTTGAATCGACGCCGCCTTCAGGCGCACGGACAAATCTTCTGTCGGCTCTGACCACGGTAGCGCTGTCCGCCCGACGGGTAAACCAGCCCGCACTCTGAACCTCACGATTGTCGAATTGAGGAACGAACGGTTTGATGTCGAGAAGCGGGGTACCGTCCAGTATATCCACTTCTTCGATATCGAGAATCGATCCGCTGATGCCGGTGAGCCTGACCACGGACATGCCGATGCCGTTGGGCCGTCGCGGGACCCTCGTTGCAAACACTCCTCGCAGCGTCTTGTCCAGGAAGGGAAGCACGTGCAGCGAACAGCCTTTTGATTGATGAAAATAGTAGATGAGCACTATGTGGGAAAACCCTTCCAGGTCTTTCAAGCCGGGTTGCAGGTATTCGTTCAGCTCTACCCTTCCCTTCACCCCTTTGGCCCCCATGGGTTGTACGGGCATACCATCCACATCAAGAAATGGTGAGCGTATCACCCCGATCGGTCTGAAAACTATCTCCTCCATTTTTCCTTAACCTTTTTGTTCAGATCGTTTTGCAGATTGCGCGGCCGAGTACGGCCCTGCGATACGGTATCACTTTTGATGATGCCGTGTCCCACCTGACCGCCCGATGGACTGACGAGTTCTGCCCAGCCGGGGACAGCCGATGTGGCCTGCACCTCCGGGTCGCGCTCCGACACCGGAGTGTGCCGGCAGGTGGTCGCCTAATCCTTGCCCAGCATGACGCTGGTGGCTTTAACGAGGACGCTGATCTCGTCTCCGAGCTTGACGCCCAAATCCTTCACCGCGGCCACAGTCACGACCGAGGTGACGATGTTTCCGCCGCCGATGTCAACTTTGACGGTTGCAACCGCCATTCCTTCGGTAATGGCCGTAACCGTTCCTTTGAACACATTGCGCACACTCAGTTTCATGATGTCGTCTCCTTTAGAAGATCAGTACGGTTTCATTGTATGTTTGCGTGGGAGGCACCGAAGCGTTTCACGAGATCTCCAATTACGAGGTCCCACTGAAATCCGTAAGTACGAGAAAATCTCCGGAACCGGCCTCTCGTCACGGTCACCTTCAGTGGTGCAGCGGACCTCGACCTCAGCGGGCAAAGAGAATCACTGCGGTGACGGCCGCTACAAGCATGAGGAAGAGAGTCCCCTCCCAGATCCGTTCCGACATGCATCGACCCTTTCTTCTCTGATGCGGCATAATCCCGGATTGGCCGTTGCCGACCAGCCTCTCCAGGGTATTCGCATGATTAGTCATGGTATGAATAATAGCCTTTCGACTAACTCCTTTGCAAGAAGATTCCGGCAGGGACTTCCAAAAAACTTCCCCGAGCCCGCAGCGAACCTGCAGTGACCGGGAGAGTCGGCCTGTCGAGCGATCAGTACGCAACCCCAGTATCGCGATCGAGCCGACAACACGGGCGGCATGTCTCTTCCGCTGCGAACGGAGCTACCTGACTTCCCTTCAGAGATATGCCGTCCGTGTCGTGAAGTCTCATTGTTAATTGCGAAATGGTATACGTGGCGTGGAAAGCAGAGAGAGGGCCGGGGACGGCGGGGAGCAGGGAGGGACCTTTCGCCCTCCATTCAATCGAGCCCGGGGATTGCTTCGCTCGCGACTAAGCCGCGTTCGCATGTCGCTGCAGGGAGCGAAGCGACAAAGCAATCTGTTATTTTGCCCGTTCAAATCAACTGGATTGCTTCGCTTCGCTCGCAACGCCACATTGGTAGGTCAATTCATCCCCCGCAAGAGTGAATGGTTACACAGGACGGTCGCCTCGTCATCTATGGGCGGGTGGAGGCGGCCTATTTTCCGTTTCCTTTGTCCATTTTACGGCGCTCCTCATCGCGGATCTCACGACGGAGGAGCTTTCCGACCTTCGATTTGGGCAACATATCCCGGAATTCTATGTACGAAGGGACCTTGTATGGGGCCAATCGCTCCCGGCAAAAAGCCAGGAGCTCGGTCGCGCCCACCCCTTTGGCGTCATCCTTTATCACGACAATGGCTTTGATGCGCTCACCGACCTTGCGATCGGGCACGCCCACCACGCAGGCACCCACCACCACGGGATGATCCTGCAGTACGGCCTCCACTTCCGATGCGGATACTCGATAGCCTTTATGCTTGAGAATATCCGCGGATCGCTCAACGTAGTTGATCTGGCCGCCTTCCCCCTTTTTGACGAAGTCGCCGGTGCGGTAGTACCTCTCTCCTTCGATTTGTACGAAAGACTTTTCGGTCTCCTCCGGCTTGTTGATATACTCCTTCATGGCCAGGTCCGACGTGACCAACAACTCCCCGGGCTCGCCGTCAGGGACGAGCTCCAGAGTTTCGGCATCAACGATCAGTGTTCGCCTCGACGGGAGGGGAACTCCTATGGACATGGGCGGGGGATCTCCCGCATCAAGGCGGGAATAGGTTACGTGTCCCGCTTCCGTGGAGCCGTACACCTGATAAATGGGTACCCCGACACGCTCTTTCCACCGGCTCAGGACTTCTCTCGGCAGGACGTCCCCTCCGCAGTAGCAATATTTCAGGGAGCTGATGTCGTACGTATCCTGTCGGTCGTTCTCCAGAATCATGCGGTACAGTGCGGGCACTCCCAGCATCCAGCGCACCTTGAAGCGTTCGATGGCATGCAGAATCGCATCGACCTGAGGAACGGGCATCAGAATCGTGGTATTGCCCAAGTTGAGCCCAAGCGCCAGGAACAAGCCCAGAGCCATGATGTGGAAGAGGGGGTTGATTGCGATATAGCAATCGCCGCCCATTTTCACGTGCCCGGCAAAGACCACGTCGGATATGTCGTTCACGTAAGAGGTCTGTCCCCAATGGTTCCCCGGAACACCCTTGGGAAAGCCCGTGGTACCTCCGGTGTAGAGAATGTATGAGAGATCCTTCACCGGATCGATCTCCACGTGCGGAGGATTGGGCGGAGCCGCGAGCAGGCTTTTGAACCCGATCGTCTCTTCACCGCCCTGAATCTTACCGTGCGGTACTTTGTCGAACAGTTTGGCCACAAGACGTTTTGGCCACGAGACGAGATCCAAGAGGTTGGTGGTAATGACATGTTTCAGTCCGGTCTTGGGGAGCACCTCTTTGACGTAACCGAAGTTGGTGTCGTGGCAGATGACCGTCTCCGCACCGGAGTCTTTGATCATGTACTCTATTTCGTGTGACGTGTAGATGGGGGAGACCAGTATCACCACCACCCCGATCTTCTGTGCCGCAAGAAATGCTATGACTAATTGCACGCTGTTGGTCAGGTACAACAAGATGCGGTCGCCCTTCTTGATGCCCAACTGCGTCATTCCCGTGGCAAACCGATCCACCTTGTCCTTCAGGTCTGCAAAAGAGAACTTCTCCCCGAGAAACACGATGGCCGTGTTGTTGGGAAACTTGGTGCATGCCTTCTCGAACCGAGAAAACGTATATTCCTTTTCCATGGGTCTCCTCCCACTCAGGGGATTTCGCTTTCAAACCACCGAGCCATGGCCGATCTCTTCACCTCTCCGCGTCATTCCCGGGTGCGCTCCGGAGCCAGGGCCCGTCTCAATGTCATCTTGGGGAAGGTGAATAGGTATCAACTCCCGAAGTAGGCCGCCTTGACGTCCGGGTTGTCCATGAGCTCCTCTCTCGTCCCTGCAACCACTGAAGCTCCGTTTTCCAGAATGTATCCATAGTCGATGACCGGCATGACCGGACGGGCGTACTGCTCGGATACAATGATAGCGGTGCCCCTCTGATCGCGAATTTCCTTGATCGATTTTGCCAGCAGGTATTGAATGATGGGGCTCAGCCCCAGAAGCGGCTCGTCCAAAAGGAGAAGCTTCGGTTGGGCCATCAAAGCCCTGCCGATGGCAAGCATCTGTTGCTCCCCTCCGCTCAGAAAGCCTCCAAGTCGCTTGGTGAGTCTCGTCAGGGCGGGAAAAATGGTGAAAACATAGTCGAGGGTCTCCGCAGCCTGTTTCGATGTTGCCAGGTAACCTCCGATTCTGAGGTTTTCCAAAACCGTGCTCTCGGGAAAAATGCGACGACGCTCCGGACAGAGAATGATCCCCATTCTCGCCCTGAGAGACGGCTTGGCGTACGTCACATCCGCTCCGTTAAACAGGATGCTTCCCCGGATCGTGATACGCTCGCCTCCGGCCATCTCTTCTTTCTTCCGAATATCTTCCATGATTCCGGAGAGAGTGTACATGAGGGTCGATTTGCCGGCACTATTGGCACCGAAGACACCGATGATCCGATTCGGGCCGCACGAGAGGCTGACATTGTTCAAGGCCAGCATGTTCTCGTAAAAGACCATGAGCCCGTTGGCTTCAAACATAGCTGACAACCTCCTCATCAGATCCGAAATAGGCCTCTTTGACTTCTTTGTCTTCCATCACCTCGACGGAGGTTCCCTCGGCGATCTTGCAACCGAAGTTGAGGACCATCACCCGATTCGCCAAACGGAACAGCTCGCGCAGGCGGTGCTCCACCATGATCAGTGTGATCCCCTCCATCTGGAGTTTTTCCATGAGAGGAACCATGCTGGCCATTTCACTCATGCTCAATCCTGAGAAGACCTCGTCACAAATGATGATCTCAGGTCTCATGGCAAGACAGCGTGCCAGCTCCAGTCGCTTCAGGTAACCGGTGGGCAATGAAGAAGCCAGCTTGTAGGGAACGTACGAGTCCCTCTCGAAGCCGATCTCTTCGAGAATGTCAACGGCTACCGTGTCGCGACTCCCCGTCTTGCCGCCTCCGCGCCATCCTCCCGTACGTCGGGCACGTGGGGAAAAGAGCGGTACGATGAGGTTCTTAAAAGCCGGTAAGCTGAAGTACGGCCTCATCACCTGAAAGGTTCGGGTGAGGCCGATGTCGGCTATTCGATGAGGCTTCCAGTTGGTGATGTTCTTTCCCTTAAACCGGACCCTCCCTTTGTCGGCCTTTATGAATCCGGTAATGGCATTGACCAGCGTCGTCTTGCCCGACCCGTTGGGACCGATGATTCCGACTATGTCGCCGGGGTAGACGGCAAGGTCCACACTGGACAGTGCAAGCACTCCGCCGAAGGCTTTGGTAATGTCTTCCACCGCGAGCAGGGGTTCTGTGCTCATGTTCTCTCCCAACTTGTTGCAATTCACTCTGTACATCCGACAGGCAGTGTCCCGGCCGACCGTAGGCACCGGGCGGGACGATCTCCGCAATCCATCGAGCGGAGCACCTCGTCTAGATGTCTTTCCATCGCTCGAACTGTTCGTACTTTCTCGTTGCGTAGGGCAGAAGCCCCTCACTCTTGTACACAATGAACCCGGTGAGGATGAGGGCGTAAACCGCAATGCGCAAGGTGCCGAAGTCGCGCAGGAGCTCGGAGATCGGTACGAGGATCAGGCATCCCAGGATCGGGCCGATAAGCGTGCCCGCCCCTCCCACCACCGTCGCGGCTATGGGAATGATGGAGAAATCCAGGGCAAACTGCGAGATTCCCGACCACATATAGATGTGAGACAGACAAGCCCCGCCCAGACAGCCGAACAAGGCGGCGATGTAGACTCCCAGGGCCTTGTACGTGGCGATGTTTATGCCGGAAGCTTTGACTGCCTGATCGTTGTCTTTGACTCCGCGAAAGACCAATCCCACGTCTGCCGCGTTGAGAAGCCTGCGCAGAGCGAAGACGCCTAGCAGGAGGACTCCAATAAGGACGTAGCGCTCTATCCAGTCGCTGGAGAATCCGTCCACGCCCAGGATGCCGTCGGTTCCTCCGAAAATGTCCAAGGCTTCAATAACTCGTGCGGCCAGGAGAGGGTACATGAGACTGACGATGGCAAAGTAGACGCCTCTCAAGGGCAAGCAGGGCAAGAGCAGTACCGTACAAATCCCTGCACCCACCACTGTGGCCACGGGAATGGATACCAGAGGCGGCAGACCCCACGTACTGTTCAGCAACGCGGAAGTGTAGGCTCCCACGCCAATGTAGAAGGCTCCCCCCAGTGAAACCAAGCCCACGTAATTGGCCAGAAAATCGAAGCTGATGGCCAACAGCGAGTAGATGCAGATAATAGACACCACCCTCTGCCAATAGGGGAATTCGGTGAGGAGAAGAGGTGCCGCCAATAAGCCGACAATGAATACCAGTCTCGGGGCCAGCAGGTATGATATCTCCGTCCAGGAGGAGATGGCGTACACTCCGTCCGTGCGCACCTTGATCCCGCGATCGATTCTCTCTTTGCGACGATCCTGCGTGTCTCGGGCCATGTTCACACCCTCTCCTCGAGTTCTTTCTGACGTCCGAACAGTCCGCTCGGTTTGACGAGAAGCGTGACGACTATGGCCAGGAGCGCCACCACCAGTTGAAAGTGTGCCCCAAGGTAAACCACGGTCAGAATCTGCGCAAAACCGATGATGAATGCCGCAAGAACCGCACCGTTCCAACTTCCCAAGCCCCCTACGATGCAGACCGCCACTGCCATGATCAGGACGTTGTATCCCGCCTCAACGACAATGCTTCCCAGAGGAAGGAGAACCAGAGCGGCGACTCCTGCCAGAGCCGATCCGAGAGCCATCGCCACCACTGCCATACGATCGGAGTCGATACCCAGGGTCATGGCTGCTCTTTCGTCCTGGGCCATGCCTTTGAGTGCCAATCCCAATGAGGTCCTGTTTACGAACAGCCAGAGGAGCCCCATGAGCACCGCTCCTATCACCACCACAAGGAGGCGCTGGTAATCGACACTCACTCCGAGCACGTGGGTTCCCCCTTCCACGAAGGGAGGCAGGGTGAAGGTGGCTCCTTTGAGACCTCCCCAGCGCAACCCCTCCAGGATGGCAAGCCCGATCGCATAGGATGCTATGATTTCCGAAATCGCCATTCCCCGGATGCGAACCAGGACGAAATGGTAAATTGCCGCCCCGCACACGCCGGTTACAACGAGCGCCAGCAGCATCGACAGAAAATAGTTGAGGCCTACGCTGTTAAGCAAAAGCCAGGTTACGTATCCCGTGAGAACGTACAGCGCCCCGTGGGCGAAATTGGGCAGGCGACTCACTCCGTACACCAGAGTGAAGCCGAGCGCCATGAGCACAAGGGTGACACTGTTGATTACTCCGTAGACGATAATTTCCATGAATCGCCCTTTCGTACCGCCGGAGCCCTCCGGAGAGAGGGTCCGCCCTCTCTCCGAAGCGTGGTCTTGATAAAGGTTCCGTGATCTTGTCGTCGAGTCTATTTCTTCATCCATGGCGGAAGGAGGATCTTTCCGGTGGCGATATTGGGCGGGAAGACCACCACCCGATTACCTTTTTGCCACTGGAATACCGTTCCCACGGCACCCTCCTTGGGGTCGAGGCTGGGAATGATCTGATTGCTCTTGGGATCGAAGCGGATGCGGCCGTAAACGCCCATCAAGTCGGTCTTCTTGAGGGCATCAACCACCTTTTCGGAATCGACGGTTCCTGCACGCTCGATGGCGTCTTTCAAAACATATGCGGCCATGTAGCTGGAAGAGGTTCCGTACCCTTCCGGCTCCATTCCGTATTTCTTCTTGTACGCATCGACGAATTTCATAGTCCAGGGTGTGGCTTTGCTCGGGGCATTACCTGCGTTGACCACGTTTGCCAAACAATATTCGCCTTTGCCCTCGGTTGCCTTCCAGAATCCCGGCTGCTCCGCTGCGGATATGATCGTGCCGAAGGGCAACGCGGGGACTTTATTGTCGTACCATTGCTTGAGAAGAATGGCCGATTCCGGCATATCCATCCAGATGATGATTACTTGGGCGTTGTTCTTCTTGGCATCGAGCAGCCCCATGGAGAAGTCGGTGGTCCCCGTGGGATAGACCTGAGGCTCGCCGATAACCGTCCATCCCTTCTTGGCCATGACTGTTGCCAGGATCTTTCCTCCGGCCCTGGCATGCGCCACGTCCTGCACCATGATGGCCAGCCTGTTCAAATTGAACGTCTTGCCGATATATTCGAGGCAGGGAACCAATTCGCCGACGACCATCCATTTCGCCTCGCCCGAGATGCGAAAGCAGTACTTATATTTGTCGGGATTCTTTGCCACGAGTGCGTGGTATTTCGGAGTCAACGACCCGGTGGTAAGGATCGAGATCTTCTTGTTTTTCGAGAGGAGCGGCATGGCAGCCAGGGCCGCTTCGGATCGAACAGGGCCTCCGATGATGAAGTCGGCCTTTTTTTCCAGAATGAGCTTCTCGACGGCCAGAAGAGCCTCGCTCGTCGGAACCCCCGGTTCAAGGTCACGTGTGTCGATCACTTCCACCTTGAAGGGGCGCTTCTCGTTGCCCACTTTGACGCCGCCTGCCGCGTTTATTTCGTCCACGGCCAGTTGGAGCCCTCGCTCGGCTGCCCAGCCGTAAAGGAAAGCCGTGGAGAGCGGAGCCCCGATGGTGATCGGTTTTTCTGCCAACGCGGGGGAGAGGGATAAGACCAGAAGAGCCATCAAGGCCGGCACGAGGGTGAGAATCTTCACCTTGTTCAGCATGTGTTCACTCCTTTGTGGAAATGGGTGGGGCGGGTACAGCGGAAACCGAAACGGGTCGCCGTTGACGCTCATGACTCTTCAGGGGGATCCCTCTGGTGCCCTCCTGTCGGGCGCACCCGTTCAGATTCCACCTGTAGGCCGTACTCCTTCATGCGTCTGCGAAGCGTCGCCAGGGTTATGCCGAGAATGCGACTCGCTTGTTCGAGATCGCCTCGGGTAGCCCGCAACACCTGCAGGACGTAATCCTTCCCTAATTCTCTTAGGGGCTTGATCTCGGTCATCCCTCTTCGTGCCTCCCCTCGCGTGAAAGGGCCCGAAAACTAGGCTCAGGTGACCGGTCCTCATCCCGTCTCACCGACGGCACACGGTCCGACCCATGTGCCGACACGAGAATGAGACAGGCATTCCTCTTCGAAAAGCTATGTACTGAAGGAAAACGGTGTGTGGTCTCCTGGGAGACCGTTCGAGCTACGAAAAACGGAAAACCACAAAGTATTATGGGGACGGCGGTCGATCGATCGCCGGTTGAATGGCACAGAACATATCAAGTTCCGTGCCAAAACTCCGCGTCAGGCTCATTCTTCGCAAGTATTGATTAATATGGGCATTCCCGGTCGCGGCCGATTCACCCCCTCCAGCAGAGGCGTCTCTCCATTGGAAAGGATCTTTCCACCCCTGGAAATGAAGTTTCCGGTTACGGTTGTCGGCGATCTTCCGGAGATGAAATTCCGAAGCGCTTCAGGCGTTTTCGTAAGGTAGGGCGGGAGACTCCCAGGGCTCTGGCGGCAGCGGAAAGGTTCCAACCGGTCTGCCCCATGGCCCTGACTATGTGCTGTTTTTCCACCTCTTCCAGGGAGGGGAGTCCTGCCAACGTAGGGGTTTCGGAAGCGGAGCCACTCAGGGCATCCTCGATCGCGTCGGCAAGCAGGAGGGTCCCACGGGATTCCAGTGCGGCCTTGGTAAGCACGTTCTTCAGCTCCCGCACATTTCCCGGCCACGAGTATGCAGCCAGTCGCTCCGCAACCCTTTTTTCCACCCTGGTGACTTTTGTGTGAAGTTCCCGATTGATGCGCGACAGGAGAAACCTAGCCATCTCGGGGAGGTCGTCTATCCGCTCTCGAAGCGGCGGGACGTGAATGCTGATCACCTTCAACCTGAAATGCAGATCGTTCCGAAACTGACCTTTGGCCGCCAATTCCGCCAAGTCCCGATTCGTGGCGGCGATAATTCTGGCTTGGGATCGACAGATCTGAGTGCCCCCCACGCGCCTGAACTCCCGGTGTTCGAGAAACCGGAGGAGCTTCGCCTGCAACGGAAGAGGTAAGTCACCGATTTCATCAAAAAACACCGTGCCTTCCCCGGCCAGCTCGAGCCTCCCTTTCTTCGCATCCACCGCACCGGTGAAGGCTCCTCGTTCGTGGCCGAAGAGCTCCGATTCAAGCAGGTTCTCCACGAGCGTGGTGCAATCCACAGTGACGTACGGCTGGTCCTTGAAGCTCGAAGACTCATGGATTACCCTTGCTATGAGGTCCTTTCCCGTCCCCGTCTCACCTTGGATCAGGACGGTTGCCCGGTTTCTGGACAGCAATCCGATGGTCTTGAATATGGAGCGCATGGCCGGCGTGCGTCCCACAATTCGCTGAAAAGGCGATTCCTCGTGATCCTCACCGACCAAGGAGAGGTGGCCGCCGGCAACATCTGCGATATGGAGACTCATCGTCACCGCGCGATCGAGCTCGTCCACATCGAGGGGCTTGTGGATGTAATCGTACGCTCCGTGCCGCATAGCCTCAATCGTCGTTTCCATGTCGTGGTGAGCCGTAATCATGATGACTTTGGCATCGGGATCGGCATCCGTGATCTGCCGAAGAACGTCCAGCCCCGAAACGTCGGGCAGGCGAATATCCAATATGATGACGTGCGGTCTGTGGCTGTGCCACGATTCGATGCCCAGCTTGCCGGTACCCGCGGTACGGACGCTGAGACCTTTCTCGCTCAGGAACATCTCAAGCGATTCCTGAATGGACACCTCATCGTCTATGACGAGAACACGCCTCACCGCCGACATGGCAACCTCATGACAAACGTCGCGCCACACCCTCTTCTGCTGCGAACAATCACTTCTCCCGTGTGGGCTTCTACGATGCGTTTGACGTTACTCAGTCCCAAGCCGGTGCCTCGGGTCTTGCTTGTGTAAAAGGGGTCGAAGAGGCAGGCCCGCTGATCCGGAGCGATTCCCGGTCCGTTGTCTCGTACGCCGACTTCCAGAAATTGATTGTCTTTGGGCCGGGTTGCCTTGGTCCAGACGGAGATGCGACCCCCATCGGGAGATGCTTCGATCGCGTTCAGCAGAATATTGATCACTGCCTGTTCGACCTTCCCCGGATCCAGTTCCGCAGCGGGGAGGGTACGGGAATGACTTTGCACCACTTCGATTTGCTTTTCCGTCACCTTGGGTTCAAGGAGATCCAGGCAGCCTCGAACCAACGTAGCAAGATTGACTGGGGCAAGCGTTATGGTCAATGGTCGTGCGGTGTCCAAGAGCTGTCTGAGAATTGTTTCCAGCCGGGAAACCTCGTGGACCGTAATCTCGAGTCGTCTGCGGTCGAAGCCGTCCAGCTCCAGCCTTCGGGAAAGGATCTGGAGATTCATTTTGATGGCGGACAGCGGATTCCTGATTTCATGGGAAAGGGAAGCCGTGAGATGCCCCACGTACGCCATTCTTTCGTTTTCTCTCACCTTGGCTTCCATCTCGACCCGGGAGCTGATGTCACGACAAATACCTATGATAACAGGTCCTTGACCGAGATCCACCACTCTGGCCTTGATTTCGGTGTCCGGTTGTCCCGGATTGGAGCACAGGCGCCGGTATTCGAGATGGCCGACCATGGGCTTCTTGTTCAGGGCGTCGTGATAGGCTTCAAAAACCCGGCAGCGGAATTCGGGCGCGACGAATTTGAGAAACGGCTCGCCGAGGACATTCTCCAAATCTGCCCCGTGCATGACGCAAAAGGCCTGATTGGCGAAAATGATCGACTCTTGCTGGATCACGAAGTACCCGTCATTGATCTCTTCCACCAAGGTCTTGTATCTCTGCCGGCTTTCCACAAGCTCCGCCGTCCTTACAGCTATCTGTTCCTCCAAGTTCTTGGCGTGCAGGAGCATCGACCGCTGGTGCATGGACTGAAAGTGATCGGAGAACCTGTGAATGGTGTACGATAGGCAGGCGTTCACCGGTTCCACCGAGCAGGAAAGAAGGTGGTTGTACTCGGAAGCCTGCAGTCTTCTCATCATGATGGTACGAAAGAGCTCAAAAGCCTGTTGAACGTCCGACAGGGGAAATCCCGCTTCGAGCCTCTTGCGTGTGATGTAATCGATGAAACGCTCCATCCGATGGATGCGCCCGTTCGTGAAGGCTTCTACGTTGGCCTCAAAAGCTCCCGTGACCGTTCCGAAGAGCTCGTCGCGGGGGCGCCTACGATAGGAGACGGAGAGCTCGGAGAGTCGATCGACCCATTCTTCGATTATCTCGCCACGATGGTCCAAAAGCCAGCGGAGGAGCTGCTCGGAAAGGAGGGGCAGCACTACGGAGCCGGGGCGTTCGGATTCGGAGACGCTCGACGTTGCTCTCAGTGCGACAACTGAGTCGGACCGCATGCATGACCTCCCCGGCTGAAAAAAGGTGCAAGTGCTACAACCGTGCAAGCTCAACAGGTTGCTTTCGAGACGCCACGCCGCCGGTATGGCAACCGACGCTGGACCGATCTTCATAATACAGGATACGGGACCTTGTGGCAACCAACAACCGTAGCTAGGCGACACCGGTTTCACTTATCGAGGGAGGGGTGCACGTATTCTCCTATTCTGAATTCCGGCTTCGTCGTCAAAAGAAGTCGAAGAAAAAGGAAAGAATCAAGCCTCCTCTTGACTCATCGGAGACCTCCCTCGATCGCCTCCACTTTCCTCCTCAAGCTCCAGTCGCTCGCCATCCTTGGCTTCATGTGACGAACCAAGTACTTCATTTCCTAAATACGGTGCCGGAAGGCAATCGATTTCAGGATGACCCGAATGGTCCCAAGTCGTCACCCCGAGCGAAAGCCGGGGTCCAGGGCGTCCGGAAAGAGCCTGGATTCCTGGCTCCGCAGGAATGACAGAGAGAGGGTTCGATCCTGAACAAATACCTTGGTAGCGCCTCCAAGGGTGAAATGCGCAACCGAACTAATGAAATCGAATACCAAGCTGCCCACGCGGACGCAATGTCCCTCCCAAAGTGCCGTGACATGAAACGACTCTCTCACCATGCCCTGTATAGGTCAAGGGCAGATCTGAACCCTTTTCCTTTTCCCCTTTTTCGGTTAACACGACTCACCATTTCTCTTCTTGGATTCTGCTTGTTCCTCTATTTGAGCTTCGACAATTGGGCTTCCACTCTTGCCTTGAGCAAAGCTTCTTCCGTCTTGTCCTGCCGGATGTGGATTATGTCGTGACAGTTTGGGCAAATCGCAACCACGTTTTCTATGCAGTCTTCTCCAGCGTTTTCCAGATAGACAATATGATGAACGTGAAGCCGGGGGGTTCCATCTCTATCCGTATATTGAGCCATGTTCCCGCAGAACTGGCAAACTCCACTGGCCCAAGCCTTGGCGAAGGCCTTGACAATTTCGCTTCGGGAACGGCGTGTTCCGAGATCTTCCCGCAGGTTAAGACACCCTCGAACGCCTTTTGCAAGTTGAAAGAGTTCTTTCACTGATAGAAAAAAAAGTGGTCAAGTCTCCTCTTGACTCATCATGACCCCTTTGTCGTCGCCGCCAGGAGGTTGCGAGCCTGTCGTGGAACCGCAGCGTGCGTCTCACAGGTGAAAGTGCCTTGATTCAAGCCGTCTCCGCATCGTCGGCGACCGATTCCTCCCTGTTTACCATTCCCCGAATCTCCCTGATCCCGGGGAGAAGGCTGAAGAAGCAATCAAGAATACGAGGATCGAAATGGGTCCCTCGCCCTTCGCGAACCATGGAGAGGGCTTTTTCTTCAGGAATTGCGGGTCGGTACACCCGATCGTAGACGAGGGCGTCGTACACGTCGACCACGGCGGTGATCCGGCCGGACTCGGGGATTGCTTCTCCGGAAAGTCCCTCGGGATAACCGGCGCCGTTCCACTTCTCGTGATGGGTCAGGGCTATCTCCTTGGCCAGCCTCAGCAAGGGAACATCCGGGTCGTCGAGGATCTTGCCCCCTATCGTCGTGTGGGTCTTCATGATCTCAAATTCGTCCCGCTTCAAACCGCCCGGTTTGCGAAGAATGCTGTCGGGAATGCCGATCTTGCCCACGTCGTGCATGGGTGCCGCCAGCCTCATGTCCGCAACCCGTTGGGGCTCCCATCCAAGCTCTTGAGCAATAAGCGCCGAGTACAATCCGATGCGTCTTATATGGGCGCCGGTTTCGTCATCGCGGTACTCGGAGGCCGAAAGCAGGCGCACAACGATCTGCTCCTCCCGGCGGCGAACCTGAGCGGTGCGCTCCAGGACTTTCCGTTCCAAATCCCTTTCGTACTCCTGCATCCGGAGAGTCACTCTTCGCCTCTCCAGAGCGTTGGCCACATTGATGAGCAGCTCGTTTCTGTCAAAAGGTTTGATCGAATAGCCGTAAGCTCCCATCTGAAGTGCACTCACGGCAGTCTCGCGGTTGCTGATTGCCGTAGCCATCAACACAGCCATGTCCGGATACTGCTTCTTCACGTGCTTGAGTAACTCCAGTCCCGTCATGCCGGGCATGGTGATGTCGCTCACCAGCAGGTCGAACTCCTCTCCGGCCAGCAACTCCAGCGCCTCCACACCGCTGTTAGCCTTGGCGCAATAATATCCCTCTCTGTCAAACCATACAGAGAGCAGGTCTGCGATCATATTTTCGTCATCAACTACCAGGATCTTTTCCATTTCAGCCGGTATCACCTTTTCGTACAATATCGGACCTTCAAACCGCCGGTCCCGCCGGACATCAATCTTCCAAGACAGCCCAACTCTGGGTTTCCGACATTCTCTTGTCGAGCTCCCATTGTTCCACAACTCCCGCAGCGACCAGTTTCCTGAAAAGACTCCGCAGTCCCTTGGCGGAAACCCCGTATTTCTCCATCAAGGAAGGGTCGTCCAATCCCGACCTGATGGACTTCGCCGCGTCTACAGCGCTGATGCACGGCCTCTGTCTCCTGCTTACAGGAAATCCGACCCGATTGATCTCTATCGCCACCGTGCCGGGAGAAAGGGAATCCCGTTCGTCAATCTCGGATTGGTCCAACGCTCCAACGGCCACCAACTGGTCCAACAGGCTGTGAAGTGCTTTGGCCGAGAGGTTGAACTTCTGCATGAGAGCCTTCTCATCTATTCCGGATCTTACTAAGTCCACCACTTCCTTGGCAGGAATCTTTATGGGCCGACGCTTCTCTGCCTGGTGCCGAGGGAGCATTTGCGCCGGAATGGTGCAATTCTGCGCAAGCATTACCAGCCTGCGACGTTCCAAAGCGTTTGCCACGTTTATCAGTATTTCGTTTCGTTCAAAAGGTTTGATTACATAGCCGTACGCTCCAAGATCGATAGCAAGGATTCCGGTATCCCGATCGTCAACTGCCGTAACCATAATCACCGCCAAGTCGGGATACAAGGGGCGAACTATGGTCAGGAGATCGATTCCGGAAATGCCCGGCATGATGATGTCTGAAATGAGAAGATGAAATTCCTGGCCCTCCAACATCTTTAGCGCTTCTTCGGCGCTCGGTGCCGTTTCACAGTCATACCCCTCACCCTCCAGGTATCGGGCGAGCAGTTGACTGATATACGGCTCGTCATCAACGACCAGGATCTTACCCCGTTCCTTGTCTGCCATGGTAACCTCCTCGACACTTTTGCGTACCCGGTCGGCAGAGCCCAATCAAGATGCAGCGCCTACTTCATGCCGAAGGGGTGCGCAAGCTCACGATCGCTGCGCCGAAAACCGCAATTCCGTGACTTATTCCTGGTCCAGGGCTTCCCTGACCGCCCAGAGCAATCGGTCGAACTGAAAGGGTTTACTCACGAAGCCCCTCGCCAGATCCTTCGTAGCCCGGAGAGTCCCGCCACCGTCAGCTTGACCACTGGCAATGACCACCCTGGCAGAGGGATCGATCTTCAGCAACTCTTCCAAACATTGTACACCCCCCATTTCCGGCATGATGAGATCGAGCACGACGAGCGATATTTCACCCGGTCGATTCCGATACACTTCCAAGGCTTCCCCACCGCGACGTGCTTCAATGACTTTGTAACCGGCCTTAGTCAACAGCCGGGAGCCCAGGTCACGGACGTCATTATCATCATCGACGAGCAAAATGGTCTCAGACCCGGTTGGCGGCCGCCTTTGCAAAAGTTCGGGCTTGCCGTTGCCGACCTCTGTCGTCATTGAGGGAAGATACATCTCGAAAGTGGTTCCCTCACCGACTTCACTCCTACACCTGATGTGGCCGTTATGATGCTGGACGATTCCGTACACCATGGCCAGCCCGAGGCCCGTACCCTCGCCCGGACCCTTGGTCGTGAAAAAAGGCTCAAAAATGTGGAGCTGTGTCTCCTGGTCCATCCCTTTGCCCGTATCGGACACCGAAAGCATCACATAGTTGCCCGGTTGCACCCCAAAATGGGTGGCGGCAAAAGCCTCTTCGAGGATTACGTTCTCCGTTCTGATGGTGCATATGCCTCCTCCGGGCATGGCATCCCTTGCATTGACGGCGAGGTTCATCAGGACCTGTTCCATCTGGGTGGGATCCGCATGTATGGTAGCGAGATCATCAGCCAACACAAGCCTGATCTCTATCATTTTCGGTATGGTGCGCGAAAGCATCTTCTTCATTTGCTCTATTGTCTGATTCAATTGAAGCGGGCGCTGTTCCATCTCTGTTTTTCTGCTGAAGGTGAGCAGCCTCTTCACCAATTCCGCACCGCTTCTGGCCGCCCGATTTACCTTGGTCAAATCTTCCGCGAGCTGTTTGGAAAGCCCTTCGTCGGAGAGAGCCAGTTCGGAGTAGCCGAGCACCACCTGCAACAAATTGTTGAAATCGTGAGCCACTCCTCCGGCAAGTGTGCCGACCGCCTCCATCTTCTGCGCTTGAACAAGCTGCTTTGAAAGGGCCACTTGCTCCGTGATGTCCCTGATCACGGCCACGAAATTCGCAATGTTGCCGGCCCCGTCGACCACGGGAGAGACGGTAGCTTCGGCGTGGTAGAGGCTGCCGTCCTTCTTCCTGTCAATCAACCTTCCGGACCAGACGTTGCCGGCCCTTATGGTGTCCCATAATTGCTCGCGGAAAAGTGCATCCTGTTGAACGCTCGCTAGGAGACGAGAGTTCCGGCCGAGAACCTCCTCCCCCGTGTACCCGGTGACGCGTTCGAAAGCAGGGTTTACATACTGGATCGTTCCCTCCGCGTCGGTAATGATGAACATTTCGGCTGCTTGCTCTATCCCCGATACCACACGATCGCGCGCTGCTTCTGCTTCCAACCATTCCGTAATATCGAGAACCACTCGTACCAGAGTGAGGCGCCCGGTCCCCTGCTCGCGCAGGGCAGCCTGAGATTCATCAACCCACACCACGCGTCCGTCTTTTCTTATGTAACGCTTCCGGAATCGGTAGGTGCTCATCTCTCCCGCAACTATCCGGTCCCGGACCTCTCTGGATTCTTGCACATCGTCCGGATGGGTCACGTCGCATATCGTCTTGTCCAGTAGCTCGTCACGGCTGTAACCGAGCATATTGAACCAGGCGTCGTTGACTTGCAGAAACCGCCCTCCCACATCCACCAGGTCTATCCCCACCGATGCGCTCTCGAAGACTGCCCGGTAGCGCTCCTCACTCTCGCGGAGAATGCTTTCGGCTATCTTGCGCTCTGAAATGTCCCGCACCGTCCCAACGGCAAACCACTCGTTTTCCTCCAGGAGAGAGGCCACGGAAATCTCCGCGTGAAAACTGCTACCGTCCTTCCGCAATGCTTCGACTTCCCTCGTTTGATGAACCACATAGCCTGAGCCGGATTGACCGAATTGGGCAAGTCCCTCCCGGGCCTTTAGCCGATTCGCCGCCGAGGCTACCAGAGCATGCAGATCTTTTCCGACAGCCTCCTTTTCGCCGTAGCCGAACATCCGCTCCGCTGCAGGACTCCAGAACATTATCGTACCTGATGAATCGATCATGACAATGCTGTCTCGAACCGTATTCGTCACCACGCGAAACCTTTGCTCGCTTTCGGCGAGGCTCTTCCAAAGGACCTGCTTTCTGTAATGATCGTGGCCAGCGACACAGCTTATTATTGCGGCCGCCGTCAAGAGTCCGGCAAGGATTGCCAATGTCCTGTTCTTCCACGTGGGTATGAGTTTGTCCGGAGGGACTACATACAGAAGTTTCCAGGATTCGGCCGCCCGAATGTCGGTTACTCGGACGGGGCTTTGCTGAAGGTCCCCGGACGGATCGATGGTTTTCCACACATACAGCCCTGAAGACGAAAAGAAATGTCCCTGCAGCGACGAGGAGATAAGACGCCATGCGTCCCTGTCTTGCACAGCCATTGTTTTCGAACGATCGGGAGTGCCGACGGACGCCCACTCGTCTTCCGGCTTCGGACCCAGGAGCCAGTACCCTTCGTCGTTAAGCAAAAAAATCTGCCCCGAGGTTCCACGGGCAAGTTTCTTCATCTCTTCCAGCAGGAGCGTGCCTTTCCAGTTGATGACTACAACACCCCTTCTGGCTTTGTCGGAGTCCAAAACTGTTGCGGAAAATCTAAGTGTCGGATTGAGGGGATATTCAATCTCACCGTGCTCAATATTCGGATCGAATTTAGACAGGTACGCTTCGGCAGGAGTCTTCATTACTTGGACAAAGTAATCCCGGTCGCTTTTGTCCTGTAGTTCCTTATCCGGTACGACACGTTCTCCGTGAGGACTGCTTTCGATCCGGATGCGCTCCATGCCTTCGGCACCAAGTAGCCTCACTTGGTGGTACAGTTGCTTCCATCCGGCCAGCGCGAGAAAGTACGATTGTAACCGTGAGATCTGTTCCCGGTTGAACTGCCCGTTGTGCAAACTCGAGGACGCCATCTCAGCGAAGACCCGTGTGTCCGCAAATAAATCGGACAACTGCTCCAAAAACAACTTCTTTTCCGAAAGGAGAAGACGATCGCCTTCTGCAAGTAATTCTTTCCTGTAGTTCTCTTCCGATTTCCAAAGCCATCCTAAAACGGTAATGATCAGAAATAGGCCGGATATTAGAAAAATCCAGGCTCCCCTCCGCATAGAGCCATAGAATTCCTTTCTCGACATATTCCTCCCCTCTGCTATGCAAAGGACCGATCTGATGGCATCATTCGTCTCATAGCACTCATCATGCACAGGAGAGAAGTCAAATGCAAGAGGAATCCACAATCCACGATCTACGTTGGCGTGGGCGTTCTGTCGACGCATCGGCGTGCTCATAGGGAGGTTTGCGACCTGAGCATGACCTCAAAATTGTGTCACGTGGCACGTAGTCGGCAAACGTAGGTGTTGCCCCCGGATTCGGGCGTGTTCCTGAACGAATTTTCTCTCCGGGCTCGCCTCAGCTCGCTCTAAGAACCGCTATCTCCCCCCTGCGCGCGGTATCAGCCCGAATCGAGCAAGCGTGCCATCCTCCTTCGTGCATCAAAGATCAACTCGTTCGACGGATGCCCACCGGCGAGCCGAACGAAAAGCCGTCTGCCGCGCTCAAGCATGCGACCGGCCGGCCTGATCGGCCCGAAGCGAATCGCTTTCATGCGACGATTCATCCGGGTCTCCCCCAAAACCAACCACTTCATGGCCGTATTGAGGTTGAAAGCAAGAATCATGATCTACCACCATGCAGTATTAGCCCCAAACAATCCTGAAGGAAGCCTGCCGCTGGACAGGTCACTTTTCATGATCGAGTGAGCTTCCTCACTCTTGCCGCAGCGTTCCCGATACCACCGGATAAGCTCGTCTCCCGGCAGCTTCCGGTTGGTCACTATGCCCGTCACCTTGTACCTTGCCGCTCCCCAATCCATGGTGGGAAAAGGCAAAGCGAGTTGATTCTCCATGCCGGGCAGAGCCGGCCGATCCAACGGTTCGCCCTAATTCTAAGCTGAACAAGTCAAATGCCTACGTGACGGGCTGATGCCCATGCCCTGGGACCATTGCGGCTGATTGTGCCGGGCAACAAGACGAGCCTAGCTCGCAACCGAGTGTTACTCGGGAAAACCAAGAAGCGGGGTGGCAGCGGAATTTGTCACCATCGGAGGTCAGGAATGAGAGTTTTGGCACTTAACAACCGAGGGGGCGGAGTGGCGTACACATTCATAGGTGGCGGCAAAGACAAAGGCTACAGCCTCCTAGGCAAAACTTGAGCGACGTGGAGTGCGCAAACGAAAGACCCATCTTCAGGGCGAGACCGTCCAGCGCTATATCCCCAGGCCCTCAGAGACGAAACTCTTCACCAATTTTTCGCCTAAAAATTCCCGTTTTTGGTGACGACATGCACGAAGAAGAGGGAAAGAAATGGGTACGAAAATCAGCTTTCTGGCAATGGCGGCTTCCTTTAGAAAGACTCGTCACTATTACACGTAAATGAAAAGGTTGATGCCGAAATCTCTTGCAGCTCAGTTCGTTACTCCAAGGCAACTTTCACCCAGAGCATGAAAGCCGCCCCCGCACAAAAGGAGGAGAAGTGCACCAGATTGGTCCGAAGATCGCAGTGTGCCCTGATTTCAGGAATGAGATCGGATGCACCGATATAGAGAAAGTTTCCTGCAGCGATCGGAACAAGGACTGAAATGTCCATGCGGAACGAGGCAACATAGGCAATTATCCCTCCCAACAAGAACGTGAGCCCTGACACGAAGTTGTAGAACAGCGCTTGGCCCCGCTGCCAGCCGCCATGCACGAGAACGCCAAAGTCACCAAGTTCCTGCGGGACTTCGTGTGCGGCTGCAGCGAGCCACGTTATGACACCAAGCCGGATGTCGATCACAAAGGTGCCTGCGACCGCCAACCCTCCGAGGAAATTGTGCAGGCCGTCGCCGATAAGAATCAGATAGGTCACAGGCTTCTTGCAGTTCGCTTCTGCTCGGTGGCAGTGGTGCCAATGCAAGAACTGCTCGAGCGCAAGAAAAGTTGCAAAGCCACTGAGAACCAGTTTGTAGACAGTCAGAGGCTGTATTCCAGCTTCCAAGCTGGCTGGGATCATGTGAAAGAAGGCGCCGCCTAGCAGCGAGCCGGCCGCCAACGCAACCAACGGCAACAGAATGAGTTGAAGCGTCCATTCGCTCAACAGCAGTGTTACACTGCCGACCAAAGCGATGGCACTCATGAGCAACCCGCTTCCGACGATCCACAACAGGACCGGATCCATTGATCCGCTGCTAAAACAGGAGTCCATGATAATGTCCTCAAATCCTAGTGGATCTGATAGATACCAGCACTGAGTTTTGCGCCCGAACATTCGAAGTCTCGAGGCATGCCCGGGAAACGACCACTTCATTCGTGAGGCAGGCGCGAAGGTCAATCTCTTTCACTACAGAATAAGATTTAAACCTTCCCGTTGTGAGAGCTCCTCGGAAATCGTCTTGCGTAAAACCTCCTTCCTTGATAAATCTTTTCAACAATTGCCCCTTCGCTCATCAGTTTTTCAACAACTGACCAACTTGCGCCCGCTTTATTCAGTAGCCTCTCGACGGCCTCTTCTCTCATAGGATGCACTGAGCAGATGGCTCTCAAATCGTCCGCCACTTGACTCGTTAAGGCAAAGCTGTCCCCCTCGTAATCACAGAGTGATTCAACGGAATCCAGTCTGCTACTCAATAGCTGGAATGCGGTGTGGAATTCCCTCTCCTCTGTGGGCTGAACCCATTTTTCACCCGGAGGCCTAGTCGGGACCGCCAAGTAAGCTACGTGAGGGTCCAGCTCACAGAGAAAGTCCGACAACCTCTCTATAGACTCCAAGTCATCGTTCGCTCCGCGAATGAGCATTGTTTCGGTCACAAGCTCACCACCAAACTGCCACGCAAATTCTCGAATACCTTGGAGAACCACGGACAGCTCCAGTCCTTGGTAAGGTCTATTGATCTTGCGCCACACTCCGTCGACTACAGAATCGACCTTGACCGACACGTAATCTGCTCCAGATAGTTCTCTTCTCACATCATTGCGCCACAAGAGAGAGGAATTCGTAATTACGGCGATCTTGAGTCCCAGGGATTTCAGAAGCGCCATTTCTAGGCCGAGATTAATGTCTAGTGTCGGTTCTCCGTCAGCCACGAAGGTCAGAAAATCGATTTGCTCTCCAGCCTCGAGTGCTTGACTGACTTTGTGCCGGACCTGATACGCGAGCTCTTTCACATCGTAAAATTCCTCGCGCTCGATGGAATGCTTGATTGTACGACCGAGTTGGCAGTACGCACAGGAATAAGAGCAGCATTTGGCAGGGATGTTATTTATGCCGAGGCTCCGACCAAGCCGCCTAGATGGAACAGGTCCAAAAGCGATCCCCGGGAGATCATGTGCGAGCGCTCGGGGATGAACTCCCTCGTTTTGAGATTTCTCGTATTCACCGCTTGACATCCGCTCTCCTTTTACCAGGTATCACTTGGATACCTATTACGATGCGATCGTCAGTCAAGTACTGTATCCTCTCCAGCCCCCGGAGGGACAGGTGCGGAATCGGTCAAGGGGGCATCGGTAATTTCGCTGCCTGGTTTCAGCGTGAAATAGAAGCTTGAACCTTTGTCTCGACCTTGAGATTCAACCCAAATGCGGCCTCCATGGATTTCTATGATCTTTTTGACGAGAGCTAGTCCCAGGCCGGTCCCCTTGACTCCCTGGTCAACCTTGGTGAAAAGGTCGAAAATTCGTGCCTGATCGAGAGGATCAATGCCTATGCCATTATCTTTTACGTAGAAAACCGTCCCGCCCTCGTCCGATCGAGCCCCGATGTCAATCCTGGGATCACTTTGGGTGCCCATGAATTTCACGGCATTCTCAATGAGATTTTGAAGAACTTGAAGCAACCGAGAACGATCCCCCCGAACAGTCGGGAGACCCGGGTCAATCTTCACCTTCACTCCTCTTTCGCCAATACTGCCGGACACCAGTTGCACTGCTTCAGATGCCAGTTCTCCCAAGGATACCCTGTCAACCGGATCGCAAAAGCCTCCAATCCTCGAAAATTCCAGCAGATCCTCCACCAACTGTTCCATTCTGGCCGAGGCATTGGCGATGAGACCCAAGTTCGCTGTCAAGCGGTCGACCCTTCCACTGAGAGCATCCTTCTCTATCCATTTCAGCAAGCCTCTGATGGTTATCAGAGGGTTCTTCAGGTCGTGGGAAACCGCATGAGTGAACATCTCCAGATCGGCATTCTTCGATTTCAGTTCTGCAATTAGTCTTTCTCTTTCGGCCTCAGCCCGCTTCCTTTCCGTGATGTCGTACAGCATAGCCATCTTGGCGAGATGACCTCCGGGATGACTCAACGGCGTATGGACGCTATGATACCATCGATCGTCCTTGGGACTGAGCACTTCCTGACTAACCGTTTCGCCTACAGATACGCGATCCGCCGCACACCAGGGACACATACTTTCCAGGTCATGGACAACCTTGTAGCATTTCTCTCCAACAGGGTCGTGGCCGGACCGTTCCAATCCCCTTTGGTTCACAAATTCTATTTCATAGGTTGAGGAGCAAACGTATATGATTCCGTGAAAAGCTTTCAGGAGTGCTTCGTCTTTGGCGAGGGCTTCCTGGCAGGAGGTCACCTCGCACGAAAGTTGTTCCCGTAACTCAACAACCTCCGCGACCTGCTCTCGCATTGCCGCAAGTTCATCAAGCAGTTCTTCCCTGCCTTTGTCTTCAGCATTCATCTCTTTTCCTCGTCAGGTCGAAAGCTCGCATCCTAGGCAGTGCCCGGTTTCAAGACACAAGTGGATACATACCGTGCACCGATGACAGACCTGCTTGGAATCCTTTCCACGATCAGAAATTGACCGGACATAGCGTCAGAATGTCTGATGACATCCGAATCCTTTTATTGCGCGGGCACCTTGGGCGTTGTTGTGGTGATCTCTGCTTTCGACCGGCGTGCATCAACGAAGCGCTCAACGGAATTGCCCCAAAGTCCATGAACGTTGCAGTACGCCAGAGCATAAAATGACCTGAATTCCTCGATTCCATTGATTTGGAAACGAACGTTGGGATTGGAAAAAACCGGGGAGCAGACAGCCCTCCCGATTTCAACAACACGATCGTCGCTTACCCCGACTCCAAAGAGCTCGATCCACACGATATGGTGTTCCGGGGCGTTGGGATGAGGGGACTCGTGGCCCACCACGACCCTGACAATGTCATGTCCGGCCCTGTGCCCCTTATCAATAGAGAGAAGAGGCAGATGCTCTTCCTTCCCTTCATCTTTTCGCGTTTTGACGATTTCAGAAAAGAACATCATTGGTTCCCTTCATTTCTCGGGCCGTGCGTTTGGTCCCGCTTCGGTCAGCCGGAGCGGCCGCCGAAAGCGAGCCGCTCCCGGTATGAGCACATACCGTGCGAGGGCTGTCCATCCTGCTATTGGTTAAAGATCTACTTCGCCTTGGGGGGGCTCTTTATCTCCGGCTTTGGCAGTTCCTGAGCTTGGGCCAAGGCTTCAAGCTGTTCCAGGGAAAGGGGCTCACCGTACGCTGCAAATTGCAGGATCGGCTCAGCCGGGTTCTTGACCGGGTCCCATTTCCCATCTTTGAGGTCGAGATACGCGCATTCGTACTTGACTCCCTTGACCACGGGAATCACTCCTTTGACGTTTACGACCTTACCGTCTTCCGTCCACGTCAGCCTGAGCTTCTTTTCCTTTTCGACTTGCTGCACGGTTTTCGTACCATGACAGTCGTCGCACTTCCTTCCCTCTTTCATGATCGAATGACTCATGTGGGGGGCGAACATAAGGAATGTCTTGTTAGGAAGTACCAGGAAGGTCTGCATGCTCGCCGAAGAGACCTTGCCTTTGTAGTTCATGAGAAAGACCCAACTGTCAACGGGAATGGCCTTGCGCTGCCCTGTCTTGACCATATGATCGAAATGGCAGTTGGTGCAACTGACCACGTGGCGGACATGGCAGGCTTTGCAGTCAAGCTTTCCTTCGTGCACTGTGTGGGAATCGCTGGATTTGATAGCATTATGGCATTTTTCGCAGTTCGTGTCCATAGCTCCGGGTTCTTTCAGGGAGGTGTACTGAGCACCGTCGCCGTGCATCTCCCGCTTCGAGTGACAGTCTGTGCAGCTCATTCCCTTCGCCAGATGGACGTCCTCTTGTTTTAACCTCAGGTCAATCCTCATCATGGCCTTTTCCCTGGCATGGCATTTCAGGCACATGTTTTGGTTTTGAGCCGCTTTTATGGTGTAAGAAAGCCGCTTTCCCTTCTCGATCCGATGACATCGGTCACACCCGGCCACATGGCAATTCCGGCATGTAAGTTGGGAATACGGGATCCCGGTAATCAGCTCGAGGCCGCCTTTCTCTTTGCTGTACCAGAATTCCATCCCCTTCGCGGTAAAGTGAAGGCTTTTTAGGAAGAAACACTCCTGTTCCGGAACCTGTACACCGGCACCAGCCAGCCGGCCCCCACTAGCGACACCGAGGACAACTAAGGCCAACACGACACATGCGTGCCTCCTCATAAAGACCCTCCTTTCTTGATGCTTTGTTCCGCTTTCTTCTCTTGCTCGACAGGTCAACTCTTCGGACGCGGCACGAGGATTGCCCATATAACCGGCCTTGCAGCCTGCTCCGTCGTCATTCTTCGCACCTGATCCATCAGATCCAAGTGCTTGTCCTTCCAGCTCTGGCCTGTTCAGAGTGCCCTTCGCGTCATATTGAGTACCTATCCAGGGGCATCGGCTTTGAAGAAAGCCAAACGAATGGTTCCGCTTCGACGGACAGGCGCTGAGGCGATTAGGCACGCAGACCTGCCCAACGGTTCATTCGCCTCGTCACCTCCTATTTCCACGCCCCCGGCCCATCCCACGGCCGCGGCCCATGCCCATCCCACGCCCGGGTCCGACTCCCTGCGGGCCTGCGATCCCTGGAGAAACTTGATCCAAACTTGGCTTCTCGCTGCTCATGTAGTGGAGCTCCCCTCTGTTGAAACGTTCCAAGGCCTGTCCGGCAGTTCCCGATTCGATCTCGCAAATCTTGATTCCGGCGGCCTGAAGGGCAGTCAGAGCGTTAGGGCCGCACCTCCCGGTGATGAGGACGTTGACTTTTCTGTCCGCGATCATCTTAGCCGCCGAGATACCGGCTCCACCCATTGCGGCCCTGTTTGGTGCGTTGTCGATTAAATCAACAATGGTTCCATCAGGGTCTGCGATAAGAATATACTGGGCTCGTCCGAATCGAGGGTCCAACTCGGCGTCCAGCTCCCTGCCGGTGGAAGTAATTGCTACTCTCATTTGTGTCTCCTTGTACGCAAAGCTACCGAAATTATTATGGACAAAGCTGTCCCTCTCGGACTCTCGCAACTGACCTTCAGTAGAAGGATTGGCGAGAATACAGGGATGCGTCGAAAGGCCTTCAGGCTTCCGTCACTCGGGATTGGTCGATGTTTAGGAAACCTTGCGTTCAAGCCCTAATTCAGCTATCCACGCATGATTCAGGTCCACCCATCTTTGTCCGAGTGCTTCAGCCAAAAGCCTATAGAAGACTCTCCCACTGCGAGGATGCTCGTCGAACACTCGGTCCAGATCGACTCTATCAATCTTCATCACGATGGTCGGTGTGAGGCATTCTGCCCTAGCTGAGTAACAACTTCGGCCCACCGCACTCGACCAGCCGAAGAATTCGCCTATTTCCGAGGCCGCGTAATGAGGCGTTGCAGCATCGTCGATGGTGAGCAACACCTTCCCTCGTACCAAGACATACAAGTATTTCGCCGCATCCCCTTCTCTGAAAAGGACGGTCCCTTGTTCATGACTTTCCTCGTAAGCGATTTCGGAGATTTCGCTTATCGTCTCTTGTCTCATGTCCTTGAACATGTTTCCCATTGATACAAACATGGTTACCTCCTTTGTCGGGAAAACATTGAGGGAAGTTTCTTGCCGCTGAGAAGCCATAAGACCGAGCACCAGAAAACCGTTCTCCATAGTTCCAGGACTCCAGCCCGGTGGGCTTTTTCTTCTTTGCTCCTTATGGTCCGAATCCTTCAGCACCCCTCTCTCCCGCAAGAGCCGGGTCCATCCCCGAGACAATCAGCACTCGATTGAAAGCGACGATTCAATCATGCGAGCTACTTCTTTGAAAGCCTTGGCAACCTCCGAAGCGGGTATGCGCATGACCGTTGGTATCCCCAAGTCGCTTGCAGTCACAACGTCCGGATCGATTGGAATTCTACCAAGAAAAGGTATGCCCAATTCTTTTGCCGCTTTCTCTCCACCTCCAGTCCTGAAGAGCTCTATACGCTTCTTGCAGAAAGGGCATTCCAGGCCGCTCATGTTTTCGACGATCCCTATCACGTGCATTCCTATGTCTCTGGCGAAAACGACTGTCTTGCGTGAATCGAGAACGGCGACGTCCTGAGGTGTTGTCACAATCACTGCTGCCATAGGTTTCCCCAACAATTGGACTATGCTGAGGGACTCATCACCAGTGCCTGGCGGTAGGTCAATTACCAAATAGTCGAGCGGTCCCCATTCCACCTCAGTAAGAAATTGCTCAAAAAGTCTGTGTTTGAGGGGACCTCTCCATGCAACCGGAGTATCTCTGCCGTTCAGAAGAAACCCCATGGACATGACTCGGATATTTCCCAGCGCCATCAAGGGGAAAAAATGCCCCGCGATTGCTTCTGGAAACTGCCCTTGGAGGCCCAACATCAGTGGTACATCCGGGCCGTGGACATCTGCGTCCAACAGTCCAACATCATGACCGGAGATTGCCAGTTCCGTTGCCACATTCACCGCTACCGTAGATTTGCCCACTCCCCCTTTCCCGCTCATCACGGCGAGACGACGACGAATCATCGATGTTGCACAAGTTAAAATGTCCTGTGTTTCTTTGTGAGACCCAGGAGCATTGTCCAACGCATTCTTGGCACTGGGATGGCCGTTCTCGTCAAGTTGTTTTGGTATATTTTGTATCATGTTAGCCTCATGAGCTTGTCGGCAAAGAACGCATCCGATCCGTTCGGACCACTCTCCCTGATCTGTTTCTCGTCTTATCCCGGTTCTTTCTGCCAACATCGCTGTGGTCATACTCTCAACGTTCGTTTCCCTCCGATTTGCTCGCGAAAAGGAATTTTTGATCAGGCGCTTGCAGGGCAAACCATCATGGCTACACCTCTGTCATGTACAGCCATCTGCCTTTCGGCAATAGGGTATGGAATCGGTTGATCTAATCCTCACGTGACTGAGCTGCTGTAAGCAAGCCTACCCCTGTGAGAACGCTCGATGTCCGCTCCTTCTCGACGCTATTGCTGAAACATTCCGTGTACGGATGAGATTCTCCGCAGCGAGCCACAAGACAAACGATGGCCTGTTTTTTCCATTCCTGGAACGCTCTGTCATTGAACCCCACGTCCAAGAAACGCCATCCAGTGATTATTAGCGCATCAATGGTGTTTTCGAGCATGTCTAACAACCTCCCGGTTGTCGACTCGAAAGAATCTCCCCGACCACACTCAGGTGGGCTGGACGGCCCCCGGTGTCCGTTCTACTGAAACGTGCTCTTCCTTGGGCGTTTCTTGGGGCGTTCACCCACCATGACCAGAAGCTTGGCCACTTCTCTCTGACCAGCCATCAGTGCGTGAGCAATGGCAGTAGCACCAAATCGATCCGTGGCACTGACATCGGCCCCGTGTTCCAAAAGCATCTTCACCACACGGGTGGTGCCGCAGAATGAGGCTGTCATCAGAGCGGTTCTCCCGTCATAATTGGCAGAATTGACGTTCGCACCGTGTTTCAGGAGCATGCTAACCACTGCCGGATTGCCTGACAGACACGCAAAGAAAAGCGGATTGAACCCCGATGAGTATTCTCGAGCCTCCAGGTCCGCTCCTCTTGACAACAAGAAACCTACTATCTTCGGTCTGTTCCATTGAGCGGCCACCATGAGAGGGGTCATTCCCACTCTATTCGCAAAGTTGATATCTGCTCCGTCAGCCACGAGTTGTTGGACCTTCTCAAGGTCACCTGACATTGCAGACTCTATCAGTGCGTCTGCTGCCCCGCGCATCTCTATGCCTTACATACCCATTCCGGACTTGGCAGGCGTCATCCCTGCGAATTAGTGTTGAGAGACCATTAGGTGCCAGGATCAGTGATAAAGTGCCTCTTCAGCGGCCAATCATAAGATCCGACCTTTCGCTGATCCCGCTTCGATTCCCTTGGTCACACAGGAACATCTACCCTTTTGGCAACCTAGAGTCCGTTTCCGGAAAAACAAAAATCTCGCTAACCGGTTTAGCAGTTTTCATGCCGCCATAAGGGACCGGTCCCGCTTGGGCCATTATGTGGAGTTATTTGAATTGGTTACGGTGTTGGGAATGATGAGTGCGTGCACAGGGCAATAGTCTTCCCTTCAGAAGGAGAAGGACTCCTGGGCATCTCGACAAGGATGGTGCTTTTAAATCAGCTAGTTATTTCTATTTATTGTGTCCATATCTTGGGCACATTAGCGGTAACGTGTCTACTTTTTGGGCTCACACGATAACTTCCTAATATATCGATATAAAGTTTCACGGGATACCTGAAGCAGGCGCGCTGCCTCCTTCTTGTTTCCCTGGCACACTCTCAATGCACGAGTGCATAGAGCGATTCCCACTCCTTCTAGAATATGGTGAAACGTCTGGTCCGGATCGTGATATACAGTGTAAGACCATTCATCCGAGCATGTCTCGCAATGAGGCAGCTCCAGATGAAAAGGGCCTTTGCGCCACAGAATGAGAGATCTTTCTAGGACGTTTCTCAGTTCCCTCACATTTCCCGGCCACTCGTATTGAGTGAGATCCCTCATGACTCTTGAATCGAGGGTAGGGATTTGAGGCAACTGCAATTCCGTAGCCAGTTTCCGTATAAGGTCTTCGGCGAGGATCCGGAGGTCCTGGCGTCTTTCTCGAAGAGAAGGAACGTCTATGGGAAACACGCTGAGGCGATAGTACAGGGGGGCAAGGAAACGCTCCTGCTGCACCTCCTTTCTCAATTCTCGATGCGAGGCGGCTATCAGCCTGGCATTGACATACACATGCTTCTGACCTCCAACACGCAGAAAAGATCTCGTGTCCAGAAACGCGAGGAGCTTAGCTTGCAGCGATATATCCAGCTCACCGACCTCATTGAACAGAATGGTGCCGCCTTCAGCCAATTCCAGCAGTCCTTTCTTCAGGCGGTGAGCTCCAGTAAATGCCCCTCTTTCATGTCCAAAGAGCTCGGATTCGGCAAGCTCTCGGGGGACAGCCGCACAGTTTACGGCAAAGAACGGCCCTGTGGAACGCCGGGAACGCTCATGTATCCAGCGAGCGAGAAAATCCTTGCCACTACCGCTTTCGCCCTGAAGCAAGACAGTACTGTCGTTGCCGGCGGCGACACCGGCCTTTTCCATGGTTTGTCGCATAGCGGGCGATGGATAGTCGTGGGGCTGCACCCGAGAGTCCTCAGTAACATGCTTACGTTCCGTAATATCACGCGAAACGTAGCACAGGCCTACTATCCGGCCGTTATCGTCTTTAAGGGGGGAAATCGTGTCATGAAAAGTCAGAGCATGTCCACGAACGATGCGAGTCTGTTCCAACTCGATCGATTCTCCTTCCAGCACGCGGGCACTCCGCTCGAGTACCTGCCTGCCGATCTCATCACCGAACAGGTCCTCGGCCCGACGACCGACGATCTCATGTGACTCCAGCCCCAACAGCCTGCAAAAAGCCGGATTAACGTGAGTGTACCTCAGGGATGTATCCTTAATAATGATGCAGTCTTGGGCTCCCTCGAACACAGCTCGAAACCGCTCTTCGCTCTCTTTCAGTTTATTTTCCGCAAGTTTACGTTCAGTGATGTCCACTCCCAGGCTCAAAATACCTGTGATGCCACCGGTCGATTCTGACAGAAGCGTGCTGCGCCAAGCCAAGAGCTTTTCTACGCCACTTCCTGTCATTATCAAGTTCTCAGTGTAGGCGGGAAGGGGCTGTTCTCCAGCCATAACCAGCGATATCGCTTTTCTCGCGTATTCCCTGTGTCTCTCCGGCAGGAAAGCGGCTATCCAGTCTTGCCCGACGATCTCCTCACGTGGCCGACCCAGTAATTCGACACCCTTCTCATTCACAAACTTCACCTTGCCGGAGCTGTCGACCGAGATAACGACAACTTCAGCAATGTAAAGGAATTCTCGACATCTCTGGCTCTCCTCAAGTAGTGCCTGCTCCGCTTTTTCTCGCTGGACCGCGCGATCCCATTCACGAAGCACTCGATTAACTATGCGGGGCATGTTCGTGAAGGTTCGTGGCGATTTTACCACGTAGTCAAGGGCACCCTCTTTCAAGGCCTTAACAGCTTCCTCTACCTCTCCTTTGTTCGAGATGACGACTAGCGGCAAAGAGAGGGGCCCCGTCTGGGTAACCAGGAGATCGGTCCCTTTGCCGTCAGGTAAATCCATGCCGGCAACCACTATGTCCGGATGCCGGTCACTCAGCTCCCTGAATGCCTCGACGAGTCCGCCCGACACGGTCAGATGAAAGCGGTCGCTCAAGCCTGCAAACGCATCCCGGAAGGCCTGCGCATCGGCTTCTTCGTTCTCCACCAACAACAGTCTGATCGGTTTCATGAGTCCTTCAGTTCCCTGCGAATCACCCCCGCAGACGTTGAGACCACAGTTCCGAATTGGAAGCAATCTCATGTATTCGTTCTTCTTCCTATTCTACTCTTTAGCACCCCTGTACGTAAACCACCTGGCAAGATGAGGCTGAATTGCTCCGGTTTAAATTTAGATTCAATCTTTAGGCAGTTGCATCATGAGAGAAGACTACGGTGCTCTGCTGCATTGAAGCCAATATTTCTGCGACGAAAGGTGCACGGGAAATTCATGGTAGGCACGCGTGGGAGTCAGGTAAGTGGCACGCCAATTGCTAAGGGTACAGTACGAGGCGGAGATCGCTGGTACAGGTTACGGTTCCAAGCCCAAGAGAGGAGGAATATGCCAGTCAGTCATTTCCCAAGGAGAGGCCCATCCATTGCGTCCTATGGTGATGGCCGGGAAGAAAGGGGATTTGGGAATGCTCGCACACCTATCAGAAAGGAATTTCAGCAGTTTTCGAGATTCACTTCCCATTCATGAAGGTTCGCCGCGATTGAGAACCAAGAGGCTTTGTGACCCCCTCAATGAGCAGTGGCAGGATTTTCAAGGCAATCAGGCCCCGGTGAGTCAGGCCATCTTATCGCTCACCAGGGGTGCAGACCAAATCGAGAGGAAACTGGCAGAAATAGAACGAGAGATCGTGGTAATCGAGATGCGTCTCAAAAGGCTCTGTGAATCTCCCACTCGACTCTGAGCCAACCATCATCTCCTCGTGCTCACGGCAAGCACTTAGGGTCAGGCATGAGGTGACCGGATGCCGGGTAATCTCAACCAACCCTCATGGGTGAGAAAGATGCTTTCAGAGCCTCCCACACATGGTCCTCTCTACGGAGTCAGCTCTCACGAATTGCTTTCTCAGGAGTCTTCTCTTCACGAAAAGATCCTGCTTACGGTTGACACGCTCATGGAAATGACTCGACTGCTCGCAGAATCCATACGGAGCTGTCCTCTGTCGCAATTGCGCAAATGCGAAGACCTAGCGATAAAGGTTCATGCATCGCGGACCGAGTTCACTCATTCGGTGAAAGAAATGGATTTCCGGGGAGAAGTGAAAAGAAGGCTGGTCAGACTGTCATTGCGGCTCGATAGAGTTGGCGGAATGCTCCGGAAAGTTGCAGAACGAAGCTGCAAGCGTGAAGGTTCTCCCACTCTGGGACAAACCACGGCGGCAGAGTTAAATGGGATATTCTCGGAGTTGTTAAATCTCCTTCAAGGCTTTCATGATCACTTGCTTCGGAGCGTAAGAGGCGATCTGCTTGCTTGCGTGCAGCAGGCTCGAGCACTCCGGGATCAAGCCCGTCAGTTTCGAGTGGCTCTCTGCGACGGATGGTATCCCGGATTCTGTTTCACAGAAGAGACAGTGTCGTATTGGGGCGATCTGGACCTCATGATCTCTATGGGTAAATGCCTGGAAGAAGCGGCAGTGGCACTGCTCGAGCTGGAAGGGGTCGGGGAACCGTCGGCACCGCCCCTTCAGGAGCACGAGCATCAAAAGCAGAGTAATCGCTCGTCTAAGGGTGATCTCAGTGGAGAATCGTCTTCAGAGGCTTTCCAATTTGGAAAGCGAAAGGAGGAACATGCCATGAAACCGAAGAAGATTCTATTTTGCACGGACTTCTCTGAGAACTCCGAGCCCGCTCACAGGCTTGCGATGGATTACGCCGAATGCTTCAGCGCCACCCTGGTTCTGTTCCACGTCGTTGACCCGGGGGATAGGCGATACCCGCGATTTGAGGACCTCATTCCATACGAAGAAACACAAAAGACTTTGAATGAAGCCTGCGACCTGAAGCTGAACAGCATGATCGAGGAAGTCCGGAAAGTCATTCCCTCAGCGAAAGGCTATTGCGGGCATGGTGTTCCGGCCAAGGAGATCGTAGATTGTGCCAAAGAGGAGGGGATAGACCTCATCGTCATTGGCACGCACGGTTGGACGGGACTCAACCGTCTCCTCTTAGGGAGTACTGCAGAGAATGTGGTGAGAATCGCGACTTGTCCAGTACTCGTTGTTCGGTCGTTCTCTCCTCCCTCGTAAGCCGTTATTTTCCTGGATGATTAGCGTACTCGCCGGAGGTCACGGAGTGCGAGTACGCCAACGGACTCGGGAAAGGAGAGGACGGATCGCTGATTGAGACACAGTGCAAATCGAAAAATCGGAGGACAAATGGAGGTGGCCTATTTCTTTTCGCATGCAAGGCGGTAGGCCCAAATCGAATTCGGCGTCGTACGGCTACCTCACGCCTCCGGGCTTTTTAGATGGAGTACCTCGGGTAAATCGGCAGCCGAAGGCATCGTGATCCAAGAGATGTGACTGAAGGGCCTGGTTCGAAGCCACCCGGCTCCTCGCTCACACCACCCTCTGACAGGTTACTTGCTTTCGAGCCGATTGGAAAGAGGATCTCTTTCATCTCGGAGGACCGCCATGGAAAAAATGAAAGTACGAGATTTCATGGTTCCTTTGAAGGAATATGTTTGCATTGCTGAAGACGCTACCCTGGGCGATGCAATACTGGCTCTGAAAAATGCTCGGGAAAGATGTGCCCCCGGTTTATACGCATATAGAGCAGTCCTTGTATGCACGAAGGTCGGCACAGTGCTCGGCAGGATGAGCCTCTTGGACGTCTTGAGGAACCTGGAGCCCCGATACATAGAATTGGGAGATCTAAAGAAATATGCGGGGCACGGCCTCAGTGCAGAGTATCTCAAGTCGACCATGATGCAATTTGGAATTTGGCAGACCCCACTCGACGATCTGTGCCGAAAGGCCGATGATGTCAAGGTGAAGACCGTGGTGGCGGCTCCTTTGGAAGGGGAGATCATTGATGCCGAAGCGCCTTTGGATCGGGCCCTCCATCAGTTAATAGTCGGGCACTTTCAATCACTGCTTGTGAGATCCGGCGGTGATTTTGTCGGGCTTCTTCTCCTCGAAACGGCGTTCGAGGAAGTGGCCCGGAGAGTTGAAACGTGTATACCGAGACAAATTCTTGGCAACTGAGTATGCTTGCCGTCAACCGTTGATTTCCTGTCGGATCGTCTCGCATCGCCGGTTACAGTGGCTATGGAAGACTGATTCTTCTGTGTTGTTTGCCGCTGATGAATACGTCGGCAGTAGAAGGGAGAAAGAAATGGAAACGACACCGGCGAGTTGGGTGTGTAACCATTGCGGCTACACGGCCACGGGAAGGTTTGTCGGAGACATCTGTCCCCAATGCGGACTCACTTACTGGAAGTGCTCAAACGATACATGTGGATTTTTGATCACTGCTGCGGCCCCTCCAGACGTTTGCCCCGAGTGCGGAGCTAAGTGCTCTTTCGTGAATGTCACTTGCTACGTACCTGAGTGTGGAGGGCCTGGCAATGTAGACCCAAGACTGTAGGCGGTATATTTGTATGGGTGGCTCATGTGCTAGGCCATGATCGATGCCCCCTGAAGACTGGCTCCGTACAACTCGCTTTGGATGCGAGGACAGGAAGGATGCAGAAAAATGTTGGTAAAGGATTGGATGAGCACTGAAGTGGTTACGGTCAACATTGATGGCACCGTCCAGGGAGTAATAAACCTCTTCATGCGGCACAACCCCAGCATCGTGCCCGTGGTGAGAGAGGGTAAAGCAGTTGGCCTAATAACGCAGCGTGATTTGCGCAAACTCGGAGACGCCAAGGCATCGTGGATCGATGTACGGCAAATTCCGGCCGGAGTCTGGCATCAAAAGGTAGACACTATTATGAGCCGTGAGATCATTGCCGTACCCCCTGACTACACGGTAGAAGAGACTTCTGAACTCCTCTTGGATCGGAGGATACCCGGATGTCCGGTGCTCGATCACGAAGGGCGGGTCGTGGGCATCATAACTAAGAAAGATCTTCTTAAAGCGTTTACCGAAGCGAGCGCCTTGCCAGGTCTTGGAATTTTGTTCGGTCTGTTGGTTCAGGATCGCACTGGTTGCATAAACAGCATCCTCAATCTACTTCGCCGCCACGACGCTCGCGTTATGGCTATAATGAGCTCGTACGCCAACGCTCCGGAGGGCTTCCGACGTGTCTACATCAGATGCTTTCACATGGACCGTGGCAGAATACAACAACTGCACACAGAGCTGGACGAAGTAGGGAAGACGCTATTCATAGTAGATCGCAAAGCAGGAACACGAGAAATTTTCTCGGAGTGAACAGGGGGCGTCCCGCGAACCTCGTGGAACACTGTTGGAGGTACTCGAAGTCTTTGAATAGCCGGAAACAAGACTTAGATCGTTTACGCTGGATGGGGCCTCCGTCCCAGCAGGAAGAGATTCTTTAACTCTATCCGAACATGTGGCAAAAAATTTGGAGGGCAGGTCACGAACACATAACCCAACGGTCTCATCCGAGATGGAGGTTACCACATGAAAGTTCTCGTTGCGGTCGACAAGAGTCCAGAGTCTCACATGGCCCTGGCATATACCTGCCATCTTCTCGAACATTTTGATGCGGACGTTCACGCTCTCCACGTGATGCCCGACGAAGTGGAGATGACTGCAGAGGGTTTCTACGCGCCGTTCTTCGCCAAGGACGCCCTGAACGAATGGATAGACGCCGAGGCGCTAGAAATAGAGCAAGACGTTCAAAAAACATGCGAAACGTGCCTTGCGGGAAAAGTACCATGTGAGCCGGAGTTGGTGAGCGGTGATCCTGCTGAGGAAATCCTCGAAGCGGCCGACTCGGGTGGATTCGATCTTCTCGTACTCGGATCTCACGGGCGCTCTTCTCTGAAAGGATTTCTCCTGGGCACGGTCCACGCAAAGGTTCTCCATCACTCTTCCCTTCCCGTATTGATCGTCCGAGACTTTCGGGAGATTCGGCGAGTGCTGGTAGCATACAGAGGTTCCCAGTGCGATCGTAATGCCCTCAAATTCATCGGACCTCTTCTGTCAAGAAAGAAGCCTCAGATAGCGGTTCTCCACGTACAAGAAGGGCGGGGGGAGGAAGGCGAGCGCCTTTCGGAGCAATGCGTTTTGGAAGCCGGAGGCACCCTGGAAGAGCTTGGCCATGCCCCCGTCGTGAGGAAGGTGAAAGGTGACTTTGTAGACGAAATCCTCAAGGAGATTGCAAGATCCCGACACGATCTCGTGGTTCTGGAAGCGTACGGGCATACCAGACCGAAATACTTCAGATTGATCAGCGACGAAGCCCTCAATTTAGTTCGTCTGTGCAATCGGCCAGTACTGGTGTATCGTGATAGAAAATCAGACTGAAGATCCGCTGCAATCTCTCAGCAATGCTGTTTGTGCACTCTGCAACAACCTTTCGCAAAGGCTTTGAATCACGGATAGACAATGTAAGGTGGGCTTACCCTGCAATGGTGCACTGGGGGTTGTGGGTAACCGGGTCCTTCGGTTCATTCGATGACGCTCCTCTTGGTCTGTTGTTGACTCTCACCGATAAAGATACCTTGTTCCTACCAAGTGGCCCAATTTCATCCCACCTCGTAGGTGTGGACACGGGAACTTTTCTGCGCTCTAAGCTCTTTTTCCGGCCGGGGCGCCTGATAGCTCTGCTCTACACGGGGGTCCAGAGATTTCCGGTGCTGCCTATATTTAGGGCTAAACACGTCATTCGCCATGGCCCAGAAGATGCCCAGAATGCAGAAGGCTAGGGCTATCAATGCCAGCAACAACTTTAATCTCGGGGCCCTTGATATACCCCAAAAGCTTAACCCGTCATCATTTCTTGCTTCGAGGATCCCTTTACTCAAGTTGCTGCTCAAATAGAGAGAGAAGGCTGCCCCCAATGTGACACATGCCAAGAAGAAGATGAAGAATTTTGCGCAGTCAATCATTATTCTTGCCCCCCCACGGTCCCGTCAAAGTCTTTTTCCCTTGCAGTGGGCTTGTGAGGGGAGTATCCGTGATCGGCAGAAGACAGTTTGGGGGCGCACCGGCGCAGAGGGGGGCGGCGGGTCAAAGGGTGTCTTTGGGGTGGTTTGGGGGGCTTTTTGGGGAGGTAACGGGCAAAGCTATCCCTTTGCGGTGGCATTACTGGCACCAGAGGGGGGTGAGGTAGCCTTTG
>JBGSJS010000094.1:0-17792 GCA_041741735.1 Desulfomonilaceae bacterium | reverse complement strand
CCTTCGAGCCCCGCCTCCATGGAACACCTCCCAAGTCAGGTGTCCATGCTCTATCACACGAAAACAGCTCGTACAATACCTTTCTCGAACCCACACAAAAATGACCCAGGAAATCCTTCTATCCATGTGCGGAACGCGAGCCACGGCGTGGCATTCCAACAAGTTTCTCAATCCAGCCACCGATGGAGCGGTGCTGCCGATCCTGCATCTCAACGGCTACAAGATTTCCAACCCTACCGTTCTGGCCCGCATCACCCGAGAGGAGTTGGAGCAACTGCTGCGAGGCTACGGATGGACGCCCTACTTCGTCGAGGGTCACGAGCCCGCCCTGATGCATGAGGCCATGGCCGCGACGCTCGACACGGCTGTGGAGCAGATCAAGAAAATCCAGCAGGATGCCCGCGTCCACGGCGACCTCACACGTCCGCGCTGGCCGATGATCGTCCTTGTGTCACCCAAAGGCTGGACGGGACCCAAGATCGTCGATGGTGTGCAGATAGAAGGCACCTTCCATGCGCACCAGGTGCCGCTCTCCGACCCGGTCACCCATCCCGAGCACCTCAGACTATTGGAAGACTGGCTCAAGAGCTACCGTCCGGAGCAACTCTTCGATGCGCAGGGTCGCCTAAATCCGGAGCTGGCCGAACTTGCGCCCAAGGGCGAACGACGCATGGGTGGGAATCCTCATACCAACGGCGGCATGCTCCTCCGCGACCTGCGCATGCCGGATTTCCGCGATTACGCGGTGGACGTGCCCGTGCCGGGAGTGCGCGGCATCGGTGACACGCATGTGCTCGGCAGCTTCCTGCGCGATGTGGCGAAGCTGAATAACGAGCAGCGGAACTTTCGGGTCTTCGGTCCTGATGAGACGCTCTCCAACGGCCTGGAAGCTCTCTTTGAAGTGACCAAACGCCAATGGGACGCAGCGACCGTGCCCAACGACGAATTTCTCGCACCCACCGGGCGCGTGATGGAGATGCTCAGCGAGCACCAATGCGAGGGCTGGCTGGAGGGCTACTTGCTCACCGGGCGGCATGGGCTCTTCAACTGCTACGAGGCGTTCATCCACATCGTCGATTCGATGTTCAATCAACACGCCAAGTGGCTGAAGGTCACGGCGCATCTGCCCTGGCGGCGCAAGATCGCTTCTTTGAACTACCTGCTGGCCTCGCATGTCTGGCGCCAGGACCACAACGGCTTCACCCACCAGGACCCCGGTTTCATCGACCACGTCGTGAACAAGAAGGCCGAGGTGGTGCGAGTTTACTTTCCGCCGGATGCCAACTGTCTGCTCTCGGTGATGGACCACTGCCTGCGCAGTCGCCATTACGTCAACGTGGTGATTGCGGGCAAACATCCGGCGCCGCAGTGGCTAACGATGGACGCCGCCGTAAAGCACTGCACCGAGGGAATCGGAATCTGGCAGTGGGCCGGCAACGACCAAGGTAATGCGCCCGACGTGGTCATGGCCTGCTGTGGCGACGTGCCCACGCTGGAGACGCTCGCCGCAGTCTCCATTATGCGCGAGCATCTGCCCGAACTGAAGATTCGCGTGGTCAACGTCGTCGACCTGATGAGGCTACAGCCTCCACGCGAGCACCCGCATGGGTAGAGCGACATTGATTTCGACGAGCTCTTCACCAAGGACAAACCGGTCATCTTCGCGTTCCACGCCTACCCATTGCTAATCCACCGGCTGACTTACCGCCGCACAAACCACGACAACATCCACGTCCGTGGCTACAAGGAAGAGGGCACCATCACCACGCCCTTCGACATGACGGTGCTGAACGATATGGACCGCTTCCACCTTGTAATGGACACCATCGACCGCCTGCCGCAAACCGGCGACAAGGGCGTCTACCTGAAACAGCAGCTCAAGGACAAACTTATCGAGCACAAGCAGTATATCGACAAGCACGGCCAGGACCTGCCGGAGATTCGCAACTGGAGCTGGAGTCGAAAATAAAGGTAGAAGGAGAAATCGTGGGCGGACATGAACCTTGGGATGGCATTGAACTAAATGACAGGCGAATTGCCAAGGGTTTGCAACAGAGTCGCGGGATATGCGAGGAGGCATCTTGAGCTTCTTTTCCCTGGTCAGCATCCTGATCTCGCTCGCGGCAGTCTTGAGCTACATTAATTACCGTTATATCAAGCTGCCGACTACTATCGGCGTCATGCCGGCGGCCTTGGTCGCGTCGCTGACACTGGTCCTTGTCGGTCCCTACGCCGGAGGGTTCCGCGAACAGGCAGCGACATTGGTCTCGCAGATCGACTTCAACCAGGTCGTACTGCATGGCATGCTCGCGTTCCTGCTGTTCGCCGGCGCGATACAGGTGAATCTCGATGAACTTGGCCGTGAATGGCTGACCATTTCGTTGCTCGCCATTTTAGGGACGCTCATTTCCACCTGCATTGTTGGCGGCGTTACGTGGCTGGTCCTCGGCCGGCTGGGCCTGGGCATTCCATTCCTGCATGCGTTGTTGTTCGGTGCTCTGATCTCACCGACCGACCCCATCGCTGTGCTGGGAATCATGAAGTCCGTTGGTGCGTCCCGGCAGCTTGAGGTGCAGGTGGCCGGAGTCCTCGCGATACCGATCCTACTGTCGGCACGCTTGCTCAGTGTCGCGGGAATCATCGGTCCACTTAGCATGGTGACGGCGCAGTCAAAAGGGGCGATACCGGTCCTCACCTGGGGCGGATTGCGCGGAGGCATCTCGTTGGCCATGGCGCTCTCGCTGCCGGCCAACGACTCACGCAATCTGGTGCTGACCCTCACCTACTTCGTCGTTGTGTTCTCGATCCTTGTCCAAGGCTTAACCGTGAGCCGGGTAATTCGGACGACCAGCGGCTCGACAGCGGCCCCTCAGTGTTCTTGAAGACTTTGATGGCGCTGTGGGCGTGAGTCCGAGGCGAATACCGTGCCGCCATCACGCGCCGAACAGGGCCGACCGCGGCGAGGCGGTGGCTAATAATTGAAACATTACGGAGGTATCGGAGATGAGTGCACAAGAGCTTATAATGACTGCTAAGGCGATGGTGGCCGAGGGCAAAGGTGTTCTGGCTATGGATGAGAGTACCCCCACCTGTAACAAGCGTTTTGAAAAACTAGGGATTCCTCAAACTGAAGAAGCCCGCCGTTCCTACCGAGAGATGATTGTGACCACTCCGGGTTTGGGCGAGTTTATCAGTGGCGTCATCCTTTATGATGAGACCATCCGTCAGTCCCGGAAAGATGGGACTCCTCTTGTTAAAGTCATAACCGACGCGGGTATCATACCGGGCATCAAAGTTGACAGCGGCGCGAAAGATATGGCGGGACACCCCGGCGAGAAGATAACCGAAGGCCTGGATGGATTGCGCGCCCGCCTGGCTGAATACTCTCGGATGGGTGCCCGTTTTGCCAAGTGGCGTGCGGTGATTACCATCAGCGATGCCATTCCCAGTCGTGGATGTATCGAGGCCAACTCGCATGCGTTAGCTCGCTATGCCGCCTTGTGTCAGGAAGCCGGTCTGGTCCCCATCGTCGAGCCTGAAGTGCTCATGGACGGCGAGCATACCCTGGAGCGGTGCTTCGAGGTGACCGAGGAAGTCCTGCGAACGGTTTTCAACCAGCTTCACGCACAGCGGGTGACGCTGGAGGGTATAATCCTGAAGCCCAACATGGTGCTTCCGGGATTGAACTGCCCCAGGCAAGCAGCGGTGGACGAGGCGGCCGACGCCACGGTGAGGTGTCTCTTGCGGGCCGTCCCTGCTGCCGTTCCGGGGATTGCGTTCTTGTCGGGCGGCCAATCGAGTGAACTTGCCTCGGCCCGTTTGAATGCAATGAATGTCCGATTCAAGTCGCGACTGCCCTGGGCGTTGGCGTTTTCGTTTGCCCGAGCAATCCAGCAACCCGCGTTGGAAATATGGAAGGGTCAGCAGACAAATTCGGAGGCGGCGCAGCAGGCTCTGTATCATCGAGCCGGGTGCAACGGTGCTGCACGCCTTGGCGGCTACAGGCCCGAGATGGAAAATACTGTGGGTTCACCGGCAAGCTAAACAAAGATCGTTACCTGATTGGGTCGGATCTCGTCCAATTAGAGCCAAGAGCAAGGACTAGATTATGAGTTTAACCATCTATTTTCTGCGACATGGGGAAACCACCGCCAGCCAAACAGGGGGTTACTGCGGGACTCTCGACCCGGACTTGACTCCGGAGGGTCATCAGATGGCAGAGGATTTTGCCGATGCTTATAAATCCCTTCCATGGGTCGCCGTCTTTTCCAGTCCGCTACGCCGTGCCGTAGCCACGGCCAAGCCCCTTTGCGAGGCAGTAGGACTACAAATGCAAGTCAAAGAAGGGTTGAAGGAAATTGACTTTGGTCAATGGGAGGGTATGACCCCTGAAGATGTTAATCGCGAGTTTCATGATGACTATGTCCGCTGGTTAACCGATCCGGGGTGGAATGCTCCCACCGGAGGAAAAAAAGGCATCGATGTAGCTCGGCGCAGTTCAGTTGTGCTTGAGGAAATTGAGACATCCTACCCTACGGGAAATGTCCTCGTCGTTTCTCATAAGGCCACGACCCGAATAATGCTGTGCTCACTGTTAGGCATCGACGTGGGGCGTTTTCGCGATCGCATAAGCATGCCGGTGGCCTCTATCAGCATTGTGGAAATTACGACGCATGGTCCGCTATTGCACATGATGGGCGACCGGTCCTATTTGAGGGAGTCTCTGCGCCGCCGAGCAGTTACATAAGCCGCTTCGACAGCAGAGAAGGAGAGGAAGTCGTATGCCGTCTCCCATTTTATGTTCCGTTCCCCGGTACCAAAGGGGCTTGAGGGATCGGCCGGCTCTGGAAAAACTCGATGCGGAGTTTCAATATGAATCCAACCCATGAACTTGTGTTCTTGGTCGATGTTGACGACACCCTGCTCGAAAACGATCGTATTCAGGACGACCTCAAGCGTTACATGGACCGCGAGTTCGGGGCGGAGTGTCGGGATCGCTTCTGGGCCATCCAAGAGGATCTCTTCAAGGAGCTGGGATACCGGGATTATCTGGGGGCCCTCCAGCGCTTCCGGGTCGAGCACCCTTACGACCCCCGCCTGGTCTCGGCCACCTCCTATCTGCTGGACTACCCCTTCGCCGATCGTTTGTATCCCGGCGCTCTCGATGTTCTTGAGAAGTTCCGCACGTGGGGGCAGACGGTTATCCTGTCAGACGGCGATGTAGTTTTCCAACCGCGCTGGTTTTGGGGGGGATTACTGGAACTGAGAATCAGCTCCGACAAGGTGACGGAGCAGCTTGAGGATGGAGGCGTTGACGAATACATCAAGCCCTTAGATAATTTGATGCAGACTCGGGTGAATGTGGTGCGAAAGTAAATCTTGAGAACAACGTACAAACTTATAGGAGGCGCTATGCAGCACACTATTGGTAGTATGATCGGGTACGCAATCAGGGCCACCGATGGTGACCTGGGAAAAGTGGATGAGCTCTACTTCGATGACGAAACCTGGACTATCCGCTACGTTGTCGTAGAAACAGGAAATTGGTTATCCGGCCGCAAAGTGCTCGTATCTCCTGTTGCCTTGGGTAAACCGGAATTGGAGTCACGCACGATTTCGGCAAACCTTACCTGTGCTCAGGTGAGCGACAGCCCCGATGTCGACACGGAGAAGCCCATTTATCGGCAGCATGAAGCCGAGCTGCATGATTACTATCAATGGCCTTGGCGAGGCGGTTACGGAGGTACTTTTGGAACAACCCCGCTACCGCTTTCCGATGATGAAGCGTTTGTGGAGCGGGACGCTTCCGCGTCAGGGCGGCGGGATGATTCGCACTTGCGCAGCACACGGCAGCTCACCGGCTACCATATTCATGCCACCGACGGTGAAATCGGTCATGTGGAAGATTTTATCGTTGATGACGAAAATTGGACGATTCGTTTTCTGGTCGTGGATACCCGCAACTGGCTGCCGGGGAAGAGAGTCCTTCTATCGCCCCAATGGATCAAGCGTGTGGAATGGGCCGATTCCAGTGTGTATTTTGACCTCACGCGGAAATCCGTGGAAGATAGTCCTGAGCTCGACCCTTCGAAAGACGTTAACCGGGATTATGAGGCATATCTCTACGACCACTATGGACGGCCCATAAATCGTGACTGAAAAGCTCGATACCTTTCACGACGCTGCTTGTAGACACAGGCGGCGTCCCCGCAGCAGTCGGGGATTCCGCCCAAGACAAGTTTGAAGGAGCGATCATGAGCAAACAAACACGAGTCAGCCATCCTATATACGGGCTTCTGCCCATGGAAGTTGAGGGATTCGATTCCCTGGCCGAGCTGGCCCTGGACCTGCGCTGGTCGTGGAATCATGCCGTTGACGAAGTGTGGCGAGAGCTTGATCCCGCGCTGTGGGATCTCACTCATAACCCCTGGGGCGTTCTGCAGACTGTCTCTCGGGACCAGATGGAACGTGTGTTAGCCGACCCCGGCTTCCGAAAGAAAGTCGATGACCTGGTACAAAAGAGGCGGCAGGCGGCGGAGGCACCGGCGTGGTTTCAGAAAACCTACTCGAAATCTCCCCTGTCCTGTGTTGCGTATTTCAGCATGGAATTCATGTTGAGTGAAGCTCTCCCGATCTATTCGGGGGGACTTGGGAATGTGGCCGGCGATCAGCTCAAAGCCTCCAGTGATCTGGGCGTGCCGGTGGTCGGAGTGGGGCTGCTCTACCAGCAAGGCTATTTTCGCCAAGTGATCGATAAGGACGGTGATCAACAGGCGCTCTTCCCGTATAATGACCCGGGGCAGTTGCCGATTACTCCGTTGCGTAAACCGAACGGGGAGTGGCTGCGGTTGGAGATCGTCTTACCCGGTTACTCGGTCTGGGTTCGCGCCTGGCAGGTGGAGGTCGGCAGAGTGAAGCTATACCTATTGGACAGCAATGACGCGGCGAACTTACCCGTACATCGGGGGATTACCAGCGAGCTGTATGGCGGCGGTCCGGAATTGCGTCTCAAGCAAGAACTGCTCCTCGGGATTGGCGGGTGCCGGCTACTCTCCGCGCTCGGCATTCAGCCGGAAGTCTGTCACTTGAATGAGGGGCACGCTGCCTTCGCTGTGTTAGAACGCGCCGGCGGTTTCATGCGAGAGACCGGACAGCCCTTCGAAGTCGCACTGGCCGTCACCCGAGCGGGCAACCTTTTCACCACTCACACAGCAGTGGCCGCCGGCTTTGATCGTTTCGCTCCGACTCTCATCGAACAATACCTTGGTGGTTATGCCGAGCAGAAACTCGGGGTGACAGTCCACGATTTGCTGGCCTTGGGCCGCCGGAATCCGAACGACTCATCGGAAAGTTTTAACATGGCATATCTGGCGATACGAGGGAGCGGGGCGATCAATGGCGTCAGTCGCCTGCACGGGAAGGTGAGTCGTCACATCTTTGAGCCTCTCTTTCCGCACTGGCCGCAGGACGAAATCCCCGTTGGACATGTGACCAACGGGGTCCATGTTCCGAGCTGGGACTCGGCTGCGGCCGACGATCTGTGGACGGAGGCCTGTGGAAAAGACCGTTGGCTGGGAACGACGGAAACTCTGGAGGAGGATATTCGCCGTGTTTCGGACGCCAGACTGTGGCAACTTCGCACAGACGCAACTAAGTCTCTCATCGGATACGCCCGCGACCGATTATCCCATCAACTGGCCGCCTCCGGCGCGTCGCCCGAAGCGGTTGACGGTGCAAAGCATCTGTTTGATCCTAACGTGTTGACGCTGGGCTTTGCGCGCCGTTTCGCAACTTACAAGAGACCGAACTTACTACTGCACGAACCGGAGCGACTGCTTCGACTGTTGACCGATCCTCAGCGACCCGTGCAGCTCATCATGGCCGGAAAAGCCCACCCGGCGGACCAGGCCGGCCAAGCCCTGATTCAGGAATGGATGCATTTCATTTGGCGGCCGGAAGCGCGTCCCCATGTTATCTTCATCAGTGACTACGACATGCGTTTGACCGAGCACCTGGTGCAGGGGGTAGATGTCTGGATCAACACGCCACGACGTCCCTGGGAGGCGTGCGGAACAAGCGGCATGAAGGTGCTCGTCAACGGAGGCATCAACCTGTCGGAATTGGACGGCTGGTGGCCGGAAGCTTACACTCCTGAGGTGGGGTGGGCCTTGGGGGATGGCCGGGAACACGACGATGATCCGGCTTGGGATGCCGCGGAAGCTGAGACACTCTACGACCGTCTCGAACGCGAGGTTGTCCCCGAGTTCTATACCCGTGACGCTACCGGCATTCCGGTCGCCTGGGTCGCTCGGATGCGAGAGAGCATGGCCCGGTTGACACCACGATTCTCCGCCAACCGCGCGGTGCGGGAGTACACTCAGCGACACTACCTCTCGGCTGCCGCAGCCTACCTGAATCGGGGTGCCGATATGGGCGCCGCGGGCAAGCGCATCGTCATTTGGCAGCAGGCTCTGGAACAGAAATGGGCCACTCTGCGCTTCGGTGAAATGAAAACTCGGACTGACGGGACGCAGCACGTATTTGAGGTTCAGGTCCATCTCAACGACCTTGACCCGGATGCCGTGCGCGTGGAGCTTTACGCCGACTCCGTGAACGACGGCGATCCGGTACGACAGGAGATGAAGAGCGTTCGCCGGTTTGCGGCAGCGGCCCGCAGCTACCTTTACAGCGCGACAGTGTCGGCGACCCGCCCGACAACGGACTATACGGCGCGTGTCATACCGCACCACGACGGCGTCGCCGTTCCGTTGGAAGCCCCGCAGATCCTGTGGCAATGGTGACACCCTGTTCGGAAGGAGGAATTTGAAATGGAAAGGGATTTCAAGAAAAGCAGACCGGGGAATCCAGGGGCCTGTTGTGGAGCTCCAATTATTAAAACTCCCCATCCTATGCCGATCGATCCAATCATTGTTTGCCCTCAAGCGAAAATAGCAAAGTCAACCTGAATCGAATCCGGAAAGTAAACAATGAGTATCGCTCGGGACAACCAGAAAGCCTCTTCCGAACAATCCGAAGGGGATGAAAAGACCAAGAGGACGAGTGGAGCCCACCTCGCAAAGTTAACACTTGCGGCCCTGGGCATTGTTTTCGGAGACATTGGGACGAGTCCCCTTTATGCCCTTCGTGAATGTTTTCATGGTGAGTATGGCGTCGCTGTTTGCAGTGAAAATGTTTTCGGGGTTCTTTCTCTGATGTTCTGGTCTCTTATCATGATCGTAACCATCAAGTATCTGGCTTTTGTGGTTCGTGCCGATAACAATGGTGAGGGCGGGGTTCTTGCTTTGACCGCCCTTCTGAAACGCACCAGACCGAAGAAACAAGGACAATGGTTCAACCTGATAGCCATCGGCATGTTCGGCGCTTGTTTGTTATACGGGGACGGCATGATAACTCCTGCGATATCGGTACTCAGCGCCGTGGAAGGTATTCGCATCATTACCCCTCTGCTCAAACCGTACGTCCTTCCTGTGACAATTGCAATTCTCGTGGGGTTGTTTCTTATTCAACGCCGGGGCACGGCAAAGATAGGAGCCCTTTTTGGGCCCATCATCATAATATGGTTTTTGGTTCTTGCCGTTCTAGGCACGATCCAGATCGCGTTCAACCCGAAAGTACTTGTGTCTGTCTTCCCATGGCATGGCATCAGCTTTCTGGTCCAAAACAAGCTACACGGATTTGTGGTTCTGGGTGCCGTATTTTTGGTGGTGACCGGAGCCGAAGCCCTTTATGCCGACTTGGGGCATTTTGGTAAAACTCCGATTCGTCTGGCCTGGGCCGGACTGGTGTTGCCGGCCCTGATCCTGAATTATTTTGGCCAGGGCGCCGTTCTATTAGCCAGACCGGAGATGTCTCATCATCCATTTTATGCCCTTGTCCCCGGTTGGGCGATGGTACCCATGGTCCTTCTGGCCACAGCGGCTACAATAATAGCTTCTCAGGCGGTAATTTCAGGGACCTTTTCGCTTACCCAGCAGGCTATCCAGCTCGGATATCTGCCCCGTTTACGAATCACTCACACCGCTGCTTCTCATATCGGCCAAATTTACATTGGACCAGTAAACTGGCTTCTTATGATATGCACCATCGCCCTGGTTGCCGGCTTCCAATCCTCGAGCAAACTGTCCGCTGCTTACGGTGTGGCCGTTACTGCGACCATGTTGATTACCACGACACTCTTCTTTGTAGTGATGCGGGAAATATGGCGTTGGAGTCGGCCGGTAGCCTGCATGTTATCCGGTGTTCTTTTTCTGATAGACATTCCGTTTTTCGCGGCGAATATCAGCAAAATTTTTCACGGAGCCTGGTTTCCATTGGTTATTGGCGCAGCGACTTTTGTTGTGATGATAACTTGGGAGGATGGGAGGGAAATCCTCCGCAACGAGATAAGGGCCCTGACGCCTGAGCTGCGAGAATTTGACGAAATACTCGCAAAAGAACAGCCACAACTGGTAAAGGGGTTGGCAATTTTTCTGACGGGTAATCATGATCTTGTGCCGGCAGCCCTGATGCAAAACATGAAACACAATAATATCCTTCATTCGGACGTGATATTTCTGACTGTTCGCACAGAAGCAGTACCCCGTGTTTCGAATTTCGAAAAGATCAAGGTCGAAAAACTTGGCGCGGGCATTTACGGTGTCATTGCTCACTACGGCTTCATGGAACAGCCGAATATGAACACCATTTTTGCTCTTTGCCGTGAAAATGGATTAAACCTGGAAATGAAGGAAGCCAGTTTCTTTCTCGGCCGTGAGAAATTGGGGATCAGCAATAAACCCAAAATGAGCCGTTGGCGGTCAAACTTGTTTATATTTCTTTCCAACCATTCATTGGACGCAAGTTCATATTTCGGTATTCCTTCCAACCAGGTTATTGAAGTCGGAGTTCAACTTGACTTTTGAATGGCGAACAACAGCAGGTGGACGCTTATCAATTAAGTAAGGAAGAGTGAGGTCCGAGCACACGGCTTCAGTTTGCCTGATAGCCCGATACTACCAAGCTGTCTTGGGCTGAGGGCTGACTAAAGCCCTTTCGAGGAGGGAGAGGTTGACAATACGGCCTGGCATTGGCACTCTTTAACTAGGAGCGCCGGAATTCTTTTTTTGCTCACATCCTCAAGAATTTACTGGAGGTAAAATGATGAAATTTCGTCCTCTGTACGACCGTATCCTCGTTGAAAGAGTAGAAGCCGAGGAAAAAACCAAGGGAGGAATTATCCTCCCTGAAACCGCCAAAGAAAAACCCCAGCAAGGCAAAGTCATCGCCGTCGGTCACGGGAAACGCCAGGAAGACGGAAAACTCATTCCTCTGGAAGTCAAAGCGGGGGACACGATTCTGTTCGGAAAATACTCGGGCTCGGAAATCAAACTTGAGGGCAACGAGTACCTCATTATGAAAGAAGACGACGTCCTGGGACTGGTTGAATCATAATCGCCGCCTTAGAAATTAAATGCCAAACAAAAACCATGAACTCAAGGAGGAGGAAAATACATGGCCCCCAAAATTATACTGTTTGAGCAACAGGCGAGGGATAAGATACTCAAAGGGGTTAACCTCTTGGCCGATGCCGTGAAATCCACTCTCGGCCCCAAAGGTCGCAACGCGATTCTGGAGAAATCCTGGGGAGCGCCCAATATCACCAAAGACGGCGTTACCGTAGCAAAAGAAATTGAACTGGAAGATAAATTCGAGAACCTCGGCGCTCAGATGTTGAAAGAGGTCGCTTCCAAGACCTCCGATGTTGCCGGTGACGGTACCACCACGGCTACAGTTCTCGCCCAGGCAATCTACCGTGAAGGCATCAAGATGGTCGCCGCAGGCGCGTCGTCCATGGAACTAAAGAGAGGTATTGACGCAGCGGTTGAAGCTGTTGTGGCCGAGTTGAAAAGGTTCTCCAAACCGACCAAGGATAAGAAAGAAATCGCTCAGGTCGGCACAATCTCCGCAAACAACGACTCCACCATCGGTAACATCATAGCCGAAGCAATGGAAAAGGTCGGCAAAGAGGGCGTTATCACCATTGAAGAAGCCAAGGCCATAGAAACTTCTCTCGAAGTGGTCGAGGGTATGCAGTTCGATCGCGGGTATCTCTCCCCGTATTTTGTGACCGATCCCGAGCGGATGGCAGTCTCCTTGGACGAGCCCTACATTCTGATCAACGAAAAGAAGATTTCCAACATGCGCGACATGCTGCCCCTCCTCGAGCAGGTGGCCAAAATGGGCAGACCGCTGCTCATCGTCGCCGAGGATGTCGAAGGCGAGGCCCTGGCCACGTTGGTTGTCAACAAGCTTAGAGGGACCCTCACTGCATGCGCCGTGAAGGCTCCCGGTTTCGGCGATCGCAGAAAGGCTATGCTGGAAGACATCGCGATTCTCACCGGCGGTCAGGTCATTTCGGAGGACCTGGGTCTGAAGCTCGAGAGCGTTTCCCTTAACGACCTCGGCAGGTGCAAGCGGGTGAGCATCGACAAGGACAACACGACCATCGTGGACGGTGCAGGCGCCAAGGATAAAATAGAAGGACGCGTTCGACAGATCCGGACGCAGATCGAAGAGACCACCTCTGATTACGACCGTGAAAAACTGCAGGAGCGGCTGGCCAAGTTGGTCGGCGGTGTTGCGGTCATCAACGTCGGTGCGGCCACCGAGACCGAGATGAAGGAGAAGAAGGCTCGTGTTGAGGATGCCCTCAATGCCACCCGCGCTGCGGTCGAGGAGGGAATCGTTCCCGGCGGCGGGGTGGCCTATCTTCGATGCCTTGACGCAATCGCGAAGCTCAACCTGGAAGGCGACCAGGAAATGGGCGCGAAAATCGTCAGGAGGGCCCTCGAGGAGCCCATCCGCCAAATCGCTGCGAATACCGGGCAGGAAGGCTCAATCGTCGTAGACCGAATAAGGGCCAAACAAGGGCCATTCGGCTTCAATGCCCAGACCGAACAATATGAAGACCTCATGGAAAGCGGCATAATCGATCCGGCCAAGGTCACGAGGCTGGCTTTGCAGAATGCTGCATCCGTCGCGAGTCTCATGCTGACCACAAATGTCATGATCGCCGAGAAGCCCAAGGAAAAAGAATCGCCCGCAATGCCCGGGGGCGGTATGCCTCCTGGCGGCATGTATTAATCGCCTCGCAACCCACATACGAAATGGCACGGCGCGGATCACCGTGCCTTTTTCGTTGGGGTTTGTAGAGCCTGCGTGGGGCATGACCGAGGCAGCCCGGATTACCAACCTATTTCACTTAGACAATTGATCGGGCGCAGAACTGGATAGCCTCTCCCAGAAGGGATATCGGAATGTCACCAAACCCTGTATCATATTGGTTCCAGGGTTGTGGCTATGGATCTCGTTACTCGTTCCCCACATACTTGCGTTAGAAATGTGCCTCCACTGAACGCCTAAGGACATAATTGCATTTCCACGTATAGACTTCTGCAAGCCGAAGCCTCCCAGCAGCAACCAGTTCCAGCGAGAGCCTGCATTCCGGTATGTCTCCGTCACATAGTCTGTGCCCACGCCGCCCTCAACATAGGCGTCCAAAGAAACGGATCTACAAGGAAATGTGAACCGAAGTTTGGGGAGTCCTCCCAGTTCATACCCATCGCGAAAATTACGGTTGTGCGCACGATCTGCCGCGCTTTCACGATAAATGACATACGAGCCGAGCAAAGCAAACTGTAACTCGCTAAACCACGTCCCCCAAGGAGTCATCATAGAATATCTCTTAAACGGGGCGCTAACTTCAAGGGTTGCGTAATCCAGTGGGGTGGAAGTTAGAAAAGTTCTGCCATAGGCCAGTTTAACAAGGTAATTCGAAAGGCGATATTATACTTGACAAACCTGGAAAGAGGGGTGTAATCATAAAAGGTTGGGCGGCAGCTCCTTCCCCATACAAGTCGTAGTCACCGTATACCGTTTGAGACGTGGTGTCGTGGTGCGCACGGCTCGTGTTAAGGTCGAAAAGCTTCACCGCCCGGACCCCTATCCCACTGAGTATCTTGCCGGTGCGCACCTCATAGATGCGGTCCAATGTCCTCCCTGCCGCATCATCGTTGAGTTTCTCAGGTCCGATTTGCTCTCCGAGGAGCAGCTCCGTATCCAGCCTCGCAAACGATTGGGGTAGACGGAACAAGGGAGTCCTCCCGGATAGAGCGTCCAAGATCAAGGCCAATACCACCCTCCCGTGACTGACCCCTCCTTTGGGACCGCACAATCGGTCAACCTCTTCCACAATCCCCAACGTGCGGGCGTAAGCAGAAACAACCGGAAGATACTTGACGTCACCGGCTCGGATCAGCCCTCCTTGCTTCATCGCAGGACACCTCACCATCAAGATGAACCTGCTCTATCACAGTCCTTTACCGTGTACCAACCCTCTCTCGCCGCCCCGAAAAAAAATAACCCAAAGCACCTTCCTCGAAGTGCGAAACGCGAGCTGGATCGGCGTTGAGGGCCCTATTTATTTTTGTGATCTCTTCTCGTATAAAATCCATTTCATTCTCCTTAATATGCCTGTAGCAGCACAAACCATGCAAGCGCTTGCACTGGGAATTATCCCTACTCCTCTTCAGATAATTTTGTTGCAAGATGTCTCATGAACGCACTCACCCCATTGAAGATATCTTGTGCTCTCTCTTCGTCGTATCTCTCTTTAGTGTGCATGGTGTGATTGCGCCATGCATTCTTGACAAGCCTGAAGTGAGCCGCTGCTTCGGAATAAAAAGGCTCATCATTTCTCCAATCAGGATGCGTTGCATAGCTTCGAGATTCAATCTCATCTTGAATTTTAGTTATTGCTTGATGCCAGTTTGGCGCAATGGTGAGATCAAGACTCGTTCCCATAACATTCAACCCGACCTCTAAGGTTCGCATGAGATAAAACACGGCTGCTGTATAGCGGCCGAGTGCGAAGCACTTATTCCCTTCCGTCATGTCATAATCAGCGGATGGAAAAGCATTTCTCACATTTGATGGAAAAGTGTTAGATGAGCCGTCAAAATAGCCGGTCTTGCTGCTTGGCAAGACCATGACAAATCTATTCGATAGCTCTTCAACAAATGTTTCCTTCAGCTTAATTATATCGTCTCTCCATGACGTGATGGCTCCAATCTGAAAAATCATCGCTGCCTGACCTTTAGGCCATACTGTTGCCATTTGAGGATTGCGTCTGAGCAACTTATCTTCTTCTTGCCTTTCTGGCTGGGTGTATATGATTTCCTGAACCCTTCGAGCCTTTGTCAACAAGCTGGGACTGAAATCAACACGTTGCAATGTCTCACAAACTATGTCGATGTCGTCTTTGAGAGTTTCATATTCTCGAATCGGGAAATACATTGGAGCAGAAAAAGGGACCATGGGAGCGGTCGGCACTTGGGGTGGTGGTAGTTTCTCTCGTAGCCGCTCAATAGATGTAACAACTCTGCCTAAATCGAGATCTGACATGATTTTCCCCCAGCTTGCGATGACATAGGGACGGTACCGCCAATCATCGCGCCGGGTGATATCCTCTTGCAACTGAAAAACGGAATTCGTTCTCATCTTTTCACCTTTGGTTTCAGCAAGGACCACCGGCCTGATCTGAAACAGTTGGTGCACAGCCTGTTGTGTGTTGACAGCGGGATTCCGATCGCATCCAAGTACGAGAATGGCAACGAATCGGACAAGACGGTCAATCGCAATCTCATTCCCAACATGGTTGAACGGATGCGGGAACTGGGTCAGGATAACTTCCTGTATGTGGCGGATTCGGCTTTGGTAACCGAAGAGAATCTGAAGATGATGGATGACTGGGACCATGGGTTCAGATTCGTCACTCGTCTTCCCATGACCTACAAGGAGTGCGGCAGAGCCGTAGCCAAAGCGGTTCGGGAGGACAAGTGGCAAGATCTTGGTGTCCTTTCGCATGAACCGCCCACCGCCAACAGGAAACCGGCTCACTATCATAGCTACGAGACGGTAGTCGACCTGTACGGCGTATGGTACCGGGCCTTGGTGGTCCACTCGGGCGCACTGGACGAGCGAAGGCTCAAGAGGCTTGAGCGGATGCTTGAGCAGGACCGAGCCGAGATGGAACGGATCATACGGCAACAAGGGAAGATAGAATATGCATGCCTTCCCGATGCACAGGCTGCGTTTTCGCGTCTTCCCAGGGGTCGCTTCTATGAGATGGACGGTCTGATCGAACAGGAGCCGGTATATGCTCGCGGCAGACCCAAAACAGACGGATCGAAGAACCTCAAGCGAACACGATTTAGGCTTAATCTAACCATCAGACCCAGAGAGCGGGCCATAGCACGAGCTCGGAAACAAGCAGGGTGCTTTGTGCTAATCAGCAACGAGCCGGAAGAGGCCGCAGGAGGACTGAGCTCCAAAGAGCTGCTCATGGCCTATAAGGATCAGCATTCCATCGAGCGCAATTTCGGATTTCTCAAGGACCCTGTGTTCGTCAACGCCCTGTTTCTCAAGACGCCGAGGCGTATCGAGGCGCTCGGGCTGATTCTGGTCCTGGCCTTGATGATCTGGCGTCTCATGGAAAGGACCATGAGGATATCCCTCAAGGATACGGGATCTAAGGTAAACGGATGGAACAACCGGCAGACCTCCCGGCCCACCTCTTTCATGATGACCACGAAGTTCCCGTCGGTCATCGTCATCCGGGGCGAGACGGGGCGATTCCTGACCGAGCCTCTCGATGCGATCCAAGAGCGGTATCTCAGGATTCTTGGGCTCTCAGCAACGGTATTCACCGATCCTCAAGCAACGTGTGTTCTGTGTGCGGGTCATGCCATACAACCGTGGGCAGATACCGGGTGATGTGCGAGACAGTCCAACACAATGGTGCAGCAATACGAGTACAGCAGCAGGTTCTCGATGGGAGGCCCGTGGGTCGAGTTTCCCCTATAAATCCTCACTGCGTGCTCCGGCGATGAACCATCGTTGCGATGCCTCCGGCTTCTTGCCTCCAGAGGGTCCTCGCTCTCACCTCAACGCAACGAGAACCAAAATTCCCAAGAAACTCCCTCTGAAGCGCGGAATGTGTGTCGAATGGACACAGACCTGTACAACCTGTACCGCCGGGTGGAGCTCCCACTCATGCACGTTCTGGACTGCATGCGGCGGACAGGTATCGGTGTTGACTGCGATAGAGCGCACGCGGAGCTACAACAGCTACGGCCCGAGCTGGACTCATTGGCTGAAAGGATCACGGAAGGCGCTCCCGTAGATCTCTCCTCGGACGAGGCAGTGTTCACGTTCCTGCTCCGAAAGGGAGTGCGGTTCAATAATCCATACGTGTACATGGCCCATAAAGTAACCATTCCGGAATTGGAAGAACTCGCTCTCCATTATCCCGGCGTACAGGCTATCTTGGATTGGCGGCAGATGCATCAGGATGTAGCTTTCCTGAGTATGGCTGCAGGACTGGAAAGAGTTCATCCTCTATGGGGGCAGACGCGCTCTGGTACTTCTCGCATCTACGCAAGACAGCCTGCGGTGCAGAACGTGAGCCGTCGTTTGCGTTATCTCTTCGTGCCTGCCCCCGGCCACGTACTCATCAAGGCCGACTATTCGCAGGCACAACTGCGCATTCTGGCCCATCTGTCTCATGACGAGGCCCTCACGAGGGTCTTTAGTGAAGGAGGAGACGTACACGGAGAGACGGCCCGTCTGCTCAGCATTGATCGTGATCTGGCTAAACAGGTGAACTTCGGGATCTGCTTTGGTATTTCGGCCCCCAGACTGGCCGGTAGGCTCAATTCCGAGATCCTCAAGGG
>JBGSJS010000093.1:0-22095 GCA_041741735.1 Desulfomonilaceae bacterium | reverse complement strand
TTCGCGAATCGCCCCTACGCAAATGGCCCCTGCAAAAATGGGCGATTCGCGAATCGCCCCTACGCAAATCGTCTCGAATAAACCCTTGGGTCGGTTGGTCGGCGCATTCAAAACGATCTCAACGAAAAAAATAAACGTAATTCACGGAACGCCCGGAGCAACCTTTTGGCAACGCAACTATTACGAACATGTTATCCGCAACGAGAAAGCATTCAACGCCATCCGCTCCTACATAACGGGAAATCCGTCTCAATGGCCGCATGATCCTGACAATCCTTGCAACCGCGCATAAGAGGCCGCAAAGATGAGAGCCGAGGAGATTCTTAGAAAGATTGAAGACATTGTGATGCTATCCGCGGCTTCGGCATTAGTGGAGCGCGAGTGGCCGGCCGCTGGTGCCGGTTTGTGCAAGGGGCCACCGCCCTTTTCCGACAACGTTCGATGCGCTCCACTATTATAACCGTTTACCATCCTGATCCCGATAAGTGAGATTCGCATTTCCGGACGGGGAGGACCCCATGAAGTGCGTAATCTGCAAACATGGAGCGACCCATCCCGGTAAGACTACGGTCACGCTTCAGCGGCCGCCAGGTTCGCCTTGACATCTCCTTCGTCGGCAAAGAGGGAAATGATGACATTCGTATCGAGCAGGTATCTACCACTCATCGGCATCCACGCGTCCGCACCCTTGTTCGATTGCTTCACTCATCCGCTTTACGTCGTTCAGCGCTATCGTACCCGCAAAGCGTAGTAGCCGGCGGCCGGGGATACCACGAGGGCCGGCTTGGGCCAGAGCCTTCGTGAACTCCAGCACCCGCGCCTGCAATTCTTGAGGCAGGCGTTTGAGTTGTTCCACCACTTCTTCGACAATCGGCGTCTCCACGGGCTCAATCTCCCTTCATTCAAGTCTTGAAGCTGGGCTCGGTATCATTGGCTTTGCATGCGGCTGCACCTGCCCGTTCTTCCCATGGTGGATCATGAATTCACCGGTGTCAAGCAGATGAGGGCCTTCTTGTTCACCGTCTCCGGCATTGTTGGACGGCCGACGCCACGACAAGCGGCCGGCATCCTCTCATTTCCGACGCGATTGCACGGCATCGTGATAGGAAGAAGGATGTGGAAAGCGTGTACCTTGCGATCGACGATGCAGACGTGCCGTGAGGGATTGACCGGCTTACCTTCGATTGCGGGAAGGCGGAGATTAGCAGACAAAACTGGTGGGTATCTCCGTCGACAAGGGCGTATTCACCACCTATCCCACGTCAGGAATTGAGTATGGTGTCCCCGGAACGCGCACGCTATCACACACCAGGAAGGTTACAAGACACTGATTGTCGGCCAAACCGTCTTAATTTCTCCACTAGCAAGTGAACGGTAGTGGAAGGGTTATCATACGCAGGTCGCCTTGGCCTATACGACTCCAAGAGCCGTTGTGAACGTCGAATAGCATCCTCCATTCTTCCTTCCAATATATCGTACATGTCCGGGCTATTCTTTCTATACGGCGTCCCCAACAAATTGGTAAGTTTGTCGATATAATCCTGACGTGTGATAGCCGAGTCATAGTAATGAAAATGCATCAAATACCACAACTCAAAAGCTTCGTTAGAAAATGCGACCTTTATATCATTAGAATTGGCCAACTCAATCGCTCGATTCACTAGCTCGGGAGAGAAAGAATCCTTATCAAAAACACACCAAACTTCATCATAACCTCCATTCCCACTTGAACGCAAGGCCCTGTCCACCAGACTGACTGTATTGTACCCCGTCCCTTCCACCTCCACTGATACAACCTCAGTATTGGTAGGAAAGGCTTTAAAATAATTGGGCTCTGTCTTCGTCCCTTCACACACGATCAAAAATCTCTTACGTTCCTCGAGTGTGTTGAGTTTGCGATGAAAAGATGCCTTAGAGCGTTTACTCCTCATTCCGACTTACTCTCCTGTTCGAATAAATAATCCAGATTCCCGATAAACGGTATACCCCCATACTTACCGCGTATATAATCCAGCCCGAAGGACGCATCATTCCTGACCTTAAACTCTGCCAGAGAATGCAAATGACTTGCTTCACAGTTATCTTTTTCAGTGAACCAAATTTGGTCCCGTCGGAAATAACGGTGATCTAGCAAATTCCTGTCATGGGACGTAAAAATGAGTTGTGCATGCTTAGGATTGGTATGTCTATTATTAAAGAGTTGAATTATGTGAAAAGTTAATATCGGATGCAGCTTTACCTCCAATTCATCTACAAAAATCACTACCCCCAGTTCCAGGGCTAAGAAAATAAGAGGATGTAGCGAAAACAATTTTCGAGTACCCGCGGATTCATTTTTCTCTAATGAAAATTCTACACTGCCTATCACCTTACCGGCAGCATCGTACCTGTTGTGAACGGTCTTTATTTGAGCCAGCCCTAGTTTCTCGAAATCCTCCTTCATTTGAGCCGGAAGAGATTTTGGTACCTGAAACGGTTCTAGAGAAAAATCCTTGATTGATACATCCAGGGCCTTTATGAATTTAAGCGTTTCTACCTTGAGGTCTTCGGGGGAATCGTAGCTGAAATAGGGTACTGCACCCGATCCTATATCGTAAGGAACTCCAATCATCTGAAACCAACTTACAATTTGTGTGGCGAGTTGGCCATTCCATTGTGCCACGACTGAAAGGAAAAGAGCATTATTTCTAGTCCGCGGTATGAATTCCTTGCCTTCCTTGAAATGAGTACCAATGGAAATATCCTGAAGGCTTCGTTCAAATAATTTGGCCTCTTTGGATTTGGAGGCACAATAAAGCCACTCAGAAACGACCTTATCACTACTTACCTCAAATCCATATCGATACCTTTTCCCTTCCATAAGGAATACCATCTCAAAATGAGACGGTTTGTCATCAAATTCCTTGCTCAGTCGAAATCTGTCCGTCGGAATCTTTTCTGAGGTCTGCGTATCTTTCGCAGAATCCGCAATGAAGTTTGTCATGAACCTCACGGCAGAAAGGAGATTCGTTTTCCCACTGGCATTTGCACCATAGATGGCTGCGCTCGTCAGGAGTTTAAATTTCTGGTCAGTCTCGACAACATTGTTCTCGTCAACTACTTTGTCTTTTGATCTTATCGCGGCAGCGACCATGCTCAGGGTCACTTTTTCCCGAAAAGATTTATAATTTCCTACAGAAAATTCAATTAGCATCTTGCCGCAACCACCTAAGCCTTTCTTTTTGTGATTTTTTCACGAATTTTTTGATTTTACCTCATTCTTGAAGGAGGGTCAACAGATTATTCAATATCGTGGCACCAGCTAGACTGGAATGGCCTAACTGGCGCAAAGCAAACGAGGATCAGTACGGCCTTTGGCACTTTTGCGTCCTTTCGGCCCCCCAATCCAATTCCGAGGACACCTTACTTAATTATGCTTCTTGGCGGGCTTTGGTCCCGGTCTTGCCTTGCGGAGTATGCGTCCGGAAACCTCCTCCAATCGTCGAACGAATTTTTCGTTCCCCAGGGGACGCCCGGTACTCTCATGGCGCCGCAAGAGGCGCACGTCTTCCAGAGGAGGGTCTTCGGACAGGTACTCACGCCGGCCATCCACAAAGGAGGTCTTTCGGCGACGATTGCCGCGCCGCGCAAGGTGATGCGGAATGCCCGGAGCCACTAATCGAGCGATGCGGCCGAGACTACTTGGTCGCTTCACTCGCCCCACGTGTCAACCAATTAAGTATGGTGTGCCCGGATCTCCGCCGGAATTCCGCAGAAATCACTCAATTGCGATCAGTCGCGGCACCGTGGACCGCCGGCCTCCGGTCCTGTCTCATATTCCTCTTCCAACCGTTCCGCCTGACTCAGAGTCCACGCAATACTCACTTCATCGAAACCGGGATGAGTGCGCATGAAGTCTGCAGCCTTGCGGTGGTATTCCGCGGCCTGAAGCTTTTCTCCTTTTGCCTCATAAACCCCGGCGAGGCGGTCAAGTCCATCGACCTGGTCGGGGTATTCCGTGAGGAGCTGTCGGCAGACTTCCTCCGCCTCTTCAAGTTTGCCGCACCGAACCAGGTCAAGCACGCTATTGGAGAGGTCATCGAGTGCGTCTGTTCCGCCCGCGACGCCGGGGTGAGCCGCGACCCTGTCCGCTTCATCCTTCCGAAGGCAGCATTTCTTGTATTTCTTTCCGCTGCCGCAGGGGCAGGGTTCATTGCGCCCTATCTTGTTACTTCTCATTGGTTCCTGGTATCGTGGACGCACCGGACGAGGCGGTCGCGGGAAAAGCCTTGACAGGTAGTCTTTCGTGGGTTCCGGGTCGGGTGCTCCTTCGGGTTGGAAACAGGCCCACCACTCCATGTCACTGATGGTGTCGGTAATGAGCGTGTGGGAACGGTGATCTCTCAACTCGCTGAGCGCTCGTTCTTTGCCGAGTGCCAGCACGTCCTCAGCGTCTCCCAAGTCTACGTACAACGAGGCAACCAGATCATCCCGGTAACATTGCTCGATATGATGGAAGAGCTCTTCCGGATAGAGATCCGTACTGCAAGAAACGAGAGCGTTCCAGACGTGAGAGTATTCCCTCTCGATCCTTCCGGTGAAGAGCTCATGGAAATAGGAGATGACCTCATCTCGAGGCTTCTCGTCGCGAGCCACCATGATGATCAGTGCCCTTAGGGCCGCACCGCGTACGTACTCATCCACCTCCTCGTTCTCGATCAGTGACTTGATGAGCGAGTCGTCACCGCATGAAACTGAAGCCAGAATGCGACCGAGGTACTCCGTGATCACGTCGCCGGTGACATTGTGAACAATCTCGCCGGGACCTGAAAAGAACTGAACGATCAGCGGATATGCCCGTGGCTCTCGAAACTGGGCAAGCAAGAACATTGCGTTGACATGGAGCACGTACTCAGGCCGGTCCACAAGGTTCGGGAGATTACCGGCGGATTTCTCCAACACGGCAAGCAGTTCGGGAATCATGCCGTCTCGATTCGCGATGGCACTCTCCAAAGCCTCTTTCGGAAATGTTCCCGTGTAAAGCTCCAGCTCAGCCAGAATCTCTCTCACATCCATGCCTCAAACCTCTCGCAAGCCCACTGTCGGGTCACATTTGATGCCTCTCTTGCAATGGAGGCGCTCCAGTCACACAACCATATCGCACAACGCGGGAGCGACGTTAAGAGTCTAATTCCCGGGACACCATACTAAATTGCGCTTATTGGTGGGCTTTGGTCCCGGTCTTGCCTTGCGGACTGTGCGTCCGGAAACTCCCTCCAACCGTCGAACGAATTCCTCGTTCCCCGGGGGACGCCCGCTACTCTCATGACGTAGCAAGAGGCGCCGGTCTTCCAGCGGAGGGTCCTCGGACAAGTACTCACGCCGGCCATCCACAAAGGAGGTCTTTTGGCGACGATTGCCGCGCCGCGCAAGGTGATGCGGAATGCCCGGAGCCCCTCATCGAGCGATGCCGGCCATGACTCGATGGTGGCTTCGCTCTCCCCACGTGTCAACCAATCAAGTATGGTGTCCCCAGAATAAACGACAAAACTCCTTCCCGGAGATCGTCTTCATACCACAATTTCCGCAATACGGTCATGACTCGTAGACTTCAGGTCTTCAGATGCGAGTAACCAGCCTTCTGCCGCTTCGCGGACATTGTTCATAAGCTCATCCAATGTATCGCCTTCAGTAACGCAACCGGGAAGCGCCGGAACTTCCGCCCAAAAGCCCCCTTCTTCAGCTTCGTGAATGATGACTTTCAGCTTCATGATTTCACCGCGCCGGCATTGTACCGCTCAAAACGCCTTTTGGCAAGAAAGGGCTTCACAGAATCGCCGTCACGGCGTTTCCTCCCACTCGCAACCAAGCACGTAGGATGGGGTGAGTCCTCGAACCCCATCGGTCGAGTCAAGCCGGCCATCGATGGGGTTCACTTCGTTCACCCCATCCTACGCGGGCTCGTACTAGCGGTAAGCTCCGCGTCGCTTTCCAAGTATTTTCGGGGCGCTTCACTATATTCCGCCCTTCCCCAATCATCCAACTCCGTAAAGCTCCCCGTATTTTCGGCTCAAGTAATCAATGAGGTATTGGGGATTCGGGTCTTCGCCGGTGACGGTCTTCACCAGATCCCGGGGCGCGTAGCGTGTCCCCCGGGAATGGATCTTTTCCCTGAGCCAACCGAGAAGGTTCGGGAAATCCCCTCGTTCCATGAGGTCGTCCATGTTGCCCAGGTCTTTTTCCGCTGCTCGGAAGAACTGAGCCGCGTAGAGGTTCCCCAAGGTGTATGTTGGAAAATAACCGATGGAGCCCGACGACCAGTGCACGTCCTGCATCATACCTTGTGCATGATCGGGCGGCGTCAGACCGAAATACTTCTCCATCTTGTGGTTCCACGCCTCGGGGAGATCCTCCACCTCCAGCTCGTTTCGCATAAGGAGAATCTCCAGCTCAAACCGGAGAAGTATGTGCAGGTTGTACGTCACTTCGTCCGCCTCGACCCGCACGAGACTCGGGCTCACTTCATTGACGGACAGGCAGAAATCTTCGAGGGAAACGTCCTGCAACGCGGCAAACCTCTTCTGCGCTTCCGGATAAAAATGTCTCCAGAAGGCCGAGGACCGGGCCACGAAGTTCTCCCACATGCGCGACTGGGACTCGTTGATTCCCAGCGACACGGGCCGACAAAACGGGAGACCCCAGTGCTCGAGCGGCAAACCCTGATGGTAAATGCCGTGCCCCGCTTCGTGAATAACCGCGAAGAAGGACGCATTGAACGAATGCTCGTCGTACCGGGTCGTGATGCGCACGTCTCCGGGGCCTATCCCGGAAGTGAACGGATGAGCGGACACGTCGAGGCGTCCTCCGTCGAGGTCGTAACCGATGCGCCGAGCGACCTCCTTGGCAAACACCTCCTGATCGGGAAGGGGAAAACCGCGGTGACGAATCGAGGCATCCGGTTTGCGAGAGCTCCCTTTGATGCGATCGAGGAGCTGCACCAGACCGGCCCGCAATCGGTCGAAGATCCGTTCGAGATTCCTCGCTTTCTCTCCCACTTCGTAGTAGTCGAGCAGGGGATCGTACGGCTCGCTCTCGTATCCAAGGGCCTCCGCTTGCTCCTTCTTGAGGGCCACCAGATGTTCAAGATAAGGCTGAAAGGAGCCCCAATCGCTGAGTGGTCGGGCCTTTTCCCAGGCCGCCTGCCCTTCTGCCGAGGCGCGAGCCAGTTCCACCGCCAGTCTTTCGGGAATCTTCACCGCTCGCTTGTATAGCCTATTCCATTCCCGCACGTTCACCGCTTCCACGGAAAGGGGATCCCCAAGCTTCTCCCAGCCTTCCATGGCGGCCAAGAGCTCGCCGATCTTGGGATTTGTGGCCATCCTGTGGTAAATTTTGGCCAGGAAAGCCAACTGCTCGGCGCGGTGGCCATGCCCTTTGGGAGGAATGTACGTGCGTCCGTCCCAATGCAGCAGTCCAATGACCGATCCCAGGTATGCGGTCTCCTTGCTGTGGGTGCAGAGCTTTTCGTAGGCTTGGGTTGCGTTCATCGTTTCCTCACTAATGAGCCTTGTCGTGACTCCGGGAAGAGCCGCGGCCGGCGAAATGGTCAAACCATGCGTTCTACCACCTGAAAGGCCGAGATGAGCTCCGGTTGCAGCACATTGGCCAGGACCAGGGTGAGCCCCGCGCCGGCCAGCATTTTCATGCACGTCTCTTCGATCTCGAAGGGGAAGCGCTCCCTGGCGCCGGAACGGATATTGGAAAGACCCGCCATGGTACGGGCGGGCTCCTGAAACACCGCCCCACCGGCGAGAAGACGAACCGTTCTCACATCCTCGGCGATACGGAAATAGGCGTCGTCCCAACTGAGATTGGGAAGCACCGGATCGAAGATGAGGTCCTCGGAGCTCAATCCCGCGGCCAGGGCAAGCTCTCTGAGCTCCAGAGCCAGCGACAGCTTCTCCTCAAGACTCGGCGGCGTGAACGAGCGTTCATCCATGAGCAGAATCACCAGTTCCGTCCCGTGCTCCGCGGCCAGGGGAAGAATCTCGTCGATCTTCTCCTTCTCCCCCGAGAGGGCATTGAGGATCGGCTTCTCCTTGCATACCGAAAGTCCCCGAGCGAGAAGCCTCGGGTTGGGACTGTCGAGGATAAGCCGCCTGGAGCTTGCTTCTTGCACCGTTTCAACGAGAAAGGCCATGCGGTCTTCGTTGCGGCGCGAAAGGTACCCGGGATTGATGTCTATGAACGAGGGGGAGACGCCGGCAATTCGGCTCACCAGGTCCCTGATGGGCTGTGGGTCGAGCTTCTGCATGGCCTCCGCGATCACGGGGTTCAGTCCGTGGAGATTGTCGGCAGCGAGCAGCACGTGGCCTCCTCTCGGTTCAGGGGCAATTTGGTTGTGACCCGATCTTCTCGGTACGCGGCCCCGGGAGAATCTTCCTACAAACGGACCGATCGGGCAAGACCTCAGATTTGGCGGTTGCCGGGAGCCCTCCGCCGGTCTCCAAGAATCCCGTGCATTGCAAACCCGACTGCATCGGCCTATACTGTCTCCTTGAGCCCTGAAAAGGAGCCGGGCATGAGCCGGAGCGGACCGGCTTTTCGGAGCTCATGGGCTGTATTTCTTCACCCCGCGGAGGGCTTCGGAGCGGATCAGCGAGGATACGGGCCTTTCAAACCGACCGAACAGAGGAGGTTGTCTTACATGAAAGCAACGATCAAGACCAACAAGGGAAACATAACGCTGAAACTCTTTGCCGACCTCACCCCCATAACGGTTGCCAATTTCGTGAACCTTGCGCAACGAGGATTCTACAATGGATTGAAATTCCATCGGGTGATCAATGACTTCATGGTCCAGGGAGGCTGCCCCCGCGGCACTGGCACCGGCGGACCGGGCTACAAATTCCAGGACGAATTTGTTCCCGAGCTCAAGCACAGCAAGCCGGGCATCCTCTCTATGGCCAATGCGGGCCCCAACACCAACGGGAGCCAGTTCTTCATCACACACGTTCCTACGCCCTGGCTGGACGGAAAGCATTCCGTCTTCGGCGAAGTGGAAGCCGCTCAAGACCAGGATGTGGTCAACAGCATCCAACAGGGCGACGTCATGGAAAGCGTGACCATCGAAGGCGACACGACGGCCTTGTTTGCGCAAGCGCAGAAATTTCTCGACCAGTGGAACAAGACTCTGGGCGGTTGAGGTCCGGCACGTATTGACTCGGCGGGTTTGTGGCGATCCTGCGAAGAAACGCTGAGTGTAGAGCGATCGTTACGAACCCTCGGAATTTGGTGCACAGGCCGGCGCCCGTTGATGGACAATTTTTCGGCTCAGGCCCGTAATTCCGTGAATCGGCGGGAACGCCGCATAATTGGTGACTTGCGGAGTCCTCATGTCGGGACAGGGCTATTACGGTAATATTGCAGTCGCCGGCGCAGACGGACCGTGCGCGTGCGGGCACGAGCACCCGGGATCCGAAGGACATAGTCCTACTCATTCTCACCGGAAGACCCCAATTGTCGCCTATGTACTTGAAGGCGCTTTCCTGTGCATCGCAATTATTCTGCTCGTGCTCGGCAACCGCCAGGGGTTCCATCAGATCGTAGGCGACCTGGCAATCAGCTTTATCGCGATCATTGCAGAGGCCATGCCGTTCATGCTCCTGGGCTCCCTGGTCGGAGGCCTCATCGAAGTTTTCGTGCCTCAGGAATGGGTTCAGAGGTCTCTGGGTACGCGCGGATATGGAGCTGTATTTATCGGAGCCGGTCTCGGCGTGATCTTCCCCGTATGCGAATGCGCGATCGTCCCGGTCGTCAGACGCCTTCTCCACAAAGGCGTTCCCTTGTCCGCAGCCATAGCGTTTCTCTTGGGAGGACCGATTGTAAACCCTATAGTGGCCGGTTCCACATGGTTGGCATACCGAGGTGACTGGGAGGTGGTGATTACCCGTATGATCGGCGGGTATGCCATCGCGGTGACCGTGGCACTTATTATGCATTTCTTGTTTCGAAACACCCCGGTTCTGACAGAGGCACCCTTTGCCGAGACAGCCGCATGCGGATGTTGCGGCCACGATCACCATGCTGCAGGTGAGCCCCATACCGTTGCAAGAATCTGGACGGCCGTGCAGCACGCTTGTGACGACTTTTTCGATGTGGGCAAGTTCCTGGTGATCGGAGCCTTTGTGGCGGCTCTCGCGCGAACCGCCATCGGGGTGGACGAGCTCCGACAACTATTTTCATCGCCGGTGCCGGCAATTGTCCTGATGATGGGACTTGCCATAGCCCTCAACCTCTGCAGTGAAACGGACGCATTCATCGCTGCAGGCTTTCAAGGGGTGCTGCCCCATTCGGCCCAAATGGCATTCATGGTCCTGGGACCCATGCTCGATATGAAATTGTTGCTTATGTATCTGACGCTTTTTCGCAAACGCGTAATTTTGACACTGTCCGTGTTGACCTTTACAACAGTATTGGTTGCCATGATACTTCTGCACTACGGCACGGGAGGTCTGTCAGGTGGCTGGTGACCGGGAAAAAGCTTCTTTCTTCCGCTTGTTCCAGTTGATAGTCGTTCTGGCTTGGATACTCGGCCTCTGGTTTCTCTGTGCCGATGTGGGAGAAGCTCCGCTCCTGGGGAAATTCTTGCGGCCCGATTATTGGTGGATTGTGGAGATGGGCGTCGGGATTTTGATTCTCTTCCTCATCTCACTGGTTTACTGCGATCCGCACAACCGAGGCAGGCGAGGCTTGGGTCTGCTTCTCCAGATGGGGATAATGATTGTGCCGCTCCTGTATCTGCCGGCTGCGGTGAGATCGGAGCTCAGTCCCGATGCAGCCAAGAAAAGGTCTTTTTCAGTGGGTCGTTTCGAGCGGGCGGTAAAAAATGCCTCACCCGGCCGTACGTCGAGATCAAGCGATCCCGATCGCAAGGCAATAGGCGGGGATAACCGACTTCCCGAAGATCCCTCTCTGATTCAGTTGATCATGGAATCGTCACATTATGAGGGGAAGCAGGTCACCACATTGGGCAAAGTTTGCCTGGACGACAGACTTCCCAAGGGAACATTTTTCTGTTACCGGTTGCTCATGATTTGTTGCGCCGCCGATGCAAGCCCGGTGGGAGTGATGGTTCATTACGACAAGATCGACTCCGTGAAAAATGGCGATTGGGTGAAGGTCGAAGGCACGGTCGGATTGACTACCTTCCAAAGTCATCGAGCGGTCAAGCTCGTTGCGGAACAGGTGGAGCCAACGAGTCGGCCGAAAGATCCGTACGTGTGGTGGTGAGATTCAGGGGCACAGAGAGGGAAAAATCACCACGCTCAACACGTCTGAATAGAAGGAGATCCCATGTCTCACATGATTGCCTATTGCGGCCTTGTCTGTTCAAGTTGTCCCACATTCATAGCAACGCAGAACGATGATGATGTGGCCAGAGCACGGACCGCAGCGTTCTACTCGGAGAAATTCGGTCTACACCTGAAGCCCGAAGAGATCAACTGTGACGGTTGCAAGTCAGAGGGAGGAAAACTGATCGGGTACTGTCAGGAATGCAACATAAGACGTTGCTGCAGCGGAAAGGGCCTGGACAATTGCTCGGCATGCAGCGAGCAGCCATGTGCGGACCTCGTAAAATTCCACGAATTCTCGCCGGACGCGAAAAAATGCTTCGACGCACTGAGAAAGCACATCGGATAAGGTAGAGCGGGAATTTTAAAGATTGCAGGCGAAGCAAACGGAGATTTTGGATTGTGCCGGGGAAGAAGCGATGTCCCGATGCCGGGACATGCGTCAAGAGTCTGCTTGACCTGTATTACGGACAATGCTAAAGATCACGAAAGAAACGCCCAGTCCGAAGAGGGAGGCACCGTCTTACAGGCTCAGGCAAACTATGGCCCGAGAGGGGGCTAAATGACGCAGTGCAGATACCATAAGATTTGCGGTAGAAATGGGGGTGAGGATTTAGAAGAGGACTTGTGTATTCTGCATTCCGAGAATGCAGAGAAGGACAGGGTCGCTTTCGATGCGGCTCTTGCGGCTCATCGTGAAAAGTGGTCAGGGGATTATTCCTATTTTGTCTTCCCGGCTGCCAGAAGTTTCAATGAAAGAGTATTCAATCGATCCGTCCATTTCAATCATGCGAAATTTCCAGGAGGAGTTGATTTCTCCCATGCCAAGTTCAAAGGCGATGCAGATTTCTTCGATTGCGAATTTGGAGAAGATACTTCGTTCCGCGGTACCGAGTTTGATCAACAAGTCGATTTCTTAGGTGCCCGGTTTGACGCGGCGGCAGATTTCAGTGGAGCCACATTCACCGGTATAAACGAGCCATTGCTGGAGTCAATCCGCTTTTCGAGGACTCAGTTCTTAGGACCTTCAGCCAACTTCTCCAAAAGCACGTTTGAGCAAAGCGTCACTTTCGATTATGCGACTTTCAAGGGCACGGCCTATTTTCAGGGAGTGACCTTCAATAGGGCTGGAGCGTTTTTTCGGCAAGCCATTTTTGAGCATGCTTGTTTCGACCGGGTCGAATTCCCGTGTTGCCCCGACTTCGAGAATGTAGAGTTCTTCAAGGACGTTGACTTTTCCTTGGCTAAGTTTACGAGAGGTGTGGATTTTGCTCGTGGTGTTTTCGCCGGCGAGGCCCTGTTCGGCAACACCACCTTTATAGGAAGAATTATCTTTGCCGAAGTTACTTTCGCAAAGAGACCGCCGGATTTCACCAACGCCAAATTCAAGGGACACGCCGATTTCTTGAAAGCCAAGTTCTGTCAGGGCGCAAATTTCCTGTTGGCACACTTCGTGAGGGGTGCCGGCTTCCGTAAGGCCACGTTCTGCAGGGAAGCGAATTTCCTCGAGAGCAGATTCAGTGGATACGCTGACTACGGTTCCGCCGGGATTGGTAGAAATGCCGTTTTCCAGAAGGCCACCTTTGAAAGAGGAGGAAGTTTCCTCGGCACCCAATTCGGTGGCGATGCCGATTTCAATTCCGCTGAATTCCTGGGGAGGACTACTTTTGCATCGAACAAGGACGGGGCGCAAATGTTCTGTGGCGTACCGGTGGACATGAGGTCAGTCGTTATTGAGCCACTTGATGCGCTCGTCATTCGAGGTGCCGATCTAAAGCTGTGCAGATTCCTCGACACCGATTTGCGTGGGGCTGAGTTTACGGACGTGACGTGGCCAAAGATCAAGAACCGAGATGGGGTCCATGATGAAGAGGTGCTTGGCAACAATGAGAGACCATCGGTTTACTCACACGTTGAGCGACTGTATCGCGAGCTAAAGCAGAATCGCGAGGACCGGAGGGACTACGAACGCGCCGGCGACTTCCACTACGGCGAGAAAGAGATGCGCCGCAAGCAAACCGAACGGTTCTCCGGGCTTTGGTTCTGGCTGAACCTATATAAAGCGGTGTCGGGCTATGGAGAGAGATGGTGGCCTCCGCTCTTGTGGGCGGCGGGACTCCTGGCCGTGTGCTCCATTCTCTATTTCTGTCTGGGCCTGGAAACGTCAAAAGGAGCACTGAAGCTAGAAGCAAACCTGTGGGATTTTCTTCGCAGCGCCTTCTATAGCTTCCGAGTCATGACCCTTCTCAAACCGGATGACTTGGCTCCCATTCGGTATGCTAAGCTGGTCTACGCTTTTGAAAGCCTCGTCGGTCCTATTCTGTTGGGCTTTTTCGCCTTGGCTCTTAGGCAGCGATTGAAACGTTGACGGACAGCACCGGCAACGCCCCCCTCTTCCTGGTCTTCCTCCCAAACTACTCGGCGGCGGCAGCTTCGCGCATGGGCGAAGATTTCGGACCGCCGGGATCGTGTCTCTTCAGGACTTCCAGGCACGCGTCAACCGCCTGGCTGTCATACCGGGTCCCCTTGTGCTTACGAATCTCGTCAACCGCTTCCCCTATGGTCAGTGCCGGCCGGTACGGCCGGTGAGAAGACATTGCTTCGACAACGTCGGCAACGCCGATGATGCGTGATTCCAAGAGAATTTCTTCGCCTTTGAGGCCTCGCGGGTACCCGGTGCCGTCGATTCGCTCGTGGTGCTGCAACACGATCTCCGCGAGAGGCCATGGGAATTCGATGACCTTCAACACGTCGTACCCTATCTCGGGATGAGCCCTGATGATTCCGTACTCGTACTTGTTCATGCGACCCGGTTTGCTCAGCAATTCCGCGGGGACGCAGATCTTGCCGATATCATGCATGGACGCGGCAATACCAATGGCCTTGATCTGGTCCTCAGGCAGTCCCATGACCGTGGCCATGGCGCACGCCAGCCGCGCCACACGGAGCTGATGACCCGCCACGTAGGGATCTCGCTTCTCGGCCAGTGATGCCAGGGCGGCAATGGTTCCGTCCAGGGCCTTCTTGAAGTTGACGAGGCTTTGCTTCAGCCTTTGTTCGGCATGACGCCGGTACACGATTTCTTTCTTCAACCCCTCGTTAACCCGGGACAACTCGGCCGTGGCATCGTTCACGCGGGTCTGGAGCTGAGAGCGGGCCGTCCGAAGCTCCTTTTCGTGTCGCTCCTTCAGGAGGAGCTGCTTCTTCTCCGGAGTGAGGTCTTCGACCAGGATGAGCACCATCCTCTCTCCCAGAATTCTGAGAGAACGGAAGTGCATCCTGCCCCACATGTTGCCCCGGTCTCTCTTTATCATTGCTTCCACAATTTGCGGTTTTCTCGAATGGAAGACCTTTTCAGAGACGGCGCGCAGCAAATCGCTGTCTTGAGCACGGAGCATGATGCCCAAAACGGAGCTGCCTTGGAGCTCCTCCGCCTCCTTGGTGATCCTGGAGCATGCTTTGTTGGCAAATCTGATCGACAGCGAATCGTCAATACACAGAACAGGAATGGGCAGGGCGTCCATAAGACTCCCGATAGCCGTTGAGCTGATCCCGAAAACGGCGAAGCTACCCGATTCGGTCACGTCCTGACCATGCAGGAGACCGAGATCGATGGTTTCGGTTAACTGGGATGCGAGTCGCCTGGGCAGGATCCGGTGTCCGTTCGGGTGCCCGAGGACTGCATTCTCCGGTTTCCCATCATTCATTATCGCCCCCTCCATAGGTCAATTGCGTCTCTCCTCTCGAGGCTCTCGTCTTCAAGTCCCGCTTGGCATTCTCGTGAGCTCATCCGTCGGGTTCCCCCTTTCAATTGCTCACCGACCGCCCATGCCACAACTGGAACCCGGAGGAAGTTAAGTAGTCATTTCAGTCACGCGTCCGCCGAAGGACCTCAGAGCATTTCCCCTGCCCCGGCCATGAATCGATGCCATTTTGATGCCGCAGCCGCTCTCAGAGGCACGGCGGAGATGCTTCAGCCGAACAATCTTCCGGCAATATAGCAAGCATAATACAACATTAGCTATCCGATAGTCAAACACAAGGGCCGTTGCCTCGCCGGCTTCAAGAGGCGGGGAATAAGAATAATAAAGCCGCTCATTGAAATTCGCCGTATTTTTCAATTCGAAAGCCAATGAGCCTTCGACCGCATTATCGCCTGGAAACGGCTCGCTCCCCTTTCAGGGAAGGAAGCCGCCGGCATGGCGACTTCCTGAATGTAATCATTAAGTTCAACCTTGCAGCTGTCTATGGTTGGAGCAAGATCCGGGGATTTTCCTCGGTGAGAATTTCCCAACGGGTTCGTCCGCCACAAAAACTCTCGATCAGCTCGGCAACTTCTCTGCAGGTTTCTTCCACCTCCGCGGGCGTTATGGGTGGCAATCCATCGACATTGATCTCCACCGCCTGAGTCGAAGGAGTGACCAGTGTGTGGCGGGCCTGCCGCCACGTCCATCGCCTGGTAAGGACCGTCTTTCCCTCCACAAATATGATCTCGCCGGGCAGGGGATTCTCCGGTTTGTCCGAATCGAGGGGAATAAACTCTTCATCTCCTTGGGCAGGACGGAGCACCATGTCGCCTTTCACGACGTCCACAGCGTGACCTCCTGCAGGAGCCAGCCTACGGAGAGAGATCACGTTCCCTATGTCAACGACGGCATTGATGCCGGGAATGCGATCGTTCTTGAGGACTCTTCGTGCGATGGCCTCCATGGACGGCCGAAACTTGGTCGGTTTGGCCCCGAATGAACGATAGGCTTCTCTCCACGCGACCATGGCAGGGTGGGACGCCACGGTTTCGGCAGTCAGTCGTTCCCTCACGGTCTCCTCGGCTGCACGAAGCATGGAGATGAGCTCCTCCGGGGATTCCCCGTTCCTTAGCCCGAATCCGAGCACGACTCCCCGCACATAACCGGGAAATCGGGAAAAAACCTCATCGGACACAGCGCAGAATAGCTGCTCTTGTTGCACGTTTCCTCCTGGATCGGCGCTGCCTCGGCCGGATCTTCTCCGCACCGGGTGCCGACCCGGGCAACGGACTCCGCTTCCACCGCCGGGCACAAAGGTGCTCCGGGTGACTCTTCCGCGACGATCAATCGTTGGGCAGGCCCATCATTTCACGTTTCTCGGCCCCCCGCCGGTCGAGCCATTCCTGGAGCTCAGCCAAGTACGAGTAGACCACCGGTGTAAGGTACAGGGTAACCACTTGGGAGAGCAGAAGACCTCCCACAACCGCCAACCCCAGAGGCTGCCGAGAATCTCCCCCTGCTCCGTATCCGACGGCTATGGGTGTCATGCCGGCAATCGCGGCGATGGTGGTCATCATGATGGGTCGAAAACGAACGAGAGACCCTTCAACCGCCGCATCGAGGGGACTCTTTCCTTCCCGTTCGGCCTCGACAGCGAAATCGACCACCATAATGGCATTCTTCTTGACGATACCGATCAACATGAACAGACCGACGAAGCCGTACAGATCGAGCTGCATGCCGAACAGCCACAGCGTCACAAGGCCTCCGAACGCTGCCGAAGGGAGCCCCGCTATAATGGTGAGCGGATGGAGAAAGCTTTCGTACAGGCACGCCAGAATCATATAGATGATCACGATTGCCACGATGAGCAGCATGGTCAGGCTTGCCATGGAGGTTTCGAAGGCCTCGGCCGTGCCCCCGAATTTGAACATTATCGTGTCCGGGAGCATCTGTTTGGCCAGGGTGCGTAAGGCCTCGGTGGCCTCCCCCAGGGAATGAGCCGCAGCCGTGTCAAACGATACGGTCACCGCGGGCAACTGACCGTCATGGCTTACGGTGAGCGGCCCCACGCGGGGAACAAGGTCCGCCACCACATCCATGCGTACCATGCTGCCGTTGTTGCTCTTGAGATAGAGCGACGAAAGCTGGTCCGCATGATGCTGGAAATCCTTGTCAATTTGGAGGACAACTTTGTACGTGTCGGTGGTCCCGTAGATGTTGGAGATCTCCCGGTCGCCATAAGATGAAAATGACGCCTGTTCGATGTCGTCCGCGGTAATACCCAGCGAGCTTGCTTTATCCCTGTGGATGTCGATAAAGGTTTCCGGGTTCTTGATGTAGAGATTCGAGTTGATCCCCGTAAGCTCCGGCATCCCGTATAGAGCCTGTGTCAGCTTCTCCGACTCGGCGAACAAGGCTCTGGTATCCGGAGACTGCAGGATGAAAAGATAGGGGCTTGCGGTAACCTGAGTGCGAATTTCGATAAGGGGCGGCACCGAATAGAACGCGAGCATGCCCGGTATGGAATTTACTATCGGCCTGAGCTGAGCCATGACCACCTGGGCCGTGGTCTTTCGCGGCGGCCGGTCCTTGAGGAATGCAATGGTAAACCCTTGGTTCCTCTGGGGATATCCTGCCACATTCAGCACCGATCTCACGTTGGGATTCGACCGGACGAGCGGCGCCAGCTCCTGGAGATTCTTCTGCATGGCCTCCGGCGAGATGGTTTGCTCGGCCACGCAGAATCCGATGAGATAGTTCATATCAACGGGCGGGACGAACCCCTTGGGTATGATTGCGAAGAGGTGGATGGTAGCCGCCAGCATGCCCAGGGCCACGAGAAGCGTCACCACTCTGTGCTGCACCGCCCTCTTGAGGGTCCATCGGTAAAACTTGAGCATGGCCCCGAATATGGGGTCGGATTCGGCAAGTCTGCTTTGGGGACGGAGCAGGCGGCTGCTCAACATCGGGCTGGCCATAAGAGCGACCACTCCTGAAACGAGAATTGCCACGGTGATGGTTATGGCGAACTCGTTAAGCACGCGGCCGTATATTCCCGCCATGAACATGATCGGCACGAAGACGATGGCCAAGCTGGAAGTCATGGAGACGATGGTGAAGACGATCTGCTTGGCGCCGTCAACCGCCGCTTGAAAAGGCTTTTTCCCCATTTCGAGGTGCCTGACCACGTTCTCCAGCACCACGATGGCGTCGTCCACCACAAATCCCACCGACAACACGAGGGCCATGAGCGAGAGGTTGTCCAGCGAAAATCCGAACATGTACATCACCGCGAAGGTGAAGACGATGGACAGAGGAATGGCAATACTGGCGATAAACGTGGCGGACACATTGCGCAGGAAAATGAAAACAACGATGATGACGAGTATGACGGCCAGGATGAGCGTCATCTTCACGTCGTGCACCGAATCCCTGATCGATTGCGACATGTCGTAGACAACTTCGAGTTTGACCGTGGGGGGCAGGTTCGCCCGAATGGAGGGCATGGTTTTTTGAATATTGTCTACAATGTCGATCGTATTGGAGCCCGGTTGCCTCTGTATCGCCAGAGCCACGCATTTCTTGCCGTTGTAGTAGCAGAAGACTTTGTCCGCGTAGACGCTGTTCTTCACCGTTGCCACTTCGTCCAACCTCACCGGTTGGCCCTGCACGTACGAAACGATCACCGGGTCGTACGCCTTGGCATCCATCAGTTGTCCCGAAGCCTTGAGCGTCCTGGTCTGGTACTGCCCGTCCAGCGTCCCCAGGGGGAGGTTCACGTTTTGGGCGACAATGGCTTTGGTCACTTCATTGATGCCGATCTGTTTGGCTGCCAATAGATCGGGATTGATGTACACGCGCACGGTAAATTTCTGCTGGCTGTAATTGATGACCTGTGCCACGCCGGGAATCATGGAGAGCGAATTGGATACGAAGGTCTCCGCGTAGTCGTTCACTTTGTAGAGCGGCATGGCGTCGGAGTACATGACCATGTAGTAAATCGGACGCTCCGCGGGATTGACCTTGGTGAACGTCGGGGGACTGGGCATGTTGGGAGGAAGGACCCCGCTCGCTTTGGTGATGGCCGCCTGGACGTCCATGGATGCTGCGTCGATCTTTCGTGAAAGGTCGAACTGGAGATTGATGGTGGTCCTTCCCTGGCTGCTAGTCGAATTCATGGATCTCAGCCCCTCGATGGCCGAGAACTGTTTTTCCAGGGGCGTGGCCACGCTTGAGGCTATGGTTTCCGGATCGGCCCCCGGGAGCACCGCCTGCACGGAGATCGTGGGAAAGTCCACCTGGGGCAGAGCCGACACCGGCAGATTGAGATACCCGATGGTTCCGAAGAAGATCATGGCCACCATGATGGTGGTGGTCATTACCGGCCGACGTATGAAGAGCTCCGTGAGGTTCATGACTTGCCGGCCCCCTGGGGCTTCTTGGTGCCGTCGCCGGGGCCTCCCGGCTTCTTGGGCCCGGCGCCCTTTCTCATCTGCTCGATCTGTTGTCTCGACACCACCTTGGCTCCGGGATACAACATGAGCCGCCCCGCGGTGATGACTTTGTCCCCTGCCTTGAGACCCTTCGACACAACCTCCATGTCGCCGCTTCGCCGATCGACGGTGACAGGACGGATCGCCACGGTCTGATCCGGATTCATAAACCAGACGTATTGGCCTGAGGGGCCGTCGTTGACCGCTCTCAGCGGAACGAGAACCGCGTTCTTCGTGACCGACAATCTAAGTCGGACGCGCACGAATTGGCCCGGCCACAGCCGAGATCCCGGATTTGAAAAGGTCCCCTCAAGAACGATCATGCCGGTCTTCAGATTGATGTTGTTGTCGATGAGAGTGAGCGTCCCGGCTTCAGGCTTGTCGCTCCCCAGGACCAACGCCTCCACAGCCATGGGCTCGCTCTTGTCATGCTCCCTGATGCGGTCCAGGAGCTTTCCCGGTACGGAAAACCTCACCTTTATGGGCTGCACCTGTTTGATGGTGACCAGCTTGTCTTCGTTGGCCTTGACGATGTTGAAATTGTCGATGTATATCTCGCCGGATTGTCCGTCCAACGGGGATTGGATGAAGCAATAGCCCAGGTTGAGTTGAGCGCTTTCGAGCTCCGCCTGATTGAGCTCCACCTGGTAGAGCTTGGAGTTCATGTCCACTTCTTTGGTCTCGAGCTGTTCCTGACTGACGGCTTTTTCAGCGTAGAGGGCCTGGAAGCGCAGGAAGTCTCTTTTTGCCTGTTCGTAAAGGACCTTGGACTGCCTCACCTTGGCCTGGGATTCTTTAAGCTTGGCCTCGTACGGTGCGGGGTCGATGACAAAGAGCTGCTGTCCTTTTGTCAGTCGATCGCCCTCATCGACAAGCTTCTTGATAATCTCTCCCGTGACCCGGGCCCTCACATCCACGGTGTTCAGCGCCACGACGTTGCCGATGCCTTCCAGAAAGAGCGGCGTGTCCTTCTGAATAACTTCGCCGATGTCCACGGGAACAGGCGGTCGTCCTTTGTTGTTGTCCGCCTGTTTCTTTCCGCACCCGTTCAGGACGGCGACCAGCAAGCACAACAACACGAGACCGAGAGAGAAAAGACGACTCTTTCCATGCGGACGAGAATGGCTAATCTTCACCGTACTTACCGTATGCTTCTCCACGGACGATTCCTCTCAAGAAAGTGAATGGCTGCCGACGATGGAGCCTTTCCCCGCAGCGCGGTGCAGGGAACACCTCTTCCCAGGCCTCCTCCGAGAGGCCCCTGGACTCTATACCACAGACCCGGGTACAAAAGAACGTCTCCATCGCCGGGACGGGTGGACCGGCGTCTGCGGCCCGATGACCTGCGCTGTGCGAGACGGGTGTAAGGTTGTGTCCGCGGGGTGTTTCTTGTAGCCGGTGGAGCCCTAAGCGGCTCATGACGAGGGGCCGTAATCCGGTTATTGCCCGCAACCCTGGTCCAAATAAGACAGAGGGAGAGTTTGGCGCCACGCCCGGGATTGACCCCCGGGACAGCGGCTCGGCACTGGACGGCATAGCTTCGGTGACGTTTTCTGCCCTTGGGATTGCTTCGTCGCTTCGCTACTCGTAATAACATCCGGAACCTGTCATTGCGTGCGACGCGAAGCAATTTCAGCAGACGAGATGTAGTCGCCGTCGCGGAACCGGACAAAGACAGGGCCATTGTCGGACAAACCCTGAAGGAGCGCTTGAGCCTGCCATCGTACGCTCTCATGTGCTGGTTGGCGGTCATTCAGACGGTCATCTCCGGCACCGCCGTCGATGAAATCGGCCCCTGCATTACCGAGGATCGTGTCGTTCCCCGCGAGACCGTTGATCGTGTCGGCCTCAGCGTAACCGATCAAGGTGTCGTCTCCGGGAGTCCCCTGCAAGACCGTTTGCTCGATCGTATCCACGTCCCGGATTGTCCCGTCCCCGAACCGGATCTGCTCCACCTGGTACTCGCCGGATTCGCCGTGGAACCAATTCTGAACGATGAGCTTGTCCGTGGTGTCGCGGATGGTTAGTTCAAGATCGTCGCCGGTCCGGACTGCCGTAAGATGCAATGACTCTATCACAGGTCCTGTTAGAGTCAAAAGTAGACTTGACCCCTTTTGACTTTTTCTAAAGAAGTTGCCGTGAATGTTTGTCTCGCTAAGTGCGGTGAAAAACAATGGCTATGTCATCGCTATGCAAACATTTCATCCTCCTGCGAGTATATGGCTTCAGAGGTAGCACTAGGGCTGAGACGCAGTTCTATTCCTTGGCTCCATTTGCAATGAGCAGTTCGACGATTTCTGCGGTCTTTCCCGCCTTCGCAAGCGTCAAGGGAGTCTCGCCGGTCTTAGTCTTTGCATTGACGTCTGCTCCTTTCACAATCGAGTGCCGCGATTTCTTGTCAGAGATAAGGTGAATGAAATCTTGTAGATGAGGATGAGAAAATGTTGGCGTCCGGTCCCCGAACGGTATACATGGCGTTTGTGAGACGATGTTTGCCGAAGGAGGACCGGCGATGAATAC
>JBGSJS010000092.1:0-29712 GCA_041741735.1 Desulfomonilaceae bacterium | reverse complement strand
TTCGGAATGTACCGTTCGACGCGACTCAGTGACCTGATTCGAGTTGCTCGAAATCAAATTCCTGGTGCCACAGATTTGTCAGGCCCTAATAACATCTTGAAACGTAACAACTTTTCTCGATGCACTGTAGAAGATGGGTTTGAAAATCATGGAAGATAAGTCTACACCTTCGCCCGGTGACATTATCGAGTTCGAGGCTTCCCTTAGGCGCAACCCGGTGGTCGAGACAATCGAAAGTCTTTTGGACATTCTGGCCATGGCGATACTCTTTGAGGACGATCCCACAAAGTCACAAAAGCAAAAGAATAAGCAGGCACAGACTTCAGACAACCAAAAGATGAAATCCCAGATGGAAGCTTTTTGTGAAAAACTTAAAGCAGGCAATACTATAGACTTAACGGCAGAGGGCCTCAGAAACAACTATACAGCGGTAGTTACGCTCGAAACAGAGTTTCTCAACGATCCAACGATGTCAGATGTTGTAGACGGCAGATTCTGTGTTGTAGGGAAGGTGATACGTAGCATTGTTAAAGGCACGGAATCCATTAGTCTTATTAGGAAAACTGCACTGAGCAAAATACCTCAGCCGGTTCTCCATGGTGTTCTTGGAGGCCTTTCGCAATTGGCGACCGAACCGGGTTTTGCTATCCCGAAGTTAGATTATGAGATTCAAGGACCAGCAATCCAGGTCATACCAATCGCGATTTATGCATAAACTGCTATCTGAAATTGCGGGGACACACTACTGATTTATCGTTGACGCGCGACCCGTGCACCCATAGCATCAGTCTATGGCGGGTCTGTCGCGCACTGGGGTGCCCGGCCGGTCGCCAAACCGACCACCACAATCAAACGGTGCTGAGTCTCCCAAAATGCCGCTGGCCTTCCTGCGCCCTGAAGGGGCGCTCTACGAATAGCCGTAGGTTTTAACCTACGGGAAAAGGCCATAAATATAGGTGGTTGGACCCTGGAGGGGTCCACCAAACGTCATTCGAGGAAACTCTTGTTGGACGACCCGTTCAGGGTCGCTTTGGAGGGTGGGGTAAGCCACTCCGGTTCCCGTGGGTTGAAACCCACGTCTATTCACGGTGCGCCCCTTCAGGGCGCTGCAACGACGGCAAAGAGGTCACAATGGCAAAGGGGTCAGATCTCTTCTTGACTCATCCAGCATCGACTCAGTTTAGGCGATACGCGCGGCCACCACGAGGGACGATGTCCCCGGCCGGACGCCAACCCACCCACCGCAATCAAACGGTGCTGTGTCTCCCGCAATGCCGCAAGCCTTCCTGCGCCCTGAAGGGGCGCTCTTTGAATAGCCGTAGGTTTTAACCTACGGAAAAAGGCAATAAAGAAAGGTGGTTGGACCCTGAAGGGGTTCACCAAGGGTCATTCGGTGATACTCCTGTTGGACGACCCTTTCCGGGTCGCTTTGGACGGTGGGGCAGGCGGCTCCGGTTCCCGTGGGTTGAAACCCACGTCTATTCACGGTGCGCCCCTCCAGGGCGCTGATGCCGAGCCCGTGCCCGTGGTTGCCCCCCAACACGTGCAGTGCAGGGGGCAGTACATTACTGGAGCATACCGGGGTCAGATCTCTTCTTGACTCATGCCGCATCGCCGGAGTTGGGTCGATACGCTCGGCTATCACGAGAGACGAGGGCACGGCCGGTCGCTAAACCAACCACCACAATCAAACGGCGCTGAGTCTCCCAATATGCCGCAGGCCTTCCTGCGCCCTGAAGGGGCGCTCTACGAATAGCCGTAGGTTTTAACCTACGGAAAAAGGCCATAAATATAGGTGGTTGGACCCTGAAAGGGTCCACCAAACGTCATTCGAGGAAACTCTTGTTGGACGACCCGTTCAGGGTCGCTTTGGAGGGTGGGGTAGGCGGTTCCGGTTCCCCTGGGTTGAAGAAACTGTCTCAAAACTCTGCCATGCGGGAATTCTTGTGTAGGGGCGCTTCGAGAAGCGCCGTGATTTCGGTCGGTTCACGAACCGCCCCTACAGACGATAGGGTCGAACCGTGGGTTTTGAGACAGTTTCTGAAACCCAGGGCTATTCACGGTGCGCCCCTTCAGGGCGCTGCAACGAAGGCAAAGAGGTCACAATGGGTTCAGATCTCTTCTTGACTCATCCAACCTCGACTCAGTTTAGGCGATACGTTCCCCCACCACGCGAGACGAGGTGCACGGCCGGTCGCAGCACCTCACCACGTCACTCTGGAAACGTCAGGCCGGCACCAGCCCTTCTTCCGCTTGACACAGCCCAAGTCTTCGGCCACCATGAGAGGGAGTAGGGCCTCGGAAAGCGGTTGCTTGGCCGTAAGGGCGCCGACTCCCGAGCGCTCAGGGACGGGTCGGAATGAGATACACAGTCGCACTCAAACCGAAGGCTGAGAAAGACCTGAGAGCCATTCCCAAACATGAGGCTCGCAGTCTGTACGATGCTCTCTTGCGCCTTGAAAGCGCATTGATGGGCGATGTCAAGAAGCTCTCGGATCATTGGCCGGAATACCGGCTTCGAATAGGCAACTGGAGGGCTCTCTTCGAAATAGACGGGAACAGAATAATAGTCTATCGTATTCGTCATCGTAGGGAAGCCTATCGATAGGAGGCCCCATGCTGCTGCATCCGCAAGTAATCGAGAAGGAAGGGAAAAAGGAATTCGTCGTTCTGCCGTACGAAGAGTTTGTCCAAATACAGGAGGCGCTGGAGGACTTCGAAGACCTTCGTGATTTGAGAAAAGAACAGGAAGAATCCTTGGAGGCCCCGATCCGAAGTCTCAGGGATATCGGGAAAGAGCTCGGATTTGAGCCGGAATAGGTCGCGGAAGCTCTCGACAGTCCCAAACGGGACACACGTCCGGAATCGGCTGACCTTGCCCCTTAAACTAAGTAAAGGGGGCAGATCTTCTCTTGACTCATTTCACATCGCGGCGGTCGAGGAAATGCTTTCTGCCACGACCGACAACGAGGTGACCAGCCTGCCTCCAAAGCGTCCACTCCAAAGAACGGTGCTGAGTTTCCCGAAATGCCGCCGGCCTTCCGGCGCCCTGAAGGGGCGCTCTACGAATGGCCGTAGGGTTTAACCTACGGAAAAAGGCCAAAAATCTCGCGTTCCGCACCCCCATAAGGAGTAGCTCGGGTATTTTTTGGGGTTTGATAAAAAATGTGATTACAGGGACTTGTACGAGGCCGGATCATGTGATGGCCATGGGATACCTTTTGAGGAGGTTCCCTATGGTCGGTGAATACGAGGATATGCGGATATCCAATGTGGGCTATCTCCCGATCGTGTCCGCCTATACGGCGCGGATCGGCTTGGTCGATGAGATCGACCGACTGCTTCACTGTGAGATGGAGGTGAGTCCGGGGCGGGTGGTCCTTGCGATGATCCTGGATGCGTTGACGGGAAGAAGTCCGCCTTTTCGATTCGGAGAGTTCTTTGCGGACAAGGATGTGGACCTGCTCCTGGGCGAGGATATCCCGGTGAGCAAGCTCAACGATGACACCGCAGGCCGTGTCCTGGACCGCATCGCAGAAGTGGGCTCCAAAGTGGTCATGGGAGCAATCGCCATGCGAGTGGTGAGGAGCTCTTCCCTGGATCTGTCACATGCTCACCGGGATTCGGTGGATCGTCTGCGCCGGGAAGCGGGGTGTTTTGTACTGATCGGCAACACGCTTTCCCAGGGCACCGGCTCCGTAGGTTCACGGGAGCTGCTCAAGATCTACAAAGACCAGCACATGGTGGAGCGCAATTGCGGTTCCCTCAAGGACCCCGTCTTCGTCAATGCTCTGCTTCTCAAGACCCCTCGCCGCATCGAGGCTCTCGGACTGGTACCAGTCCTTGCACTCATCATCTGCAGGCTCATCGAACGAACCATGCGTGTGAATCTCCGTGCGACCGAGTCCACCGTTGCCGGCTGGGAAAAGAGGCAGACCTCCCGGCCTACATATCTGATGCTCACCACCAAGTTTCCAGGGATTTTCGTTCTCGTCTCATCCATGGGAAGACTGCTTGCAAACACTCTAAACGAACTCCAACTCCGATACCTGCAACTCCTGGAGCTTACCCCGGATATTTTTCTCTGTCCATGTGGCCGGCGCCACAGAGCCCGACGGCGTGCGTGAAAAAATCATCAAAATGACCCTCAGGAGGTGCGGAATGTGGGCGGAATCGACAGGTTATGCTAATACCAATTCGCACTTAAGAATGTAACTTCACGGCACGGACGGCATGTCTCTGAAGCGAAGTCAGGCTCGCCGTTCTCATCGGAAGAGATATGGCATCCGAATTACCTGTTGAATCTCGAAATGGTATGAGATGCAAAGAGTTGTGGTACGATTCGCGCTTCGATGCACGATCCGACCGGACTCCTGACCGTTACCATGACACCATGATATCCCGTTGGCGTCGTCAACGGTCCGGATCTACCGGAGCCACGGTGAAGGGTACCGGATGAAAGGAAAATAAGACACAAACGCGTTGCCCACCAAGGCTACGCCGAGAATGGTGGAGAGGACCGCGGTGAATACGACAAGTACGAGGATGGAGCGATCGTCGGATCTGAGCATGACCAGTCCGAGAAAAGACATGGCCGTGAGAAAAGGAAGGAAGTCGAAAGCATACCTGGCAGCGCTGCCCATAAACAACGAAGTACAAAGCGTCTGCAGAGCTACCACTCCGAGCGGTATCCAATAACTCTTGACTTGAACCCCGCTCCTCCTGGTCAATCGATGAGACAAAGGAGCAAACGCAAAGAGCAAAATAGGCATCATCCAGAAGACGGATACGGCGAGCTCGTTGTAGTGTATGAGGTGGTAAGCCGGACCTAAACGCGAGCGAACGTCCAATATGAAGAGGTGCATGTCCAAGTAAGGGAATCCCGACATTGCCGACGGAATACGAAAGAAATAGTCCCACAAATTGTATGGAATATGATCGTACCTCATGGCGTGGCCCGCGAGTATGTGCTGGGAGTAGATTGACGCCCCGTACTTGTGTCCGACTTCCATAATTGACCCAAATCGTGCGTAATTATACAGCATCAATGCCACACCTGCCAGTATGGGAAAGAAAACCATGATTCCCGCGGTAACAAGCCTTCGCTGTTCCCGAAAGATAACCCCGTTCAGATGCATTCCGATCAGCAATACCGCCGTCAAGAACATGGCATCAACAACAGCCGTAAGCCTGCTTCCAAAAGCCAGGCCGAGGGCCGCGCCGAGAACCGCGGCTTGGGTCGGCGTCATAGCGAAGCTGTTCCTTACAGCTTTGATTGCGTAATAAACTGCCATCATCAAGAAGAAAGCTGCGGCGCAGACTGCTTCATGGTGGATCGACGGCACCATGACCATAAGCCAAACGTAGCCGTTGAGCACAAAAGTCGCGGCGAACACGACGCCGGCCGATCCTGCAAGTCGCGATTCAGAGGCTGAGGCCAATTCTCCCAGCAACATGACGAAGAAAACACAGATGCCTGCAGTGTACAAAACCACCATGAGGCCCGTCGGGATATGTATTCCGAAGAGCACCAAGAAAGGGAGACGTACAACAGCCGGTACCGGCCCCCGGAACCGAGTCGGGAGACCAACCGGATAACTTCTCGGGGGAAGACCTCCCCGACAATTGCGTCATCAACTGGAGGACGCGACCGTGTAGCAACTCTCTCCCCCGCAGGTGTCACAATCGGTGCAGCCGTAACCTGCAAACGAGGTCTGCTCCACGTTGAAGGCAGGGCCTACTTCCTCAGGATCGGCTGCTCCGCACACCGGACATTGGGTTGGGACTTGATTCTCCTCTGTGAGGATTTTGGCGAATTCCTTTCCGCAGTCTCCGCATCTGAATTTCAGTATGGGCATGACATACCTCTCTTTCGGTTATTGTTGGGGTCGGTTGACGCCGTTTCCTGCCGGAGGGTCGGATTGGTCGACACCCTCTTTAAGCTCCTTGCGATAAGCATCCACCGCAACTTCGTGCCGTGCCGTTATCTTGAGGCGTTTCTTCCACTTGGGATCTTCGTCGATAATCTCCAGATCCGCTGCAAACTGCATGAGCGCATCGTGATCGGGTTTGCCCAGTTTCTCCCACAAAGCGGTATTGATAAACTCCCAGGGTTGTAGTCCCGATTTGTACGCTTCCTCTATGGCCATGGCCAAGAGGTACGGATTCATCGTCATCTTTACGGATATGATGCCTTCGGGCCAGTTCTTGGCCTCCGGCGATCGAGTCACGGAACATTCAGTCATCACAGACCTCCTCCTGCGAATCGTGCTTATCAGAACAGATGCCCATTGCCGAAAAAGAATTCAAGGAAAATGAATCGATCGGCAACTGCAGACCCTTAGGAGACCGGGCTTGACATCGTGCAGGGACGACTTTATGGTGGCCGTCATGCCGCCGAGACTCATGAGTGTAATTGGCGTAGGTGCGATCGTAGGGCTGTGTTTTATCCTCTCCCGGGACCGAGGCAGGATTAACTGGAACCTCGTTCTCTGGGGTCTTGGCCTTCAGTTCCTTTTCGGGGTGCTGATTCTCAAGACGTACCCGGAACAGATCTTTTCCGCCGCCCAAGCCTTCTTCAATGGAGTCTACTCCTTCGCCGACAAGGGGGCGGGATTTCTCTTCGGATCGCTGGCCGAGCGGAAGGATTTCGTGATCCTCAGCATGGGCTCCGTGATCATTTTTGTCAGCTCGCTCATGGCGGTGCTGAACCTGCTGCGGATCATTCCCGCCATCATGTACGGGCTTGCGCGCCTCATGCAGCGGACCATGAAAACTTCCGGAGCCGAGACTCTGGCGGCCGCCATGTTCGTTCTTATGGGCATAGAAGCCGTTACGGGCTTGAAGAACGTGATAGGCCGAATGACCCGATCCGAGCTTTTCTCGGTCATGACCTGTTTCATGGCCACCATAGCGGGATCGGTCATGGCGGTGTACGTGGGGGTGTTCGGGGCTAATGCCGCGTACATCATGGCGGCAAGCATCATGAGCGCGCCTGCCGCGCTCGCCCTCTCGAAAGTGATGGTCCCCGAAGAGGTCACCCCCGAAACCGCCGGTCGGGTTGACTGGAACCTCCTTATCCCCAAAGAGCACGGAATAGTGGAAGCCGCGGCCAACGGCGCAGTGGACGGCTTGAGACTGGCCGCCACCATCGCTGCAATCCTACTGGCCTTTGTTTCCATGATCCACATGCTGGACGCCTTGCTTGGTCTGTTCGGGACCTCATTCGGAGCCCTCGGCGGGTACGTGTTCGCTCCGGTGGCATATCTCCTCGGTATCCCGTGGGAAGACTGTCTCAAGGCGGGCAACTTGCTGGCCTTGAAGACCGTATTCAACGAATGGCTCGTGTACAGCTCCATGAAAGGAATGATCGCGGCACACGAGCTTTCGCCGAGAGCCGTGATGATTCTCACCTATGCACTCTGCTCTTTTGCCAATTTCGGGAGTCTCGCCATCCTCATCGGCGGCATTTCGGCGCTCGCTCCCGATCGGCGGGAAGAGGTGATATCCATGGGATTGAGAGCCCTTCTGACGGGACTCCTGGCGGGGTTCATGACCGCAGCGGTTGCCGGAGCGCTCAATGAGTCGTAAAAGGGATGCTCCGGCATGTCTTCGGAGGCTGGGGCAACGAAACACTATGCATGAGAACACCACGTGACAGGACACATGAACGACGGCAGTAAGAATCTCCCTGCATATTTACCGCAGAAATTCCAACGCATTCACCTGGAGCTCACCAATCGGTGCAACTTCTCCTGCGTCTTCTGCCCTGACGGTAAGATGACGCGCAAGCGCGGATTCATGGAGGAAGGGCTCGCCCGATCGGCTCTCAACCAGATAGCCGAGCTGGATCTGGCCGTGAAGGTGACCTTTCACGTCATGGGTGAGCCCCTTCTCCATCCGAGGTTTTTCCCCATCGTCGATCATGCGCGGGAGAAGGCTATACCGGTCGGGCTGACCACCAACGGCGCGCTTCTGAAACCTGAAACAATCAAGGAGTTGGCACAAAGAGACCTCCACCAGATCGACATATCCCTGCAGACTCCCGACGAGTCGAGCTTTCTTGCCACCCGTGGCACCCGTATGGATTTCGAGAAGTACCGCACCGGGCTCCTAGACCTCCTCGCTGCCTGCGCAGCCAGGCCCGCCCCTCCCATATTCAAAGTACGCATCATGACGACCCGCTTTGCAGGCAAGATGCGCGACCAGCTCGGCATCCCGAATTTCATGGGGAGCACTGAAGCGCTTCACCGGACGATTGAGGAATGGACGGAGCTGATCTACGATCGCCTCGGCAAAAGGCCTTCGGAGCTGACCACGGCACGCGAGAGGATCAAGAGGATCGGCATATTCGGGTGGAACGTCATCGAGCTCTGCCCCAACGTCTTCATCGAAACATACGTGCTCACGGACTGGGGGAACGCCTTTGCCGAGGGGAATGTTGTCGAGGCGGGGCATGGGTACTGTTTCGGCATGAGGGATCATTTCGCCGTTCTCTACAATGGCGACGTGGTCCTCTGCTGCGTGGATTTCGACGGCCGAACCGCTGTGGGCAACCTCAACGATTCGACCCTGGCGGAAATCCTGAGAGGTCCGAAACTTGAGCGGGTGATGCATGGGTTCAAGTCGGGCAAGCTTGTGGATGCCCACTGCCGCCGTTGTCTCGGGAGCGGGTCACGATTGGGGTCATGGATCAAGCCCGTGGCGTCGTTCCTGGGACTGAAAGTCCTCAAGCCGTTCTTTTACCGCAAGTACAAGTTGTTCGATTGATCGGCCGGGAGGAGGCCCACACGTTGCCCGACGGGAGTCGGCGCATCGAGAGATCGTGGGGGTTTCCGTTGCCGCGCCGGGTTGTGGAGCTCGCTGTGCGGCTTCATGTGCCTGCCGCTCGGTCAAAATCCCGGCAGACCGGGTCAAGGACACGTGGAGGAGTCCCGCATGCATCCCAACTGTGCCGAATTGACGATCAACAACTCCAATAACGGTTGAAAAGCGTTGCGATGGTGCCGCTCATGCGAATTCGTAGCACTATAAAGTACTCCGCTATAAGAGCCAATGTCGGTCAAAGTTCGACGTCGCTGATTGTCCGCCTCTTGAATCTGAAGAGCCTATTCTCGTAAGATGTACTGATAATATGAAGGTTTCATAGGCACGAGTCGTCACTCTTGAATTTTCTTTCCCGGGAGGCTCCCCATGGATTTTGCCAAACACACAAGGGAGGAATTAATCCAACAATTGGAGGAGGCACGCCTGAGAATTGCCCAACTGAACGAGGCATTGGCCGGGGTTCAAGGGGAGGAACGTACACCTGCGCAAGAAAATTCTTTTGTACAAGCTCTCTTGAACGCCATAACCGAAGGCTCGCTCCTCATCGACGCCGGTGGCAAAATTCTTGCCATAAACCGGACACAGGCTGAAAGACTGGGTAAGAGCATTCCGGAACTTGTCGGCCGAATCGTCTACGACTACGTCCCCACAGACGTCGTGCAAAAAAGAAAACCGATACTGGAAGCAGTGTTCAGGACCGGAAAGCCCGTGCGCTTCGAGGATGAGAGATCGGGCCGTTTCATAGACAACAGCGTCCATCCGGTTTTTGACGATCGGCAGAGGGTTGAGGCTGTCGCCATTTTTGCCATAGACGTTACCGAGCAGAGGAAGACCCGGCAGGAGCTTCAAAAGGCCTACGACGAATTGGACCTTCGCGTCCGCCACAAAACGGCCGAGCTCCAAGCCGTCAATGAAAGGCTTCGAGAAGAGATTGCAGCCCGAGAAGAGACGGAGCGCGCCCTGAGGGCAAGCAAAGAGAGGTTCCGCGCCATTTTTGCCAACGCGCCCGTGGGTATAAGTGTGGCAGACTCCGACGGACGATACATCAGTGTCAACAGGGCATTTTGCGATATGGTCGGTCTCTCCGAAGAGGAGCTGACTTCTCGATCTTTTCGAGAGATCACGTTTCCGCAGGACCTTGAGGTCTCCGCAGAGAAATTCAGAGCACTTGTCCAAAGAAAAATTCCAGCCTACGAATTAACCAAACGTTACCTGCGGAAGGACGGCGAGACCATCACTGTCCGTATATCCGCGGCTCGTCTCTTCGATCAGGAATCCGAAGACGCTTCGGCGATATGTGTGGTTGAAGACATCACGGATAGGACTCTTGTGTCAAATGCTCTCAAAGAGAGCCAAAAGGAGCTTCAGGCACGGGACGAGCTCTTCCAGACTTTTATGAACAACAGCCCTGTTTTGGCGTTCATGAAAGACGAGACGGGTCGTTATGTCTACGTCAATAGGCCTTGGGAAGGGGCTCTTGGAAGAAACGCGTCCAACGCTCTGGGAAAAGCCACTCAGGATGTTTGGCCTCTGGAATCGGCCCTCCTACTGCGAGAAACGGACGAGGCAGTCTTGGCTTCCGACGAATCAATGGAATTTGTTCGGTCGCTCACCGACCCGGCCGGGAAGATCATTCATCTTTGGGTGTGTAAATTTCCGGTGAGGGACGCCTACGGCAACAAATACGTAGGGGGAGTGGCGCTTGACATAACCAAACAAAAGAATGACGAGAAAGCCCTCAAAGAAAGTGAAGAGAAGTTTCGGCTCTTGGTGGAGACAATGAACGACGGGGTCGGAATCACTGATGCCGATGGAATTGTAACGTATATCAATGACAGAGTTACCGAAATAACCGGATTCTCCCGGAATGAGATCATGGGCCGAAAAATAACGGATTTCGTGGATTCTGTCACTCGGGAAAAGTTTGCCGAGCAGTTCGCACAGCGCAAGGAGGGACGATCCGGAATCTACGAGGTAGTGTTTGTGTGCAAAGACGGTCAGCCTATTCCCCTGATTCTCTCCTCAAAACCGCTATTTGGCGAAGACGGGACCTTTCGAGGAGCCTTGGCGGTAGCCACCAACATCGGGGAGTTCAAGCAAACACAGGAAAGGCTTCTGGCTTCACTGAAAGAAAAGGACGTCCTCCTCCAGGAAGTTCATCATAGGGTCAAGAATAATCTCCAACTTATGCTCAGTCTCCTCAGGATGCAATCGCGAAGAATTGAGGAGCCGAGGATTCTGGAAGTCCTGAGAGATGCCGAGAACAGAGTCTTCTCCATATCGCTGGTCCACGAGAAACTGTACCTCTCGCCGACCCTCTCCACAATACAGATGGGGCCTTACGTTAAGGCCTTGACCAGCCACGTGGTGCAGGCGTATCAAGGAGCTTCTTCTCAAATTGCGGTGGTGGTGCACGTTGATGAAGTCACGTTTTCCTTGGACACGGCCATTCCCTTGGGCATGATTCTCACGGAGCTGGTCTCCAACGTGCTCAGACACGCCTTTCCTCCCGGGACAAAAGGACAACTGCGTGTTGCCCTTCGTGCCAAGAACGACGACATGTACGAACTTTCCGTCGCGGATACCGGGGTCGGCAGCGACGTTCAGAGAGACGCGTGTGCTCGGGAATCTTTGGGATTGGACCTTGTCAGGACATTCACCGCCCAACTCGAAGGGAACGTGGAGATCGAAAACGGTGGAGGAACGACGGTACGCATATCCTTTCGAGACATCAGGAGCGGAGAGGCCCGGTCGGACGCGCAGCCCCAGTAGTACTGAAATCGAATGCTCGATCTTTCCCTTCAAGATGCATCACGGCCGATGGAGGTCCATGCGGCAGCGAACCTCTTGCCGACCTGAGCGGGTGTCACACCATTTGACGACCAAGTTCTCCGTGGCGCGAATAGGCTTGCGCATTCTCGGCCGCCGAGATTGCTTCGTTTCGCTTGCAATGACGGGTTCCGGACGTCCTCGCAAGGAGAGGAGCGACAAAGCAATCCCAAGGGCCCCAAACGTCACCCAATTCACGGAGCCCGGTACTGAGAATGTGACTTCACGATACGGCGGCATGTCTCTGAAGCCTCGTCAGGTCACTCCGTTCGCCCCGGAAGTGACATGCCGTCCGTATTACGTGTTGAATCGGGAAATGGTATCAAACGTTCAATGGAATGGTTGATCAGGCGCTTGATCAAAGCCGGAGCAAAAGTCGTGCATCACGTTCGGACGTGGTATGTTCATGTGGCTTCAGGTTTCCTCTTGGCCCGTCACTACCAAGCAGTGTTCCGGTGAGGGGCAAGAAATCTTGTTGACGGAGGGGCGAACGGTGAGTTACGCTCAGAAGCGGGGAGAGAGAGGCTTTTTCACTAATATGACCACGGCCTTGCCGACCTCTTGCCTCTAGCAACACCATTCGGGGCCATTGCAGTCGGCACAAGCACACTACTGAGGCCGGATTCCGGGGGAAGCACTCCGTAATTGGCAAGATCGCGGGATAGTTCCCGTGATACGACTTGTGAGTTTTGGAATCCCATTCCGGAACCAAAGGGTGTCTGCTTACATATGCGTGATCCTGGATTATCAGGACCGCCCATAGGGTGGAGTGCAGAACCGAGGTTCCAGAATCCGATGGAGGCTTTTTGCATGTTCGACTGGTTATCCAAGCCATACTGCCCGGTCGATCCTAGTGCCAAAGGCTGGATTGAGCGACATCTCAAGTGGCTCTCGCGACAATTTCCGTCCAATATTTTCACCGATCGTCCACTCGTGGTACCGACCAACGAGTTCTTTCCCGAACCGTACGAACCTTCCAAAGAGGCTGCCAAAGCAGTGTTTGCCCGGATCTGCCGTTTCATGGAGGTATCCGAGGATCGTGTAATCCTTAAATTCGAGGAAGAAGATCCCGCTCCCATTCTGATGTGGGATGGGTCTCGTCGCCCTCTGTTGCTGGTAAATGATGACGGCGACTACGTAGCGAGTCAACCTGCAGGCACGTATTCATCCTCTTGGCGTAAGCACGTCATCATTCTGACGACTGGCCAGATCTATCACCTAGGGGATCTTGTACCCACCATGGCCCATGAACTCGCTCACGCTCGGCTTCGGGGCGAACGGAGAATAAGGCCGAATCGTTTCGATGAGGAATTGCTGACCGATCTTACTACTTGCTTTCTGGGGTTCGCAATCTTCATGGCGAATTCGCCGCGGGTATGGAAGAGTCAGTTTACCAAGTGGCCGGGCACGCAATTCAACAAACCCGAATACATGAGCCCCCCTATGTTCGGCTATGTGCTCGGCCACCTCGCGTGGCATCAAGGTCAGCGCAAACCTCCGTGGAAAAGATATCTCGGTCCGGGAGTGATCGGTGATTTCAAAGATGCCGCGAGATACCTGTTCGAGACTCAAGATTCCTCTTTTCAACTTAGCTGGCTGCGGGCAGTAACTTGCGGCGACGGCAACGTACGGTAAATTTCCATTTTTGTCGTCTCATGTCCTTACGCGGTTTTTGTCAATATTCCAGGATGATTTTAATTGGATGAGAATTCCCTATTCCCGACAATTCCTGCACCGAGCCGGAATACTCAAAATACACGTACAGCGGGCAGATTCTTCCTGACTTGAATCCCGGTGAATCCGTATTGTCTACTTCCGCAATAAGTACGAGGAGATCGACCGCACTGAGCTCCCCGACCGCTTCAACCGCACGCCAATGATTTCCGAAGCCTGTTAGGACTCTTCCACACGTTTGGCACTCGCTCTTTCCAAAGAAAGGAGATCGTTCTTTTGCTCCGCGGCCGTCGGGATTCTCATACCATTTCGCAATTAAGGCCGTGACTTCACGACACGGACGGCATGTCTTTGAAGTGTGGTCAGATCGCGCCGTAGGCGGCGGAAGTGACATGACGTCCCAATTACCTGTCAAACCACGAAATGGTATGAGGCAGCCCCTCCTGCACGGGAATCCGTGTCGGTCCTACCGGTGCTTGTGTGTCGCGTAATGGCTGAGCGGTTGTTTGAGCATCCTGAGGAAACTCCGGTGACGAGTGCCCGACATCTCCATATGTCGGTATACCATGATTTTTGCCACGTCTTCAATGAAGATCCAGACGATGCAATATCCCCAGATGAGCCCCACGTTACTCCAGGAAATGGGAGCAATGAGGCCGAAGGGGTAAACAACGAAGAGGGTGGCCACCAATTTGGTTATCACAGCGGACCAGAGAAGGGCCGGTGCGGGATAGGGCTCGGAGAAGAAGGACCCTCTGGTCCGTGCCACAAAGAGCGTCAAATGCCCGGCAACTGCCAGCTTGAGGAAGATGAAGGTCTGGATTTGGGGTATGTCCAGGCCGAGCCAGTTCTTGGCTATCACCAGGAGACCGAATGTCTCCACGACCCCGATGATTCCCAGTACTGTAGAGACCGTGAAAACTCGCCCCATTTCCCAGCGCACGGGCTGCGGATCGACCCGGGTGTTGTCGTACGCAATGGCCATGATGGGCACGTCATTGAAAAACGCCAACAGGATGATCATGATCGCTGTTATGGGATAGAATTTGTAAAATATCATCGCGAGTACGACAAAGAACATAATACGGATGGTCTCGCATATTCTATACACGGCATAACTGTTCATCCGCTCGAAGATCTTTCGAGCCTCCTCAACCGCATTGACAATGACCGATAGTCCCGGCGCGGTCAGCACAAGAGACGCGGCCGCACGGGCGGCTTCCGTTGCCCCACTCACAGCGATTCCCACATCGGCCTGTTTGAGTGCCGGAGCGTCGTTGACGCCGTCCCCGGTCATACCCACAATATGCCTGGCTGCCTGCAGAGCCTTTACAATCCCGTACTTGTGCTCGGGAAAGACTTGGGCGAAACCGTCGGCACGCTCGATGCGGTGCTGCGCTTCCTCGGACGGGCTCTTCACATCCTCGTCGTCTCTAAAGGCCTCTTCCGCTGCCAGGATGTTCGTCGGCATACCGAGCTTGCCCGCGATCTGTCGGGCAATGGCCACATTGTCACCGGTAATCATCTTTACCTTGATGCCGTGGGTGCCGGCATTGGCTATGGTGACGGCCGAGTCCTCTCGTGGAGGATCGAAAAGCGGCAAAATGCCGAGAAAATCCCAGGAGGTTCCGTCAAGAGTTCTTGCCACACCCAACGTTCGGTATCCCTTGCCGGCCAGCTCTTCCACCACGCTCTCGGCCTTGTCGCCCGTCTTCTCGTCCGGTCGGCAGAGTCCGAGGATCACCTGGGGCGCACCCTTGGTCACCTTGAAGGTGTTCTTATCGGGGTCTTGCACGGTGGCTTCGGTCCGTTTTCCCACGGGGTCGAACGGCATGAACTTGGTCCGGGAGTATTGGGACAGCACTCCCCGGTCTTCGAGACCCGCAATGACCGACAGGTCTATGGGATCGCCGTTTTCGGCCACCGAGGCCAGAGCACCTGCCAAGATAAGCTCACGGGAGTCCTTGGCCGCGAACACCACGGGATCGCCCAGGGTGAGCTTATTTTGTGTCAATGTGCCGGTCTTGTCGGAGCAGAGGATGTCGATGCCGGCCATCTCCTCAATGGATTCCAACCGGGAGACGATGGCCTTCATCTTCGACAGGGCAAGCCCTCCCACGGCCATGGTTATGGAAAGCACCGCGGGCATGGCGACCGGGATGGACGCAACGGTGAGAATGAGCGCGAACTGGACCAGCTCCAGGACCGGGGTTCCTCGTTCCAACTGCACGAGGACAAGAGCGGCTACAAGAGCGAGACTCAAATAGATCAGGTAATCGCCGATCTGCAGAACGGCCTTTTGGAAGTGCGATACCGTTCCCGCGCCCTCCACCAGCTTGGCGGTCCGTCCGAAAAAGGTGCTGCTCCCCGTGGCGGTGACAACAGCAACCATTTCCCCCTGTTTGGCTACCGAGCCCGAATACGCGACATCGCCGACCCTCTTGGTCACCGGGAGAGATTCTCCGGTCAACGCGGCCTGATCGATGCTCAGGTAGTCCCCTTCCATGAGCCGGGTGTCGGCAGGGACCACGTCTCCCATTCGTATGCGGATCACATCTCCGGGCACGAGATCTTTGGTGACCATCTCCTGCCATTGTCCGTCCCGGCGCACTCTCGCCCGAAGAGCGAGCTGGGCTTTGAGGGCTTCCAGGGCATTGGCGGCCTTGTGCTCTTGCCAGAAGCCTATGGCGGCATTGAAGACAAGCAGGATGAGGATGATTGTGAAGTCTGCCCAATGCTTTACGGCAAGCGAGAGCAGGGCTGCAATTTCTATCATCCAGGGGATGGGACCCCGGAAGAACGACAGAAATTGCCTCAGAGGACTGACCTTCTCCTCGACCAGATCGTTGGGGCCGTACTTCTGGAGACGTCGTGCTGCTTCCGCTCGAGTAAGCCCTTCCGGAGATGTTTTCAGATCTTCGAGGACCTCGGCAAGAGGTTTCTTCTCCGAGTCGGTCGATCCGTGGCCGAGCCGCGATCCATTCTGTTTACTCCGGTCGGCAGACATGCGATTTCCCTCCTTCGCGTCCGGATTCCCGGTTCGTCTTCCCCGCACTCATCCAAACATCCGCAGGCTCCTCGGACGACCGAAAGGCTCCGCTCCATTTCCCGCAGCTTTTGAAACGCTCCACTTATCTTGTTTGAATACCCCTCGGCGTTTAAAGCATAGTCTATTTCGCGCGCTCAGCGCAAGGTGGGCATCCAATGCTCCTTAAAGAGATGGGGCTATGAATCGGATCAAGGCGCGCTCCGAGAGTGTGGACCGACTGCTCCGGGAAACGCCTCGCAGGCCCTTGAGGGGCCGTTGGTACAGCTTGCCTCGCCGTTCTCGGTATGCTAGGTTGAGGTGCTCCAAGGGCTGCACATGCGGACTCCTCTTTTCAACACAAGGTTGCCGCTCCAGTTGAGGTGATCGGTCCGCGGAAGTTCGTGGTAGTCTTCAGAGCGCGGAAATTTTGTCGCAAACGTTTGTGAGATGGTACAGCCGAACCGACTTCCATCTCTATCGACGCGGTAACACCGGACGGGCACTGCCCGAAGGGGGACTTGATGACAAAAGCGGGTATCTCTCTCGACGAAGTGCATCGAACCGTATCCATTCCCAAGGGTGCCGGTATCTACAAGCGGATGTTCGCGTTCCTGGGACCGGCGTATCTTATAAGCGTGGGCTATATGGACCCGGGCAACTGGGCGACCGATTTGGAGGGAGGGGCCCGCTTCGGATACACCCTGATATGGGTCCTGGCGATGTCCAATGCCATGGCTGTCCTCCTCCAGACTCTCTCGGCACGGTTAGGAATCGCGACGGGAAGAGATTTGGCCCAGGCCTGTCGGGACCATTACCCGCGATCGGTCAATTACGCGCTGTGGATTCTTACCGAGATAGCCATTGCCGCGTGCGATCTGGCCGAAGTGCTGGGCACGGCCATCGGACTGAACCTCCTGTTCGGCATCCCCATGATCTGGGGAGTCGTGATAACCGGCTTCGACACGATGCTGTTTCTTGCCATACAGAATCTGGGGATGAGAAAATTCGAGAGCTTCATCATGTTTCTCATCACCATCATCGGGTTGTGCTTCCTCTTTGAGGTATTCCAATCCAACCCGGACTGGGGGCAGGTGGCTTCAGGTTTTGTGCCTCGTTTGCCCGAAGGCGCATTGTATATTGCCATCGGTATTATCGGCGCGACGGTGATGCCCCACAACCTGTATCTCCATTCAGCTCTGGTACAGACCCGGGCCTACGACGATTCGGTGGAGGGAAAACGGCAGGCGTGCAAATTCAATCTCATTGACTCGACAATTGCATTGAACGCCGCTTTCTTCGTCAACGCGGCAATTCTCATTGTTGCAGCGGCGACCTTCTATCAACGGAACATCGTGGTAACCGAGCTCCAGCAAGCACACAAGCTCCTCTCGCCTCTACTCGGAACCGAGCTGGCGGGAGTGGCGTTTGCCCTGGCGCTTCTCTGTGCGGGACAGGCTTCAACATTGACGGGAACACTGGCCGGACAGATCGTGATGGAGGGATACCTGCGATTCAAGATTCGTCCCTTCCTCCGCCGGCTTCTTACACGCATGCTCGCCGTGATCCCCGCGGTGCTCACAATCATCATGGCCGGCGAGGCGGGCACGTACAAGCTGCTGATATTCAGCCAGGTCATCTTGAGCCTGCAGCTTCCCTTCGCTGTAATACCGCTTATTCACTTCACCAACGACAAAGAATCCATGGGCGAGTTTGCCAGCAAGCTGTGGCTCAAGGCACTCTCCTGGGTGGTGGCATGCGTGCTTGTCGGATTGAACGCTAAACTGGTTGTGGATCAACTGTCGGAATGGCTTGAATCGAGCAAGGAGCCGGCGATGATCTACGCCGTGGTGATGCCCTTTGTGGCCGCCGTGGTGTTTCTCCTTCTCTATATAACCGTCAGACCTTTCATCCACCTGCCGAAGAGAGAATCTCTTCCTGCCTGGAAGAAGCTCGCGCACTTCATCCGTGCCAAAGATGACGGCCTGGACGTGGAAGAGCCCCAGTACGAGAGGGTGGGAGTAGCGGTGGCGTTTCACGATGACGACAAAAAGGTACTGAGCCACGCCTACTCCCTGGCGCGGCAGCACGACGCCACGCTGTGCCTCTTTCACGTGGTGGAAGGCGCCGCGGGACAGTTCTTCGGCGAGGAGGCCTACGACGCCGAGGCAAGAGAAGATGAAGCATATCTCCTGACCCTGGCAAAATCCCTCAACCGCCGGGGAGTGGACGCCGAAAGCTTTCTGGGGTTTGGAAATGTAACCAGGGAGCTGGTACGAATGGTCCAGGAGCAGAAGATCGACATTCTCGTCATGGGCGGGCACGGTCACACGGGAATAAGGGATATCCTCTTCGGAAGCACCATCTCACCGGTGAGGCACGAGCTGCAGATCCCCATGGTGATAGTTCGTTAGTTGTTCGCGGGATCGTTTTCCCTTTATCGCAAGACTTGCCCCGGAAGATACTGCCTCAATCGTCCATGTGGCGACTGCGTCGCCCGATCCTCCTCAACCTTACTCGCGCTTGCTCCCGTCGAGGATTTGGGCCAGCAGGCGGTTGCTCTCCGTCAGAGAATGAGCCAGGTCCATGATTACCTTAATCAATTCTGCTGCCGACCGAAGCAGAACGTAACCGAGTACGGAAAAAAGAAGGGTCACGAGCGCTGAAGGAAGCATGAGCACCGCATCAACCCCGAACCTCTTCACGTTCCACACCCCCGCGACGGTGACCAGTATTACTACCACGAGTTGTATGAGAGCGATCCAGTTAAGAGCTCGCGTCAGTCGTACGAGTCTCGTGTACGGTTGTTTTCGGAATTCCGAATCACCGCCTTGCAGCCCGTCTTTCAGCCAATCCACGTGCATGACCGGGTCCTTTCTCAAGTCGGATAGAGCTTCGCCGGCCGAAGTCCCGGAAACCTGCTCAGAGACTTTCTCCGAGCTTTGCCCGGCCGTTTGCGCCGCATAATCCGCTACGGCCAGACCGCACTCGGGACACTCTTCGTACGCCTTGTATTGCCTGACTCCGCAGCCGGGGCATTGCCAGACAAGCTCCATGGTCTGGTCCATGCTGATGGACGGTTCGTCGCCAAAAGGCACCTCTCGTTCGGCGAGGAACCGGGCAATCATGGTACCGCATTTCGGGCAGCGGTCGCCTTCCCCGGTGAAAGTCTCTTTGCAGGCGGGGCATTGCCACGTGGGGGCGGTATTGGATTCCACGATTACCGGTCCCTTCGGCGTCTCGGACTCCCGAGTCGAAGGCGAGGGTGGTGCGGGGGTCTCTTCTCGACTTTTTCTTTCTTCACCGCGTGCGTCGGCCAAGACCTCGCCGAACCCTTTCTCCGTTATTTCCACGGTGTTTTCCAGCGAGCTCCCTTGATCCAATTCGGACTCCGCCACCAATCCGGCTTCGACCAACTGTTCGAACAGGTTGGCAAGGCCCTGTGCGGAAAGCCGATACTTGTGCATCATGGCATCCTGGGTCATGCCCGAGCGAAGGTCTTTGAGGACTTCCTTGGCCGAAACCTCTCTCTCCCTGGGACTCGTGCCGGTGCCGGGCTTAAGCCGTCCCCCTTCGAGGAGCCAGCGGTCAACTATTCCTCCGGTAACCAGCTTTTGGAAAAGACTTTGGAGACCTCTCGCCGAGAGATTATATTTCTCCATGAGGTAGGTGTCGTCGAATCCGGCTCTCAGGTCGTCCAGCACTTGCTTAGCGTCGATCTTCGGTTTACTCATACCGCCCCCTGATGTCATCCTCCTTCATTCTGTATCACTGTACGAGCCAAGGGACAAGGATGTCTTCTGAAAATAGTCTCCACCGGGCGAAACGACCGTTGCGACGGGAACGTCATCGAATAATCCGCGGGTGCTCGATTCCAACGCGTTTCATGTGTCCTTGTGCTGAACGACGCCAAAATTGACACTCGGCGGGACGGCTCTATTTTGAGGGGAAATTCGCCGGCGGGTTCTAGAGCGGAGCGCATTGAGCACTGCGGGAATCCGACAAAGCCTTGAAGTGACCAGGAAGCTTACGGTTAGCCTCCTGCGCTCAGCTATCCGGTCTGCCATAAGCCTCAAACAGGCGCCGCTACTCCGGGAATAATCGCGCCGAATTCCGGAGACACTGTGGTCGAAGGCTCATTGGCTTTCTACTGGAAGAATGCCGCGAATTTTAATGAGCGGCACTATAGTTGAGGGCTCTGAGTCCACCCTCCGACCGACGCCGGCCTCACCCATCCCATAGCGGGAAATAGACCGGTTGAGACCGCCTAACGCAAATCTAGCACAAATCTATTGCAAGACTCGTAGAAGACTAATTCAGGTGGCTTAATAGTGGAGCCCTTTGGAAATTGCGGGAAACAAAGAGAGCCTTGGTGTTATCAGGTAGCCTACGGTAACCGCGGACGCTCCGCTATCGGATCTGCCATAGGGCTCAAGCAGGCGTCGCTACTCCTGGTAAAACAGCGACGCTCTGTACTGACAATGTGGTCGAAGGCTCATTGGCCTTCTACTCGAAGAATGCCGCGAATTTCAATGAGCGGCAACAGAGCAATGGACTATGGCGACGGTCAGGCTCGGGTTCGGACGGGCGGATGTTGGGCTACCGGCGGCAAGCTGCGGGAAAGGAGTTCAGCATGAGCCTGACGTGTCGGCACGCAGCCACAGCGCCTATGCTTTTCGCTTGGGCGCGGATATTAGGGGAAATCCAACATAGGAGTGGAGTCATGGCCACCTTCCATAAGAGGATAACTTTTCTCATTTTCCTAGGCTTGATGTCGCTCACCCTGGGGCCTCAAACGGCTCTTGGGCAGGCACGCAATGGGATCAATCTGGTCGGTTCGAGGTACATGTATTTCACGGTGACCGATATGGCCACCAAGTTCATGATTCGCAATCCGGCCGCCACGATCAAAATAGACGACGCGGACCGGTACGATGCTTGGGCACAGATTCTCGAGAAAAATGCGGACGCGATCATGACTGTCGGGAAGCTGGACATGGATCAATTGCAGGAAGCAAGAGATAACGGCATCAATCTTACGGAAAGGATCGTCGGCTTCGGAGCGGTTGTGATTATCGTGAATCGTGATATCCCGTTGACCGAGATAACCATGGCGAACCTGCGCAAGATATTTTCCGGAGATTATACCAACTGGAAGGAGCTCGGAGGACCGAACCAACCGATCACGGTCCTGACCAGGGACGAGTCTTTATCCGGAACCGAGATCTTCCTGAGAGAATTGGCTCTCGAAGGTATGCCTGTGGCTCAACGGGCCCTTAGACTGGCAGAAAAAGACATGGTTCGGGCGGTAAAAGCTCGGCCCGGGTCAATCGCCGATGCGAGATTCGGTGAGGCCTTTCGTAGAGGCGTCAAGGGCCTCGTGAAGGTGCTCGCCATCAAGGAGACCGCCGATTCTCCATCGGTCATGCCCACTGAGGCGAGCATCAAGAACAAATCGTACCCGATTTCCGGGCCCCTGGTTCTCTACTACCAGGAGAATTCCTCCAAGGGCACACTCGTAAAAAAATTCACGGACTTTTGTGTTGCCGAGGGCGTGGGCACAGCGCTGGCCAAGAAGAAACCGTGAAGCGCTTGTGCGGAGATGTTGTGTGAACGCCGGTGCGAAACCGGACACGCGATTTCTCGCGATTTTCCGATCAAGCCCTTGATGTGATTACAAGATCTTCAGGGTGCAGGCACGAGACGTCAAAAACGGACAAAATTCCGCGGACCCACCAATCCACACAAATGGACGGAGCGGAACTGAGGTGTACCCCTTGGCCGCGATAGAATTCGATATCAGAGTTGGAAGCGGTGTCCGCTTGGGAGGGAATTCGGATTCCAGGGAGACGGAGTTTATCTCGCCGGACTCCACGGCCTGAATGAGTGCGGGGTCGTTGAGTTTGATTGCGCAGGCCCACGTACCGGGGACCGGAAATCGTTCGTCGCCTTTTTCGGAGATGAGCCAATCGGTAATCTCGGCATCGGCCTTTACTGCCCCCCGGTGTTCTCTCGTCTGCCAGGAGATTTTGATGTTCTGGAGTCGTCCGTCAGCAGCGAATTTATCTGCGGTCAGTTTAAGGTATTCCGGGAGGATGGCCTCGGTCTGGGTGTCTACGCGCCACGGCGCATACACCGGTAGGTAAATCAATTCCGAGGTATCGGACTTCGCAATATTCCTCGTAACAATTCGGTACGCCATCCCATCCCAGTAGGTCCGTTTCAATTTGTGTCATTACGGGCCGCACCTATTAGTCAACCTAATCAGTTGTGTGATGTCAAGCACTCTTTTAGCAAGGTATTGATTTTGGTCAACAAAGTTGGTGTTTTTAAGGACCACTTACGGTAAGATTCGGTAATGAGGACACAATAGCAGGTTTGCGGGAACGTGTAACACAAATGGTTAATAACCGGGGCATCCAAGAGGTATAGGGGTGTCCTGAATGATACCCGGCTTAGTTACCTGGTTAGCCAAGTTAGCGGAATTGGTAGGCGGTGTTTTTGACAGTACAAAGAAAAGGGCCGAGCCTTTTGGCTCAACCCTTTGATTTTCTTTGGCACGCCCGACAGGATTCGAACCTGTGACCTACGGATTAGAAGTCCCAAAACAACTCCTTTTCTTCAATGCTCTGACCGAAATCTCCAATAATTTCGATACCCGTCAATCCGTCTCAGGCCGCTTAGGGACTGCTCGGTCTCCAAAAATGTGAACAAAATGTGAACAAGGAGATCGACCTGAAGGGACACTTTCGGGAATTGACCTACCCAACCCGATCATTTTCTCGGGAATCGCCGTAAGCTTCTCGCAAGAGGGAACCGGATAGACTCCTGCCCTCGCCCCCATGTTCACCGGGGGGAACTCCGGTGCTTCTCCGGCATGGGATGAAACGAGGGACCGGGGAATCTGTTTGCACGGCGGGTCATTGAATCAGTGAATTGTTTTGGCCACTTCTTCGATCAACGAACGAAGCTTGGTGTCATCGAGTTTGGCCGTCAATTTCTCATAGACGTCCTTTCGGTGCCCAACCAAGACTACAAGCACAAGGAGTAGATTGTCCTCTACGCAATAGACGATGCGGTAATCTCCGACTCTCAGACGGTACAAGCCGGTAATATCGGTCAATTTCTTTGCACCTTGGGGACGAGAGTCTTCTTTCAGTTGATCGATTTTGGGTAAGATATTTTGGCGAGCTTGCCGGGGCAATGATTTGAGTTGACGCTGGGCTTTCTTGGCGATGTGAACCAGATAACCCATGCGAAGACCTCAGTCTGATAATTGCTTCCGGAATTCATCCCAGGGTAAAAAGCCCCCCTCTTCAGAGGCCTCATGGAGTGCTTCGAAAGTTTCCAACAAATCCAGTTGGTCTTCAAGCCGCTCCAGAAGTTCAAGGTCTTCAACGGGGATTACGGCGGCCACTTCATTCCCCTCAATGCCAATGCGGACGCGCTCCTTGTTTTGGACGGCTCTGTCAACGAGATTCGCCAACTTAGCTTCTGATTTCGTGGGGTCAATTTCTGCCATGTCACTACCTCCCAGGGCACTGTGAAATAGCATAGCACACTTGGGCCGGCTTTTCACCTTTCGTGCGGTAAGCCCGGTAATCGCCCAACGCCCGAACCGCCTCCGTCCTGGGATTGCCAAGAGCTTCCAAGGTTCGCTTTGCGGAGAGGTATGAAAACCAGTTGTGTCTCACTCGGTAGACCTCCAGGGCGTTTGGAAGGTACGACACGCACCCGGGTCGGTTGGTTCCCCCCGTGGCGTACTGATGAGGCGGTGTAGGCCCGTATGCCAAACCTTTTGACACCCAGAGCCACACGTGAGAAGATCCGAGGACTGCTCCGGCACCTGGCCATGGGAGGTTCCGATGAGGAATCGCCAATTCCTTTTCATTGGAGGCGCTCTGGTATTCCTTCTCGCCGTTGCGGGTACGTCCTACCTGTGGTTGCGGTCTCGGGCGGACGTCGTGGTTTTCTCGCAGGAATTATTCATGGGAGTGCGTGATCATAGCGGGATTGTGACAGACACCTTGGTCGGCTTTGGAGCTCTTCCGGCCGATTACCGAACTCTTTTGCACACGAAACGATTCATGTCGATATGGGCAACGGGCAAAGTGAAGAATAGGGGGAATAGGAATGCCCATCTTGTCAAGATCCAACCTGATTTTGCAGGCCTCAGCCTAAGACCGCTACCTTCCGGACTCAAGTCAATTGAGCGAAACACTTGGTATTCCTGGATTGGACGCCGCGGGGCTTTCTCTCTCGCGACAGGGGAAGTCAGCGATTACGATTTCATCGTAGCCATGGGAATATTCGACGAAGCACCGACATGGGAATCGAATCCGTCATTGTCGAGGATAAAGATGAGAGTCGTCTCTTTCGAAAATGAGCCATAGAAGAATTGCGAGGTTTACCAAATTCTCTTCTCTCGACGCCCGGGCCGTACTCCCGCCGCGGACCATGAGACACCGTGAGTGCCAACAAGCCGGTCGCTGGTCGAGGGAGTAAGATGCGTTGTGCCTTACTCTTAATGGTGCTATAAGGGATGGCGTACGGAGACCTCCCATGGATCTTGAAGTCTACTGTGACGAAAGCCGACCCGAACTCTTTAAGAGTCAGCCCCCTGGAGATTATTATGTGCTCATTGGCTCCCTGTGGATACTGAGGGAACACAGGTCGTCATATAAGAACCAGATCGGATTCCTGAGAAAGCGCCACAACTTGTATGGGGAGTTCAAGTGGAAACGGGTGAGTCCTTCGAAGCTGGAGTTTTATCTAGATCTCGTCAGATTTTTCTTTGACCAGGCAGACAGCATGCGCTTTAGGGTCATTGTTCTGCGTGCAGACGAACTAGACGTCGTGCGGTTCCATAATTCCGACAATGAACTTATGTTTTACAAGTTCTACTACCAGGTCCTCCACCACTGGATACTGGATTTCAATTATTACAAGATATTCTTGGACGCCAAGACCAATCGGTTGCACAATCGGATTCGGACATTGGAACATTGCCTGAGAAACGCAAATCTCTCGTCTAGGGTGGATGTCCAGGCCTTACCCTCCCATCAGGTACCATTACTTCAACTGGCGGATATTCTTATCGGTGCGGTTAGCTACAAGTTTCACGGCAATCCCGCCAGTAAAGCTAAGATGGCCGTAGTTGAGGAAATTGAGCGACGTCTGGGACACGAAATTGGTCCGACGTTCCGTAGTGAAGAGAAGTTCAATGTCTTTCGATTCAAGTCTGGGGGGGGCTGGTAATGCCCCTTCCTCCGCTCCTCAATTTGCCCAGCGCGGCTGATTACGAGGCTCACTGGGTTGCGAATTATGTCAACGTAGGTCCCTTTCGGACTTTTGACAACATACCAGTTCGGTATTCCACCGACACATTCAAGCACGCATTCTATAGGGATTCCTCGCGGTATGCCCATGACAAGATCAACTTTGATTGGGACCGGGCGAGCAGAATGGACTGGATCTCCTATGTTTTGGAAGATCGATCAGTTGAGTTGTACCGACGGGTAGTGGATGGTAAGACGCGTCGGATAGCCCTCGTTGGCTCAGAGCGATACGTGGTTATCATCCAATTGACCCAGAGACCAACTTGGGCGAGATTCATCACTGCCTACATTGTTGACAGCCAAAGCGCTCTGGCGAAGATGAGAAGTAATCCGAAGTGGTAAAAACGATTCGCCGCTGGTTACGGTCCAGCGGCGGAAACCTTTGGGGGTCCCAAACCTTGGGTAAAGGACAATTCTATTATGGTCATTCCGCCAGCGGAGTCAAGTCCTTTTATCCATACGAGCTGTCAACATATGGGTGTCAAGCGGAGAGCATCTCCCGTTGAACCTTGAATTTGCGGCATTACTGGTTTCAGCTGGCCGCTTGGTCAGTAGCTCGGCCGCTTGGTCCCCCACTGGCCCGTGTAGGGATTCAGGTTGCCCTTGCTCCCGAAATTGTCAAACTGTGTGGAATTCGGTATGCTGCGGTAATGTCCCGGAACATAGTTCCCTCGATAAGTTGTGTACCCTTTCACGTAAGAGGCGCCGCCATAGCCTCGGCCCAGCCCAAAGCCACCCTTTGCGAAGCATGCCGACGAAGACACGCACAAGAATACTGCAATAGCGACCACCACTCTTGCCATACCAATCCCTCCGAAGAAGAAAACATGTGATTTGATGAATGCTCTCGTTTCCCATACTGACAGGTAGCCGGCGAGTATGTTCGTCACAATTGCGCGCAACCCCCAAGAATTTTTCGTCGGAGGTAGATCCTACCCAGGCCGTACCCCCATCTGAATTTCCTCCAATCCGTAGAGATCGCAATCAACGACCTGAACTCTGTCGAAGTACCACCGCTTTGAATCAAGAGCTATCCTCAAGGCCCTGCCGAAGTCCGGCTTGCTCAGATGGCGTAGCCGGTCGCAAATGCCGGAACGTTCACGGCTCGGCACTTTGCCTCTTCTATGATGGACAGCGCGCTGACGAGGGTGTTTTTCACCAACTCAATGCCCGACTCGTACCAGCAGTCGATCGCCACGGAATAGACGATGCACTTGAGGGGGAAGCTCCCCGGGCCGCATGGTTCCCTTACTCGATTTGCCGGTATGCATGGGGATCTACTTCTGGGGATTGAAAGAGAGCGTGGCTCGATGGCGGCGGCCCATTGGGACAATTTGGGGAAACTGGGGTATTTGAGAATTGCCCTGCCAATTGTCCAACGCCGGATGGACGTTATCGTTTCTTCATTCCGTGGCCCCGTGGTTCTTGAGAAGAGTCACTGCACCTGTTTGATTGTTGAGAGTCGCCATAGCGAGTGCAGTAAATCCCTTACTGTCGCGCAGACTTAGATCGGCGCCGTAATCAAGCAGCGCCTGCACGACCTTTTCACATCCGCTCCAAGAAGCCTTCATGAGTGGGGTCCACCCTTTGTCATCTCTTACATTGGGGTCTGCACCCCTTTCCAGAAGCAGTTTCACAATTGGACAACCGTAATAGTTACCGAGCTGTGATAACGCATAGAAAACGGCCGTCCGCCCTCTCTTGTCGACCATGTGAATGGAGGCCCCTCCGTCTAGGAGTTCTTCGACGCAACCGACACGAGCCCTTTGGCTCGCCAGCATAAGGGGTGTCGTCCCGAATCTGTCGGTAGCGTTTACATCATATCCCTTCATGATTAGACGCCCAATCTCGTCCTCGCCGGAGAAGCTCTCTTGCCGTGCCGTTCCCCTCCTTTCGGCCTCTTTTCTTTCACGCGACCAGAGGATTGCCGCCGTCAAGCTAGATGCTGCGTGCAAGTCGGTCCGTCCAATGAGCTTGAGATCCCTTCGGAACATTTTCCAACCCCATTCGGCCCCACTCAGGTCAAGTGACATTTGTAAGCAACAGTACAAGAGACAACTAGGGATAGGGTCGCAAAGCATCAAACCTGCAGGCTGCCCAGGTTCTGTCAACGGAAGAAGGTCGTAAGTTGGTCCGCAGGGGTCCTCGAAGAAGTCTTTGCCGCTACAAACCCCTTCAACCGACGGCAACACCTCGCCGTTGAGGAGGTTCAGCCTGTAGATAGTTCGTAAAGAGCCGTCAGCCCCTCTCCTTTTGCCTCTTGGAGCACACGCCCTCACCTCCTCGCCTGCGAGGTTCACCAGCACTGAGGTTCGCCTTTTCCGGTGCCTCCGGGAATTGCTGGGGTTGAAGCACATGAGGTTCTCTGTGATTTCCCAACGGATCGATTCGAAAAACATCTCTCGTATCTGATTGGAGTTGAGACCTTGCCCTCTGAGTTTCTCATGAACTTCACGAATCCTTTCAGAGAGGGCTTCAATGTCCCACTTGGCCAGTTGGTCCGACAATATTTGCTCCGAAGCGGTTTTGGAGGCTTTGTAATAGTAACCTGAGATGCAGGCTACAACCATGATCAAAAAAGCAAATACGATGAGGATGAGTCTTTGTCGAGACCAACCAGAAGAACCGCCGCCTTTCTTGCTTCGAGGAAGGAGAGGATTCATGGAAGTGGAGACCTCCTAACCATGACTGAAAAACACAATCTGGTGGTCATTCACCAGAACGGACAAACTCAGGTCTGAACCCAGCTCGCCTTGAAGCTTTTTCCAGCCCTTTGTCTTGACTGTTATTGGGGTGATTCAGACTACCACACTGGGCTCGGATCAACAACTAACAAAATTCGCAGTCCACTCTCAGTCGAGTAAATTGAGAATGGGTTTCTGAATGGTACGAGAGCCCCTAGGAGCCTGTTGCGTAACTAGTAAAGCATACAGAATCGTGCCACGACAAACATCTTCCGGACGTCGTGGTGCACAAGGCTTCCGCGTAACCGAGCGATATCGCGACGTCCAGATTTTGGCGTCTGTCCCGAACTTAGCCAACTGAGTCTTGGCGTAGCACAAGTTGATGGTTACGCGGCAGGCTCCTAGAGCTACCCTACCGCCGAGACGATAGGCGGGTTCCCTCTGCGGACGCTCAAAACGCGCGTAACGTTGATCTGGCTGCGCGATGGTTTGCCTGGGCAGGATGAGATTGGGGCCGCCGGGGAAATAGATCAGTGACAAGAGTGGGTAAAACTGGTCGGCCCCTATTGATTGGCATGCCACATCGGAGCGCGTCAGGGGAAGAATGATCAGGCCCCAGGGTACGGCAGCGGGGTAGGACCGAAAATGGCGGGACCGGCAAAACGGAAGGTCCTGGCCGCCAATCCCGCCAGGATTCAATAGGGCCGGGAGTGATCGAGAACAACTCAACTTTCCCTGTTCGGGATATTCCCCGACCTCGCGTACAGGATACTCGGCTGAAGCGTGAGGAGTCGAGAGAAAAAATAGGCCGCGTGGCAAACAGCCGGAGCTGATCACGTCGCGACCCGATTGAAGTGGACCCGATAACCGATCGGTCCGTACCCAGCATAGCACGTCTGGCGTGGATAGTGTGGAGAAAAAATATGGCCACGGATGGTATCGGAGGAACCGGAGGCACCACGGCCCAATATGATCGACTACAATTTGCGCGGGTGGGAGGGTAGCATAGACGGCGAGGATCGCGCCAAGAAAAAGATGAGCTGCACAGAAATCATGCCCACACAGAAACGCCTCAGAGGGGACCCAAAGTATATATGGATGGATGCCGGGGTCTGGGGGGCTCCCCCCTCCGTGTGGCCTCGGGGACCAGATCCTTTCAATTAAAACAAGCAGCCTGCCACCCTTTCCCGAGACCTAAACCTAGATTTTGCAAGCTCCGTTTTTGCAAGAGATTCACAGGGTCGGCGTTTCAAACCGAACCCCCTTTTCCAGAAATGGTGCTACGCAGAGCTACGGTGGTGGCACGCAGCGGGTTGACTGTGGTCCCGGATAGCCA
>JBGSJS010000091.1:0-5910 GCA_041741735.1 Desulfomonilaceae bacterium | reverse complement strand
TCATACTTCCCAAGTCCCTCCCGTTTCCGGCTGGTTGGCGCCTCATCAAGCAACACTAACCTACCAGAATCAGGTCGAAATGTACAGCGAAGTCTGCCGAAATCAGACCTCTTTTCTCGCTTGGCTCGCAAAATCCAGGTTGAAAGGACTGGACGCAATGCGGTGGGAGAGAATTGTTTTGAGGCACTTCACGACCGCGAATTGGTTTGCCCATGGTGTGTACACGATAGAGTGTTCCGAGGCGAGACCGTCCGCTGGGAGGTCCTAAGCCCCAAAGATCAGCGTTGGTACTACGTGGTAAACAGCCCGATACGCCATTCTGACGGTTCTATGTCCAAGATGGCCATGATACAGGACATCACGGAGCGCAAGCAAGCTGAAGAACGACTCCGGTTGTTGGACTTTGCCTTGGACCACGTCCGCGAAGCCGCTTTTCTGACCGATGAACACGCGCGGTTTCGCTTTGTCAATGAGGAGTCTTGCCGCATATTAGGTTACACTCGCACTGAATTGCTCCGCTTGGGTGTGTCCGATATTGATCCCGACTTTCCACCGGATCGCTGGCTCAACCACTGGAAGGATCTCAAGGCGAAGAGCTCGTTCATGTTTGAAGGTCGCCACAAGACCAAGGACGGTCGCGTGTTCCCTGTCGAAATCAACGCCAACTACTTCGAGTACGAAGGCCAGGGCTATAATCTGGCTTTGGTACGTGACATAACTGAGCGCAGGCAGGCGGAACAGGAGCGTCTGGCAAATCTACGGTTCCTTTTAAGTATGGACCGGGTCAACAGGGCCATCCAAGGGACGAATGACCTTGAACAGATGATGAGCGACGTTCTCGACGTGGTGCTGTCGATTTTCGATTGCGACCGAGCTTTTCTTATGTTCCCGTGCGATCCCGAAGCGCCTTCATGGACCGCGCCGATGGAGAGAACCAGGCCTGAATATCCTGGGATTCTCGCATCGGGGCTTGAGATACCCATGGACGAGGATGTTGCTGCGACTTTGCGAATTCTGTTGGCCGCGGACGGTCCGGTGAAATTCGGTTTGGGTACCCCGTATCCGCTGCCTCAGCAAGTTTCGGAGCGCTTCGATTTCAAAAGTTTCATGTCCATGGCCCTTCGGCCCAGGATAGGTAGTTCCTGGCAATTCGGGATCCATCAGTGCTCATACGCACGGGTCTGGACGCAGGAGGAAGAAAGACTTTTTCAGGAGATTGGTAGACGGCTGGAGGACGGTTTGAGTACCTTGCTGGCCCATCGCAACCTGCAGGACAGCGAGGAACGTTTTCGCACGGTATTTGAGCAAGGTCCACTTGGAATGTCTATCCTGCGGCCGAATTTGGAGAGGGTCGCCATCAATGCGAAATTGATCGACATGTTTGGATATACCAAAGAGGAACTCCGAAAACTCACCTTTCTTGATCTCACCCACCCGGACGACCTTGAGCTGACTCGGGAAAATGTTGATAAGTTACTGAAGAGGGAGATTCCATCTTATCAGATAGAAAAACGCTACATCAGGAAAGGCGGCGAGATTATCTGGGTTCGCGTCACGCTTTCCGCGATTCTTGATTCCGCAGGAGAACTGCGTTATCTCGTGTCCATGATAGAAGAGATCACCAAGCACAAGCTGGCCAAGGAGGCCGTGAGACAGGCTAACAAGGATTGGGAACAGACTTTTGACGCCATTCCAGACATGGTCATGGTTTTAGATACCCATCACAGGATAATCCGGGCGAACAAAGCCATGGCTGCTGTGCTAGGTATGTCGGAAAAGGATCTGAAAGGAAGACTCTGCTTTGAGCTCTTCCACGATGAGAACCAACCTCCGGCCTTCTGTCCCCATTCCATTCTTCTCAAAGACGGCAAAGAACATTCTACGGAAGTGTTTGAGCCCAAATTCGGACGTTCACTCGACGTTCGTGTTTCTCCTATTTCGGATGCGGCAGGCAGGGTCATTGGGTCAGTCCATGTTGTCCGTGACGTCACCGAGCAAAAGAGTCTTCAGAAACAGCTTCTACAGTCCCAAAAGATGGAATCCATCGGGACCCTTGCCGGTGGTATTGCGCACGACTTTAACAACCTCCTACAAGTTATCCTCGGTTATTCGGACATGCTGCTCTTCCACAAGAAACCGATAGACCCCGATTATGAGCGACTTCAAACTATAAGGCAGGCCGGGAAGGACGGCGCGGAATTAGCCAAGGGAATTCTTGCTTTCAGCAGGAGGTTGGAGCCCAACGTCTGGCCGGTAGACCTGAATAATGAAATAGCGCGCGTTCAGAAGATGCTGGAGCGGACGGTTTCCAGGATGATTCGAATTGAAGTAATCTTGGCTAACGACCTGCAGACCGTCAATGCGGATCCAAGTCAGATGGAACAGCTGCTCTTGAACCTTGCGGTAAATGCTCAACACGCAATGCCCGACGGAGGGCAACTGACCATAGAGACTGCAAACGTTACTTTGGGCGAGGACTATTCACGAACTCATCTGGAAGTAAGGCCAGGGAAATACGTCTTGCTCACAATCTCCGACACCGGCCATGGGATGGACAAGGAAGTATTGGAGCATATCTTCGAGCCATTTTTCACTACCAAAGGACTGGGTGAAGGAATCGGCCTTGGGCTTGCAATGGTATACGGAATAGTCAAGAGCCATAAAGGTCACATCACGTGTTACAGCGAACCTGGAACGGGAACCACATTCAAGATTTATCTCCCCGCTGCAGTCGTAAAGATTGAACAAGATGCTACCACCACCCAGCAAATGCCTGCTCTTGGAACTGAAACCATTCTGTTGGTGGATGATGAAGAGCGCATCCGCATCCTTGGGGAAGAGATGCTGAGAATGGCAGGATATAAAGTATTGACCGCAACCAACGGAATAGAGGCTCTCGATGCTTATCGTGTCAACCAAGACAGCATAGCCCTCGTGCTTCTGGATCTGATGATGCCTGAGATGGGAGGGAAACAGTGCCTGGAGGAACTTCTCAACATCAATCCGATAATCAAAGTGGTCATTGCGAGCGGCTTCTCAGCGAACGGTCCCACTAAGGACGCGTTGGAGGCTGGAGCGAAGGCATTCGTGAGCAAGCCTTATGACATAAGGCAAGTGCTGGAGGTGGTACGGACGGTCTTGGATGCGGAATAATCTGTTTCAATGAAGTGTCCGGATTCGGCTATATGAAACGGTTTCTTAATTTTCGGCCATGTAATATTAATATGTTACGAGTATAGTTTCACACCTCATGTCCGTTCTTCGTGTACTGGCCATCAAGAACTCGCCAACTCCACCTATATATATGGCCACCAGACAGGAGGGACCCCCGGCCGCCTGCCGTGCCCAGCAAGAGGCGAAGGCAGGGGAGCCGCAGTAACATGACCAGAGGAGTGGACATGAGAAGATGACTGAATCGGAGATGGTAACGGATGGACAAGGAGAGGGGGGGGGGGGCGCATGAGAATCCTTATTCGAGTCTGAACTGTGTATACCAGCCCAAAACTGGCAGTATAGGGAAACGAGAAGGTCCCGGAGAAAGGAATACAACACGTTCAGGCCTCACAGCCCCATGAACTATCGCCCACCAGTCTATGAGACCATTCTGATAACATGGATCGCCCGAACTGACTGGGAAGCCCCGTTTTCCTCTTCCAGGACGAAAGACTCTTTACCTCTAACTCAACATGTGCCACATAATTCGGGGGACAGGCCAGGTGCTGCTGCACTTGTCACGAGAACCAAGAAGGGCCAAGACCGCTGGACTGCCCATTGATTAGGGGAGAGGGGGATCACATCTCATGGGGTCAGAAGCGTTTTGTCCGTCCTGTTCATCGTTCGACGTGGTACTATCCAGGAGTGACGGAAAATATACACCGTTGGACAAAACCTCACATCACCTCCCTTCTAGGGTCACAGAGTATCGAGTTCCGCCTGCGGTGTCCATGATGATTTATTGCCAGTTGATGTCGGGGGTCATGGACGACCGCCCTTTCTCGGCTCTCTCGCGTAACCATCCTTCTATCTCGCTTTCTTGAAACCGCACGCACCTACCGAGCTTGACGTGCGGAATAAATCCGTAATGTGTCCATTTTCTGATCGTCGATTCTTTCACATTCAGCCACTCAGCAACCTGAGCGCTATTTAGCAACTCCTTTCTTTCCATTCATGGTACCTTCCTCCGTTGGTAATGGAGTGCGGCCCCCGTCGGAGGGTGCGGAGGCTCACTTGTTTGCTCTCGATGCGCTCAGTCTCGGCTCAATAGTCGTCGTAATCCACTCTGGTCCCGTCCAATAGGTAGGAGACCTCGCCTTCGATGTCCCCAAGGAAATAATTCTGTCTTCGCAATTCCCGCCTCGTTCTGTCGAGATAGTCTTTCAATTTGACCAGATTTCGAAGATCCCATGTCGTGGAGCAGGTGCTTATCTTTGTTTGGCTGTGCTGCTCAAGCCACTCGATTTCTGTCTTGAGCACTTTCACGAGATAACCGATCTCCTCGGCAACGTCGTTTTGAAGTTTTTCGTAATTGTTCTTCTCTTTCCCTTTCTCTTTCATCATTTCTCCGTAGGCTGTGCCAGCCGTAATTGTCGTTAGAGGCCCGTGCCGGGCGTGAAGCAATTCATCAGTGAGTATCTCGGATCAGGTCATAATTCCATTTCATCAGTTCAGTCTCAGATCATCGGTCAGGATCTACGGTCTGTCGTGTGTCGCTTAACGAGAATCCCGTACACGCTGGAACTCTCCTTGGATAGGTTGTTATTGCGCCGACATAGGGTCGGACGCGAATATGCCGTACGTACGGCATGTTGGTTTCTCTTGGTGTGAAGCCTTGCCGTATTCAGCTTTTAGTCGCTCTACGGCTGCGGAGCGTCAATCTCTGTTGAGGCAAGATAAATTCATCTCATCACCTCAATGAGGGCAGTCAGTGCAGAGATCCGGTCCTTCTTATGCGAAACTGATCGAGACAGATCGACGGTTCCGTTTCCTGTTCACTGGCAGCGATTTCCCCTTCAACGGCCATCATACTCCCCAGGTCCTCAAGGATTTCCCCGAGCCAGTAGAGTTTCTCCTCAAGCTTTCCGTCGAGCAATTTGAGATACTGAGAAATGTCGTCACAACCGTATCGAATCTGAGAAGGCGACGGCGATAGCGATATTGGCGGCTCAAATAATACACGTCCGAAAACATTATCAATGATCTCGGCCAGAGTTCGGGCGGCCCGGTTGAGTTCGTTCAGGTTCAGAGCTTGGAATTCTGAGGCACAGGAGTACGCGTCACCGCTCCCGCTGGGTTCTTTGAAGCTCCGCTCACTCAAATCCTGGAGAAGCTGGAAATCCGCCGGGTCGGCGTCCAATGTGTATTCTCTCAATATCCGGGCTGCATCCCAAGACCAGTAAACCAGGTCTCGCACGACTCTTTTCGCAAGAGGACTCCGCATCAGCCGGTGGCCGTACGGAATGGACTCCCCATCTTCTTTCCCCCAGGACTCAGCACTTTCCGCAATAGAACTCACTGTTTCTTTAAGCAAATAGAGTCGTTGCATAAATTCTACCTGTGGTTTGATTTGTTTCATAATTTTTCTCCTCGATGCCCTTTGCTCGCCATGGGCACCTTCATCAATTTTTCCCGATCACACATCGGGATTTGCGGGATTACACCCGCCTTGTGCCCCGCCTCACAGAAGAGGGGCCTGCAACGCAATTCTCGGGGTTGTGCGGACGGTAGGTCGAGCCTGAAAGCGCAGCTCTACACGTCTCTGCTGTTATGATTGAGTGCAACTACTTCGCGTCATTCCTCAGGCGGCCCGGGGCAGTTCATTTGTGTAGAAGTCGTTATTGGCTTCGCTGGAAAGCCCGTAGAGGCGAGTTCTCTCTGATTTTCTTCTGAATCTCCAGAAGTCGGCCCAGTCTT
>JBGSJS010000090.1:0-29798 GCA_041741735.1 Desulfomonilaceae bacterium | reverse complement strand
GACTGGTCGTTCACCTCCTGTTGCTCTCCACCCCGCCTCACGGCGACGCAGTTACAGTCGGTTACAGGTTGTAGCGTAGACCTGGAGAGGACTTTCACCTCTCTGATTCAGTACGCTCGCAGGCGCACTAGCCGTCGGTTTTAACCGACGGGAAGAAGCCGGTGTAAGCCGCGTGGGATTGCCGTGGGTTAAAACCCACGTCTACTGTTGGTGCGCCCCGGCAGGGCGCGGGAGATTTCTGCCCTGAAAGGGCGGACTGTGATTAGCGTAGGTTTCAACCTACGGAATACGACCGCCGGTACGGTGCACCGCTTGCACTCAATTGCAGCGACTTTGCCGTGCCGGTCATCAAGTGGAGGTCGTCGGTTCAGCGGGCCTCCACTACCTGCCCTTCCCCGACTACGGCTCTTCCACGCTCATCGCTATTGTGCCGTCACCGCCTTGTCGGCGAAAGGAGACTTTCGGCCATGGCCGACAGAGAAAAATCGCGACTCGCCTCCGCTTTCAAAATGCCGCCGGAAGCCGGGTTGACATCTCGGGTACCGGAGAGCGGTTTCGATCCCGATTCCGTGTGTCGGATGAGGGACATGATCGCTCTGGGACTCACCCCTTCGTCAGCCCTGGATCTTCTCACCCACCTCATCGGGGAAATTCCCACCGCGTCCAAAGAGAACATGGACCGGCTCAAGATGCTGGACAAGTTCCTCAATACGGCCCGAGCCATGATAGAGACGAGGTTGAAAACAGAGGAGGCCGCGGCCATAGCCGCGAGGCTTGACGAAATGGAGAACCGCCTGGCCGCATTGGTTGCCGATAGGCCGGCAGCGGGAGACCGAGCCGTGGAAGTGTGGGATGACCGATCCGACACCCGCTGAGCCTACCCGTCAGGAAGAGACGGGTCTGCGTCGCCTCAAAGCTCGCCTCGACCGGCTGGTGCATCTCGAAAGAGTGGCCTTGTCCTCCCCCGACGATCTCTTCCACATTCAGAGATTTATTGAAGACCTCAAGATCATTAATAAACATGGGCGCATGGTCTCCCTCATCATGAACCGGTCACAGGAGACCGTTTTCCACCGCCTCATGGAGTGTCGGGAGAAGAAGATCCCGGCTCGCTTCATCTGCTGCAAGTCGCGTCAGTTGGGGATCTCAACATTGATCGAGGCGTTCATTTTCGCTCTGGTTTCGCGGTACGCCAATCGATTCGCCCTCATTGCGGCCCATTCCATCGAGAGCGCACAGACGATATTCGGTATGGCGCGGCGATTCTATCGGCATCTGCCGCAGGGCTTGGCCATGCCATTGGCCGGGAGCACCCAGCGGCGCATCGAATACCCGCCGCCGCACTATTCCCGCATACAGATCGACACTGCAGCAAACAGGAACCTCGGGCGGGGCGGCACCATCCATTACGTGCACGCCAGCGAGGTCGCCTTCTGGGAACGGCCGGAAGACCCGGTTCTCGCCATCAATCAGGCAGTTCCGCAGCATTGGGACACCCTCGTCTTTTGGGAATCGACCGCAAACGGGATACACAACCTGTTTCACCGAACATGGGTGGCCGCGGAGCGTGGAGAGTCCGACATGGAGCCGATCTTTCTCCCCTGGAAGGACTTTCCCGAGTACAGCTTGCCGGTTGCCCCGCGGGAAGACCTCATTTTCTCACGGGAAGAGCGGAAGTACGGGGAGACGTACGGCCTGAGTCGGGAGCAGATCAAATGGGCCGTCTTCACCAAGAGAAATCAATGCCACGACTCGTGGGAGAAATTCCACCAGGAGTACCCCGCGATTTCCCATCTGGCTTTTGTCTTCACCGGAATGCCCTGGTTCCCACAGGATTTTATCCAAGAGCTTCTCGATCGGGCCGCATGCACTCCGTCGGGACGCGGAACCATGGAATTCTCCGATGCCGAGGCCGAGCTTTCCAGATTTAAGGAATACGAGTCGGGTCCACTGGAGATCTGGAAGTTTCCCGAACCGTCGCTGAGCTACAGCCTCGGCATGGACGTGGGAGAAGGGGTCGGCGCGGATTATACCGTGATTCAGGTGGTGTGCAACGAGACGGGCGAAGTGGTGGCCACGTATCGCAGCAACCGTGTTCGAGCCGAACAGGCGGGAGTGGAAGCGTACCTGCTCGGGGCCTATTACAATTACGGCCTCCTGGGAATCGAGCGCAACGGCCCGGGTCTCGCAACTCTGGCAGTATGCGAGAGGGGAATGGGGGATTGTCCTCGGCTCACCGGGTATCCGAACCTCTATTACCATACGTACACCGATAGAAAGATCCCCGAAGAAACCCGGAGGCTGGGCTGGATTACCAACCGGACCACCAAGGAGGCCATGCTGAGCCGCCTCGCCCAGACTGTGGAAAGCCGGGGACTGACCGTGTACGGCAAAAGGACTCTCCTGGAAATGCAGGGGTTCGTATGGGACGCGGAAAAGAAGACTTTTCGCCAGAACTACAAGGCACCCGAGGAGAAGATCTCCCATGACGACGAGATAATGGCCCTGGCCATAGCCAATGAGATGCGTACCCACACGTGGGAGAACCGTTTCATAGCGACCAAGCTGCCCACGGGAGGTGATTTTTAACCATGCGGGCGCAACAGATGGAGGACGGCACCATAGTGGTGTCGGGGGCGACGAGGAGAGAGCGATTCAACCGTATCTGGGCCGGGATCGGCTGGCCCGAGCGGGACCCCGGGTACATGTGCGTGGTCGGCGAAAGGCAGGACGGCCGCCATCACGCCTTGTGGGAGAAGCGGGGCGGGCTCTGGGAGCTGGGAGATGCCGCACTCGAAGCCAAGGACCGATTTCTCGTCGAGAGCATCCTTGTGGACGGCCGCGATGCCGTAGCAACTTCTTATCTCCGAACACTGAACGGACTCTGCTTTTTTGCAGAGGCAAAGAAGGAGCCTTCCCCGGCCTCCAGGCCGGTCGTCGGACCTCGTCTCACGTCCCCTTTTGCCGGCGGGGAGACCACAGCGACGGTGGTTCCCGTTCCGGAACGGGTGGTGCTCAATTACCGCTCTGCATTGGAAAAGACCCGCGGGCTGATCGTGAACGGCCGACTCCTCATTCACGAGACCAATTGCCCTCGACTCGTGTACACGCTGAGGCAGCCCTTAGACGACCTTCTCAATTCCCCCGTCATGAAAGGGCTCGTTTGGGTCTTAACAGCCCTCGCCGATTCCGCCGCGAATGGGAACCTCCAACTTCCCGAGCCTGCGCCCTGGTATACCAGCCCGCCGAGAGGGGGGAAGTGACCATCCGTCTGGAGATGCGGACGCAGCGCTCGAATGGATCGTTGTTACAGTCTCCGAACTGAGCGCTCTCCCAACAACCCGTGGGTGATCCCAAGAAGCGCAACTACGGGACACGAAACAACCAGCTTTCAAGCCAACTCTTGTAACAACTCGTAATCATGAAGTTTTACCGGGAATGAGTTGTACTTTTCATTTGTCATTGCGAGCGAAGCGAAGCAATCTATTCGATTTGACAGCACAAAATGACAGATTGCTTCGTCGCTTAACTCCTCGCAATGACGGCTTGCCGCACGTAAGCCATTGGAGACATTCGCTCGGCTTGTGGGAGCTATCCAAGACACCGGTGGCCGGAGCGGCAGATCGCTGCGCCGCCAGTGGGTTTTCTTCTTCGTTCAGTAGCGTAAGGAGTGTAGATTATGATCGAAACTGAGGCCCAGCGGCGCTGGTGGTTTGCCACCCATCCGGAGCTCAGCGGCGGTCGTAAGGGGGAAAGAACAGGCAACCGACAGGGGAAGGGGGAATCGGATAAGGTTTCTCCCGAGGTCGTTGACGAGTACGTGGAAAGGGCGCTGGAGCACGAGACCGATGAGGTCGTCATCGAGCTCCTGAAAAGCACCAAGTTTTGGTTCGGTACGGAATTCGACTCAAAGCCCCCCGAAGAGCAGCACGCCCTTTTGTGGGGGGATGAAGATTCAGAGGAGAGCGAACACAAGCAGGCGAACAGAGGCGATCATCACCGAACGTCGCAGGAAACCGGAGGGCATCCTGCGGCATCACGAACAAGTTACGACCAATACGAAGATGTGCGAGACAGGGTTGCCGACGAGCAGTGGATCGACGACTGGATCCGAAAAGGTAGGGAAGAGGCGATTGAACCCGACCCAATCACCGCTTTCGATTTCCTGACAAGTGAGTTGAAGCTTCTCACAGCCCCGCTCGCATTTCTCAAGAGCTGGGCTAGGAGCGCGGCAAAGCGTACCGTCGTCCATGCGGTAAAGAAAGACCGGCCCCCGGCCAGATTACCGCCTAAGGGCACCAAAGAACGCGCTAGAATTGAAGCTGCTCGAAAACGGGGTAGGGATAGGAAGGAGGCTGAAGAGCGTGCGAACATACAAGCCGGCGGCAAAGGGAGCGGTGTGTGGACCGAAGAAGAATTACAGGAAATTCGCCGGACCGGTGAATTTCCGAATGATGCGGAATGGCATCATGATCCCACCGTTGCCAACCGGCCTGATCTTGCCGATAATCCACGAGTAGTTCACCCGGTGAGAGGAGGGAGGAAGGGCCACCTCGATGAGCACGGTGGGGATTGGAGGAATCCAAGAGAATGAAGACGGGAATCCTGGAAACAATCTTGAGGCGACGATACGGCCGGCCGGTTGTCGGCATCAGGCGCGGCTTGCACGCGCGTTGCTGGAATCAGGACCAATTCGATTATTCGACCGTCTTGTATATCGGTATGAAATGGAAAGGCGCGGAGGCTGCGCGTTTTGCAACCCTGAAAGATCTCTACGGCGATGCACTGGGGGGATTCTTGATTAAGAATACACTTAGAATAGCCGTTCTGGTTCCTCGTGAGATCTATGGCGTCTGGAACATCGATGAGCTGAGAGCCCTGCCTCAAGTGCAACACGCCATCACTCTAGACCCGGCCGTCGACTACTTCATGGACGAGCACAACGTGCTTTTTTATGGGGTGAAGCGAGGGGACCTCTACGTCTTTGACTCAGAGACCGATGAGCTCGATTGTTTGGGACCGGTCGAACCCGCTTTGGAGGCGATTCTGGCTAACTGGGAGACTATTTTGGAGGAAGAATAGGCGGTGGAGGGCATTTTCACAGGCTCGGGGAAGGTGGAACGATTGTGCAAGGGCGTATTCACAGAACTGGTTCCGGGTCTTTTCGATTCCGAGAACCCGGAGCATCTGAACATTTAGCAAGAGGCTATGGAGCATTTTGGGATTCCGGTTGCTTGGAGCGCTCCGGAAGAAGAGCAATGAAACCGGAGCCTTGGGATAATCCTCGCTCTTCCGATTCTAGACCCTCCTCTCCAGCGGCCGTCCCTCCGAATCCGTGAACTTGCCGGTGGCCAGCATGATGAGATCTATCAGGGCCCAGATCCCGCACCCCCCCATGGTGAGGAGCTGCACGATACCGATCCCGATGTGGCCCGTGTAGAATCGATGTACCCCCAGCACGCCCAGGAAGACGCAGAGGAGCAACGTGGTAAACCAGTCCTTCGGTTCATCCATGGCCCAACCTCCAGTTCAACCGATGTTACTTGAAGCCCCACCGTGGAGTCAAACTCTCATGTGAAGCCTCGTCGTATGAGCCTCTGGCGACCGCAGGTTTGGGACAGGTCGGTTATTCCTCTCTCCCTGGGCAAAGGCCGTGCTATAGTGAATCCACGGCATGGATGAGCGGAACCGGAGATTCCCCGGTCGCCTCGGCCCCGGTTTTCCTCAGTTGCAGAGACACCCCGACCAACGTCGCCGCAGACAGACGACAGCTTGGCAACGAGATGAGAGATCCTTCAGACAGAATTCCGTCATTTCACCGACCTCGTGACAGAGAAGTTACCGGGATTGAGCGACCCGATCCTTGGGGTCCGGTCAAGGCTCTCCCGGCATTGAGCGCTGTCGTGGTTCTCGTTCTCATGGTTCTCTGCCAACAGAGTCTCGCATTTGGAGCGGAGACCGACCTCAAGAAGGTTTCGCTTCTTCCCCATTGGATACCCCAGGCTCAGTTCGCCGGATACATGGTAGCCTTGAAAAAGGGCTTCTACAGGGAGAACGGACTGGACCTTACTCTCATTCAAGGGGGCCCGGGGAAAGACTCCTTCATGTCCCTGGCTTCAGGCCAGACCACCTTTGCTGTGGGGTGGCTTTCCGACGGCATAAAAAGGAAGGCTTCCGGCATAGACTTGGTCAACATTGCTCAGGTCATCCAGCGCTCGGCCCTCCTGCTCGTGGCCAAGAAGAAGAGCCGCATTCTAGCTCCAAAAGATTTGACCGGAAGGAAGATCGGCATCTGGGTAGGTAATTTCCACGTTCCTTTTATGGCATTCTTCAACAGGCAGGCGGTTTCGCCGAGGATTGTTCCCAACTACACCTCGGTCAACATCTTCCTCAAGGATGCGGTCGATGCCGTCGCGGCTATGTGGTACAACGAGTATCATCTCATCTTGAACAGCGGTTACAATCCCGACGAGCTCACCTGTTTCCGATTGAGCGATCATGGGATCAACTTTCCCGAAGACGGCCTGTACTGTATGGAGGAGACTTTCGACACCGATCCCAAGCTCTGCGCACTATTCGTACAGGCTTCACTCAAAGGATGGCTCTACGCTTTTGACCACCGTGATGAAGCCATCGATATCGTGATGAAGTACGCGGAGGCAGCACATACCGGCACCAACCGTGCGCACCAGCAATGGATGCTCGACCGCATGAGGGACTTGATCCTGCCTGAAACCCGGGAACGGACCCTGGGTCGCCTGAACCCGGAGGACTACGCAGCGGTCGGCAGGATGCTGAAGAAATGCCACCTTATCGAGGAGTTGCCCCCCTTAACGGAATTTTACCGAGGCGGGCAATGAAGATTCGCCTGCGCAGCAGCATAGCTCTGAAAATGGGGCTCCTCATCCTCGGCGGAACGTCCTTGGTGCTGGCCGTCGTCCTCGGATACAGCTATTCCTATTCCCGGAAGATCATCCTCGCGGATGCGCAGCGGAATGCGAAGAACCTCACGCTCTCAGTGGCCAGGAGAATAGAGCAAGAGTTCCGCGCGGTCGAAAAAGTCCCTCAGAATTTCGCGTATTTTCTCCAGATCCGCCCGTGCAGGACCGAGGACGATCTCCTCCGGTTGATTCGGCGTCTCGTGGCCGACAATAAGGAAATATACGGCTCCACCGTAGCCTTCGAGCCGTACGCGTTCGACGAAAACCTTCGGTCCTACTCGCCCTATTTCTACAAGAGCAAGGACGGACTGAAGTTCGAACAGCTTGCCGACGAATCGTACGACTACTTCCAAAAGGACTGGTACCGTATCCCCAAATTGCTGGGAATCCCCGTCTGGGCAGAGCCGTACTTCGACGAAGGCGGCGGCAACATTGTCATGACGACCTACTCCACCCCCCTCTTCGCCCTTGACGAGCAGGGAAAGCCTTCAAAACTGAGGGCCGTCATCGGTGTGGACATGTCCCTCGAAGGGCTCACCAAACTGGTGGATTCGGTGCAGGTGGGCCGATCGGGATACTGCTTTATCGTGTCCGACACCGGGACTTTCGTCACCCATCCGAGACCGGATTTCATCATGCGCCAGTCCATGTTCAGCCTCGCCGAGGAATACGGAAAACCAGGACTGAGAAAGATCGGCAGGGCCATGATCCGGAAGAGATCCGGATTCGTGGACATGGGCAAGGACCTGACCCGCGAGGAGGCCTACCTCGCTTTTGCACGGATACCTTCGACGGGTTGGTCTTTGGGTGCCGTCTTTCCCAAGGCGGAGCTCTTCGAGCAACTCGTCAGCCTCCACCAGATGACCGTCATTTTGGCCGCGGTCGGGTTGTCGGCACTGGTCCTGGTCGGCTTCCTCGTATCGGGGTCCATGGCCCTTCCATTGCGTCGCATGGCCGCAGCCGCGTCACGTGTGGCCAAAGGTGATCTGGATGTCGAGGTCTCCGACGTCAGGAGCACCGACGAAATCGGTCGATTGGCCGAGGCGTTCAACCGCATGACCGAGGGACTAAAGGAGAGGGACCGCATACGGGACACCTTCGGCCGGTATGTGACCCGCGAGGTGGTGAAACGACTCCTGGAATCAAAGGACGGCCTCCGCCTCGGGGGCGAGAGTCGTGAGATATCCCTGATCATGTCGGATCTCAGGGGGTTCACCGCCCTCACCTCACACATGTCCGCCGCGCAGGTTATCACCTTTCTCAACCGCTACCTCGGGAGAATGGTGGAGATTCTCATCGATCATCGAGGCATTATCGACGAGATCATAGGAGACGGGATACTGGCTTTCTTCGGAGCACCGGAGCCGCTGGAGGATCACCCGGGACTGGCCGTGAGCTGCGCGCTCAAAATGCAGCTCGCGATGGATGAGATCAACGCTCTCAATGAGGCCGACGGACTCCCTCACCTGGAAATGGGGGTCGCGGTGAACACCGGTGAAGTCGTGGTGGGAAATATCGGGTCGGAGAAACGGGCCAAGTACGGCGCGGTCGGTTCGCAGGTCAATTTCACCGGCAGGCTGGAATCTTACACCGTAGGCGGTCAGGTGCTGATAAGTCAGTCCACGTATGAAAGGCTTGCAGACATTCTGGATGTCAAGGAGGTCTTACGTGTTGAGATGAAAGGGGTTCCCGGTACGGTGGTCCTCTACGACGTGAAGGGAATCCGGGGACCGTACGACCTGCAGCTTCCGGAGCGGGACGAGCACCCTGTCCCCCTTGCCGAGCCATTGGAGATTCAGGTCTATCTACTGGATCAAAAAACCGTCGGAGGGACTTCCGAGAAGGCCCGGATCACCGATCTCTCCATGAAATCGGCTGTGGTGTCATTGCAAAGTGAAATCGGCCAATGGGAAAACATGAAGATGGTTCTTCTGGACGAGCAGTCGTACCCCACCGCGGGAGAGATGTACGCCAAGGTCGTATCGGTTTCCCGCGCCGAGGGGACGCACCGCGCCACGGTCCGCTTCACGTCGGCCTCTCCCGAGGCGTACGCGGTCTTTCGGTCGTCTGTCGGCACAGAATGAGCCCCGTCCCGTCCGAGGGTGTGATAAGGCTTGCTCGACTCCGATCCGGAGAGATGCCGCCCCGGCAAAGGAGCCGACCGGGTGCGGCATCCCACAGGTCCCACGCCCTCTACCTCGTCGCAGGCCCGGGAGAGAAGCCTTTCTCCTGAGATGCCGGTGCCTCGGAAGGTACCTTCTTCTTCTGGAATCCGGGCAAACTCCTCTGCCCCTTCCTCTTCAAGAACGCCTCCTTCGCAGCAAGGAATCCCTTGGAAGAACCGCACGTGACCTCCTGCTCCACGGCAAGACTGTACCACTTGTTGGCTTCGGCATAATCCCGGGGAACCCCACGACCGTAAAAGTAGATGTCCCCCAGCGCGCATTGAGCGGCCGCGTCTCCGTTCTCGGCCCGCCTGATGAGGCTGTCCAGATTTCCGGCCGAGCCTCCGTCGGAGGATCGCTCGGGAGATCCGGGTGAGACTCTGTCGCGTTCTCCGGGGCGGTCCTCGGGGTAGGTCGATTCCCGACAAATCCGTGACTCTCCGGCCTCGTAGCTGTCGGCTCCCCCTCTGCTCGCGTACCGGTCCGCCGCATCCCGACCCAGCAAGACCACACGCCGGTTGAGTCTCCGATCCTCCTCCGTGTCATTCGAATATTTCGGGCTACCTTCACCGAACCCCCGCGGGACGAGCTTGCGCCGCTCAACCCCCGAGTCCACGAGATAATCGACGATCGTGCGAGCCCGTTCCCAGGAGAGCCGACAGTTGTTTGCGTCCGTTCCGATGTCGCACGTGTGCCCGTCAACGTAGAAGAAGCGAACGTGAGATACCTCGGGGTCTTTCAGGCTGTCCGCTATGATTTTGAGCTGAGGGAGACAGTCAGGGCGAACCTTAGCGCGCCCGTATTCGAACAGGACGGAATTGCTCGAGAACTCGACCGACTCGCGCTGCTTGATCTTTGAGACGATGATGTCCTTCGAGATGATCTCGGGCTTGGCCTTTCCCTTTGCGGTGAGCGTAGGCCTTTCGGCCTGTTCTTTTGCCTTCACGAAGTCTTCCCAGGTTTCCTCCCCCAGGCAAAGAGACGGCGCCAGAAATAATCCGAATACCACTAGGATTGCTGTCAGCCTCGTCATTTCCGACCTCCTGTAGAACCGGTCAATCATTGCCCTCCGGAACATGCTCCTCCGATCATCGGATGTCGGAATCGGAGCATCCGGTCATTGGTATTGCTCCACACTCCCCGTGATTCACTCGTGCGGGTACGAGGTTCGAGACTCGTTGCCGCCCTCGGCCCGTTCCATCCACACCCCTATTAGTTGTCTTCCAATTTGCTACGTGACAAAGACTCGCCTGACGCTCCGTTCGTTTTACTGAAATACCCCCGATTCAGGCCGTACTCTTCCCTTCCCTAAGTCAGCATAGCACATCTCTTACCGTTGGGCGTCCGGGAGATTGTCGTGTCGCGTGCCGTTTCGCCGTTCAACAGGTGATTCGGACGGCATGTCTCTTCCGCTGCGAACGGCACGACCTGACTTCACTTCAGAGACGTGCCGTCCGTGCCGTGAAGTCACTTTGCTAATTTCGAAATGGTAGTACAGGTCTTTTGGAGTCGCGAAGGAGTGCCGTTTCGCCCCGTTCAGGGCATGCGGACAAAAAAAAGGCCGGGTGTATGGTTACAACCCGGCTGCTGTAGGAGGTAAAGGAGTGTTGAAGTTCCCGTATCTGACTTTTTGCTTCAACAATCACCCATAACCTACCATAATCAGAGCAGCTTTGTCAAGGCATTTTGTCCGAGTAGTCGGCTTGTGGTAAAATATATTGATTACAGCATGATAACATAATAATATAATCTAGGTTATCAATAATATCTCAAACTAAGCCAATGTCTTTTGGTTTTTTCTGACCGTCTCCCGTTGCGCCGCTCCCCTCTACCGACCTCGCTTCTTCGGCAAATCCTTCCCGGCTAACGTCGCTCGAGACCCTATGAGCCATCCCAGAGCCACCACATTAAGAAAGAGACTGCCGATCTCGAGCAGCTTGGTAAGGCCTGAATCGAGGAAGCCCGCCTCGGCCAGTCTCAGCACGTGAAAGAGCAGAATGGGGGTGTCCAGCAGAAAGAAAGCGATAGCGGGGAGGACGGCCTGCTTCTTCTCGTTCCATAATGCTATGGCCAGGATGAGGCACGGAATGATGGCTATTCCGAAGTAGACGGTCTCAATAATCACCCAATCCGAGTACGGCGGCGGCTCGATACCCTGCATGTAGAAGTAGCAGAAGTACAGAAAGCCTTTCAGGTAAAGCCACAGGCCGGCGAACCAGAACGAAAGGGGAAAGTCGGAAGCAAATCGCCTCGACGGAAACCACTCGAAGGGGAATATTTTTCGTTGCATCGGATTCATGAATTGGTCCTGTTGGCTTTGCCGACGTAGAGGGGAAACCGCTCACACAGCTCGGTGACTTCGTTTCCGATTCGAGCGATCATCCCTTCGTCGCCCGGATTTGTCAAGACCTGGGAAATCATGGAGCCTATCGACCGCATCTCATCGGGTCCCATGGACCGCGTCGTGACGGCCGGGGTCCCTATGCGAATGCCCGAGGCCTTCCCCGGCGGCAGAGAGTCGAAGGGTATGGAGTTCTTGTTGACCGTTATCCCGGCCTTTTCAAGTATGTCTTGGGCTTGGGCGCCGTTGATCCCCTTGGTACTCACATCGATGAGAACCAGGTGGTTATCGGTTCCGCCCGATATGAGTCTGAACCCTTCCTCAAGAAGGGTTTCGGCCAGAACCTTTGCGTTGCGCACCACGTTGCGCTGATACTCTTTGAATGCTTCGGTGGAAGCCTCAAGAAACGCCACGGCCTTGGCGGCAATCACGTGCATCAGCGGCCCACCCTGCATTCCGGGAAAGATGCAGGAATCCAGAGCCGCCGCGTATTCCTTTCGGCACATCACAATACCGCCCCTGGGGCCGCGCAACGTCTTGTGGGTGGTAGACGTGACGAAATCGGCATGCGGGATGGGAGACGGGTGCTCCTCGGCGACGATGAGCCCTGCGATATGGGCTATATCCGCCATAAGGACCGCATCCACTTCTTTGGCTATCTCGCCGAAAATCCCGTAGTCGATAATTCTCGGATACGCGCTTGCTCCTGCAATGATCATCCGCGGACGGTGTTTGCGCGCGAGGTCTCGGACTTGATCGTAGTCGATTCGGTGATCCTTCCGACGGACCGAGTAGGGGATCACCTTATAAATCCTTCCTGAGAAATTTTTCGGGTGGCCCATGGAGAGGTGGCCGCCGTGGGCCAGGTCCATGCCGAGATAGGTGTCGCCCGGATTCATGATGGAAAAATAGACTGCCATATTGGCCTGGGTTCCCGAATGGGGCTGCACATTGACGTGATCGGCCCCGAACAGCTCCGAAGCTCTATTCCGTGCAATCTCCTCCACCACGTCCACGTGCACGCAGCCCCCATAATACCTTCTACCGGGATACCCTTCTGCGTACTTGTTGGTGAGGATGCTGCCCTGAGCTTCCATTACCGCCGGCGAAGTAAAATTCTCCGAGGCTATGAGCTCAAGGCGCCCTTCCTGACGCCCCTTCTCCTCCGAGATGAGGTCGAACACTTGCGGATCCGTTTGCTCGAGCGGGCTCATGGTATTCCTTGATAACCGGCCATCGTGCCGGGATATGTGGCTCTCTTCTTGAAAGTCGCCATGAGGGGTCCTGTGCGATTCCTGTTCGGACGGACCGAGGCTCGCCGGCTGAGCTTTCATTTTCTTCGACGCCTTTCGGTACCGGAGAGCTCCCTCAAGAGCTCTCGGGGGTATTCGCAATCGGGACGGACAGGGACGCGACCGACCCGGTTCGGTCTCGAACAGCAGGTGCTCTCGGCGGACCGACTGCGGGTCTATCCGGTTTCGATGTCGTACGGGTTACTTCTCCCAGTGCCCTTTCACTCGGCTCTCTTGAAAAGGAGTCCGGCATTTTGCCCTCCAAAGGCAAAACTGTTGGAAAGGGCATACTCCAGTTCCCTTGAGGCGGCCTTATGGGGGGTGTAGTCCAGGTCGCATTCGGGATCGGGATTATCCAGGTTTATCGTGGGAGGGATCGTTCCCGTATTGAGCGCCATGAGCGTGTAGATCGCCTCGACCGCACCTGCCGCGCCGATCAGGTGTCCGGTCATGGACTTGGTGGAGCTGACGGCAACACCGTTGGCTTTAGAGCCCATAAGTTTCTTGATGGCTTTGGTCTCCATCCTGTCGTTGAGCTCCGTGGAGGTCCCGTGGGCGTTTATGTAGTCGATCTGCTCCGGCACTATTCCGGCATCCTCCACCGCAAGCTGCATCGCTCTATAAGCGCCTTCTCCTTCGGGGTCCGGCATCACGAAATGGTAAGCGTCGTCAGTGGCGCCATACCCGACGATCTCCCCGCGAATCGTCGCACCCCGTGCCCGGGCGTGATCCAGCTCTTCCAGAACGAGCATTCCGGCTCCTTCTGCTATTACAAAGCCGTCCCGATCTTTGTCGAAGGGCCTGGAAGCCTTTTCCGGCTCCTCGTTTCGCGTGCTCAGGGCTCGGAGAGCATTAAAAGCTGCTATCGACAATTTGGTGATGACCGCTTCAGCGCCTCCGGCAAGGGCAAGATCGGCCCGGCCGGATTGAACAAGCCGGTATGCTTCCCCGATGGCCGATGCACCGGAAGTGCATGCATTCACCACGCCGAAGTTGGGGCCTTTGAAGCCGAATCTGATGGACAACATCGCGGGGGCCAGATTGATCACCGCCATAATGAGCATGAGAGGCGGAACGCGCTTGGGTCCCTTTTCACGGAGTATCTCGGTTCCGTTCTCAATGGTGGCCAGACCGCCCATCCCTGAACCGACCACCACGGCGCAACGAAAAGGATCGGCAGGCGGACACGTGAACCCCGCATCGTCCATTGCCTGGGCTCCCGCCACTACCGCAAACTGCTGATAGCGGTCCATACGGCGCAGCTCTTTAGCGGGAATGTACCCCGCAGGATCGAAGTTTCCGCGCACCTCGCCCGCTATCCGGGTCGCGTAGGCTTCCGTATCGAACAACGTGATCGGCGCGATCCCGGAGCGACCCGCGGTCACGCCCTCCCAGTTGGATTTGACGTCGGGCCCGAGACACGTGACCATTCCCATACCTGTGACGACAACCTTCCGCTCCAATACTTCCTCCACAGCGCAGGTGCTCCGGCGGCCGGTCTACATCGCAGCGGCTTTCTGATGGTTCCTGATGAAGTCCGCCACATCCTGAACCGTCTGGATGTTCTCCACTTCCTCGTCGGCGATTTCCGTTCCGAATTCGTCTTCCAGAAGTGCAATCATGTCGTAGATGTCAAGAGATTCCGCACCCAGGTCTTCGACGATTTTTGAATCGAGCTGGATGTTATCCTTGTTGACGTCTACAAGAACTTCGGCGATGAGGTCTACAACTTTCTTTTCCAGGTCATCCATGTGGGGTTTCCTCCCGGACGTGGTTCATGGTAGGCCAAGTTTGAAGCCTCCAGGATATCGTGGACCGGCAGTCGGGCCTCCATGAGACGGATGCCGCAACCGACCGGTTTCTTTCAGATGTACAGACCGCCGTTGACCCGGATCACTTGGCCGGTGATGTAATCGGCCAGTTCCGAGCACAAAAATAGTACGGCAGCGGCCACATCCGACTGCTTTCCGACTCTGCCGAGGGGGACGTGACTGCGGATGGCTTCCAACTGCTCGGTGGTCAGCCCCTCGCTCATGCCCCCTTCTATTATTCCGGGTGAAACAGCGTTCACCAGAATATTGCGGGGCGCCAGTTCCCGTGCCAGAGCTTTAGTGAGCCCGATCAGTCCGGCCTTGGCCGCGGAATAATTGGCCTGGCCCGCATTACCCGCCTCTCCCGCGGTGGAGGCAACATTGACGATTCGCCCTCTCCGGTTGCGAATCATCGTCTTGCCCACTGCACGGCAGGTGTTGAAGGCTCCCGAGAGATCCACTCTCAGCACGTCTTCCCAGTCGTGGTCCTTCATGCGGCCCAGAAGGCCGTCTTTGGTGATACCCGCATTATTCACCAGAATATCGATGGTTCCCCGTTGGCCCAGGAAATCTGCCACTGCAGTACCGACGGCCTGCGGATCGGTAACGTCGAAACCCGCCGGAACAGCGTTTCCGCCCTTCCCTTCTATGAGACGAATCGTCTCGCGGGCGGCCTCTTCGGACCCGCGGTAGTTCACACCGACGAAAGCACCTGCCTCGGCAAGGGCAACACAGATCGCCCTTCCGATACCTCGGGACCCTCCGGTTACCAGAGCATTCTTGCCGGCAAGCGAAATCTCCGTCCCGCTCATCCGGATTCTCCATGAAACCGTCGAATGCCCTCCATGTCGGAGACGGTGGCAGCTACTGCCTCTCTGTCAATACGCTTGAGCAGTCCTGCCAGTACCTTACCGGGACCGATCTCGATGAAGTGGACGGCTCCGCTTTTTCTCATGGTCCGGACGCAATCCTCCCACAACACGGGGCTCACCACCTGATTCACCAGCGACCTTTTGATCTCCGCCTCCACCGCTTCATAGGGCTCGGCGCTGAAATTGGCCACTATGGGAAAAGCCGCCTTTCCGAGTTGTGCGCGCTCAAGACGCCTGCCGAGGGATTCCCGTGCGGGCTCCATGAGACTGGTGTGAAAAGCGGAGGAAACCGGCAGCATGACCGCTCGGGTCCGTTTCAATCCCTTTGCCGCCTCCAGCACTCGCTCAACCGCCTGCAGGTGGCCGGAAATCACCATTTGGTCCGGAGAATTGAAATTGGCGACCTCTAGTACGTCGTCCCCGCGGTGAGATGACACCAAGTCGAGAACCGTCTCCTTCGCGGGACCTATTATTGCGGCCATGGCACATGTACCCTGCGGTTGCGCCGCATCCATTCCCGCTGCACGGACTCGGATGATGTCGAGAGCTTCGTCGAAGCTCAACACGCCGGCCGCACACAGGGCGGAATACTCCCCCAGGGAGTGCCCCGCGGCCATGACCGGGCACAACTCACGTTCCTCCCCCATCGCTTCAAGGAGGGCCATGGAATGCACGAAGATTGCCGGCTGGGTATGCACCGTACGATTGAGCTCTTCCCCGCGCTCGCCCGCCATAATCCTGCTGAGGGAATATCCGAGCACTTCGTCGGCCCGTTCGAAGATCCGACGCGCCGCTGCACTCTGGACGATGAGATCCGCTCCCATTCCCGGAAATTGAGATCCCTGGCCGGGGAACATCAAGGCATAGGGCTCCCGTCGTTGATGGTCTTCAGCGGGATTTGTCATGGCCTCCTGAATCAGACCTCTGTCTCTATGACAGTTCTCCCCTTATAGAATCCGCAGCCCGGGCAAATCCGGTGAGGCATCATCAACTGGGAGCATTCCGGACACTTGGACAGATCGACCGGGCGCAGCTTCTTGTGGGTTCGGCGTTTGTCTCTTCGGGTTCGCGAAACCCGTTTCTTCGGTACAGGCATGGTACATCCTTCTTCAACTATCTGTTTACCGGAGGGGCTCGGGAGCCTTGTCGCAGCCTTCCCTTCCGCGTAGGGGAGCATCTCCTCCCCGTCAACCTCGGTCAATGCGATCCGAAAGGGGGAGTCGTGCCGGAGATCGAATTACGCTTCGGACACTGCTACGCTCCGCTCGGTCAAGGTGCGTCCTCCTCAGTCTCGGCAGGCTCACGGGTCCATCCGCCGCATCTTCCTGCAGGCCTTCATGCGTCACGAAAAGTCGGCTCAAAGTCTCATTGAGTGAGCTTTTCTTTGAGCTTCTCGAGGGCTGCCCACCTGGAGTCCGCAGGCCCTTCGTCGGCGCAGCGACACTCGCCCTCTCCGCTACGGCCTCCACATACGGGACAAAACCCGGGGCAGTCTTCCCTACACAGCGGTTTCATCGGCAACTCGAGAAGCAGCTCCTGGAGAATGATTTTCCCGACGTCCAATTCCGAGCCTTCGGCGACCATCTCGTCGGCATCGGAGGCCTCCATCTCGTACTCGGGGGGGAGTGACGGCATCCCTGAGCGAACGACCAGATGTACGTCGACCTCTTTTGAGGTTGTCACCCATTCGAGGCAACGCGCACACTGCAGACTCACCTGTGCACTCACCCGGGCTACGAGCACTATCTCCTCACCGCTTTTCTGCACCTGGAGCCGACCGGTGACGGCCGGATCGATTCGCACCCCTTGGGGGACTTGAGTGGTTTCCAGGGCCGCAGACAGTACGCGTTCTTCTCCTGAAAAAACCAACTCCAATCCGCTCTCGGTGACATCCTGGATGCAGATTTTCATCGCCGCAGCCCTTCATTCCGAGCGTAAACTGAAAGAATATAGTCCTTTATGATCTCAAGTCAAGCAAAAATGAAGTCGTCACCCAACTATGCGACTTTTGGCGGGATTCATCGATCTCTTCCTATCGACGCGCCGGCTTGGGTCACGGTTCGTCCACGAGAAGCCAACCCTTTCAGTGGAAGCTCTCTCTCAGGCACCTGAATATCTGCTTTCTTTCAACACTCGGAAGGCACCATCGATAATCAGGTTGACCTTTACCCTTAAACTCATTGACATCATAAGGCTTATCTAGTATATTATGCCGAACAACCGTATTCACGGAGCATGACCCGATGACAAGAAAAGCCATGATACTCTTAGGGGCCGTTGTCGTCATGATGGTGCTGAGCTTGACGAGCACGGCGCCATGTCAGATGTTCAACGCTTACCTCCCCCAGAATGCAACGGCCGCCGAGCCCCCCACTCCGTTCTATTTGCGGGACATTCCTTGGATATCACGGACCTTTTATCTACCATGTCCCACGTGCGGACCGGCCTGGGCGAACTTCCCCGACGTTCCGCCCATTTGGCAACCTGTGGTCGGTCGGTTCGGCATACCCGTGCCCGTTCCTTAGGCGGCCGTCATTGTCGTAAACGCTCCTCTTTGCGGCCGAGCATTCGAGCGGGACATTCCCGCGGCTCGGCCGCCATGTTCTGAAGTCCCGCCTCCACATCCGCCTTAGCCGCTCACCCGGCCGACTCGGAAATCGCCGCCCCCCTATCCGGAGATCCGTCCACCGGCCTTCCCGGTTCCTTGACTGATTCCTCGTGAGATTCCAGCCATTCCAGGATCGGTACGAAGACTTCCTGCTCGGCTCTGATTCCCAGTAACATATCCATGTGACCGTAATCTTCGACGCATCCGGACTCCTTGCCGAGTGTCATGCAGGCTCCGCCGGCGGTCCCCTTCCCTTGATTGCAGAGGGCAAGCACCGATTCCGGTGGTGCCATCCGATCCTCCGATCCTGCAATGGTGAGGATGGGAACTTTCGATTGCGACAGATTCTCCATGTACGGCGGCCCCTTTTCCGGTCCCAACACACGGGTCTCCACATAGCGGCCGAAATCCATCCAAAGTGCCCGAGAGGTGATCAGGGTCGATCCGAGCGCCACAACCCGCCGAGCGGTTGACGGAGTAATGTTTGACGGCTGAAAAAGACCCAGCAGGCACCGGGGCAGCTTGTGAGCCACCGGGATGATGAGCCTTCCTATGAAGGGCATCGGCGGAACGTGAGTCAGGTAGAGGAGCCACATCAATTTGGCCAGGATGGGAAATGCCCTCATGCGCATTTTTGAAAAATCGACGGGGGACCCCATCGCCACCATCGAGGCAATGGGCGGGTCGGTCTGTTCGGCAGCGTGCGCCAACCCCACCATGCCCCCCATGCTATGACCGATCCAGTGGATAGCGGGGGCGCCGGTGCGCTCAAGCACGTAACTGACGACGGCCGGGAGATCCCTTCTCAGGTGATCCTCGAACGTCCACGTATAGGGGACATCGGCAGTGAGGAACCCCGGACGATCGCTCATGCCCGATCCTCTGAGCTCGGCAACCCAAACGTCCCGCCCCCTCGCCTTGAGGTAACGGGCCAGGGAAGGAGCCCCCTTGAGATCGAAGGGGTACCGGTTCGCGCTCATGCCGTGACATAGGATGACCGGCAGGCCGTTAGGCTTCCCGTCGCAGTACCGATGCACTGCCAGTCGCCATCCGTCGCTCGCCCGAACGTACCCCGTTTCGTCTTGCGACGTGGGACACGCGTAAAACCATCCCCAGAAATATCCGACACCTATGATGACCGCCACCGCCGAGGCAACGCCGAATATCACGTTCAATATTGTCTCAAGCATTTCTCCTCCAGGCGGGCATTATGTCATTGAAGAGGTCGGCGATCAACGACCGGCACGGGAGCATCCAGTCAATCGCGCCTCCAATGCCGTGGCGTCCCGATGCCGGGACTGAAACCGGCCGGCAGGTTCCCACAGGCGAGAGTACGTGCTCGGATCCGGGAAAGAAACACGGACGCTCTGCTCTCATCCACGGCCTGTTCGGACGGAAACGGACTCGGGAGGCGGCCGCGGTCCGGCTGCTATTCAAGGAACGAGCCGGTGAAGCATTCCGATCACCCAGGCCACAATAAGAGCAGCCATCAGGGCATAGGTCACCAGGTGCAGACGGGCGGTAACCGACTGCCAGAAGGCGCTCGATCGGTACCAACCCTTGTATTCGATCGCGCGGTACGGGATTTGGAGCACAACCAGGAGAAAGACGACCGGCCCCATCGGATTGTATGCCAACGCTCCTTGAAGATTCCCCCTGGCTATGGCCACGAAGCTCCGGGTCAAACCACATCCGGGACAGGAGATCCCGAGCACTCTCCTGCTCATACACGTATCGGGAAGCTCGATCCTCTCCCGGAGAATCGGGACATACACAAAGAGCCCTCCGTGATTCGAAGGTTGGAGAATGAACGAACCGACAAGGGCAACCAAAGCGATTACCAGCATCCAGAGGTGCTCCGAGCGACCGGTGTTTGAAACTGGTGCTTTCATGGGCTCAGGATAGACGCGGACCGACGGATGTCAAGACTCCCCAAGCATTGGGTCCCGGATCGGTCTTACGGATGGATGAATTGCGAGACGAGTCGAAGTGACCGGCGAACGGTCTGCTCAGTGAGTGTCTGCCTCAAAGATCTCTCATGATTTCAATGTGCCGGCCGGCGGAGGGTCCGTGTGGAGAGAAGATGTCCTCGGGCTCGCCATGGAGAGGCTTGCAAAGAGGCGCATCCGGAGGGCCTAGTGTGCGGGTGTACTTATCATAATTCTTGACACTATTCCCATCCTCTGCTAATTGCACCCAAATCGGAGCGACCGGCGCGGAGCGGGTCGCCGGCATCCCAGGAGGACGGTTATGACACCCTTTTTCAGGCAATCGATCCATCTCGGCCTCGCAGCTTGCCTGACCCTCGTCCTTCTTGCGGCCCCCGGATCGACTGTTTTGGCGGACGATTGCAGGAGAGTTCCCAACATCCTGGTTCTTTTCGACGCTTCCGGTTACATGAAGGAAAAGGACCGGTACCAGGAGCTCCTGAAGCAAATGGGATACTTCGACAAAGCAATCCCCTTGACGGCGGACGGTCTGTTCAACGTCGGGTTGCGGCATTACGGACTCAAGGTCGGGATGGAATGCGATAACACGGAGAGCGTCCTCGCAATTCAACCATGGGATCCCCAGAAATTCATCAACGCATTTCCCAAAACCGTGTCGTACGGCACGAGCTCTCTCTCCGCCGGATTGAGAGCCGCTGCGGACGAGCTTGCTTCGGTGAACGGCAAGAGTATGATCGTGCTCGTTGGCTGCGGGGTGGAATCCTGTAAGGTAGACCCGATCAAGATCACCCAGCAAATTCGCGCCAACAATCCGGATCTTGAAATACATACCTTTCAGATCGGCGCAGTTCAGGAGGGACGATTCTTTCTTGAAGCAATAGCCAAGACAGGGAAAGGGACGTACAACGACGCCGGCACCTTCAGGTCGTCGGCCAACTGGTACGCCTGGATGAAGAAATACCTCGTAGTGCAGTGCGGTCCGCCTCCATCGGCAGCGGGAGCTCCGCCGGCGGGATCTCCGGCACAGGGCGTCGCAGCGGTGACTTTCGATTACAACAGTTTTTCGGTCCGGTCTAAAGACCTCAATGCCGACGCCCAAAACATGGCCTCGCTGAATACCGTGGCTCAAGCGCTCATACAAAACCCCGGGGCACGGGTGGTCCTTCACGGATTTTCCGACGGTAAGGGCTCTCCGCAGTACAATCTGAAACTTTCTCGCAAGAGGGCTGAGGCCGTGGCGCGTTACCTCATCACCACAGCCCGTATACCTGCATCGCGAATAAGCGTGGTGGCTCACGGCTCGACTACCGGAGGTCTTGTGCTCCCCGGTGCGGCAAACGCCCGCATCGGTCGTCGCGTGGAATTCGAGCTACTCCAATAGGCTTGGGCGGCAGCTCCGTCCGCTGCTTGTGAAATACGCTTCAGCGTTCCCCGAGCCCGTGCCGGAATAGGGATCCGCCGGCAGCATCCCCCGTTGTTGATTCTTTTTATTGGGTATCCCCTTCCGAAAATCAGTTAGTGCGTGTATTATGGTTTCGCCGCGAGTGCGTCTCGACGGGTGGAGAATCTCGTGCCACGGAGGGGCATCGTGTACCGGGTCGGATTGTCTGTGGGTCTGGTTTTCTTCGTGGCGATCGGAGTGTGGGCTGCCGAAGGCGGGACCATAACCGCAGAGCAACTCCTCGATTGCGGTCGAGGCCTCGTCGATCGAACCCATTACCTGGAAGCTCTGGACCTTTTGCAGGAAGCCTGCGATAAGTTGGAGCACGACAAGAATACCCAGTCCGAGCTCTATGCCGATACGCTCTTCAACCTTGCCCAGGCCAAGATCAAAGGACGCATTCACCAGAGGTTCCCGGCCTATTACGTGAAAACGGCTCTCGAAAACGTCAAGAGAGCCAACAAGCTCCTGGAGAGAGTTTCCGGCGTGCTTCCGCAAAAACTTTCCGCCGGCTATTTCCTGGAGGGGTACATCCACTGGAATTTCTTCAGGAGAAAGCCCCAGGCAGTCTCCTGCTTCGTAAAAGCCGTAAACGTGGACACGGGAAACGCAGCGGCCAAGAGGGCTTTGAGCGAGCTGATAACCGGGGACGACGGCAAATGACGGGCCGAAAGGTCGCGACCGTAGGGCGACACTTCCCGGAACAGTGTGAAGTACCGGACACAGGTTGTGTTGGGGGAGTCTTCCAACCGCAGCGAGGAACAGTGTCCGAGAGGCAATGCCTGATATGACGAAAAAGCCGGCTGAGAAAGCTGAAGGTCCGGAGCATTTTGACAAGAACCTGGAGAGACTCCGCTTCATCGTGGACAAGATGGAGCACGGAGGCCTTAGCCTGGAGGAAAGCCTGAAACTCTTCGAGGAGGGAATCGGCCTGTCTCGACGCCTTTTTGACATCCTGAACCGGTCCGAGGGACGAGTCGAAGAGCTCCTGGGAACCATGGAACGTCTCCCGTTCGAACGGGGAGAAGAGTGAGGCTGAAGAGAGTTGAATCTGCAGGATTACCTTGCCGAGCGTCGCATTCTCGTGGACAAGGCTCTTGACGAGATGATCCCGGCCGAGGATAATGAGCCTTCCGTCCTTCACAGGGCCATGCGTTACAGCCTTTTTGCCGGAGGGAAGCGAATTCGCCCGATTCTTGCCTTGGCGGCGGGTGACGTAGTGGGAGAGGCACCGGGAAGCTTGTTAACGTTGGCGGTTGCCCTCGAATGCGTTCACACCTATTCCCTGATTCATGACGATCTGCCTGCGATGGACAATGACGATCTGCGAAGAGGAAAGCCGACCGCTCACAAGACCTTTGGCGAAGCAGTTGCGATCCTGGCGGGAGACGCCTTGCTGACCCTGGCGTTTGACCTCCTCAGTTCGTCCCATGCAGTACGAGCCTATCGGGCGGACAGGCTGCTGCACGCGATGAGGGAGCTGGCTCACGCGGCGGGCTCTCAAGGACTCATCGCGGGACAGGTCATGGACATGCTCAGCGAGGGCAGGACGATAGATGGAGACACGGTAGATTACATCGTGAGGAACAAGACCGGAGCCCTCATCCGGGCGTCTCTCACGAGTGGAGCGATCCTGGGAGGTGGCTCGGACGAGCAGGTCTTTCTCCTGGGCAAGTTCGGCGACAATCTCGGCGCGGTTTTTCAGATCAGGGACGATCTCCTGGACCTGGAGGGAGACCCGGTGAGCCTAGGCAAGAAGGTTCACAAGGATCGACAACGAGGAAAGGCCACGTATCCGGCTCTGTTGGGGCGAGAGCAAGCCAAGCTGATGATGCAGGACCTGGTGGACTCCGCGATCGAGAAGGTACACCCCTTGGGGTCAAAAGCGGAGCCTCTCGTGGCTCTCGCACGGTACGTGGTCGAACGCACAAACTAATTTCCCGGGTATGATATGGAGCAGCAGACGGTTCAGGAAAAAGGCTCGATTCTCAGGAGGATCGAATCACCGGACGACATAAAGGGTCTATCCGTTGAGTCCATGAAAGTGCTTGCCGAGGAAGTCCGTGAGCTCATCATAGACACGGTTTCACAGCGTGGCGGGCACTTGGCTTCCAGCCTCGGCGTAGTGGAGTTGACCCTGGCAATTCTCAAGGTCTTTTCCCCACCCGAGGACCGGATCGTCTTTGATGTGGGGCATCAGGCCTACGCGTACAAGATTCTCACCGGGAGAAGAGACGTCTTCCACACCCTTCGTACGAGGGGAGGGATTGCAGGCTTTCCGAAGAGAACCGAAAGCGAGTACGACTCATTCGACGTGGGACACGCGGGGAACGCCATCAGCGCAGCGGCCGGGCTCGCTCAAGCCAGGTGCTTCAGCGGTCTGGACCGCAAGGTGATTGCAGTGGTCGGCGACGGCTCGCTCACCTGCGGCGTCTCGTACGAGGGGCTCAATCAAGCGGGCGCTGCCAAGAAAGACCTCATCATCATCCTCAACGACAACGAGATGTCCATTTCCCCCAATGTCGGGGCAATGGCCGCGTACCTCAACCGGATCATGACCGGCCAGATCGTCACCCGCTTCCGTGACGAGATCAAGAACATCCTCAAGAACATCCCCGGCGTCATGGGACGATCGATGTACACTCTGGCCAAGCAGTTCGAGGATGCGCTCAAAGGATTCATCACCCCCGGTCGCCTGTTCGAGGAGTTGGGCTTCAGGTACGTGGGCCCCATTGACGGCCACCAGATCAAGCATCTGGTCGAGACCTTAAACAATGTCAAGAGGTTCCGTGAACCGGTGCTCATCCACGCCATCACGTGCAAAGGCAAGGGTTATTGCAGAGCCGAACGGAACCCCAGCCGATTCCACGGTGTCGGGCCCTTTGACATAGAAACGGGCCAAGTTGCCCGGAGCGAAGGTCCGCCGTCGTACACGAGCGTGTTCGGCAAGACCATGGTCAAGCTGGCTTCGAAGGACCCGAAGGTAGTGGCCATAACTGCTGCCATGGAATATGGAACAGGCCTGGCCGAGTTCGGCCGACTTTTCCCCAAGCGGTTCTTTGACGTTGGAATAGCCGAGCAGCACGGAGTGGTCTTCTCCGCCGGCCTGGCAGCAGAAGGATTCAAACCCGTGGTGGCGATCTACTCCACGTTCATCCAACGGGGCTACGACCACCTGATTCATGATGTCTGCATGCAGGGTTTCCCTGTCGTATTTGCCCTGGATCGTGCGGGCATCGTCGGCGAGGACGGTCCGACCCATCACGGCGTTTTTGACATAGCATTTACCAGGACCATTCCCAATCTCATCATTATGGCTCCATCCGACGAAGAAGAGCTGGCCGATATGGTGGCCACGGCATTGAGTCTCGGACGCCCCTGTGCCATTCGATATCCGAGGGCTAAAGGATCGGGCATTGCTCTGAAGAAAGAGCCGGCCCTCCTCACTCTTGGTCGGGGACGAATGCTTGCGGAGGGCGATGACCTTTTGATCGCTGCGGTGGGCTCCATGGCCGCACCGGCGTTAGAGGCTGCGAACATCCTGAAGGCCGACGGGATAAGCGCGGGAGTGTTGGACGCACGGTTCATAAAACCGCTGGACCGGGATCTTATTCTCCGGAAAGCCGGGGCAACGAGAAAAGTCCTCACCGTAGAGGAAGGGATTCTGGCTGGTGGCTTCGGCAGTGCGGTTCTGGAGCTATTTGCCGATGAAGGCCTCGTTGAAGTCCGAACCGCCCGCATGGGAATACCCGATGCCTTTGTCGAGCACGGGACCAGATCCGAGCTCCTGGACGACCTCGGCCTCACCCCGGAGGGTATTGCTCGATCTGCTCGCTCGCTGATGGAGGGCGAAACCGGATCCAAGTCGCGACGGGTGTCGTACATGAGGAGTCTAACTCGTTGATTCCCGGCTGACAGCTCACAGGAGAGGCATTCCAATCGAGCACGGGATTTCTATGCCGCACTGCGGAAACGGTGCGCCGCCCTATTCTGAGTGAGGGGGCTTCTGCATGACCCACAGGCGGCGCGAGCCGGACGCAACAGAGTCGCAATCCATATCACATGAGCCGTCTTTGAAACCAGATACCGCACGGCATGGGCTCCTCGACCCTGCCAAGACGATCCTTCTGTTCAATGCCTCCAAAGCTCTCGCATCCACCACGGACCTCGATCAACTGCTGCAAGTAATCGTTGGGGAGGTAAAAGACGTCATCGGTTGCGACGGAGCGGGCGTGGTGCTGTACGATGAAGAGAGGGATGATTTCTACTGGAGAAGCGTCGAAGATAAGGAAAGTTTTCTCTCATCTGCCAGGGACGAAATCCGAATACCGAGAGACCGAGGTGTGTGCGGGTGGGTGTTCAACACTGGTGAGCCGGCGTTGATCCACGATGCCACCACCGACCCCCGCGTGTACAGACAGGTCGAGACAAAGTCGGGCTTCATCACCCGCAACATGATCTGCGTACCTCTCAAAGGCCGTGAAAAGAATTTGGGGGTGCTCTACTGCCTGAACAAGAATGAGGGCTCCTTCACGGACGAGGATGTGGAGATCATGGTTGCCCTGTCGGGTAACGTGGCGTTGGCTCTCGAGAACGCATCCTATCTGGAAAGCCTGGTGAAGTCCCACGCTGAGCTGGAACGCCTCAACCGTGTCAAGAACAAGATACTTCACCATCTCTCGCATGAGCTGAAAACCCCCCTGGCCATCATAGAGGCTTCCCTGAGGACGGTGGAGCGTCGCTTGGAAATGGAAGGACTCAACCCCGAGCGGTTCCCCTTCGACCGCATTCTGCGCAACCTCGGCAGGTTGAAGACCATCGAAAAACAGGTCGGACATATCGTTGAGGAGAGAGAATTCCCGGAGCGCAAGGTGATCTCCCTCTTCTTGGATCACCTCAAGGATTTCATTGAAATCGAGCTGGAGGAGGAGCCGCGCCTTGGTGAGGCACTCCGGAAACTCCGCGACAAGATCGAGGAATATTTTCCCGGCGAGCACCCGGACGAAAACGAGCAGGTTTCCATCCAGGCCGCATTTCAGGCCGCGGAATTCCGGGTGAATCAGATGAAGCAGGACCGTGTCTTGGACATCGAGCTCCGGCCGCCCGACCCTGCGGTCATCAGGATTCAACCGCAGATCATGATGTCCGTGATCGGCGGACTTGTACGAAATGCCGTGGAGAACACTCCTGATCGCGGTAAGGTAGTCATCACCGGTGAAAACCTCCCTTCGGGCTACAGAATCACCGTCCGCGACTACGGGGTCGGCATACCCGAAACCGAGCAGCCCAATATTTTCGAGGGTTTCTATCCGGTCCAGGAAACGGATCTGTACAGTTCCGGCCGACGATATGAATTCAACGCGGGAGGAACCGGCACCGACCTTCTCAAGATCAAAATCTTCTCCGAACGTTTCGGCTTCAGCGTGCGGTTCCGGAGCACCCGTTGCTCATGCATTCCCACGGCTCGGGACATCTGCCCCGGCGACGTGGCCAAGTGTCCGTGCTGCACCGCCACGGAGGACTGCTATGCAAATGGAGGCACCGAGTTCATCGTCGAGATCCCTTCGGACAGAGTCGTGACCCCGCCGGCGGCGCATCAACCGATCCCCGAATCAAATTGAAGTAGACTGTGAACAAAGTGGATAAAGGCGGTCCCTACCGGGAAGTACGCATCTTTGAGACCAGCGCTTGCAGCTTGTTGTCGAGCTCGAGGAACGAATCCATCATGAGATCGTGGATCACCACCAGTCGGTTGTGATCGCAGGCAGCATTCTTGAGCCTCCGGTCGATGTCTTTCTGGAGTCTCTCCAGCTCGGGGTGTTCGCTCAGAAAACGTTCCCGCTCTTCCAGGGCTTCCGTCAGTTCCTGACTCCTCAATGAATGGATTTTGCTCATGACGCTCCTACCGGTATCGGTGGTCAGCTCCATCCATTTTACCCGATAACCCTTTCAAAGTCCAATCATTTGGGCCCTACCACGCCCGTTCCCCGGAAGACAAAAAGGGCTAAGCCATACGGCTCCGCCCTTCTCATCTTTCCGGCAATGTGTTGAGAGAACCGGCGATTACCAGTTGAAAACGGTGTCCAGATCTTCGTCTTTGACCTTGAACTTGATGCCGTGCGGCGGCAAGGCATCTTCGGTGAAGAAGGCGGGCAGCCGGTCTTGGGCTCGAGTGAATCCTGCTGCTGCGTTGAACTCCCGCTCGCCTTTCAGAACCGACTTGCCAAGTGCCGTCACGTCGTCGGCAGTCAGGTTCAACCCGTAGAAGGCGTTGAGCATGTCGAGCAGTGCCTGAAAGGTCTCAGGCTGATCCATAATCGCAAATGCTATGAACAGACACATTCCCGTGGAATCGACCGCTGCGGTGGCTATCTGCAGGTTCCTCGACAGGTCGACTTGGCCTTCCGCCGTGAGGGGGTCAACGAAGCCGCCAACCTTCAGAATGTTGGTGGCAACGGCATACCCCGCGGTGTGGTCGGCACCCATGGTACTCGTGGCATAGGTCACGCCCATGCCCTGTACGGCACGGGGATCGTACGCCGGCAGCGCCTGCCCTTTGACGACGGGCACCCTCTCAACGCCGAACGCCTTACCCGTTATGGCTGCTCCGTTGCCCAGGATGCGACCCAGAGGAGTGCCCTTTCCCACTTCGTGAACGAGATTGATTGCCGCCTCGGCATCACCGAATTTGGCCAGACCGGCGTCCATGGCTACTCCGACGGCGGCTCCCATTTCGATGGTGTCCACCCCGTAGTCGTCGTCGAGGCGGTCCAGCATGGCGATAGCGTCCAGGTCGTCGATGCCGCAGTTCCCTCCGTGAGCCCATACTGTCTCATACTCGGGCTGTTTGGTGAGGTACTTGCCGTATTTGTCCATGTAAATCCCGGAACATTGAATGACGCAGCCCCGATGGCAGCCATGCGTCGCCGACCCGCCTCGCTCGGTTTCCAAGGCGGCCTCGGTTTCCCCGCTGATTTTGGAGGCGCCTTCAAATCGTCCCCACTGGAAATTGTGTGTCGGATAGGCTCCGGCCTCGTTGATCACGTTGGTGAGGACGTTGGTGCCGAACGCGGGGAGTCCCTCTCCTGTGACCGGGTGCTTGCGGAGACCTTCCACCCATTGCTTGTTGGCTTCTTTGAACTTCTCGGGGTCTTTAGGGGCTCTCATGGTCATACCCGTGTCATCGAGTACTATGGCCTTGACGCATTTGGAGCCCATGACCGCACCTACTCCGCCGCGACCTGCATGGCGAGTCGGCCTTCCTTCCATGTCCGTACAAGCCACCGACGCTGCGGACATCTTCATTTCCCCTGCCGGACCTATGGAGATGCAGGCTACTTTGTCACCGAATTCCCCGTGAAGCTTGTCTGCCAGATCGTAATTGCCGAGCATCTTCAGGGAGTTGTCGGGGGTAATGGTCACGCCGTCCTTGTTGATAGAGACTTTATAGAGGGTGTCGTCTTTGGGCTTTCCTTCAAGAATAATTGCCGCATATCCTAACCTGGCGATGACTTGGGAGGCCATTCCTCCTGAGTTGGCCTCTTTGATTCCCCCTGTCAACGGGCTTTTGCATCCCACGGAGAGACGGCCGGACATGGCTGCGATGGTGCCGCTCAGCATACCGGGAGCTATCACCAGCTTGTTGTCCGCGCCCAGGGGATGGCACAACGGGGGCACCTCTTTGGCAACGACTGCGGACGTCAATGCTCTTCCTCCGAGCCCGGCGTACGCCCCCACCGGGGTTTCGGTTGCCTTGGGGCCGCCTTCCGCCCCCATGTCAATTCTGAGAATTTTGTCCATCTGCTTCCTCCCTTAGTGATCCGTGAGATTGTGGTGAACGTTAACGCTTTACAATTGTTATCGTTAATTGACCCGGGTGTATGGCCTTGCGGTCCCTGTAGTGGGCCACCTGTGTACCATGCTACCCGCAGCGGTGCGGCTCCGTCAAGGAGAAATCGACTAAATAAATAATAATATGAAGTAGTTATGTCATTCTCGACATAAGAGATCGCTACTGACTGGGGGAGCTCCACGTTCATCATGTCGAAACAGGAGCGCTCGTTTCAGGAAATCTTCTGAGAGGATTCGGTTCGCCAAGCGAGAAATGCCCGCTGATTGCCCGGAATACGGACCCCGAGCCATACCTGGGATTTTGTGCGGAGGAGAGCTTCGGATCACGGTCGTGAGGTGCGCCTGCAGTCGTTTGTTGGCCTGACGAGGGTCTCGAAAAGCCTCTTAACCTGGATTTTGCGAGCCAAGCGAGAAAAGAGGTCTGATTTCGGCAGACTTCGCTGTACATTTCGACCTGATTCTGGTAGATTAGTGTTGCTTGATGAGGCGCCAACCAGCCGGAAACGGGAGGGACTTGGGAAGTATGA